>JAGVBZ010000008.1 GCA_020059465.1 Brevinematales bacterium
AAAATAAAAACTCCTTGCGGGCATGCGAGGGGTTGATTTTAGGAACGATTTGTGACATACTATTTGCGACTAATAGGACAAAAAAAATGCGAGACGACAGTAGCAAACGGATTGATCGAAATAGCAACTGCCGCATTCCCCTGTGAAGGTGTCGCAATACTGAGTGTGAAAGCAAAAGCGATCACAGCCATAAACACGATAGGTTTACGCATGTAAAACCCTCCTTAAAATAGTTCCAATATCATAGTGTATGCCTATATTTTTGTCAAATTTATTTACTGAATATTTATCGTATGTTTATTATTACTTGGCTCCCGACCACGCGCCTTCTCTCAAATCGAGAACCACGTCGTTATCGGGCGGTTCGAGGTCGACACGGAGATTCTCGATCACATACTTCTGATTGTCGAACACTATGCTTCCCCATATCCCAAGCCCATCGATCTTTGCTTCGTATGTTTTGTTCGTATCCTCGCCGGCGTAATGCATTACAAATCCTTCCGCGACATAGGGAGTGATCTGCTGGGCTTCCCCGGCGGTGACTCCATACTTGATCAGTTTATCGTAAATCATGGATGAGAGTCCTTCGATTACATACGCCTTCGCATAGGCGGCAAGGTCACCGTTATACGCCGGGATGCTTGTGATATTCATGGTACTCACCGTCATTTTCTGATTGGCGCCGATATCGACGATCCTCATCGGGGAGGGATATGTCACAAGCGAACCCGTCTCGATATCGAACAGGAAACTTTTATTCGCGAAACTTTTCAAGGTGATATCGTTAGCGTGGTAATGCCCCGTGAAAACCGCCCGAACATGATAGGCTGCGAGCATTTGTGAAATACCGGGGTATTCGTCGATGATATATTCCGGGTGCAGCTTCTCCTGTCCCTTCCAATGCGGTACCGCGCCGTGATGCATGACCGCAATTACCGCCTTGTTCTTGATTACCGCGTCGTGGAGTATTGTCTCGATCCAATCCAATGAGGGCTGGGTCAGTTTACCCGCAGTCACAGGCTCGCCGAGCTTGAAATTATCCTTGTGATCGGTAGAGTCGATACATAAGAGCCAAAGTCCGCTGACAGGCTCGACCGCGTACGAAAGGGAATTGGTATCCCGTGCGAATGCCTCCTGATAACCGTACAGGAAATAAATCTGCGCGAATTCCTCTGCGTTGATCGTATCGACCTTTGTTATATTTGTACCGTTATAGCTTACTGCATGGGGATTATTGATATCGTGATTCCCGGGAACAACATAGACGGATTTCCCCGATGCTTCAATTTTCGAAAGGTAAGCCGACACCTTTTCATGACAAAGTTTTTCCCCGTCCTTCGTCAGGTCGCCGGAAATAATTACGAACCGCGCGGAAGATTGAATTATTTTTTCCACAGCGGCCTGAATAAGGCTTTCGCTTAACGTCAGCAGCTTCCTGTCGTTTAGAAGGTAATTCGAGTACGCCTGCCCCGATACACCCAGCGATTTATCGTAATAATGCAGGTCGCTCATTGTGATAAACCTTACCTCGGGAAACGCCGCGGCGGGTTTTGTCAGAAACTCTGTTTTATTGACATACTTATATTCCAGATTTTTACCGCATCCGGCAAACACAGCGAATAAACATACGACGCCTGCAAACTTTAGAAATCCCTTATTCATCCCTTCCTCCGGTTAGTATAAAACTACTTCTTCCCCTTCATGAAATCCGTCACAATAATATATACGCCGGCGCCAAATCCCGCCATCGGGATCGCGCCCTGAAACGATTGATTTTTCTGCTCGAGCAGTTCCGGAACCAGATAGAAATTCGCCTTCGCGTTATCGACTATCCAGCGGACTATCTCGTAGGCGCGGTCTTTGTTTCCCATCATGTAATACGCCACCGCGATGCGCAGATCGACGACAATCCATTCCTGAAGATCGTACCATGTATTATCGTCGTTGCGGAAGAATCCCGGGGACTTCTCCATCTTGAGGTATTTCTCCAACGCCGCAAGCGTCGCCGCCGCGACTTTTTTATCGACCATACCGAAATTGACCGCCTCGATTACCGACGCATCCATGTAGGAGTTCGCCCCTTTCGCTTTATCCTCAAGATTGACAACTATCACATTATCGACAATAAAGTTCTTCAGGAATCCCGCCTTAATCGCATCCGCCTTCGCAAGATAATACTTTTTATCCTTCTTGTCGGGCGAGATATTCGCAAACTGAGTCAGTCCGTTATAAGCGTTGATAGTGGAATACGCAAAATGTTTTTTCCCGTCTACACCCTTCTCAGGCTCCCAATGCCGTTCCCATATCGAAGAATCGGGTTTGAGGTATCCCTCCGGCTCCATCAGGTGCACCAGTACATCGGCGATCAGTTCCTTCGCGACAGGGTAGTACTTCTTCAGGAACGCTTTATCCTTGCTGGCCTGCACATATTCCGAGAACGCCCACAGGAATAGACCGAAATCGTCCCATTCCAGGTTCGGCCCGGACTGGTTCAAATCGCTCTCCTCGTCACCGTTTCCGTAATAGCGGCAGACGGATATTTTATAGTCCTTTCCGACATAGTTCGCGCCGTTAAATTTCCCGTTGGGCGCGTTCAGCATGAACTCGAGGCACGCTTTGGCTTCTTCGAGATGACCGCTTTTCACCAGCGCGACCATAGAATAGGAAGCGTCGCGGGGCCAGCAGATATTCCATTGTCCGGGAGGCATGCTCGCAAGTATCTGGCCGTAGGGTTTTCCCGGCTCGCGGCATTGCGCCATCTTCAGGACGGCGGTCGACTGCTTATAGAGCAGTTTCTCGTCCTCGGTAAGATACGACGGGATTTTCTCGACCTTGTGCCATTTATCCCACCACGCCATCTCGTCGCTCAAACACTTGTCCGCGCCGTTCTTCAGGTAGGACGACATTTCCTTGATATATTCGTCATCCTGACCGCTCGGGCATAATGCGAATACCGCCATTACACGGACATTCTGGCCTTTCTTTATAGCGACAGGTTTATACCGCATCGCCCCGATCAGGTCGCTTCCTTCCTCGACAACGTTATCCAGCGCTACAGTATTCTTCGAGAAATTATCCGGATAGTTTTTCTTCATTTTATACGCGTACGAATCCGGCGACGGCACAAGGGTCATCAGGATAGGCGAACCCTCCTTTACCTTTGACGCCGATTCGCTAAATACTATGCCGCCGTCCATATCCTTCTTCACAGCGGTCTCCTTGGAGCTCAGCGCGGCCTCGACATACAGGAACGGATTGACCGTTACGTCGCCGTCGCCGATATTGGCGAGTTCGAGCACCGCCACTATAATACGCTTATCCGACTGCATCGGCATAAAGTAATACTCGTTGACCGAGATATTCTGCAATTCGGAGTAGGATTTATTGATCTTGACTATCCCCGTACCGTTGACATACTCCGCCTGCTCCACTTTCCAGCTATCGAGCCACCCGTTATTTACACCCCATCGGATGCCGTCCTTCTTCAGGAAGCTCTGGGACTGGCTTTTCTGGTCGTACTGTTTATATATGTGATCATAGAAATAGATCAGACTCTTGCTCTTCTTCATATCGTACACCGCCACACTCATCCCGTTCCCGAACGGCAGATAATTATAGGACGGTTTGATCGTGTACTCCGCGAATAATATTGCAGGCATCATCAACACCAATAATAGTAACGTTTTCATATGTTACTCCCTTTATTGTTTTGTATATATCATACATTAATATCCCGTACATTTCAAATAAATAGGTACTGCGTACGGCCTGTCCTCGCCGTAAGGCGGGGGCTTGCCCGAATTCAGGCCGGGAACATGCAATGCTTTTACCCTTGTTCGAGTGCAGATAAACGATCGGCAGTAAAATCGAACAAAGGGGCGCGCGGCAGGTTGACTAAACTTGTTGTACCGCCTATACTTTATATGAAAGCACAATCCTGGTGAAATTTATGAGTAAAAAGAAGCTTAACCCTCAAACCTACAGGAAATATCTCCTGATTTACAACCCCCGTTCCGGACAGGGGAAGTACCGTCAGTATATCGACGAAACAATCCGTTACTTCCGCGAGTACGGGCTGGAACTCCGCACGCAGGGCACCGAGGAACCCGGCCACGCCACTGTTATAGCCCGCGACGCCTGCGAATCGGACTATGACGTCATAATCGGGGCCGGCGGCGACGGTACGATCAACGAGGTACTGAACGGGATGGTGGGAAGCGATAAGACCCTCGCTGTACTGCCGTGGGGCACCGGCAACGTATTCGCCGCCGAGATGAATATCCCGGCACATCCGCGGCAGGCATGCAGGGTAATTACCGACGGGTTCACCGCGCGGCTGGACGTTGGGCGTATTTCGGCTGCGCTCAATACAGGCGTCACTCAGATGCTCGACGACCGTATCTCGATGTCGCTCAATAACCGTCATTTTCTGCTGATGTGCGGCGCAGGTTTCGACGCGTACTCGATCAAGAAAGTCGAGCAGATGAATATCAAGCGGGTATTCGGAAAGATCGCATACGTTATGGGAAGCCTCCATGCGTTTACGATGTACGGATTCCCCGAAATCGGAATCGAGCTGGATAACGGCCGCCGCGATAAAGGCACGTTCGTCCTCGTATCGAACACCAGCCGATACGGGGTCTATTTCACTATCTCCCCGCGCGCAATCCCGACGGACGGGTTTCTCGACGTGTATGTGTTCAAGGAAGCCGGGCGGTGGAACTTTATCAAACTCGCCGCGCAGGTGTTCATGACAGCGTTCATGCCCCGCACGAGGAGAAGGAAGATTTTCTTCAAGAAGCAGGCGTTCTACCGCACGAAGTCGGTAAGACTCACTTCCGCGCAGAATGTCCCCACACAGATCGACGGCGAATTGTACCATTCCCTCCCGGTGACCGTCGAGGCGGTACCGTCGGCGCTGAACGTCATCCTGCCGAAGCGCGTATTGATGAAGGTAAGGAGATACGCTCCTGCGGGCTTAGTTCTGGGCAGGCGATAGGCCAACTCTGATAATCATTCCGAGCAAATCAAGGCTCGATCAGTATCGTCACCGCGAACAGTGAGCATTACCGAACCGGAAGCGGCTTGTTCAAATCAGATCACTTCGTTCGCTCGCAGAGACAGCATCAAAACAGGCAGTATTTATAAATATGTATACCCACCCTTCGACTTCGCTCAGGGTGAAGGTTTATTTTCATGCCGGGCGCTTGTCTCTTAAAATGAGTGCCGGTCATAGCCGAGGTATAGGCGCAATCGATGCATCCAAATAAAATCCCCCCGCTCATCACGGGGGGATATCAAATCAAATCTGTTATTTCTTCTTCGGCGGCTGCTTCGGGATAACATGGATATAGAACTCCACCCTGCGGTTCATCGCGTGCAGGCGTTCCTGCTCCACCTGCGGCAGCGTATTTAAAATATCCTTCACTAACAGTTCGCTTTCGCCCGCGCCCTTGAAGTACAGCAGCGACTTGAACACGTTGAGGTCCTTCGTCAGATAATCGTAGACCGATGTCGCGCGGTTGATCGAGAGGGTCATATTATAGTTATCCGGCCCGCGTTCGTCGGTATGCCCGCGCACTTCGATAGTAAACGCATTCGTTATACCGTAGTTCGTCGGGTTCTGAATAAGCTTCTTGAACATATCGGCGAGCATGACGAGTTTCTTTTTATCGCTGGGGTTCAGCGCAGCGCTGTCGTAGCCGAACGTGATGCTGTCCATTATAATCATGAACCCGTCGGAAGTAGGCTTGATCAGGATACCCGATTCGAAACGGTTGGTGATCGCAGACGAATTGCCGAGCTTATCGGTCGCGGTCAGCACCAGCATGAAATCCTGCATCGATCCGACCGATTCATTCGGGCGGTCGCTCTTTCCGTCCCACGCGATCGTCGCGTTGTTCGTGACAGCCTTACCGGAGTAGCTCTTGAACGGGATATAGTCGGTATAGCTCGACGATTTCTGATAAAGCGTCAGGACTTTGTAGATCGTCATGTCCCATTTATCGACACCGTTCTTATCGAGCACACTGTAATTCAGGTAGAGTATGTCTCCCTTCCCGTCGCCGTCGGGCGAGAAGTAATTCGGCACCGACCAGAGATTAAGTGTGGGGGCAGTCCGGTCGAGAACGATGTTCTGTATCTTTCCGGATATCTGGTTTCCGCTGTCGAACACAAAGTACACGTTAGCGGAATAAACCCCGTCCGGAGCAAACCCGCTGCCGTAGTCGCTCTCGCCGTTCCATGAAATATTGGAATAATTGTTCTTATCCATTTTGTAGGTCTTGACCGCGCGCCCGACTTCGTCGAAGACAACCATCTTCGCTTCGACCAGCCCGTCGGTGGACGAGAGCTTGGAGCCGAAGTTCAGCTTTTTATACTGATCTTTTCCGTTCGGAGCGAGATAGTAATCCTTTACCACAAACTCGAGCTTCTCGAATTCGCGGACAAGCTTGATATTATCGATCTTCATCTCGGTGGAATTCCCCGCGATATCGACGCCGTTGATAATAAGAGTGTACTTTCCCTGAGGAGCGGGTTTGCCCTTATCGTCGTTCCCGTTCCATTTAAGCTCAGAGGGGATGTCCTCTATGCTCTTCCATACGAACTTCCTGATAATATTTCCGTTCGCATCCGTGATATACGCAAATACTCGGTCGCCCTTATTACCCTTCACGTTCAGGCTGAACACGATGGATTCCTTAACACCGTCGTTATTGGGCGAGAACGCGAGATAAGTATAATCCTGTCCGGGGGCGAGTTCGATCTTCGGCGGCTCGTTATCGACTATGATCTTGCGTTCAATCGAATTCGTCTTCTGCTCGACCTCCGCGAAATCCGCCACCGCGATATAGGTATAAACACCGTCCGGAACATATTTTCCGCTGTCGTCCTTTCCGTCCCATGTATAATCCATGATGAACTTCGGGCTGGATACCTTCTTAACGATGTTTCCGTTTTCGTCTTTGATTATAAACGAGAACTGGGATAGCCACTTGGTATCCGATAAATTGAACTTGAAGCCGGCGCTCTGGCTGTTGCCGCCGCCCTGCGGAGAGATCGCGACAGTGTCCGCCTGAACAGTAACCGTCTCAAATCCCGCCTTGACAATAATCGGCTTAGCCGCGATGAATACTGCGCTGTTCCCAAGCTCGTCGTAGCTTTCTATAATAAAGCTGTACTTTCCGTCCGGCACTGGCTTCAGATCGTTGCCGCGCCCGTCCCATAGGTATTTTTTATACTTATTAGGATTACCCGGATCGGTGGGATCGCCGTTTTCATACATATCCTTCGTAAATTTATCATACTTGACCAAACTCTCCTGCGAATCCACTATTTTTATCCGATAGGTGTCGCCCTGATCGCCCTTAACATCCGATAAAAGTATCTCCACCGGCTCGATCTTGCCCTTATCGTTGGGCTGGATCAGCGGCTTGGGTATCTCGATCCTGATCTGGGGGGCGATCGTATCCAGCTTCACCGTCTTCTTCTGGCTGACCGGGTGGTTGCCGCTATCGTAGAATACAAGGAACTCGCCGGAATATTCGCCGTCGACCGCGGTCTTTCCCGCCGAATCCTTACCGTCCCATGAAAGTTCCTGCGGCGGATTACCCGTTCCGTCATACTTTATCACAACCTTGCCGTCGGACGACAGGACACGGAACGTCCAGTTCAGCAGTCCGGTGGAGTCCGATACCGAGGGTTTGAATATGATATCGTCCATCCATCCGTCCCCGTTGGGGGAGAATCCGTCATTTCTCAGTTTCAGCTCTACCGTCTGTATCGTACGGACAAGTTTGAACTGATCGACTTTCGCCAGCGAACGGTTTCCCGCCAGATCGGACACGTTGATAATGAACGTATAGTCGCCTTCGGGAACCGGTTTACCGTCATCGCCGACGCCGTTCCAAACAATCTTATCCGGCGCCTGTGACGTGTATTCGAACTTCTTTACCTCCATTCCGTAGGAGTTCCAAATCTCGGCGGAAATGATATCGCCCTGCTGAATATTCTGACCCTTGAGGGTAAATACGATCTCCTCTTTCGCGCCGTCGCCGTTGGGAGAGAAAATAGTCATATTCGGGGTGACATCCACCTTCGGCACCTTCGTATCGATAACAACCTTTCCCGTTTTATTAGTCGCGGTGTTGCCGTTCTCGTCCCAAGCGATCAGGATATAGGTATAATTCCCGTCGCCGCCCAGAATACCGAGATCGTTAACGCCTGCCCAGTTAATATACGCAGGTACATTTACCGCCTTCTTCGCGGAGAATATCTGCGTAAAGAATTTCTCGATAGTCAGGCTTTGTATTTTCGATTCGGGCACTCCTTCGAATACCCTTATTTTTGTCCTTTTGCTGTCGAATATCTCCAGCCTCCATCCGGCGAGAAGCGTATTATCCGACGCTTTGAGGCCGAATTTCGCGCTGTCCTGTATACCGTCATGGTTTGGGGAAATATACGAATAATCCTGATCGACCCCCACCGTCGGCGGGACTTTATCATAGTATCCCCACGCGATGCTGAGGTTGATCATATGGGCGAACTCGTCCGTCCCGTTGAATTTCTGCATCTGGATGGCGTACGAGAGGTCGATATCGGTGGTGGCGTCGCTGTTCTGCGCCAGCCCGAATTTCCCGCTCAGGCCCAGCCCGAACGTGAACGGCCCTACCCCGAAATTGTTGTATGTGTACCCCGCGCGGATATTGAACAGGTCGAAAAGCGTCTGTTCGATACCGATACCCGCCACAAAGTCGAGCGGCGCCCACGGCACGGTCACGTCCGCGGAAATCTTCATCTTATAGGCTTCGTACTTAATCAGATAGAACGATGCGCCCAAACCTATCCCCATTCCGGGCATAGTGTCGGAGTTCGTCAGGTTGATATTTTTACCGATATTCTTGAACACCGCGCCCCACGAGAAGTTCAGAAACCCCAAGCCCTCCGATAAGGAATCGTCGAAATTGACGATACCCATATCGAACCCGAGCTGCCAGTCCGAGCTCTGGGGATTCAGGATAGTGTTTGCAAATCCGCCCTTCAGGCCGAAACCCCAATAAAGGGTATCGGTGATCGGTTTCGCGATTGCGATATTCAGCGCGGCGATATTTTTAACCCCGTTATCCGAGCCGTAGATATAAAGCGCGTCGAACCAGAACACTCCGCTCACGGTCGGCAGCGCGAATCCAAGCTCGCCGAGGAACTGTGAGGTGCCGAACCCACCGACGCCGAAACTGTTCGCTATGCGGCGAAGGTCTCCCAGCGCCGCGGGGTTGAACCACATACCGCTCATCCCACCCGGCGAGCTGATGCCCGTGTATCCGAGCGCGGCTTCCTTAGCGCCGACCCCGATATAATGATATTGCGCTCCGGGATAAAGTGTTATCCCGTATACCGCGGGAATCGCGGCCGCAATGATAAATAACGCGAGAATACTCTTCACAATTTTCATTTTTCCCTCCTGTTTATCATTCACATCCACGAATAATATCGGAATATATCGAATTTTCCCGATTCCCTTGTTCGCGGGAATTCCAATTTTCAAAGACTTCCTTTTATTATTACGGTATTTCTACCCGAACATAACTATATATTCAGCATGAACGTGCTGTGAGAAATCGTTCCGCCGTTCACCTGTACGCGGATCACTTTACTGTTCCCGCCGTTCTCCTTAAAATCCTCGCCGACCACATACCGTACGCCGTTCACCGTCCTGTCGTCGTATGCGTGCGAATGCCCCATGAACACATAATCGACCCCATATGAGGAGAACAGGTCCATCAGGTAATAAACTTCCTCGATATCGGTATACTGCTGTGTCTCTAAAATGGACGGGCTGAAGAACTCGAAATGGGTGAACACCACGCAAAGCGGTTCGGTATAAGTCCGCAGTATGTTTTCCAGCCATGCCCGCTGTTCCCCTCCGAGCGTACCGCTCGCGGAATCGAACGAGATAATACGGACATTCCCCGCCTTGAGCGTAAAGCACGAAGGCCCCAGGATATCACGGTAATTCGCCCATCCCCCGAAGTAGAGGTCGTGGTTCCCCGGTGTGGAATAAAACGGAATACCCAGCCCGCTCATCAAATCGCGGTAATTCTGCATATATTGGAGCTCTCCCTGCTGGGTCAGGTCTCCGCACGCGAGGATATATTTATCGTCCGAGGTGAGCCTCGCCTTCAGCCTGTCGAAATTCCCGTTGTCCCATGAGTACACGTGCAGGTCTGCTAATACGATAAACGAATAATCATTAGTAGCGATCGCCAGATCGGGAACCGCCGGCAGCGCCCTGCTTTCGCTGAACCGTTTGTCGATATCAGCGGATGTCCCGAATAATCCGAATATATCCAGAGAACACGAGGATAAAAATAAAAACACGGCCAGCGCGGCGATATGTCTTACCATTTTAATGCCACCCCCATCCCGATTTTAAGCTTATAGAATACCGACGAAAGGGCGATGCTTCCGGCGTTGATCACTCCGATATCGAGAGAAATATCAAACATGTCATCGAGCGCATAAGCATTCTTCAGGTAAATCCCGTAATTGCCGAAATTCCCCGCGAACATCCGCTCGTGATTGGCAAGCTCGATAGCGAGCGTGTATTTATCCCCGAAGAAGCGGAACGCATACCCGACCGAATAATAAAGCTGTTTTTCTGTGATCGGCGTATTATAGTAGAAGATATTCCAGATATCCGCTCCGGTCACAGTAAAACGGAAGTTTACCCCGAGCCGGATATGAAACCCGCTGATCCGGTACTCGGCATACGGAATAATCGAATTCGCGGCGAAACCGTACTCCCCGGACGGATCGCTCAGGAATTTAAGGTAAACGCCCGCGCCGCTGCCGAAGATATTTTTCCATCCCGCCCCGAAGTAATATGCGTCGGTAAACCCGTGCGTCATATCCAAACCGTACCCTGCGCCGAAAACCACTGTATCCTTCCATTGGGCGTATATCCACGCTTTCAGGAGGGATTTCCCGCCGAGCGTCCGGTTAAAAACAAACTCGGGGGAGACCCCGAGCTTGAATTGAATTTCCTGTAGAATAACCGGGTTCTCCGTGCCCTGCGCGAACACCGCCCGCGCAGTAAGTATTAGAAAAAGGGCTAAGCTTATTCTCACGGTTTCCTCCTGCCGGGCCTGAATCCGGAGCCCCTGTTGACCTTCGGTTTGATGGCGCCGGGGACGGGAGTTTTCTCCGTACCGTACAGCGTAAAATCGAGAAAACCCTTCTCGACATTCACACGCTTCACCTTCACCCGAACCTTGTCGCCGATGGTATAACGGTTGCGTTTATCGCGGCCCTGAGCCGTATATTCCTTTTCGTTTGCAACATAGTAATCGTCGTCGATATCGAAGTAACGGATGAGTCCTTCGACTCCGTAATCGGAAATCTGGACGAACATTCCGAACGCGGTCACTCCGGTGATCACGCCGTCGAAAAGCCTGCCTTCCTTGTCTTTCATGAACCGTACCGACTTGATTTTGTAAAACTCGCGTTCAGCGTCCATCGCCACCCGTTCGGTGATGGATATATGTTTCGCCATTTCGTCCAGTTCCTCTTCGCTGTACGAATGCTCCTTCCTGTGGCGCAGAACGTCCTTAATCAGGCGATGCACCAGCAGGTCGGCGTAACGGCGGATGGGCGAGGTAAAATGCGTATAAAACTCGAAGCCCAGCCCGTAATGCCCGAGGTTCTCGGTATCGTAACGCGCCTGCGTCATCGAACGCAGAAGCAATTGGCTGAGGAATTCCTTGTAGGGCTTGTCCTTTATTTCGAACAGTACCCGCTGGATTTCCTGCGGCGTGGGCACCGGTACGCCCTGAAATTTATGCCCGAACCTGAGCGCAAGACGCACAAAGTCGGCAATTTTCTCGTTAGGCGGCTCTTCGTGAATACGGAATATGGAATGCCCCTTCCCGGCGAGGAATTTCGCGATCACCTTATTCGCCGCGAGCATGAATTCCTCGACAATCCGTTCAGAATCGAGCCTGTCCTTGAGCCATACCCTCGACGGTTCGCCCGCCGAGTCGAGCGCGACCTTCTGCTCCTTGAAATCGAAGTCGATACTGCCGTCGGCAATACGCTTCTTATAAAGTATCTGGAAAACCTCATGCATCCTGTCGAGGGTTTCGCAAAGCTCCGGGTCTTCCGGGGTAAGTTCGCCGTCAAAGTAACGCTGGACGTCGGTATAGTTCAGGCGGTAGCGCGTACGGATTACCGTCTCCTTCACCTCGTACGACAAGACGTCGCCCTCGCGGGAGATGTCGATGAACGCCGATACGGTGAGCTTATCCTCATGGGGATTGAGACTGCAAAGCCCGTTGGACAGCACCTCCGGGAACATGGGAACCACTTTATCGATAAAATAGTAACTGTTACCGCGTTTCAGCGCTTCCTTATCGAGCTTGGAATCGGCCGGGACATAATTGGATACGTCGGCTATATGCACTCCGAGCCGCCATCCGTCCTTCCGGACTTCAAGCGATACCGCGTCGTCCAAATCCTTCGCGTCAACCCCGTCGATAGTGACGACCATACCGTCGCGTAAATCCACCCTGCGGGCGAGCTCGGACAACGGTATCTCAGTCGGGATACGTTCGGCCTCGACAAATACGGGGCGGGGGAATTCGGAACGGATATGGTGCTTTTCGACCACACGCGGGAAATCCTCCGACGCCTCCTTGAGGGGGGCGGATTCCGTACGCGGTTTCCCGAATAATTCGCGCTTTTTCGGTTTCTTTTCTTCATGTTTGCGGGCGCGTTCTTCCTCGACCGGTTCGACCGTCCCGCTCCATGAAATATCCCCCGTATCACGGGAAAACTTTATAATACCCTTAGTATTGTACTCATCGAGCACCAACCGGAGGCGTTTCCGCTTGTTCTTGTTATCCGCCTCGAACATTTCCTGCAGCACGGCGAATTTGGTCTCGCCCGCTTTCTTGATCGCTTCTAAAATCTCTTTACGTTTCAACTAGATATCTCCTAATTGCCCTGCTTCTTGACCGCGGATTCTAACTGATTCCGCAGTTCCTTCAGGGCGTCTTCATTCCATACCAGACCGTATTTCTCGATGGAATTTGTCTGCCACTTCGTATATAACGTATCGTACTTTTCCTGCGCCAAATTCTTATAAATCATATTCGAGACCGATTCGAACGATACCGCCCCGTTGGTCGATACATAAAGCGATTTCGATTTCTCGTAATAACTCAGTACCTCCTTCGGTTTGACCGCCGAATATGCAGCCGAATAAAGCTGCGCTTTCAGATTATCCGTACAATACGTTTTTATCCATTCATCCTTGCGTTTCGCCAATTCGTTAATAAATTCCTGTTTGTTCTGCTCTCCTTTAGTATAACTCAATCCGGCGAAATATAAAAAATTCCTGAGAGATTTCATCTCTTTTAGAAATGTATCGAAATTCAGGTTCTTCGCAAACCCCGGAGTGAAAATCTCTATCAAATCCTTACATTCCCGCCAATTGTAATCCCGTCCCCAGATATTGATGACGGGGGATTTTTCAGGAATCAATTCCAGCGTATACGGTATGCTGTTTATGACAATTCCTTTATTCTCCATGTAAATGCTGTAAAGTTCCTTCACCTGCTTTATCTTCATAATATTCTGCAGATTTTTATACTGCTGCTGAAAATTCCCGCCCGTTAACGTTTTAATTTCCTCCAATGACTTCTGCTTCGGCGTCTCGGCGATGAATACGATATGATAACCGTACTGTGTCTTCACAGGCTGGGCGAGAAGCCCCGTCGTTTTCGCGTCGAATAACGGCGCCTCGAACTCCGGGACGGTCATCCCCTCGATAATATACCCGACATCGCCGCCGCCCTTTGCGGTCAACGAGTCCTGCGAGTATTGTTTCGCGTAGTTTTCAAATAACTGCTTCTGCGTAACAGAACTCTGAAGTCTGCCTATCATGTTGGTCGAAAGAATATAAGCCTGCGACCAGTATTCCTCGGTCAGCGCCGTGTTTGTCGAAGTTATCCCCTTCTTTTTCAGTATGGCGGGGACATCGATCAGGATATGCGAAACCCTTACAACCGGGAACTTGCTCTGCTGAAGCTCGGCTGTTTCCAGTTTCATTCCGGCCTCGTAGAGAAGCGACCAATACAGCTTTTTCATTTCCCGTTCGTAATACGGGGGGAAATCGGGCTGATTCGTAATCCCGGCATCCATCATCTCAAGATATGCCAGTTCGGGAAGAATATAGCGTTCGAAAATCCCGATTTTCAGCCACTTCATATCGATCACAGAGTTCCCGATTTTCAGCGCCGCATTCTCCAGATCGGTTTTTACCATTTCGCCTGTGACAACCCATTCGACCGCACCTTTTTTTACAAATCCGGCGATCCCAGCCGAGGAACACCCGGAAATCATCCCGGTTAAAAATATGAATGCTATCCCGACTATTATATTTTTCATGGCAGTTCCTTCATTAATATAATAAAAAAGCGGGAGCTAACTCCCGCTTTATAAAACTTACTTTACTTACCAGGTTGAGGCTGAACTTGTATTTTAGGCTGCGCTTGCGGCTGCCCTTGAGGCTGCCCGCCCTGCGCTTTCTGCTGCTCCTGCATCATTTTCTTCTGCTTCTCTTCCCATTCCTTCTTCTTCTTTTCCTGTTCCTTCATATAGTTATCGACATCTTCCTTGATGGCCTTGCTGAGAGTCTTGATGCCCTCGTCGGAAACAACGACATTGTATTTCTTGAACACGCCTTCCTTCCACTGATTAATAAGCTGCATCTGGGAGTTGTTGGCAAGCTGCATTAATACCGTATTGGAAACCTGTGTGAAGGGAAGTGTTTCCATTACAGGCATTTTGGTCGCCTTATTGGTAACAACCAAACCCTTTTTATCTTTCTTAGCCTGCTGGAACATAGTCATTTTCACGGTATTGTAGTAATTGGTCAGTTCGGCGTATTTGATCATACCTTTGGCCTGCTCGGCAAATTCCTTATCCATCGCGCCAGCGCAGAAATCAACCATAATATTCTTCTTGTTATTTGCATATTCCTTAGCGAATTCGGGTTTCTTATCAAGCCCTTCCTTCAACGCCTTCTCGGCATAGAACATGAACTCCTTACAATTCCTGATCTGCTCGGCAAACGACGCTACCGTAAGGTTCTGCGAGAAGCCGGGAACAAACAGGTCGATAATCTCGCGGCACTTCGCCCATGTGTAGGGAGTGCCCCAGATCTCGACAATCTTGGTGTCGTCGGGGAGACTGGCTATCGAATAAGATTTTCCGTCAACAGTAATATTGGTGTTTTTTATATCGAGAGTGAACAAGTCCTTCATATTCAGGGACTTTAACGAGTTTTCAATCGCATACCATGTCCGTCCGGCTTCCTGTCCGACTTCGTTCTCGAGGTCCTTGAAGCTCATCATTTTTGCGGGAGTGGTGACATAGATAATATGGTATCCGTAAGTGGTTTTTACCGGCGCGGCGATCAGGCCTTTGCCCTTCATCGCGAACACTGCCGATGAAAACTCGGGAACCATCTGACCGTCGGGGAAATATCCCAGGTCGCCGCCGCGTGCAGCGGAACCCGGATCATGGGACATGCCCTGCGCAAGCATCGCGAACTCCTTATCGAGGTCCTTCGCCATCTTGAGGGAATCTATCGTGTTCTTTGCCATCGCTTCGTTCTCTTTCCATTTCTGGTCGACTACCGCCGCATCGAGAGTAGCGTTGGTACCGTTTGTCAAATAGGTAGAAGGCACGGAAAGAAGGATGTGAGAGGCGCGCGCCAGAAGGAACTGTCCTTCCTGAAGCTGCTTGCGGAGAAATTCGTTTCCGAAACGGTTGAGGAGAGAATAGAACATCTGCTTCTCGGCCTTCTCGTATTCCGTCTTGAATTCCGGTTTATTGGTATAACCCGATTCGATCATATCCATAGCCTTAAGCTCCATGATGACCAAGTTTTCGGTGATAAAGCTCTTCAGCCCGTTCAAATCTTCGGGAGCGATTCTTTTCTGAACCGCATAGTAGAACAATTCCTTACGGACATCGCCTACGACGAAAGAATGTTTCTGCCCCTTGAACTCATAAGATGCCATTTCGGCGCCGTCATAATTCGCGCAGGAAAAAAACAATCCCGCGAAAAGCACCGACAAAACGATGGCGGTGATTTTTGTCATTTTCATTCGGATTCTCCTTTGTATTTTACTATTCAATAAATAGTTAACAAATACTATAATGTAAAACAAGTTTTATATCAAGAATCTTGACTGTTTTTCTGACAAATCAGGGTAATAGATAGAATTTCCCGTGTTTTCGATGCCTTTATTTTACGGATAAACAGGTTGTTAAAAATCTTCCGTGAACCCCGTTTTGCGGTTATTATTTTAATTTATCCCCCAGATCTTTCTTGACAGCGTCGAATAATACTTCCAAGCCCTTTTCGGAAAACTCGACGTGATAATTCTTCATCGCATTATTCTTCCATTCCGTATAGATATTTTTCTGATTCTGATATATTAATTCGTCTGCTATTGCATTAGACGCTTTTTCAAATGGTATGGTCTCCATTTCCGGCTTTCCGGTCTTTTTATTCATGATGAAATCGCCCTTGATATCCTTCTTGATCTCTACGTATTTTCCCATTTTTTTATGCTCCTGATAGTACTTCAGCACATCCGCTGGGGTAACCATTTTCGCCGCCTTCTCATGGAAAGCATCATGAAACTCATCGGCACATTGTTCGGTCAACACATCCTGAAGCTGTTTTTTATACTTCGCCTGAAAACCCGGGCTTTTATCGGCCCCGTCTGTCAGCGCTTTCTGCGCGAAGTACATGAATTCCCCGCAATTTCCGGTCTGTTCGCCGAATGAGATCAGGGTCATATTCGACGAAAACCCCGGCACAAAAATATCGATAATCTTCCGGCATTTTTCCCATGTGTACGGCTCGCCCCAGATATCCATGAGTTTCATCCACGGCGGAAGAGTTTTCAGCGTGTAGGTATTCCCGCCGGCCAGTATCTCTGAGCTTTTATAATCGATGGAAAAATAAACGGCCAGATTCGCGTTTTTTAATCCATTCCCGACAGCCTGCCATATCCCGTTCACCGCCTCTCCCATTTTCTGCTCGACATCCCGATAGTTCATCAGTGCCGGCGGGAGAGTGACATAGATGATATGCCATCCGAATTTAGTTTTTACCGGATGGGGAACCAGACCTTTCGTTTTCATCCCGAACACGGCGTCGGAAAACTCTTTCACCATAGTATATTCACTGAAATAACCCAGATCGCCCCCATTTTCCCCGGAGAGCGTATCGCCGGATAACTTTTTCGCCATCTCAGCGAAATCGTTCTCTAAATCCTTCGACTTCTTGAGCACTTCGAGGCTTTCCTTTGCGGCCGCCTCCTGCTTCAGCGATTTTTCCGCGAATTTCTCCGGCGACAGTTTTATCAGATGCCCGGCGACCTGAACAGTTTCCGGGACGGAGAATAAAATATGCGACGCGCCCGCGAAAAGAAATTTACCGTTAGTCAATAATGAATTTATGATGTCATTTCCGTATTCTCTGAGAAGCGTATAATAAATATAATCCTTTTTTGCCGCGAACTTGTTTTTAAATTCAGGAGTATTGGTCAATCCGGAAGCGGCGATTTCCCATTCCATCAACCGGGGTATAAGTATCTGCTCGGTAAAGCCGGATTTCAGGTTATCCGTCGATTCGAGAATCATTTTCTGATAGTAAGCAATACCCGCCAAATCCTCACGGACATCGCCGACGGTTATTACGCTCTTCTGACCCATGCAGTCGTAGGATACGACTACCGTATTATCGACGCCGTCCGACGGGAATAGCGGCACGGTAACCATGATCGATAAAAAGACTAGATATACTTCTAAAAGTTTCACTGAACGCTCCTGCCCGGCATACCAGTATAAAGAAATAAGATATATCAGAAATAATAATATATCAAGAATTGGAAATGTAAAAAACTATTGCATTAATTCACACCCCCGCTATAATATTTAAGATGATTCTCAACGCGTTGTATCATAGTATTCATCCGGAGAGGAGATTTAAATGTCGTCGGAAGAAAAAAAGGAATATGGGATTCTATCTAAAAAGACATTTATTGTAATTTTTTTTATTTCAGTATTATTATTTTCTTGCTCTCAAAATGGGAATAAGAATCCCGAGTCTAACACGGAAATTGTATTACTAACGAATACTATTAATTCTACTATTACTATTTTTGCGGATAAAGAAATCATTACACCCTTAGGGCAGAAGATTAAAAAGGGAACTTATTATATTAAGTATTCAACGGGAATGTACAAAGGATATATTCTTGCCGAGAATTGGAAAGATACAAATTTGGGAATGGTTTTAAAAGAAAATAGTTATGTTTTATTATATAAAAACGGTAACCCAGAAAGACTCACACTTGCTAAAAACTGGGAAGAACCTTCAACAGGAATGGTTATTAAAGCAAATAATGAAATTCAATTATATATAAGTGGAAACTTGAAAAAATTCATAATCGCTAATAATGCAAAAGATATAAAAAACGGGATGATTTTTAAAGCAAATTCCGAAGTGCTCTTCTTTCAAAACGGTTATCCGAATAAGTTCATACTCGTAGAAAATTGGAAAAAACCTGATAACGGAATGATTCTAAAAGCAAATACCCCTATTATTAAGTATGAAAATGGGAATTTTCAAAAATTCACGCTTGCCAAAGAATGGAAAGACCCAAATACCGGAATGTTTCTAAGAGATAATTTTGAGTTTAATTGGTATGAAAACGGGAATCCGGTAAATTTTGTTCTTGCTAAGGATTGGAGAGATCCAAAAAATAATATGATAATAAAAGCAGATACGGAGGTTCTGCAATATAAAAACGGTAATTTTAAAAAAATAGTACTCGGTGAGGATTGGAACGATCCAAAAACAGGAAAGATTCTTAAAGGCAATACCGAGGTTTTATGGTATGAAAATGGAGGTATCAGTAAATTTACCCTCGCAGAAAACTGGAAAGGTTCTGAATCAGGAATTGTTTTTAAAAAGAATACAGAAGTGTTCCTTTTTAAAAACGGAAGTCTTCAAAAGTTTATTATTGCTGAAAACTGGAGAAGTCCGAATATAGGAATAATAATAAAAGCAGATACAGAAGTAATAATGTATGAAAACGGAAAGTTTAAAAAACTTATTCTTGCCGATGACTTTAATGAATTTAAAGCAGGGTCTACTATCTATATTTCACCTAGCGGAACTCCAAAAGTTTTCGATCCGGCAACGGACATTTTATAAATATCCCCTGCTTTCCTATTAAATATTTATTGCATTAATTCACACCCCCGATATAATATTAAAGTCGATTCTGGCGCGCCCCGAGGCGTTAAAAAATATTCAGGAGACGTGTATGGAATTCGGAGAAATTCAGGTCTATTCGGAAAAGATGATCGCCAATATAGAAAAGGTCATAGTCGGCAAACGCGCCGTGATCGAGAAAGCCCTTGTCGCGCTGTTCTGCAAGGGGCATATCCTCCTGGAGGACGTGCCCGGACTCGGTAAGACCATGCTCGCGCGTTCGATCGCGAAATCGATCGACGGGACGTTCCGGCGTATCCAGGGTACGCCCGACCTGCTGCCCGCGGATATCATCGGCGTATCCATATTCAACCCGTCCACCAAGAAGTTCGAATTCCGTCCCGGCCCCGTGTTCGCCCAGCTCGTGCTGGTGGACGAAATCAACCGCGCCACCCCGAAAACGCAGTCGGCGCTCCTCGAGGCCATGGGCGAGACCCAGATATCCGTCGAGGGTATGGGCATCAAACTGCCCCAGCCGTTCGTGGTGTTCGCCACCCAGAACCCCATCGAGTTCGAGGGAACATTCCCGCTTCCCGAAGCGCAGATGGACCGTTTCTTCGTCAGCCTGTCGATCGGATATCCCGACCAGCAGGAGGAGGAGGAAATCATCCTTCGCCAGCAGACCCGCCACCCTATAGAAAGCCTCACCCCTGTGGTGACTCCCGACATCGTGCTGGCCATCCAACAGCAGGTGTCGAGCGTGCATGTCGATAACACATTACGCAGTTATATCATGAAAATCATATTGGCCACCCGTACCGATTCCAACCTGATGCTCGGCTCGTCGCCCCGCGGAAGTATTTCGCTCTATAAGGCGGTGCAGGCGTTCGCGGCGTTAAACGGAAGGGACTATGTCATCCCCGAGGATATCAAGTCCCTCGCCGTACCGGTGCTCAAGCACAGGATTATCCTGAAGTCGGAATCGAAGCTGAAGAACCTGAAACCCGAGAGTGTGATCGAACGTATCCTTTCGACTATTCCGGTACCGATGGAGGAGGAGACTCAGGGTACTGTCGATGCGAAACAATCCATGGAAATGAGGAACCAGTAGCCCGATGAAAACCGGCAAACTTGTTCTCATCTGCCTTTTCCTGATCGCGAACTTTCTTCTTGTCGATTTCCCGGGCGCGAAAATCGTTCTCGCGCTGGCGATTGTCGTCGTAGTATTCAATTACCTTTATACGCGCGGGGTCAAACGGGAGCTTTCCGTCCGGCGTTTTATGGATACCGAAAAGGTATTCATGGGGCTGTCCGAGGACACGTCGCTTGTTTCGGCGAACAGTTTCTTCCTGCCCCTGCACGCCCTGATTATCCATGACTCCGCCGATCTGAATATTTCCATCCAGCAGATGCATTATTTCCTATTCTCCATAGACCCCATGAGCTCGGAGCTGGCGAATTACCAGCTTTTCGGGCGGAAACGCGGGAAATACCATGTCGGGCCGACCCGCGCGAAATTCACGGACTTCATGGGCATCAATTCATTCACCCTTGAGTACGACACTATGAAAGAAATCATCGTATTCCCGAATATATATATCGTCGCGAACATGCCGTTCAAGAGCCTCCAGCCCTACGGATCGATCCGGAACAACCTCCGTATCTTCGAAGACCCCACTATGATCGTCGGGCTGAAGGAGTACCAGTACGGCGACGAGATCAAGAAGATCAACTGGAAGGTGTCCGCCAAGTACGATAAGCTCTATATCAATACCTACCAGCCCGCCATATCCGCGGGAAGTATGCTGATCCTCAACCTTGCCGACAGCGATTACACGTTCAGGAATAAAGAGTACTATATGGAACAGTCCATAGAAATCTCCGCGTCGTTTATCCGGCACCTTTTTATCTACCGTCAGGAGATCGCGCTCGCCGTGAACTGCCGGGTCGACCGAATCGATACGAAAATTATCTCGGAGATCAATAAGGGGGACGCGCATTTTACCCGGCTCCTGACCAGCCTTTCGCTGATGGAGCCTGCGATGCAGACGCCGTTTTCGAGCCTGCTCGACCAGTCCGCGCTCAACCTGAAATGGGGCACATGTATTTATATCGTGACCCCGCGCCTCGACGAGGCCTCGCTGTACAAGCTTCTCGAATTCCGGCGTACCGGGCATACGGTCACCCTCATCAACCTCGGCCCGGAAATCCAGAAGGATATGAGCCTGTGGAATATCGGATTCCAGTCCTTCTTCGCGGAAATTGAGGGTAACCTGATTAACCTATTAAGGATATGATATGTGGACTGCCAGCCGTAAAATATACCGCGCTTTCCTATGGTTATACACCGCCTCGGCGGTAACCATTATCTATTATACATTCTGTATCTATCTGCTCGGCACTGGACTGCAGTACCTGTGGATCATCGGTTATATTTTCATAGCGTCCTTTTTCCTGACCGTCTTCTATCATTCGAGGAAGCTGTCCAACGTTTTCGCGATATTCGCGGCATTCACCGCGTCGATGATCGTTATCTACGCAGTTAAATTCGCCCTGCTTTTCGCGCTCCCGCCGAAAACGTTTTATAACCTCGACGACGTCGGACTCGCTATCACCGGGGTAACCATCTTCCTCCTGATCCTCGGGATATTCCTGCTGGTCAACGGTAAATTCGATAGCCTCGACAAGATATTGGTGATGGAAGAATCGATCACCGATAAAGAAAAATATATTTCGTTTCTCAAGGAAGTGTTCGCCGGCAATAAGAAGCATATGGAAGTCGAACGGTTCGTCGGGGGCGCTGGCAACTTCGGACTCCTGTTCCTGACCATCACGCTGATCACCCTGCTCCGCGACCCTTCGGCAAAATGGATATACTCTATCGGGTTTCTGATTTTCACAGTCAGCGCTATCGGAATATATCTCATCCTGTACCAGATGAAATCCGTGCTGGAATGGAAGCTCCTGGGATATGACGTTCCCCAGTCGATGACCCGGAAATGGAACAAGCTCTTCGTGTGGTTCTTCATCCCGGTGATCGTTATCCCGCTCCTGATACCGTGGGACTACCAGATATTCCAGTCGAAAACGCTGAATAGTTTTATTTCCGAACAGACCGCCGGAATAAAGAAGATCGACTTTTCAGTGAAACCGGCGGTCAAGCCCCAGACTGTCACCAATACGAATCAGTCGTATATACAGGATACCAACGCCCAGTTGACGGTGACGGAAACACCTATTGAGGAGCCTGTGACCGGAATACAAACCCTGCTGCCGGTATTCTATGTATTCGCCGGGTTTATCGGATTTTACCTGATCCTCGCGATCATCGGGGGCATACTGAGCGCCGCCTACCGTTATAAAAAACGCTCGCCGTTCATCGAGTTCATGATACGCCGTTATAAACGAATACAGATCATCCTGCAGGTCATCGGGGGATTGTTCGTGATGATGGGCAAACTCTTCCTCGCGATCTTCGGATTCCATAAATTCAAACGCGGCCCTGCCGACCGCGAACTTTCCAGTCCGGTCGCCCAGCAATTATTCGCGCTGTTCAATATGGAAAAGGAACTGCCCGACGAAAAACAGGACGAGATCAAGACTATTATCCGCGAGTTTGTCCGGCTGATCGACGTCCTGAACCGGTATGTCATACCCTACCGTTTCTATTACGGGCCGATGGAGTATATCGAAAAAGTAATCAAAGAGATGCCCGAAGAAGAGAATGAACTGAAAGTAATAGTAACCATTTTTAACGAAAGCCGTTACAGCCTCCATCTTCTGGACGATGAGAAGAAAAGCCGTTACATGGTATCTACGGCAAATGTTATCAGTAATGCCGGGCAGAACCGTGAAGTACAGAATCCTTAGCCGGATGAAGTAATCGCTGTTAAACCGATATGGCATAGAATAATATTACTCGTTTCGATTGCGGTATTAGCGAATGTTGCTTACCGGATTGAATTATGGTTTATCAGGCGAGGCTAACTTTCCATAGCGACATAAAAATCTTCGACCCTCAGGAGATTGTCCTTAAATTGAATCTGCGCGTTATGCAGAAAATCGGATTTGAGTTCCAGCGAAAGGAACTTACTGTCGGTCTTCCCCTCTTTTTCAATCTGGATTTTTATTTCGAACCGCGTCATCAGATTCGGATTATCGGCGGGCTGAGGGGCGGGCGCGAACGAATAAGCGCCGTCATCGCCATGTTTCATCACCACCGGATTGCTCCAGTCGGAGTACTCCATCTCCGACAGCTTCCCGTTGATATACAAGTGCGCCGTGGCGTTCTCAAGCGGCATCATCGTGCGCGAAGAAATCACCTTGCCGACGATTTTCGGAAATATAAAATAGGGTTTCGTTTTATCAAAGTCCTGCTCGCTTTGGGTGCCGATGCTGATTTTCTTGACCAGCTTTAATCCTTCATCGACACGGATCATGATATCCGCGAGAAACTGGGGGTCGTTCTTATACTTATTAACAATATTCGTAAAGCCGCGGTCGCTGGTAATATACATCGGCGGTATCCGGTTCAGAACGAAGGAGGCGAGTTCGACCTTCTGGTTCTTGGTGATCCCTTCCTGCTTGGAATTTTCAAGATCGTTGATAACATCCATAACGACATCTTCGAGGATGTTTTTTAATTCCAGCATCTTTTCTCCTTTCTTCTATTACTAAGATATCCTAATATATCCACCCTATATATTGTAGCAGATTGCCCGGATTTGTCAATTCCTTTTACGTATGACGGAAGCGCATTATTCCGTGTTTTGACTAAAACCGGAAAACGAGTTATTATTATCACCGTTAAGGAGCGACGTGTGATAATCAAGGAATATACCGAAATACTGGAAAGTACCATCGCCGGAACTTATCTGACACTTCGGCTGAATGCACCTAAAATAGCGGCGAGCGCCCTTCCCGGTCAGTTTGTGAATATCCGTACCGGCGACGGATTCGACCCCCTTCTCCGCCGTCCGTTCGGGGTATACGATAGAAGCGGAGATACGATATCGGTGATGGTACTCCTGCGGGGCAGGGGCACCCGCGCCCTCGCGGAAAAAAACGCCGGCGACACGATCAGCGTCCTCGGCCCGCTCGGTAATCCGTTCCCCGCGCCTCATCCCGGTAAACCGCCGCTGCTGATAGCCGGAGGCGTCGGCGCGGCTCCGTTCCTGTACTTCGCAAGGGGCTTATCTAAACCAAAAATGATTCTCGGCGCACGAGACCGTTTGCTCCTTCCGCCGCTCGAATCCTTTATGAGTGCATGCGAATTGATGATATCCACCGACGACGGCAGCAAAGGGTCGCGCGGTACTGTCATAGACGTACTCAAACAATTCGACCTATCGGCGCATACGGTTTACGCATGCGGGCCGAAGGGAATGTTTGCCGCGCTATCGGAATACTTTTCGGCACAGCCCGTTTCTCCGCTCGCCTATTTCTCGCTCGAGACCTATATGGGATGCGGATTCGGAGCATGCAAGGGGTGCAGTGTTCCCGCGCCTGACGGCGGATTGAAGCTCTGCTGTACGGACGGTCCGACGTTTTTATGGAGTGAGGTTATGCTGTGAGTTTTCGTTTCTTATTTTCGCTCGGCCTTCTGCTCTCGCTCGTGAATTTCTCTCTGAACGTCGGCTCGTACGTGTTTTATTATTCCGTCCTGGGATACGGCCTCATGCTCGTCTCGTTTCTCCTAAAGGATTTCACCTTTATCGACGGGATATGGCTTTTCCTGATCGGGGGAATATTCACCGCCGTACTGCTCGACCAGAACCAGTGGTCGCTGATCTTCCTTATGATATTCTGCATATTCTTTTCGGCCGGCCATCTGATCGGGTCACGGAAACCATGGATACGCGCCGTTTCTATAGTATCAATCGTTACAGTAATCGTTTCGCTTGGCGGACTGATCTCTCTGATAGCGGGAGTGCCGGCGTTTCTTCCGCTGATCGATCCGTTTATCATAGGCACAGTACTTATGCAGGCAATTCTTACCGTGTTCGATACGCCGGAGAACGAAATATCTGTCAGAAAAATTTGAATATTGAACGATTTATGACTATAATAGTATAAAATCAGAGAGGGTAGAAACATGCTAAGAACAATATCCGCATTACTGCTTTTCGTACTGCTGTCGGCTGTTCCGGGCCGAGCGTATATTTCGAAGTTCATCGACATCCCCGCCGATTCCAAGGAGGCACAGTTCCTCCAGAATCCCGCGCAGTTCTCGCTCGCGGAGGGCGGATTGATCGCGTCGGGCATCTACACCGAGGACAACCTCAAGAAACTGAACAATATTATCGCAGAAAGTAAAAAGATCACCGACCCCGATAAAAAAGCGCTCGCTAAGAAAATATTCGAGTTCATGCATAAGACCGTACTCAAGAAGTATATCGCCGACGCGACAACGCTCGAAAACGTGCTGAAGAGCAGCCACTTCAACTGCGTGTCGTCCACCCTCATCTATAATATTCTCCTCGACCAGCAGGGAATTACCGCTAAGGCGGTCGTACTCCCGTCGCAGGAACACGTGTTTTCCATCCTCAAGTTCGATACCCCTGTCGAGGCAGAAGCCACATCACCCTACGGGTTTGACGCCGCGAACAACCCTGAGATACAGGCGAACCTGAAGAAACTCACCGGGGCGGTTTATTCCTCACAAGCAAAGGACCGTATCGAGGTGGACAACATCGGTCTGCTGGCGTTCCTCTATGTCAACCGCGCCTATTTCGCCAGCCAGAAGAAGGATAACTACAACGCTTTCCAATATATGCTGAAAGCCGCTGCGATTTACCCCGGCAGCGCGATTGTCGCGACCAATACCGCAAGCGCGTTCGTCAATTACTCCGCCGACCTGATCGATAAGAAGGACTTCGCCAAGGCAATGTCAATCCTCGAAGAGGCGATGGACAAACTGAATGTCGATAAGACGAAAATTATCAATAATTACCGCGCCGCGCTGGACGGATTTATCTCCCAGCTTGTCGACTCCAAGAAGTACGACGACGCATTCGCCGCGCTCGGTAAGGCTGAACAGCTCACCGGATCGAAGATGCCCGATATCGAGGAAAATGTTTATGTCCGGGTACTCTACAGCCTTGTCAATAACGAGAAGGATTTCCAGAAAGCCCTATCGCTTGCCGTCGTTGTGTCGAAGAAATATCCTGATTCCAAGTATATCCAGAACGTCGTCCTGAACGGGTTCAACAGCGTGTACGATATGCTGATCAAGAGTATCGACGGTTATCCGGAAGGGGAAGACCTGTTCCTGAGCTGGTACAGGCTGAAATCCGGAGCACAGTTCGACCCGATTTATGAGAACTATTACTCCAAGGCCGCAATCACAAAATTCGAGAACTCGACCACAGACGAGGGTCTCAGGATTATCGATAAGGCGATTAAGCTCCTCCCGAAGTCGAGTGTGCTGAAGAATAACGCTATCTATATCGCGGGAAACCAGGCGAATGCATACGCCGACAAGAAGGATTACGAGAACGCTGCAAAATACCTTAAAATCGCGCTCACCTATCAGGCTGATAACAAGAATATCCTCGATAACCTCAAGGTGCTCTATATCGCGTGGATATACGCCGAGATCGACGCGGAGAAGTACGCGAGCGCTGACAAGATATGCACCGAGGCGCTCACGCGTTTCCCGGACGACAGTAAAATTCTGTATTATAGAAAGTATATCGATAAGAAGCTGAAGAAATAGCTGACATTACAAGACCGAAGATCAAAGTAATCTATAAACGAAAAGAGGGCCGTCTAGGCCCTCTTTTCGTTTATACCCCGATCCACGCAGGCTGTATGCGTAAAAATCAGCATAATCCGTGACCTCCGTGTGAAAACAGGATGCAATCTACCGACCCCAATTCGACACAGATTCCGCGGATTAAGCAGATAGATGCGGATGAAAAATATGTATCAGATAATCTAAAAGAAGAGCCGCGTTTGTCAACGCGGCTCCTTATATCATTCCGATTCTTTCAATAGCTTTCGACGCAGTTACTTTACGGGCGTCTTTTTGATATTCCAGATCTCTTTCGCGTACTCGAGGATCGTACGGTCGCTGGAAAATCTCCCGCTCCGCGCGACATTGATAATCGCCTTCTTGATCCACGAATCCTTGTCGCGGAAGTTCTTATCGATCTTCTCCTGCGCCTTAACATACTCCGCGAAATCCTTGAGGACATAGTACTGGTCGGCACGGTTTCCGTCGACACCGTTCATCAGATAGTCGTACAGTTCGCGAAATATCTCATGCCCTTCGCGCGGGTTATATGTTCCGTCCACCAATTGATCGATCACTTTATGCAGTTCGGCATTGGCGTTGTATATCTCCCACGGGTTATATCCGTTATCGTTGAGCTTTGCGACCTCTTCCGCGAGGAGTCCGAAGATGAACGCGTTATCCTGCCCGGCTTCTTCGACAATCTCGATATTCGCGCCGTCCATCGTACCGAGCGTAAGCGCGCCATTCATCATAAACTTCATATTACCCGTGCCGCTCGCTTCTTTCCCGGCGGTGGATATTTGTTCGGACACATCCGATGCGGGGAAAATCATCTCAGCAAGGGATACACGATAATTCGCCAGGAAAACCACTTTAAGTTTCCCGTTAACAGCAGGGTCGTTATTGATCTTCTCGGCCACCGAGTTGATCAGTTTGATAATCAGCTTCGCACGGCGGTATCCCGACGCGGCTTTCGCGCTGAAAATAAACGTACGGGGATGAATATCGATTTTCGGGTTAGCCTTGATTTTATTATACAGGTACATAATATGCATGACGTTGAGGAGCTGGCGCTTGTACTCGTGCAGACGCTTGACCTGTACGTCGAAGATCGATTCGGGGTCGACGATAATCCCGTTATTTCTCTTGATATACTCGGCAAGACGTTTCTTGCTGTCGAGTTTGATATCCCAGAACTTCTTCCGGAAATCCTTATCGTCCGCGAATTCTTCAAGTTTCTTGAGCTTCGACATATCGGTAATCCATTCGCCGCCGATCTTCTCATTGATGAGCTTCGCGAGTTCGGGATTGGACTTGAGGAGCCATCTGCGCTGGGTCACACCGTTCGTCTTATTGCAGAATTTTTCCGGGTAAAGCTCGAACCAGTCCTTGAGGGTATCCTGCTTCAGTATGTCTGTATGCAGGGCGGCGACACCGTTGACCTTGTGGCCGCCTTCAATCGCAAGAGCCGCCATATTGATGACGCCGTTCCCGATTATCGCCATGCGCTGATGACGCGCGTAATCGTTGGGATATTTCTTCCGAAGCTTATCGGTAAGCCGGCGGTTGATTTCTTCTATAATCTGGTAGATTCGCGGCAGGAGGTTGCAGAATAGGGTCACGTCCCATTTCTCGAGCGCCTCTATCATGATGGTATGGTTCGTGAACGCGCAGGTCTTGTTCATAATGCCCCACGCCTCGTCCCATTCCATCCCCTGTACGTCCATCAGGAGACGCATCAGTTCGGGCACAGCCACTACCGGATGGGTATCGTTCATCTGTATCGCTATCTCGTCGGAGAACTTCGTAAAATCGTCCCCGTGACGCTTTTTATATTTGCGGATCAGATCCTGAAGGCTCGCCGATACGAAGAAATACTGCTGGCGGAGGCGCAGGCGTTTTCCGGGTTCGGTATGGTCGTTGGGATAAAGAACGCGCGATATATCCTTCGCTATATTAGCCTTCTCGACCGCTTTAAGGTACTGCCCGTCATTGAACAACTGAAGGTCGAAATCCTCCGGAGAGTTGGCGTCCCAGAGACGCAGGGTATTTACCGTCTTTACGCCGAAACCCACAACCGGGGTATCGTACGGGGTCGCGCGGATCACTTCGGAATCGACCATATTGAAATGCGACCGGCCCTTCTCGTCCGGGATAATTTCAACATGCCCGCCGAAATGCACGTCGACGGCGTCGTCGTCGCAGCGGATCGACCAGGGATCGCCGAAACGGAGCCAGCGGTCGGGATACTCCACCTGATAACCGTTGATGATCTTCTGCTCGAACATACCGTAGCGGTAACGGATGCCGTAACCGTGTCCGGGAAGCTCCAAAGTGGCAAGCGAATCGAGGAAACACGCGGCAAGACGTCCGAGTCCCCCGTTTCCGAGGCCGGCGTCAAACTCCGTGTCCTCTATTTCGTTATAATCGAACCCGATATCTTTTAATACGGCGGCGACGTCCTCCTGAATCAGGAGGTTGACCAGGTTATTACCCAGTGCGCGCCCCATCAGGTACTCCGCGGATAAGTAATATGCCTGCTTGACGTTACTCTTCTCGTAGGTCTCGCGGGTTTCGACCCAGTTATCCCCGATATACATCATGGTTGCATAGCAGGTCGCGTCGAATATCTCGCGCTTTGAGGCGTTCTCAAGAGTTTTCCCGAAACGCATTTTCAGTTTTTGGATGATTTCTTCTTTGAACTTTTTCTTATCGATTTTCATCTTTCAGCTCCCGATAATAAGTGAGGATTCATTATAGGAAAAGAATGAAAAAAACTCAAGGATAGCAAGAGTGAGATTACGGCTGCGGTTCCGGGTTCAGCTGACTGACTATGGAGTTTTTCCCCATACATTTCGCCTGATATAGCGCCTGATCCGCAAGTTGAACCAATTCTTCGGGCTCCTCCGAATCGGTAGGAAATTCCGCGATACCCGCACTCAACGTGATACGGAAATCTCCCTTATCGCAATGCTGTTCGATAGCCTGCTTGATTCTGTTGACACATTCCAATGCGCCTTCGCGCTGGGTCTGGGGAAGCAGCATAATAAACTCATCCCCGCCGTAGCGGCACGCTATATCCTCGGAACGCTTATGCTGACGGATAGTCTCGGCGATACATCGAAGCGCGTGGTCGCCCATCGAATGCCCGAAGTTATCGTTGACTTCCTTGAGATTATCCAGATCCATGAATACAAGGCTGAACGGCATCTTATAACGTTTGGAACGCTTCCGTTCGGCGTCGAGCGCGCGCTGGAGATAACGGTAATTGTATAACCCCGTCAATTCGTCCATCAGCGCATTTTTCTCGGTCACCTCATAAAGGAACATTTCGATAATGATAGGGTTTTTCAGGAGCCGGTAATCCGATGTGAAATAATCGACAATTGCCAGACGGAGGCTGATATCTCGGCGCAGCAGTTTTTCAAAATAGTAATACCGGTCGAGGATTTTTTCCCAATGTTTTTTCGCCTCATCCTCTTTAAATTCAAGATGCGTCAATATGAATAGGAGCATCGAGTAAAACTGTGTTTTGTCTTTAGGTATGCAGTTATCATAAATCCGCTTGATGTCGTGAAGTATTTCACCGCCCTTCAGGTATTCCTCATTCAAAATGTTTAATAACACATCTTTAAGCATCAGATTGACTTCCATCCCGCCTCCTTCACCAAATCCCCGAACGATATTATAAAGTAAGATATAATAAACCACAACGTTCGGGCAGGTAAAATATTCGGGTTCCGCCTGTACTTTTTAAAGTACTGAGTATCATCAATCTGCCTTCTCATTAACAGATAATTCCTTGATATTTTATATATCTTACTTTAAGATTATTTAACTGAAATATATGGAGGAAACATAATATGGTTCAAAGTCTCGATGAAGTAATGAATAAAATTAAATCCATTAAAGAAGAGATGGATGTAGTGGAATACCGTGTTCTGAATACCCGTACCCACATTGAAATAATTGAAGAAAGCCTGAAAAAAATCAGCAAAGAAGTTCTGGAAGGGTTTCATAGCGTTTCCCATAAAATTAACAGGCTCGAAGAAATCATCCTGCGGCTTGAAAAAGAAGTGGACGAACTTTGCAATCGGCAAAAACAATAGTAATTGAATCGTGATAAAAACAGGCTGACACCAGCCTGTTTTTTTATTTACAATCCGGATAAAAAAGGATAGAATATCAATATCAAACCACGGAGTTAATCATGCTGGATATGATGAAAGATAAAATTTCCTCCATTCATTCCGACTACGGCGAACTGCATTTTGAGAAAAGCGAAAGCTGTGAGATCGCCTATTCCAATAATAACATCGAGCGTATCGGGAACGCAAAGACTTCCGGGGGAAACGCCCGCGTATTGAAAAATAACGGATGGGGATTCGTCACGTTCAACACCCCCGACTTCGATACGTTTATCCCGTCGGCAGTGCAGAACGCCGAGCTGGTGGGACGCGGTAAATCCGAGATTTACACCGATCATCATCCGGTAATTGCCGACATCGAAACAGAGTACCAAATCGACCCGGCGTCTGTATCCCTCGAAGAAAAAAACGACCTTGTCCGGAAATACAACGATTTAATGAAACACCCTCAGATAGCGAATACGGTCGTGAAATATGTCGACAGCCGCGTCGAACGGTATTTCGTTAATACCGAAGGCTCGGCCATCAGGAGAACCCGTACATTCACAGGGATCGTATGGAAGGCGCTCGCGCGCGACGGCAGCAACGTCCAGTTCGCGTTCGATACGGTGGGCGGTTGCGCCGGCTACGAGAATGTCACCGGTCTCGACGACCGCATCTTGGAAATCAAAGAGCGCGCGCTGAAACTCCTCGACGCGAAAAAAGTGAAGGCCGGCAAGTACCGTGTCCTTTTGAATCCCATGCTCGCGGGCACATTCGTCCATGAGGCGTTCGGACACCTCTCGGAGTCGGACCGTCTCTACGAGAACCCGCGCCTCAAGGATATCCTGCTGATGGGGAAGGAGTTCGGCCCGGAATACCTGAATATCGTTGACGACGGTTCCCTTCCGGGATACGCGGGATACACTCCATACGACGACGAGGGAATCCCCGGACGGAAAAATTACCTGATAAAAAAGGGTATCCTCACCGGCAGACTCCATTCCCGCGAAACCGCCGCGAAGATGAACGAGCCGCCGTCGGGAAACGCACGCGCGATCAGCTCGGCGTTCCAGCCCATCGTCCGTATGACGAACACGTTTATCGAGAACGGTAAGTCCCCGTTCGACGAGATGCTCGCCTCTATCGGCGACGGTATCTACGCATGCGACGATATCGGGGGGATGACCGACGACGAGATGTTTACGTTCTCCGCGGCGTACGCATACCGCATACGCGGCGGCAGGATCGCCGAGCTGCTTCGGGACGTAGTGCTGACGGGAAACGTATTCTCTACATTAAAAAATATCCGTATGATAGGGAACGATCTGAAGATTTTCGGGGGATTGGGAGGATGCGGAAAGGGCGGACAGTCGCCCCTGCCCGTCGGGCTGGGAAGCCCGCACATCCTGATCGACGACGTTCTGATCGGCGGGGATTAGCTTTATGTCAGGATCAGTACCTGTTTTATCTGGTTCTTAAGCTCTATGGAGCGTTCCCTGAACCCCCGGTCGACATTCGACAGACTCTGCAGGAACTCGTACGCGTCTTCGAGCCGTTTACCGGAGATATAGCACGCGGTCAGATTATTCAGATTATCCGGGCGTTTTTTCAGCCTGATCGCCTCATCAAGCGACCGCTCTGCGTCTATCAGATACCCCGCCTTCAGGTACAGCGTCCCGAGATTATAATGCGCCCGTTCGAATAACGGCGCGAATTCGATCGCCTTCTTATAATTCTCCACCGCGCTGCCGAAGTTTTTTTGACGGAAATAAATGTTGCCGAGGTTATAGTAGAAAACCGGATTTGAGCGGAACAGTCCGGTCAGAGTTTTCAGCGCGAGTTTCGAATTTTCAATATCGCCTGCGGAGTAAAACGCCCTTGAGATCAGGTACATCACCCGGTAGTCGTTCCGCGCGTGCGTCTGCACCGCCTTATCGTATATCAGTTCTTTCAATAAATCCTTGTCACCCTTCCGTTTCATCACCTCGAACAGATCGATATAGACCTCCGGCTGACCCGGGTACTCCATGATCAGTTTCCGTACTTCGTTCAGCGCGGAATCGTAACGCTCATGAATCATGTGGGTATAGAGCGACGCGCGCCCTTCCTCGATCCGCATTTCGTACGACAATCCCGTCTGATGCAGGTAACGGTCGGCATGCGCCCTGTGCTCCCGCGATTTGCGGCGCTTGATGATCTCGTAGAGGGCGAACGCCCGGACAAAGTAATTATCGCATGAAAGCATGGTATCGAGGATATCGTCCAGTTCGTAAAAGTCCCCCGTCAGGAAACGGCACCAAAAAAGGGAGTACCATGCAAACCCGCCGTGAAACTCCCGTTCTTTCATGAGTTTTGCGATGGACTTAAAATCCGACCGGAGCAGGTGGGAGAACATGAGATATGAAAGGGCTTTCTCCGAACGCTGAGCGCTCCACGACCGTTGAAACGACTTTGCCGCATTGTTGAAATCCGCTTTATCGAAAGAATGTTTCCCGTGATTGAAGGATTTCTTCGGGTCGTGGCGAAAAATCATAAATACCCCTTAATTATTACGTCTCCTTCTATATTTTCGACAGAAATGTCCTTTAGTTTTAGGGCGCGGCTCATCGGATTTTTCGTTTCTCCCTCGAAGGGCTGAATGCCCTTTCCGCCGAGAATCTTCGGAGCCACTATCGCAAACACTTTATCGATTATCCCCGCCTGAAGCGCGCTGTAAAAAAGGCGGCCGCCTCCCTCGATGAACAGCGACTCTATCCCTTCCGTTTTGCCGAGGTATTCCGTCACCGATTTCATATCGAACGGCGCGGGGAATTCCACGAAACGTTTGCCGCGGTGTTCGCAGGTATCCCGGAATTCCTGCGGCGCATCAGGGGAAATCACAAACAGGGTCTGCCCCTCGTCGGCCATAACATGGGAGCCGGAAGGAGTTTCCCCTTTGGGGTCGATAATCACCCTCAGGGGATTCTTTATTACCGGGACGAGCCGGACGTTCAGACGCGGATTGTCTTTCAGGACAGTACCGATCCCGATCATAATCGCGTCGACGCGGTTCCGGAAATTATGCACCCATTTCAGGCTTTCCTCCCCGCTCACCCATTGGGAGTCCCCATCAATATTAGCGATATTCCCATCGAGAGTCATCGCGTACTTAGCATAGGTATACGGAATACCTGTACTGATAAATTTAAAGAAATCCTCGTTCAGCTCGCGAAGCTCACTTTCGCGCTCGTGCAGGATTTTCGTAGACACCCCCGCCTTTTCGAGAAGCTCGATACCCTTTCCGTTGATGTGGGGATTGGGGTCGCGCATCCCGATAATCACCTCCGCAATTCCCGCATCGATAATCGCCTGCGCGCAGGACGCGGTATGCTTGCCGGGGAACATGACGCAGGGTTCGAGCGTGACATACATCGTGGATCCGTGACACTTATTTCCGGCGTCGCGGATAGCGAGAATCTCCGCATGCTCCTGTCCCGCCTTCCGAGTGGCGCCTCTGCCTACAATCGTGTCATCCCGCACAACAACAGCCCCTACCGCGGGGTTCGGCGAAGTCGATCCTTTTACCGTATGCGCGAGTTTAAGCGCCTCTTCAAAATATATTCTCTCAAACATAAAAAAAATTCTCCTTTATTCCGAAATTCATAATGCACAGCGTGTGCGTTGTTGTGCGAAACGATAAAATGAGCGATACATTTTCTAAAGCTATATATTTTAAGAAATTATCTTTTTTTTAGCAATAAACGGACGAGGAAAATGTTCGGGAAAAAAGTTAAGTGCTTATAGGTTAAGCATATACAAGGTGTTTATATTTCTTTACAGTACATAGAGTTAGAGAGTGAGGTTTTGCTCAGTTTTTTACGCCCTCTAACTGCTTACCCTGTAACGACATTACATTTCTTTGCGTTAGGCTTGCAAAAAGGATTATAATTATTGCGGTTAACGTGGGAAAAGAGGTTGGGATAAATCAATACTTCATGAGAGGGGATTATGGAAATTTGGCCGAGCATTTACAGCGAGTTATCAAAATCCACCGATTCTCAATTAAACAGCGCGATTCTAGGCAAGATCGAGTTCCGGGAAATTTTGAACGACGATACAATCGTATTATGCGCGCCAGACGAATTCACCAAGGGCTGGTTCAGCGAGAATTTTCTTCATTCAGCGCAGGTGATTTCAAAAACACTGTTCGAGAAAAATTACCAGTTCCGTATCGAGGTGGTGAACGAAAAATCGTTTACCGAAGTTAAGGAGCGCGGAAAGAAGGCTCAGAAGCCGAGCATCTACTCCATGAACCTGAACCCGAAATATACGTTTGAACACTACGTAGTCGGTAACTCCAACGACTTCGCCCATGCGGCGGCGCTCAATGTCGCCAAATTCCCCGGCGGAAGCTATAACCCGTTATTCATCTACGGCAACGTCGCGCTCGGAAAAACCCATCTCCTCCAGGCTATCGCGCACAGAATACTCGGCGAGAAGCCCGACCTGAAAATCCTCTATATCACTAGCGAAGCGTTTACCAACGAATTCGTCGAAGCCGTACGCGACGACAAACAATCCAGCCGAAGCCGTTTCCGTGAAAAATACCGCAATATAGACGTTCTCCTGATGGACGATATCCAGTTCCTCCAGAATAAGGCCTCCACGCTCAGCGAACTGTTCCATACGTTCAACGAACTGTTCCATGACCGTAAGCAGATGGTGTTCGCGTGCGACCAGCCCCCGAAGAGTCTTCAGGCTATCGAGGAACGTCTCCGCACACGTTTCGACTCGGGACTGACTGTCGAGATAAAAATCCCCGATTACGAGACCCGCAAGGCCATCCTGCTCGAGAAGGCCAAGGACGATAATATCGAAATTCCCGACAATGTTGTGGATTATATCTCCGAGCATATCGATTCTGACATCCGTACGCTCGAAGGCTCGCTGACTAAGGTCATCGCCTATTCCAGCCTGAAAAAGAAACAGATCTCGCTTGACCTAACCAAGGACATCCTGCGCGATAAGATAAAAATCGAAGCCCCGAAAAACCTGACGATCACCGATATCCAGAAGGTGGTCAGCAAATTCTTCGGAGTCAGTATTAACGATCTCAAGTCGCCTAAACGAATGGAGAGTATCACTTATCCGCGGCAGATCGCCATGTATCTCGCCACGGAATATACCTCGCTCTCGCTCACCGAAATCGGGCAGTTTTTCGGAGGGAAAGCTCATACTACAGTCATGCGGTCGTCCCAGAAGATCGGCGGGCTCCTGAAGAGCCGTAAAAAGGTCAAACGGGAGATCGAGGACATTATCTCGCAATTTTACAACAGCGCGCGAAGATAGCCGCTGAGCGGGCTAACCCCGATATGTATCAAATGATCGGGGTGATGATATTGCCCATGCCGGGAGAGGATTACCCACTGACGCTGTTCCGCGCAATGATGCGGGATTAAGACTATACCGCCCAAATCCATAAAAAAGAGGGCTGCTCTATGCAGTCCTCTTTTCCGTTCTTATCCAATAAAAAAGAGGGCCTAAAAGGCCCTCTTTTTTATTACTTAACCGTTTATTGCTGAGGCATCGGCTGCTGAGGCATTGCCTGAGAAGGCAGCATCTGTCCGCCACCCATTCCGCCGCTCATGCCCATCTCGGTAATACCGAGGGTCTTCATCGCATCGAAATTGCGTTCGATTTTATAGCCTTCTTTGATGTGGCTGATAAAACTCATCATCCACTGCTGGAGTTTCATTTTCTTCACGTTCTCTGTGGCGACCTGCTTGATCTGCTCGGCGTTGTATCCCGACTTCTTGAATTCGTTCTTATACTGCTGATAGAATTGTTCGATCTCCTGGGGCGTCGGGTTGAAACTGCTCTCGACAGGAAGATTGTCCTTTAAATAAAGGGTGTAGATCGACTGCCGAGCGGATGAATTGATCAGAAGATTCGCCGTCTTCACGTTCATATTGCCCTTATTGACCGCCTGAAGGGTAACAATATACTCGTCGATCATGCTTTCAAAATACTGCCATTTCAGCTTGGCTTCGTCCTGAGGCGATAATCCGGCGAACTGAGGAGAGGTGCTTTTCAGCAGATTATATGAATCCTCAAATTCGGCTTTCGATATCGCGTAATCGTCGATTTTTACCAGCCAATTATTCCCGACTTCGGATGCCTTATTCAATTGAACCATGATTTTATCCGATTTGACTATACCGCCGCTTGTGGACGACCCCCCGAATAGCCTAGCGCCGAGAAATCCCACTGCGGCACCCACCGCAAAAGCGATGATGATAAAGACAATCGCGCCGGCACCCTTGTTCTCTGACATAAAGTTCTCCTTGCATAATAATTTTTCACCTAATACTTTATTATTTTCCGCTTGAAAAATCAAGTTTTTGATAATAAATTCGATATAGAGAATAACGAAAAGGTTTTAGGAGTTACAAATGAATTTTAGAAGAATTTCCATCTCCCTGATGATTATTGCGATTTTCCCCGCTTTGGTATACCTGAAGATAAAAGAAAAGATCGATTACGATTCCTCCAGCCCGACCAGTGTCGTCAAGGCTGCCAATAAAATGCTCGCAAACAGCGATTTCGAGCAGCTCCTTGAAATAACGGAATTTTCCGAGAAGAAACGGACTCAGATGACGATCGACATGATAAAAACCAATATCAACGCGCTGAGTATTATTATGAGCGAGGCAAAGAAAATAGAGTTTTTCGAAGTGCTGAAGGAATCAATCTACACGAACAATGCCGATATTCTCGCGATTGTTTATACCAAATGGCGCGTTAAAATCGATCAGTCCAAACTTTCCGGTAAAACGGTTCTTCCCTCGGGCGGAGGTCAGAAACCTTACTCTGAGGTGCTAGTGAACTATCTCCTGAGACTTTTCGACGGAAAATGGAAGATCATATCTAAAAAATCGATGTAATAAGGATAAACCCTTGACAGTATCGAAAATCCTCGCCTCAAAAAATAAAGAAAAAATCGTCATGCTGACCGTGTACGATTTCCTCACTGCAAAAATTCTGGAAAGCGCCGGCGTGGATATTCTTCTCGTGGGTGATTCCCTCGGAACTGTCGTGATGGGTTATTCCAGCACCCTTCCAGTAACAATGGACGAGGTGATCCATCATGTCCGCGCGGTACGCAGCGGCGCTCCTAAATCGTTTATTGTCGCGGATATGCCCTTCCTCAGCTATGGTACGTCCGAGGAGGAAGGGGTATTCAACGCGGGTAAACTGATAAAAGAGGGCGGAGCAAACGCGGTCAAGTTAGAGGGCGGCGCCGAACGCGGCGGGCTGATCGACGCGATGACGTCGATCGGTATTCCGGTGATGGGGCATCTGGGGCTTCTTCCGCAGTCCGTGAACCGTTACGGTTACCGGATAGCGGGAAAGACGGTCGAAGAGACCGATAAGCTCATCCAGGACGCCCAGACGCTCGAAAAAGCGGGGGCGTTCGCAATCGTGATCGAAGGTACGACCGAGGAAGCTGCTAAGGCGGTTTCCGGAGCAATCAGTATCCCTACCATCGGGATCGGCGCGGGGCGTTTTACCGACGGTCAAGTTCTGGTTATTACGGATATGCTTGGGATGGATCCCGATAACGAACTCAAACATAACAAGAAATACGCCGATATTCACGGCGCGGTTCTTTCCGCTGTACAAAGCTATATAGGCGATGTGAAATCCGGGAAATTTCCCGGAGAGGAACAGATTACCCACTCGTCATAGTTTGTTTCTATTCCTTCTTCAAACCATCCTTTTCATTTTTACTGAGACTCTTGTACACCAGATCGTACGAATGGTCGAGCATTTTTATCACTTCTTCATCGGGCACGGTCCCGTTGCAGATTACCGTATTCCAATGCCGCTTGTTAAAATGGTATCCTGGAATTACCGACGTGTAACGTTCGCGGTAATCCTGCGCGAGATATGGATCGCATTTCAGCGAAAACCACGGCACATCACCGTCCTCCGACAATAACGCGAACATTTTCGTTCCCACCTTATACACGAGGGCCTCCGGCCCGAACGGCATCCCTTCCGTCGCGTATTCTTTCCTGAGACAAGCCTCCCTGATTTCAATGAACGTCATACCCGTTCTCCTCAACACCCCAGAGTAATTATAAGCGCTTTTCAGGATAATGTAAATAAAAAAAACCGTCCCGGCGACGGAACGGTTTCATAGAACCCGGTTTTTATAAAAAGCCCCGGATTTATATAAAGCACCTCTGAACAAAATGATAAATATTTTAGTATATGTTCTCGGAAATACAATACCCTAAACGGAGTATTTTTAGAAAACCGTGTTTAAGAAATGATAAAGATCTATCCCAAGTCCGAAATTATCCCACTTCATCGATAGGGAAATACCGAACGATTCCTCTCCGGCGTTAAAACCCTTACCCGCTGTTCCGTCCCCCCACTTTCGTTCGTACCAAACCCCGGCTGTCAGAATCTCATTCCGGTTCTTCCCCAGACCGAAGCTAAAAGACAGGTCGGTTCGCCATACCACCGGGACAATATCGGAGAATCCCAGGTACGGCTCAAAAAAGAATCCGAAACGGTAATGCAGATCGGAGGTCAGCCGGACAATGTTCTGGGAATTCCCGAAAAGATAAAACTTCGCTTCGAGCCGCGGGGTAACATCCAGATAACGATTGAGATTATCCCCGCTGTCATAGACATAGGAAAACCCGCCGCATATACCGAGGCTCAGAAAGTGCTCGAAATTATTCAGTTCGAAGATATATAAGCTGAACATGACATCCAGCACATTGATATCATGTTTGATGCCCGGGATTATATTATAGTGCGCATCCCATAAGGTGAAACCGAACCCGGGCAGGAACCATCCGCTATAATCGACGTCCGTCCCGCTCATCGCCTGTTCCAGCTTCAGCAGGGTGAAACGGCTTCCGTACAAGAGCGACGCCGCCGCGAATCCGCTTTCTATCGCGCCGAACGATGCATACGGCACCATCTCGTATGTCCCGATTTCCAGAAGCACGTCGTTCCGCATCGCGAAAATACCCTGATCCCCCATCTTCTGCGAGAGAAACCCCATTTTAAACCCCAGCGACAGGTAATTCTCTCCCCCTGTGCTGAAACCGGCAAACGTTATTTTTAACGGATAAGCGTTTGATACATACGAGCCTTTCTTGCGGTATTCCACCGAGTAATTCTCGAACTCCTCTCTTATCTCGAAAGACGGGTCGGGGTCGTCGGCGTTGTTTTGTATCAGGAAAAGCCTCAGCCGGAAAATATTCCGGATGACCGTCGTTACAATCTGATTATTCGCGAGCTTCGCCTGAACTGCGGGACTGCCCAGATAGCGCTCGCGGTCGAGGGAGTAGATCATATACTTGAGCAGGAGACGCCCGGCGAGGAGAAATTCCGGCGGAAGCGCGGTGTTGTTTCCCTGTGTGTATGCGGTAGCCATATCCATATAGAGATCGGTTAACCCCTCGTACGCCTCCGCGCGGTCGATATTCGTCTCGCGCGAGACCGTATCGGCAAACAGTTTTTCGATCATTCCGATCTGCCCGGCATCTGCGGGTAACGTGCCCGATTTCAACATCCGGATAAAGTCCTCGCGGATAATGAGGTTTTTCTGGGTCGCGAAACGCGCGATGGTGGTGTTATTCCAGAACTCGGGGTACACAAATCCCGACAGACGGTCGAGGGCGTAGAGTTTCGCGCAGAGATTGTTCGGCATCCCGAACATCTCGCCCATCACGGCTTTCTTCCCGGCAGGGAAGACCTCGTTGACCAGATCGACGATCAGCGTTCCGCAGTTCCGGTTGAAAAACAAGTACGGCGTGCTGTACGTATTCCGCATCTCCCACATCCGCATGATCAGGTACTCGATTTCCGGCTGGGAAAGGACGAGTTTGATCCGGTAGATATGCCGTTTCTCGATCACCTTCGCGCGGGTGACGACTTCGGCGAACGTTTCCTCCTGTATCATGGACGGGTACGCCCCGAATACCCCCCGGAACATAAACAGTAATCCCGTGTCTTTGGTTTTCCCGTAATGGTACACATTGGCGACAAAACTGATGCATTTCGAGATACCCTGCACGTCTCCCTCGCCCTTCTTCTGGATCAGGAGAAGGATATGCCCGGCAAGGTTGACCGCTGACGACGCCACTGGGGTGGCATAAAGAAGCTCGATATGGTCGACCTCCGCGGGGTCGATCCAGTTCGAGTAGCAGAACTCCGCCGCAAGTTCCTTCTGCGGATCGGGCATAGACGGGAAAAGCGATCGGAAATAGGCGTATTTGCACGGGAGCCTGTTGATCAGGTGCATCGCCGGATCGGGATATGCTGTCGGGAGGAAAAATTCCACAGCGAATGTCGCAAAATCTTCCCACGGACTGCTCATCCCCTCCTTGCAGACAAACCCCTCGATCTTCTGGTTTTCCGAAGAGTTGCCGAGCAGGTCGAGGCCGTTGAAACGACCTAAAATGCGCCATTCGTCCTGGTCGCTGAAATGGTGCTCGCTGTCGAGGAACTTTGTCATGCAGTACAATAACAGCCGCTGAACAGTGGGCGCGACCACTGAGGGATCCGCCGCCGCTTCATAAACGATTGGCTCCCACCATTTATAGTACGCGATGCCGGGCGGACGGTTTGTCAGATGCACGGGATTGTCGATACTGAGGCTGAAAAATCCGCCGAGATAGATGTTGGTATCGGAGCACGGGAGAGGCAGTTCATAGAAAAGGTTAAGCTCGACAGCACGGCCCCACTGATCGACCGAGCATTTATCCTTCCAAGAATGCCCGGGTTGAAGGGGTTTGACCGTCTTTTTCAGAGTCACGGACTTCATCTCCCGGTACTCCGGGGGAAGTTTATCGAAAAGCGCAAGTACCGCCTCGAGTTCCTGCTTCGTCCACGGAAACTCCGGGTTATCGGCGATCCGTACCGGGGTATCCGCCGCGATTTTACCGATCAGACCCGGTATGTCCCATCCCTGCGGATATGCGGGAACGAACAGGCAGATCAGGAATACCCATACGCTGAAATGCACTAGTCTATTCAAAGGAGCCTCCGCATATATGATATATCAGGCCGGGAATTCCCGCAAGAACTCTTTCAGGCATTCAATATAAAATTTCATTTGACAAACAGCATCAATCGTAATATAATCACAAAAATCTTATGAAGGAAACTGCTATGAGAATAGTATTATTACTTATTTCTCTCTTCATGCTGATCGGTTGTTCCGCACCCGGGGAGGATCTGAAAAAAGTATGGGAGTTTCAGACCGGGGGATTCAGCCCGGATTTTAATATGTTTGTCTCACAGACCAATGAGGATCCCGAACTGTTCAAGCTGGCTTCGGAAACCAAGAAAGTGGTAGACAGCTACCTGAAGCCCGATAAGGACAAGGGGCTGGAGAGAATCCTTCTACAAATCGGGGGATTCGGGACAAATACCGGACCAGCTTTTCTCGGCGCGGTTACCCTTCTCTACTATTATTCCTCTCCCGGCGACGACCGGAAAATCCTCGAATTCTTCAATTCGTACCCGGAGACATTTATTTCCGCCCTTAATTCCAAAGAATGGATTAAAAAACGCTATTATAAAGACGAATGGCTTGCACTGCTGAAAAGAGTAAAAGACATGATCCGCGGCGACTATGAAGGTTTTATTTATTTGCAGCATAAGATGATATTTGAGGGCGATTTCTCGAGAATCCCGTCGCCTCTCGGTTTTTTAGAGGACAATTTCTCCCTCAAATGATTAAAATACTCCGATAGGAGTATTGAAAAATGAAATAAAACGATGATATTCTATATTATCATTTGGAGGTGAATTATGATGAAGAAATGGATATCATTCGGTCTGATTCTGGGGGTTCTGAATACGGCGGTCTACCGCCCCGCGTTCGCGTTTTTCGCGGACAGTTCAGCGCAGTCTTCGGCGCAATCATCCAGTCAGTCTTCGGTAGAATCGTCCAGCCAATCGTCGAGCGACTCATCATCGAAGTCATCCGAACCGTCAGTAAGTGTGACGGTTACTTTATTGGTATTGGTAGTGCTTGCGGCGACAGGTTTGATTATTTGGGGTATCAGCACCACAACCGGAAGCGGCGGCGAAAAGAAGCCGAACCCGCAGGTGGAAGTCAGTATTCTTGTCGACGAAGCCGCGCGCATAAACGGTCATAATCTCGACGTACTCTCCAGGGTCTATGCCCTCGATAAAACGGTAATCGCGGGAATTATCATGCAGGGGTATCTCGATCAAAAGATTTCCGCCGCCACTCCCGAATCAGCGGGCGAATCGATAGTATTTCTCTCGGAGTCATTGCTCTCGAAATCGGTCGAACTGAACGGAACACAGCCCGCTGTTATTGAAAAACTGAAGAACGATCCGGCAAAACTTCAGGCGATTATGAGCGCGATGGAAGAAAACAAATCGCCCAGCGAGATCATGAGTATGGTTTTCGCGTTCTAATACCCCGATAAAAACATACCCGGCGGGGCATTCCAGTCCCGCCTTTTTTATTCCCCCGTCAATTCGGCACATCGGTTGACATTATTTTTTTACCCTGATAAAATGCTCCAAGCGTTTTTATAAATATTTTTTCGATACATTGCAATTTTGAAGTTTTAGAAACATATTATATGTAGAGAGTTTCGGAGGGATGAAAATGAAAAAAGGAATATGCATCGGGCTAATTATTGCATTATTGAATATGTTTGCAGTCTTTCCGGGAAGTGCGTACGGCCTGATCGGCGCGGATTCCTCGGCGCAGGCATCCTCGCAGTCATCGGTAGATAGTTCCGTGCAATCCTCATCCGAATCATCGACCGACGGCTCCAGCAGAGCGTCGAGCGAGCAGTCCAGCCAATCGTCTACCCAGGCATCGAGCGAAGCCTCATCAAAATCATCCGACTCCTCGGGCAGCGTCAGCACTACGCTTGCCGTTATCCTGGTTATCGCGGGCATCAGCTTGATTATCACCGGAATCCTTACCACATCGAAAAACGTAAAACCTAAGCAATCGCCTCAGGCGGAGATCAGCCTTTTAATAGACGAGGCCGCCCATATCAACGGACATAATATCGACGTGCTGTCAAAGGCGTACAATCTCGATAAACAGACTGTCTCGGAAGTTATCATGCGCGGTTATCTTGACGGAGAGATTAACGCGAATACGCTGCAGGCGGCGGAGCACTCCCAGAAATTTCTCAGCGAAGCCCTGCTTTCGAAGTCTATCGAGGTGAACGGGGTTACACCTGCGGTGATCGAAAAACTCCAGAACAGCCCGCAGGCCGCTGAGGCGTTGAAACAGGCGTGGGAGGAGAATAAATCCCCCGGCATCATGATGCAGATACTGTTCGCATATTAAATACCCGCGCATATGACCGATATCACAATTTATAAAATCAATACCGGATACCTGACTATCCGGGCGGGCGACAGGCTGAGCGAGGCCGGGCTTGCGCATTACCGGAAGACGCCGGAAGACCCGGTACGTATCCCGGTAATCGTCTACGCCGTAAAACTCGGCGGCACTGTCGTCTATATCGATTCGGGTCTCGATATCCGGCGTTTCCCGATGGGGCATGCGCGTGAAAAGCTCTACCTGCCGGAGCGGGTACATAATCTCGCTAAACTTTTCCCGAGCGCATCCCGGAATATCGTTTGCATGACGCATCTTCATTCCGACCATACCGGAAACCTCGGTATTCTGCGCCCGGTAACAGTTTTCATTCATGAGGCTGAGTTGCATGAAGCAATGCGGCCGATGAGTTCTCGGAAGGCGTATATCAAACGCCATCTTTCGGGGGAAAACATCGCTGTTCTTCAGCCTGCGCGCTTCTCGGACGGGTATTACCCGTTCCCGCATACCGAACTGCCCGGATGTCCTGAAATCACAGTCCTGTACACACCCGGTCACACGCCGGGCGGTCTGTCCTTCCTGATGCACTACGCGGGCTTCCGTCTCCTGTTCGCCGGGGATATGTTCGAGGGGTTTGCCGGAATGCGCTATCCCCCGTTCCATACCGCCTGCGATCCGTCCGAATACATCGAGCAGATCGTACTGACCGGAGCGTGGATGCGCGAGGACAGCAGCCTCTTGGTATTTCTCTCGCACGATTCCTTCATCGACGAACTAGTCCCGGACGGCGTGATCATGCCGGAACACCTTCTGCGGATTAGGCAGGCGCAGTCGGAAATGCAGGAAATCCACGCCCCGCACCGCTGAAAAAACTTGCCGTATACCGAATTATTGTTTATAATTATATCAGGTGTCCCCTTGAACAGGGGTTGCCATACCCGGACTTACCCAAAAGCCGCGGGGGAGGAAACTATGAATATCAAACTTAAGCCCGCGCGTTTATCCGACGCGCCGATTTTGGCCGAACTTCGTGTATCGGAATCAGCCGATAAAGACAGCCGGATCATCCACGAAAAGGAGCTTATCGGGAAGATTATGGGCGGATGGAAAATTGTGCTTATCGAGGATAACGGCGTATTAATCGGATACAGCGTGTTTCTCGACGAGGCGGATCCTGTTCATATCGATTCGATGACGACCTTTATCAGCGATTTTTATATTCATCCGGCGTTTAATAGGCCCGGTACGCCGGAAGAGATATTCCGGAAGCTCGCAGATAATTACCTTCCTAAACAATCCTCGCTGGTGCTGGATATTTCCGAGCATGACAAAGACGCTCACGGTTTCTGGAGCAGGATGGGATTCAAACCCAGTTCGGTCCGGATGGTGAAATCGGAGGCCCGTTAGCCCCTGTGTGAGCGACGCCCGGCTGAAATTTCAAACCTATTCAATTTCCGTCGTTGATGAAAACGAGTTTATTGCCGCGATAGACGTAATTTTTAATTATGGAGATTTTCAGATTCATATCGTTGATAAATAGACGAAGCCCGTTATCGCCGGTCTGTTCCGCAATGATATACGTGTACGGCGATTCGGTCTGGGTTTTCAGGTGGAGGATTTTCATCCCGAGGTCATAGATATAAGTACTGTACTCGTTTCGCCGGTCCTCATGGGGCGACTTCAATTCGAAGCTCCGGATCAGCGTATCGACAATATCCCGATGCTCGATAGTCCGGACTCCGGATTCGTCCTTAGCGGGAAGATATGCTTTCGTACGTATCCGGCTGAATTCCCCGAGTTCGTTATCCACCGCTTTCAATGTGGTTTCCAACAGCAATTCTCCCCTCCGCGATAACGTAGATAACCCTTTTTCCATTTTTCCCCCTGTTTAATTAAGCCGCCCGCATGTTCCCGGAAAATTATTTCCCAAAGAAACTATTCTTATCATTCCCGCCGGAATTATTTTCTTCATAATCGTCCGTGCTCCAGTCCCATTCGTCCTCGTCCTTGATTTTGTCAATCTCGCCGCCGGAATCATCCTCGGTATCTCATATCAAAAAGCCGAACGCCTCCGCCAAGGTTGCCGCCGGTTTCTACTTTCCGCAGTAGAATACCTTGCCCGCCTTTTTTAGCTAAGCCGATCGGGAAACTCCCTGAGTTTAGCCCGGAAAATTTCCCTTCATCCCTGCCGTCAATAAAAAGTACGACCTCGTTCATCGTTGCCCGAATATGATTCGGAAATATGTCTTAAGTCAGATAATACCCTTTACTAAAGATTTTGTCAAGTTCGCTCAGTATCAGGGGTTTCCCATCACTCCCATGAAGAGCAAAGTACCCGTCTCACGGTCGATAATCGCATAGAGGAACGGCCTGTCGCAGATCATGCGGAACAATTTCTGAGGGGGTTCAACAGCAGTCTTTGTGATATGTATCGCGGTGACAGCTGACGCCTCGCTTCCCTTCTCATTGACGACTATCTTCGCTTTCTGCTTGATCTTGGATATAAAAAGGTTTTCCCCATCGACCATTTTATCGAATCCGCCCGCGAAGGCTGCGGGCATTCCCAGCGCGCTCATGGTTTCTTTCAGATCTATGTCGGACTCGGCTGTAAAACGGGGCATGCCCATCTCGCATTTTTCAATCACCATACCGGAGAGAAGCTTGTTCCATTTATCTGCGCCGAACGAACTCACAAACGCGGACATGTCGCTTCCCATCGCAGGCAGAACGACGACCATCGCGAATTTTTCCTTACCGTAGTCCATCATCACCGATTGGAATTCTTTTTCCTCGTAGTACGGCAGTTTCGCCTGCATATACATCATCTTTACCGTCTTTTTCGTTTTATCGAAGCATGTGAAAGGGAGATCGGCGGTCATCACTTCCGGGAACGGTTTGACCCATGCCCCCTTAAAATAGACCGCGTTGAGAATCAGCACGCTCAGCCCGCCGGGAATCTGTTCGATAATCGATTTTATCATTCCCTTCGTGGCCGCATCCACCCAACTGTTGATGCGCCCGACCATACCGGGATCGTCGGGATTGATTACCGCCGTCTCGGCGTTATAAAAAGTTTTTACATTCTTCTCATACTCCTTCTGAAGAGTGTCGCCCTTCATTACCCACAGCGAATTTGCGATGGATAAAACAGTATCGGGGTCTCTGTTCAGCAGGGCGTACATCAGGTAACCGATGTTTGTATGGATCGCCGCCAATCCGGCATCCCCAAATCCCATCACGTTTTTCATCTGGGACAGGGTGTCTCCCGACGCGCCTTCAAGAGCGCATGATACCGCGAACGAAACCGATACGGGCGATAGAATTATATTTTTCCCCGGCGATGCGGAGTAAAGTTTCTTGAGCAGGTTCCAGCCGAAATCCTGCTGTCCTTTGAGTATCTTCGCATCCAGCTTCGCCGATTTCCACTCCGGCGAGACCGCCGACCCGTTGGCGCACCCCGCTAAAACCACTGTAAGCATTATCGCTGTTATTATGCCCGTAGATAGCTTTTTCATAAATCCTCCAAAATCGCATGATATCAATACTACGTTATTTTCCTATGCCGATAACAAAGTTTGTTTCCTCGCAGGATCAGGGGCGGGTAATCCGTGCCGCGATTAACGGTATCCCGAATACATCGTCATTTAAAATAAGGTAATATGTCCTATCGCATACCAGGGAGAATTCCGGTATGCGGGGGATGCCGCGGAATGACACCGCCGCAGCTGTTACCGATGCCGCCATCGTACCCGCTTCGTCTACCGATAAAGTGTTCCGCTGAACTATGCGGTTCACGTTCAGCATCCCGGCGGGATTAATCCCGGTAAGATCGGCGTCCCGCGAAAACAATAATTCGAGCCCTGACTTTTTCAATATCTGATCCGCGTTTATTTCATTTGAAACCGATACGCGCGGCGTAAGAAACTCCCCGAAGGAAACGGTCTTCGGGAACGGAATACCTTCGCCGAGAACCGCCGGGAAGATCTCGTCGCCGGAAACTCCCTGAGAGGGCACCAGAAACGACATAGAAAACCGGCCCCCGGTATACTTCAGCCGGACAGCTCTGTACGCTGTATTCTGACAGTATTCCATTTCGTCTCTGAGGCGCATCATATCCACCCGGGCACGCGAACCGTCGGGATAAATAAAATCACCCGGACAAGTTTCCCCGTTCCGGAACGGCGTCTCCCATTGCCCGGCGAAAAGGATCGAATTGACCATCACCATGACTTCATCCGGCATTAGAACACGTAATACTTCCGTGATCCTGCCGTCCGTATTTTCGGACGCCCATCTATTGATTTTCAGAAGGGTTTCTTTATCGAAGGCGGCGCAATCGGCGAAAAACCGGTAATCTCCGCGGACAGTGCCCAGGAAATCATCGGATACCTGAAAGGAGTCTTTGATCAGAATTAGATTGGCGAGCGAAAGAAGCGATTCGCTTGCCCGCCGCGACGGGAATGATAAAAAACGGTTCATTTCGCCTCGAAAGGATTCGGGCGAATTAATTCCGAGGAATGAACGCAGCGCACCGGCAGTCGCGCCGGCCGCGCCTTCGCTCAACGCGGATAAAAGAACGAATATTCCGAATGGGGAAAATACCGAATTGCCGTTATCAGCACTTTGAAATAAATGACCCGCTAGAATAGACGCGGCTGACGAAACGGCGCGGAAAACCCCGGACTGATTCACTACAGCGTCACCTCCCGGCTCATTCCGTGATCTTCGACAGCACCTTACCCAACACTTCGGCAAAAAGCCGAAGTATCGCTATATAATCGTCACTCCAATTCCCCGTAGAACGGGTATTGTCGACGCCGACAAAACCTACGATATTTTTTCCGCGCCGGATAGGGACAACCGCCAAGGATTTTATATTCTGCGAATTGAGTATATTCTTCTCCGATTCGGCATCGGGAGGAAGTTTCGATACATCTTCGATGATGATATTCTCGCCCTTTTTAATACGTTCATTCCACCAGGGAAAACTTAACGCATCAAGGTTTTTCAGATTATCGATCTGCTTTTCCACACCCGGGGCGCACCATTCGTGGGTATTATCCAAAAAGCTGCCGTCGGTATTAATCATAAATACATATACGCGGTCGGCGGTGATAAAACGGCCTAAGTCTGCCAGTGACGCATTGATGGCGGTATCGATATCGGGAACCCCGATATAATGCGATAAAACCGAAGAAACCGTACGCTCGAAATCGAACCAATGCTTCATCGCCTCCTTTGCCTTCAGTTCATCGGTAATATCCCTGACCGCAGCCACGCGGAGAATCCTTCCGCGGTACTTCATATTCCGGCCGTTCGCCTCAGCCCAGAATACGGAATCGTCCTTCCGGAGCAGTTTCAACTCAAACGGCTTATCATATCCCCCTTCGATCAGCTTCTGCACCCGTTCGCGGTCGTCCTCGGCGATAATCCGGTATATATTCATACCTAATAATTCATCCAATTTGTATCCCGTCATTCTCGCGTAACTATCGTTGACATCGATGATTTTCTGGTCCATATGCAGCACAATTCCTTCATGAGATGCCTGCGCGAGTTTCTTATAACGGTCTTCGCTATGAAGGTAGGCGCTCCGTGTCCGCAGTTGGACGATATACAGCACTCCGAACGCGATCAGTAGGCCCAGTATCCCCGCTCCGATCAGCCAGACCAGAATTTTATTCTGTTCGTAGAACGATAGCGGACGGTTGACGATCACGCTGTTTTCAGGGATTTCGGATAACGGTATGAAGAATTTCATCAATTGCCGATAATCGAACATATACTGGTTGATATCTTCCTGCAGCACGGGAATATTGGAAACGCTCTCCCCGTTCAGTATTTTTATCGCCATCTCGGCGGCCTTTTTTCCCTGCTGGAATCCGCTGGTCACCAATCCGCCGACTACCCCCTTTCCGAGATAGAAGTCCCACACGACATATACCGGGACAGTGCTGGCCTTGGAGATCATTTCCCCGCTTTCGGTATAGCCGTAATTAACCCCGGCTTTATCCCGGTTGAATGTCAGGAGCAGAACGAGAGTATCGGGCGTCAAACCTCCGAGTTTTTCCAGCAGGTCCTGCATTGTCAGATCGTCCATGAATAGGAATTCAACCTGATTCTCGAATAACGGAATCACCTCCTGCATTCGCTTGAGGTTTCCGATACCGGTCGTGGTTTTATCGTTCACAACAATGATTTTTTTAGCCAGAGGATGCAGTTTCAGCATTATCCTGATAGTCCCGCCGAGGTCGTACTCTTCCTCGATGCCCGTGAATAACAGGTTATTCCGAAGTTTAGAGGGATCGAGATAATTCACACCGCAGAACACGACCGGCGTACCCGGAAACAACTTGGGCTGACGTTCCAGCAGAAAGTTAAAAGCGTCGTCGTCCGAGGAGATTATAACGTCAAAATGCTTATTCTTGAATTTTTTCTGAAATATATCATAAAGCTGGTTGAGGTATCCCGGCGAAAAATAGCTTTTCGTATCCATATACTCGAAATGAAATAGAATATCGGAGTACTCGGAATTTGCCAGCGTATTCAGTATGCCCATCGTTATATTGTCAGTCCATTCCAAACCCTGACTATATGAATGCAGAACAAGGATTTCCTTATGTCCCTCAGCCGCCGATGCATACCCTAAAGGATAGGTTAGAAGGAATGCGCCGATGATTAAACGAAAGAGTTGCTGTCTCATATGGCCCCCAAATAGAATAATCCTATTTCATCCCTTTCTTACATACTTTAACCCCAAAGGGCTTGAAAGTCAACATTTTTTTCGTTGTTTATAACCTGATCGACTAATAATCATCAGCTTCCCGAATAAAAGAATTCAAACCTGTTTTTATCCACTATCAAACTTTTCTCACCGATTTCAACGGCATATTTCTGAGATTTTTTATAGGGAAATTCCAATACTGTTGTCTTGTTGTAAAACGTCCCTCCGATAGAAGGTACCGGAAAAAAACGAAAACATAGAAATCCCGCAATTAATACTGTAGGCCCTTCCAGTCGCGTTTTTCGTCGTAGAAATAGGATTCGTAGATTTCGAGCAGGTTGTGTTTCAGGTCGGTTTTAAGGACTTCCTCGATTTCCTGCGGAGTGCTCATGTTCTTCACACTGTCCCACAAGGCCCGGGTATCGTTCGTATTGGACTTGAGGACTATAGTTTTTACCAGCGGAATGTACGCCGGGTTGATACTGAACCTTCGCAGCCCCATTCCGAGCAGGAGACGGATGTAAAGAGGATTACGCGCGATCTCGCCGCAGACCGACAACGGCGTATGATTCCTGCGGGCGTTGTGGATAGTCAGGCGGATCAGGTACAATACCGCCGGATTGAGCGGCTGATAGAACTTTGCAACCGACTGGTTGTTCCTGTCCACCGCGAGCGTGTATTGAACAAGATCGTTCGTGCCGATGCTGAAAAAATCCGCTTCCTTCGCGAGCTTGTCGGAAAGAAGCGCAGCCGACGGTATCTCGATCATAATCCCGACAGGAATATTATACTTAAACGGCTTGCCCTCGCTCTTGACTTCGCTCTCGCACTGCTTGAAAATTTCCTTCACCCTGCGTACTTCGTCTATACAGGATATCATAGGGATCATGATCTTGACATTATCGTTGAATACGCTCGCGCGGATGATCGCACGAAGCTGCTGCTTGAATTTATCCACTTCCTTCAGGAATACGCGGGTCGAACGCCATCCGAGGAACGGGTTCGGATCACGCGCCACATTATCGTTAATAAAGAACTTATCTCCCCCGATATCGAGGGTACGGATAACCACTTCCTTTTCCTGAAAGAGAAGGAGGAATTCCTTGTAAAGCTCGAACTGTTCGACTTCCGAAAGAAACTTCTGGCTCGCGATAAACGCTAATTCCGTACGAAAAAGCCCGATCCCCTCCGCGCCGTGACGCCGGGCAATATTAAGATCCATATTATTGGATACGTTGGCATATATCTGCACATCCTCGCCGTCGTAGGTTTTCGACGGGAGCGCGACGACCTGGAATATTTCCTTTTCTTTCGCGTTATACGCGGCCTTGATATGCTGGTAATCCCCGCGCGTGTTCTCGTCGGGGTCGATGACCACCATCCCCTTGTATCCGTCCACTACTATCTGATCTTTCTTTTTCACATAGGAAAGCAGGTCTTTGATCCCGAATACCGCCGGAATTTCCAACGATTCCGCGATGATCGCGGCATGCGACGTCGTACCGCCTGACTCGGTGGCAATCCCCATCACATAGTCCTTGGGGATATGGAGTACTTCTGCGGCGGATACTTCCTCCGCTACCAGAATAATCGGTTCCTGTATCGCCGACAGATCGATGTCGCCGAAAAGTTTCCGCAGGATGCGGTCGGCAATCGCCTTAAAATCGAGATAACGACTCTGGAAATACTCGTTTTCCAGCTTGTCGAATTCCCTTTTGATATTTTCAAGCTCGAATACCATCGCCACATCGGCGGGATAAAGCTGGTTCTTTATTGTCTCAGGCACCTGTTTGTTGAATAATTCTTCGTCGAGGAGGAGGGAATAAAAGGATATGATCTGGGCGTTCTGCTGATTCATCTGCTCGGGATTTCGTTTCTTGAGGGATTCGATCTCCTCGCGCACCTTTGCGATCGCGTCCCGGTACCGCTTCACCTCAGCGTCGACCTGGGATTCGTCAATCCGTGCATTATAATGCACGCTTTTCATGACATCGTGTCGTATCAGCACATTTCCTATAGCGATTCCTTTTGAAATGGGAATACCCCGCAAGGAATACAATGTATCCTCCATTGTAAAAAAACACTTTGCTTATTATAACAGATTTTTACAAGAATATCAAATCCTTTATCAGGGAACTGAACTTGTAATGTTTACAACAATATATCGTAATCCCCGTACGGCCGCCGGAATTTAATGGATTAGGAACGCGATACTGAAGGTGCTTCCCCTGCCGTATTTGCTTTTTAGTCTCACCGAACCACCGTAGTATCCGATGAATGTTTTCACCATATATAACCCAAGCCCAGCGCCCCACTCGTTGAATGACGCGGATTCCTCGGTGCGGTAGAACTGCCCGAAAATGCTCTCGAGTTCCTTCTCCTTGATTCCCTGCCCTGTATCGATGATATCCACCAACAGGTATTCGTCTTTCTTGTACCCGCGAATATCAACCATTCCATTGGGTTTATTATAGAAGATAGCGTTGGAAATCATCTCATCGAGTATCGTCCGGATAACAGTCTCATTGCCGAGGAAATTCTGGAATTCGGGCGAGAAATTCATCGTTATTGTCACTTTGCGTTTTTCACGCTCCTCGCTGTGCCGGTCGATGATCTCGCGGCACAGCCGCGCGAAATTCACCCTGTCGGCGAACAGGTCTTTCACTTCCTGCTCGATCGATGTAATGGTCAGCACTTTATTTACCGTGTTATCGAATTTGTTGACCTGCGCAAGTATCCTGAGAAGCCCCTTCTGTTTCATATCGGGACTCATCGTCGTATCGTCGATCAGTTTCTGAATCTGTTTCTGAATATTCGCGACCGGTTGGGCAAGGTACTCGGATACATGGCTCATGAATTGAGTCTTTAAATTTACCAGCTTCAGCAGTTCGTCGTTCTGCTTCCGGATACGTTCATAGAGCGCGGTGTTATTCACCGATATGGACGCCTGTGAGGAAAATATCTCCGCGACTTCCAGATCGAGATGCTTAAAAGTATCGCTGTCGGAGATAGTGTCCAGGTAGATAACACCCAGCGTCTTATCCTCGTAGGTCAGAGGGATGCATATGATGGATATATTGTAGTTCTTCCGCCCGATGCGGACCTTCTGGTTGACAATCAGTTTACTTCTTTTCGAACGGATCACCTCGTCGATCACTCCCGATGAGAAGCGGAACGATTTTTTCGCAAGGTCGCGGAGTTCCAGTTTATAGAGACTCTCGGGCTTCAGCTCAACATCGTTCGATATAAACAAGACCCCCCGCTGCGCGTTCAGGGACTGCACAAGACTGCGGAGTATTTTATCGAACAGGATATCCTCGTCCATCAGCGAACTGATGGAATGATTGATCTCCAATACATTTCGAAGCGCGGTATCGCGTTGGGCAAGTTCCCGCATAGTAAGTTCGGATAGATGCTCGCGCGCCTGAATAATTCTCTGAGCCTCCTGACGTTCGATATCGGTCAGGTATTGAAGATTCTCCTGCGCCTTTACCGTGTCCACCGCAGAACGCTTTTCACGGTCTGATAGCTCAAGTATCTTCTGCTGAGCTTCGATTACCTTCTCCCGCTCAATCCTCTCCTGATCGCTCAGCATCTCGACGCTCTCGAGCGCCTTTATTGTGGCCTCGGCCTGAATTTTTTCCTTGACCGCGAGGCCGTGCAGACTCTCGTGCGCGCGGATCACATCTTCCGCGTTCTGGATCTCCTTCACCATGTACTCGCGGATCAATTCCTGCGCGCCGATGATTTCGTCCGCTTCTTTCCGTTCTTTTGCCGCCAATGTCGCGAGCGCGTTATATGCCTCGGAAACTTTTTCGAGATGTATAATATAGTCGTCCTTTGTCTTCATGATACTGCTCAGACGCTTTATCTCGTTTTCCTGTTCCATGATTTTTTTCATTAAGTCCCTAGGACCGTTCCCAATTGTCCCGGTTTTCGACTTTTTCGGCATAAACGCTCCTTTTGCGAAAACAAATCGGCAAATTAACTATATATCAACTCCTGACGAATGTCAATAGTCCTTTTATTTTCGGAACAAACCCTTCTATAAATTCAATTCATGCCCTGTTTTCCTTGCATTTATATAGAAAATACCCTAAAATTGGGCGAATATAAGGAGGCCGATATGCCGATTGTAAAAGTCATTGAAATTCTCGCCGAATCGAAGAAAAGCTGGGAGGACGCCGCATCCAACGCCGTCAACGAAGCATCCAAGACTGTAAAGGACATCACCGGCGTGGACGTGCTCGGATTCAAGGCCGACGTCAAGGACGGAAAGGTCGTCAATTATAAAGCCCATTGCAAGATCGCGTTTGTAGTCGCAAGATAGGGAACACCCCGCGTTTCATTGCGTAAAACAGATACTGCCGGCGAACCGCCATGATTTTGAATTCAATATCATATACTCGATAAATGCTCTTTCACTACCCAATCTCTCCCCAGAATACCTGCGTCTCGTATTTCAATACGACTTTTCCGCCGGATTGACAGCGTTCGAATAGATCCCGCAGTCCCGCGAACATTTCGTCATAATGTTCCTCGCCCTTCAGCGGGGTATAGGACGCCGACAGCATCCTTCCCTCGATACCCGTGTAATCGAACTCCTGCGAATTATTGAAAAACGCTCGGTGAAATACGCCGTCCCTGAACAGCGCGGCGAAATCGTTATCCTTGAGACGCTTATGCACCAGATTATGATAACGGTAAACAAACCGCTCTAAAAGGGCGTTGTATCCCTCGCAGAACGGGTCGCCCTCGGTCACCCGGTCGTTCCAAATCAGGACGGCATTCCCGCCGGGTTTGAGGATTCGCGCGAATTCCCGTTTCGCCCCGTCGAAATCGAACCAATGGAACGCCTGCGCGGCGGTAATAAAATCGACGCTTCGGCTATCGAGGCCTGTTTCCTCGGCGGGCGCCTGCACAGCAGTGAATCCGTCCATCCCAGCAAGGTCGTGCTCCGCCTGCGCGAGCATCTCCGGGTTCGGCTCGACCGCGTAAACCGTCGCGCCCCTGTCCAGTAGAATACGTGTAAATATTCCCGTACCCGCGCCGAGATCCGCGACAGTCACCCCCGGCGCAAATCCGACGTCGCCGAACAGATAATCGATAGCTTCGACGGGATACGCCGGACGGTACTTCGAATAGTTTTCCACCCGGTTCGAGAACCTTGTTTTTCCGTTGTTCATTCTCGCTCCTGTAAAAAAAAGCCCCAGTTCGGGGCTTATTAACAAATTGCTATTGTCATTGCGAGGCACGATCCGAAGCAATCTATTTTACTGCCGTATAAGGAATAAAACAGACTGCTTCACCGAATTGCGCCTCGCAGCGACATATCATGATCGAAGTTCATTGTTCGTCATCACCCCTTCGGCCGGGGGTCTGCAGTATTAGAACTGATGGTCTAATCCGATATAGACGCCCATCTGGTCTCTCCAGAATCCGAAGTCGGCGGCGATAATAAAGTCCTCGCCCCATAAAACACGGAGTGCCGCGCCCCAAGTCACCTCTAATTCGTTGAGGTTCAATGAAGAGATATCATGCCATGTACCCCCGATATCCGAAAACAGGACGAGTTCCAGATGCCAGATATCCCATAGGAACGGGCCGAAATCGAGGAAGCGCCACCGGATTTCCGGGGTGAATATGATTTTCAGGTTGTCGACAAAACGGAATTTCGGGATACCCCGCATCGTATCGTTCCCGCCGATCCCGTCCGCCGGCTGTACCCCGCCGACTTTCTGCGCCTTAAAGAACGGAACCTCGCCGAATAACTGGTCGTACATCAGGCGTTCCGCGATCACGAGCCGTTTATAGGACGGGAACGGATCGAAATATGCCGAATGCTTGAACGTCAGGCGGGAGTAGTTATACATCCCCGCAAGCGCAAATTCGTACATGATCTCGTTATATGTTCCCGAATGAGGGTTCGGTTCATAGTCCCGGTTGTCGAAACGGAACCCGACCATCATCGACCAGACAGTTCCGCCGTCCAAACCGAGGGGTTTACTGTCCATCAGGTAGGACGTTTTATTCGACTGCACCGTGCTTTTTGAAAAACTGTACCCTTCGAGATAACTCCCTACCAGGAGATCGAAGGTCTTGTCATGCCCGAACGACTTACCCCATGCCAGCGGAGTACTGATGGTAAAATAGATATACGGATGCCTCTGCTCATAGAAATAATTCGTTACGTTGGTATATCCGAGGGTTGCGGCTGGATCGACGATGGAATCAGCGTAACCGTAAAAATTCTCGGCGAGCGCGAAAATGTATTCCGCCATACCCTGCACACGAAACGGCTGGCCGGCAATCCATAACGCGGGGATATCGAAACGGATATCCGGATCCATCTGTCCCTTGGTAGTATAGGTAAATTCGGTATATATTTTCCAAAGATAATCCTTCGATTTGCCGTCATACCCGTAGAGAGAAACGCTTATCCCGAAACCCACGCCTGTATCGGTGTCGCCGTATACTAACGGAAAAGGCTTAAATGCCACACCCGCCTCGGGAATCCCCGTATTCGTGTTGGTTGTCATATTAGTGCCCTGAGCCGCCGCAACACCCGCAATCCCCGCCGTAAAGAGTACCGATAGAAGAATCCGCTTCATCTTTGCCTCCTTTTCATAGTGTTCTCATTATAATGAAGAAATCCGCCGTGTCAATCATTTATTCCGAGAAATAGCGTACAGATGCTTATTCAATATCGTCCATAGCACCGCACCTGCCCTTTCACACTCCGAAGGATATTTCCGCCCATTGTCGCCCCGGGCATGCCGAAGGGAGGTTTGCCTTTTTCGTGCAATACTGTTATAATAGAAACAAGAAAACAGGAATTACCAATGAAAAAAAATCGCGGGCTTCTTGCCCTGCTCATCACGTTCATCCTTCTCGCTGTAGGCGTGTTCTCTCTCCGTCCGTTCTGGGGCTCCGAGATGCCGAATTTTGTCATGCGTCAGGTCTCGAAATATCTCACCTACTCCAAGAATAAGAAACCGAAAAACGTCTATATCGGCGAACCCTCCGCAAAACTGGTCGTCCCGGCAGATGTTCATTTACTGAACGTCCCTGAAGAATGGAACGGAGTTTATACCGGCAAACTGGGCGGGAAACCGATAAAGGTACTTGTCGCCAACGGAAGCATTACCTACGCGGTCGGATACTACTATAAAAAAATCCCGCATATGATCACTGTCCCGGAATACTACCTTTACCAAGGCATCCACCCTGTTATTACATACGACACCGTCACTATTCAAGGGAAAAAAGGCCCCACCGTTTTCAGTTTTACCAACGGCCAAATAACTATTACCGAGAACGGGATCGAGACCGGGAGTTTCGTACGTGTATCGGGATTTACGGCATATTCGGTTATCCCGTCCAAATGGAGCGGAGTATATATCGGGGTCGTGGGGTTTATGGGGATTCGCGCATGGGCGGCAGGCGGAAGTTTTACCGTAGGCCTGGGTAATTATAACGGAAAACGCATTATCATCACCCTGCCGGAACAGGCATACTATACCGGATATCCGTTCACGGTAACTGAGGACAGAATCACCGCGTCCATACCGCCCCTCAACGCGGAAATGGAACTGATGATCGCCTCCAACAAGGTCGCGGTATGGGGGAACGGGAAAAAGATCGGTTCGGTCATGAAAGATTAGTTTCTCAGAGTTTAAACAAAATATCTTTCCACGAGGGAGAGTCTATGAAAAAACTCTATTTCGTCATTCTATTTCTAATTATAGTGTTTTCCGGACAGGGTTTCGCGATAATCCCGGAGGCGTACGATGATCTCTATCAAATCCTGACGACCCGGTTTGCCGGCAAGATCAAGCAGTGGTCGGACGGCGATCCGTTATCCTTATTTTCCACCGTGTACAAGTTCGACCAACAGGGGTGGATCAATTATATCAAAGACCCGACCGGGTGTTTTACAGTGGCCTATGAAGCGGACCGTACGGTGATAACGGTCGAGGGGGAATTCTACGATAAGTCTTATTACTACTGCCGTTTCACGCTGACCACGAACCGGGATTTCCAGAACGTCATTGTAGAAAACGGCGCGTCCAGGACTAAAACGGTAATCCAATTCACCTACGGCGCCAACGGGAAACTTATCCATAAAAAGGTAATTGTTTCCAAGGATGGCAAGGATAAGACCCTCGACCTGAAATATATTTACGACGGAAAGGGAGTCCTGCTCGAGGAGAACACGTACGAGAACGGCGAAATGCTGACCTATAAGCAGGCGTATGTTTGCGACGCGAGCGGGTGTGTCCTCGAGAAAACATCGTTCTACAAGAGCCAGTTCGATAATAAACCTAAACTGACCGAAAAGAATGTGTATACCTATGATTCAGCGTACAATGTCACGTCCAAGAAGGTATACGATTATCACGGTGTGTTGAAGGACAGTATGGGATATGCCTATAACTCGCAGAAAAATATCATCGAGAAAACTCACTACCTTCAGGGGGGAAAGGTCGATTATTCGACCATGTACCATTACTCCGCGGACGAGATGAAACTACTCTATTCGTATACCTATAAAGGCGGGGTCTATTCGTCAGTCCAGAAATTCCTGTACGATGCGAACGGCAGCATGATCCAGAAGTACTATTTCACCCCCGAAGGGAAGCTCGACAGTTTCATGAAAGTCACGCTCGACGCGAAAAATAGAATTACCGAGGAAGTTTACTACAACGATAAGACGCAGATCGATTATACGCTCAGATACGTCTACGATTCGAAGGGGCTGATGACCGAGCAGAACGAGGTTTATCCCGACAATAGTAAGGGATTCCGGTATGTGTATACCTACGATTCGAAGGGATACCTCACCCTCGAAACAGACTACGAGCCCGGCGGAAAGCTCGATTCTACCTATAAATATATCAACAGCCCTGCCGGTAAGGTACAGACACTGATTTGCGCCGGTCCCGACGGGAAAATGCAGTACCGCATCGAGTATCTTTACAATCCCGACGGCAAGCTCGCCAAAGAGAAAAAGTACAATCAGGACAATATGCTGGAATACACTTACCAGTACATTTTCAATCATATGGGACAGGTGATGGAGGAACGTAAAATCACCCCGTCGGGAAATATCATATACGGCTATCTTCTATGGTATAACAACAAGGGCAGACTTGTCACAAAGAAGGAATATTCCCCCGGATGCATGCTCGACATCCGCGAAATCTATACGTACGACTCGAAGGGAAACCTTATCCTCATCGAGACATCGGATACCGGCGGCAATATTGTCAAAAAGCAGGAGTACCGGATTCTCTACTGGGAATAGCCCCCGGCTTCGTTCAGGGGGACATTCCGGAGAAATACTATCTAGGACTGATGAGGAAAAAATGAATAGTCAGCAGATCAAACAGATCGCTATGGAATTAGGCGCCGATCTCTGCGGGATCGCGTCGGAGGAAAGGTTCTCCGGCGCGCCGGAAGGATTCCGCCCGCGCGATATCTACTCGAAATGCAAATCGGTAGCGGTGTTCGCGAAACGTGTGCCGTCCGAATCCCTCTACGCGGAGAACATTATCTCCTATACGCATATCAATAACCTCGTCATGCAGGAGACCGACCGGACCGCGTTGTCGATCTCGCTCGCGCTTCAGGATAAGGGCATCCCGAATGTCATGATTCCCACCGACGACCCGTTGGAGTACTGGGAACCGGAGAACCAGTACGCCCGCGGGATACTTTCCCTGCGTCACGCCGGATACCTGTCCGGTCTCGGATACCTTGGGAAAAACACCCTGCTGATCAACCCGCGCTATGGGAATATGTTACAGATCGGCGCGGTGCTTCTGGGTATCGTTCTCGAACCGGATAAGATACTCGATACGAGATGTCCCGACGGATGCAGGCTCTGTATCGACAACTGCCCGGCGGGTGCGCTTGACGGTACGACAGTCATCCAGAAACTCTGCCGCCCGCTGTCCAATTTCAAAACCGAAAAGGGCTATACCCTCAAGAAGTGCTATAGATGCCGTAATGTCTGCCCGTCTGCGGCGGGTACTGCGCGTACTTCGCACACTAATCCCATTACATAGTATGGTACTCAATCAGACAGTCAGCCTGCGATGAATAAACAGCATAGCCGTCGCGTACCTCGTACGCAAATCCTATTAGGTAATACTGCAATTATTCGGTTCAGCCAGCCTGCGGATGACAAATAGACCATTATCCCCGGAATATAAAGAATACCGCGCCCATCAGGCATAACGCCGCCCACAGGTAATTCAGCTTGATCGGCTGGCCCATATAGAACACGGCGAACGGGACGAACACCGCGAGGGTAATCACTTCCTGCATGATCTTCAGTTTCGGGAGGTCAAGCACCGTATAACCGATCCGGTTCGCGGGCACCTGCAGCATATACTCGAACAGCGCGATACCCCAACTTACCAGCGCGGCGATCCACCACGGTTTATCGTGGAGATTCTTCAGGTGGGAATACCACGCGAACGTCATGAATACGTTGGAACACACGAGAAGCAGAATAGTCTGCGCGATAGGAGGCATGTTTTTCTCCGGGATAATGAAGAAATCGAATCACCCAATTATCGGCAGAATTTGTTCGCGGTATCTATCTGCATCGTACTTTTATTTCGCCCCGGCTGCCTTCAGGAGATTGATCATTTCTATATTTCCTTTTTTATTAGCAATACCCATCGCCGTCATGCCTTTCTTAGAAACCGCATTGATATCGGCTTTCGCCGCAATTAATACATTTACGGCATCTGTTTGCCCGAATTCAGCCGCCAGCATCAACGCCGTCCAGCCAAAAATATCAACACTATTAATATCAGCCTTCGCCGTTATTAACGCGGTTAATGTGCCGGAATACCCATGACCTGCCGCGATTATCAACGCAGTCGCTCCGTCTTTTTTTGCAGCATTGACATTAGCCCCCGCCGCAATCAGCGCATTTACTGCATCCGTATGCCCATTTTCCGCCGCGAACATCAACGCCGTCCAGCCATCGTTATTGCTCGCGTTAACATCAACCTTTCCCGCAATTAGCGTTTCTACTACGTCTGTATGTCCGTTCTGCGCGGCAACCATCAAGACGGTGGTGCTGTTTTTTGTTTCCGCGTTTATATCAGCTTTCGCGGCAATCAGCGCATCTATTATGCCCATCTTTCCGCTGGCGGCCGCTGACATTAGCGCCGTCCAGCCGGATTCGCTGACCGCGTTAACGTCAGCCTTCGCATTAATCAGCGTCTTTACAGTATCCATATGTCCGCCATACGCCGCATTCATCAACATTGTCCATCCGGTTTTATTAACCGCGTTAATATCGGCCTTTGCTGCGATCAGCGCCTTAACCGCGTCTGTATGTCCTTTTTCAGCCGCAATCATCAATACCGTCCAGCCGTCTTTATCAACCGCGTTGACATCAGCCTTTGCCGTTATCAACGCCCTTACAATGTCCGTATATCCTTTTGCCGATGCTTTTATCAACGCCGTCGCACCACCCTTTTTAACAGCGTCAACATCGGCTTTCGCGGCAATCAGCGCCTTTACAGCGCCTGTATTCCCTGTGTCCGCCGCGATCATCAATGCAGTCCAGCCGTCTTTATCTACTGCGTTGACATCAGCCTTCGCTATAATCAGCATCTTTATTATGTCCGTACTTCCGTTCTTCGCAGCAAACATCAATGCCGTCGCGCCCTTATTATTACCCGCGTTTACATTAGCCTTCACGGCTATCAGAGCCTTCACTGTGTCCGTATGTCCTTTTTCCGCCGCAAACATCAATGCCGTTTTATTGTACTTACTGATTATGTTTACATCAGCCTTCGCTGAAATCAGCGCATTGATTACATCAACATTTCCTTTTTCAGCCGCAATCATCAACGCCGTTTCACCGTCCTTATTTAGTACTTCGTTTATATCCCCCTTATAATTCTTAATAAACTCGATATCCCCTTCCTTCGCCGCGTCCAGCAGATTATCCGCAGGGAATAACATCGCCGGAAATAAAAATAGTATCAACACTATGAATTTCATCATACGAAGCCCCCTATTAAATCATTTAAAACTATTGTAATTCCAGTAAACTATTCTGTCAATGAATCGTTTTTTTATCCGCGTATCCGATCAATCCGCCGGCCCCATTATCACACGGATTACACGGATTGCGCCGATTCGCGCGGAAACCGGAGGCCGAGTGCGAAGCATATCGAGGCGGGCTTATCATTCATTATCATTCGCGTTTATTCGTGTTTATTTGCCGATGGTTTCCTATTTCACTTTTTACTTTACACTTTCAACTTCCTGCTGAACAAAAAAACCGCCCGCAGGACATACCCACGGACGGCCGATTATTACCTATATTCAGCGTTAAAACTCGACCTTCACCCCTTCCCGCATCGTCACCGATTCGATCTCGTAGTACGGTTTCTTTACAAACCCGCCCATACCCGCGATGATCGCGCCGGGGAACATCTGGGTCGCATTGTTGTAATCGCGTACGACCGCGTTGTAGTAACGTCTCGAACGCTCGATCTCGGTCTCGATCTGCTGGAGCTGTTCCATCAGTTCATTGAACTGCTTGTCGGCCTTGAGATCGGGATAGCTCTCGGTGAGAGAATAGACGCTCCGGAGGGTCTGGGTCAGCATGTTCTCCGCTTCGATCTGCTTCTGGACGTCGTCGGCCTTGATATTAATCGCCTGGTTACGCGCCTGTATGACACGTTCGAGAGTTTCGCTCTCGTGTTTGGTGTACCCCTTCACCGTAGCGACCAGATTCGGGATCAGGTCGTAGCGTTTGCGGAGGAGAACATCGATATCGCTCCACGCGCTTTCGGTGGAATTCCGCAGCGTGACCATTCTGTTGAAAGTCACAATCGCCCAAAGTATCAGCAGTACCGGAATACCGATCACAATAATGAGAATAACTGTCATAAAACCCTCCGTTATAGAGTTTTCATTAAACCTTGCTTCTATTATAACGTTATTTTAATTTCAAGTCAACCTATCTTTTGACAGTTACTGGAAAAACGGGTATAATTTATCTCATTGAAATACTATAATGGAGGTCAAAATGTCTAAAGTAGTCATCTATGACACGACTTTACGTGACGGCAAACAAGCTGAAGGAATCAATTTCTCGATGATTGACATGATCTCCATCGCCAAGAAACTCGACGAGTTCGGTATCGATTATATCGAATGCGGATGGCCGGGCGCGCTTCCGAAGGATAAGGCGTTTTTTCAGGAAATCCAAAAGGTCGAGTTGAAGCATACGAAAATAGCCGCGTTCGGCAGTACCCGTCACGCCAAGAATAAAGTGATCGAGGACAATAATATCAAGGAACTGATTGCCGCGAAAACCCCGACTGTCACCATCTTCGGAAAATCGTGGGACCTGCATGTGCGCGATGTATTCAATATATCGCTTGAGGAAAATCTTGAGATGATACTCGATTCGGTTTCCTATCTCAAGGATTCCGGGCGCGAGCTGTTCTTCGACGCCGAGCATTTTTTCGACGGGTATAAAGAGAATCCCGAATACGCGATAAAAGTACTTGAGGCCGCGGTCAAAGGCGGCGCGGATAATCTCGTGCTCTGCGATACTAACGGCGGTACGCTCCCGCATCAGATAGAAGATATTATCACTCAGGTGAAAAAAGTAATCTCCATCCCATTGGGAATACATGCGCATAACGACGGCGATCTCGCTGTCGCAAACAGTCTCAGGGCGATACTTTCGGGGGCTGTTCAGGTGCAGGGTACTATGAACGGTATCGGCGAACGTACCGGAAACGCTAACCTGTGCTCCATTATACCGAACCTGATACTGAAGATGGGGTATACCGCCCAGCATATCGACAGCGTCCACTTGAAAAAACTTGAAGAAACGTCGCGGTATATCTATGAAATAGCAAATATGAACCCGGAGACAAAACAGCCCTTCGTGGGACTCTCGGCGTTCGCGCATAAGGCGGGAGTTCATGTCAACGCCGTACAGAAAAATCCGCGTACTTATGAGCATATCCTTCCCGAACTGGTCGGGAACCGTCGGCGTATCCTGATATCCGAACAAGCCGGCAAGTCCAATATATTGGCGAAGGTGCAGGAACTCGGTTTGGAGATGTCGGCCGAGAAGATCGCAGAATTGGCAATGCATATCAAAGAATTGGAAAATACCGGATATGAATTCGAGGGTGCGGACGCTTCGTTCGAAATACTTGTAAAAAAACTCACCGGGCAGTTCAAGGAACGCTTTCAGGTGCATTCGTATAAAATGCTGACATTCAACCGTGAAAACGTCGACCCAGTCGTGGAGGGTACAGTCAAGATCAGGGTGGGTGACCTTGAGGAACTGACGGTTGCCGAGGGCGACGGGCCTGTCAACGCGCTCGATACCGCGCTGAAACTTGCCCTGTCGGTTTTCTATCCTGTAGTAAAAGATATTCATCTAATGGATTATAAAGTGCGTATTCTCGATCCGTCGTCCGGAACTGCCGCTGTAACCCGCGTACTGATCACTTTCCGCTATCACAGCTACGAATGGGGTACGGTGGGCGTGTCGGGAAACATCATCCAGGCAAGCTGGGAAGCGCTGGTCGAAAGCATGAACTACATACTGATGAGACTCGAGCATGAGGAGGACAACGTTTTCCATGGATAAACGGCCTATTGGAATATTCGACTCTGGCGTCGGCGGATTGACGGTCGCAAAGGAAGTGATGGACTTGCTTCCCAACGAGGCGATCGTGTACCTCGGCGATACCGCGAACCTTCCCTACGGGGATAAGTCCGCCGAAATCGTCCAGCGCTATTCGGTGGATAACACCGAATTCCTGCTGAAACACGATATCAAGCTCCTGGTGGTGGCGTGCAATACAGCAAGTTCGGTCGCGCTCGAACATCTCAAATCGAGCTTTCAGCTTCCCATTGTCGGAGTGATCGAACCGGCGGTAAAAGGCGCGATATTCGCCACCCGGAACAAGAAAATCGGCGTGATCGGCACGAACCGTACGATCAAGAGCAATGTTTATCCGGATATGCTGAAAGTGATGGAACCCGAGTGCCAGATTTCGTCGAGGCCGTGCCCGCTGTTTGTCCCTCTGATCGAGGAGTTTTTTATCGACCACGAGGCGACCCGGCTGATAGCGGTAGAGTACCTGAAGGAATTCAAGGAACAGGGTTCGGATACCCTGATACTCGGATGCACTCATTATCCGCTGATCAAGGAAATTCTCGCGGAGATACTGCCCGGAGTAAAACTGGTGGATTCGGCTTTCTCGACCGCGCGCGATATACACAGCCTGCTGGACACACACCAGATGCTGGCGTTAAACCGCGCTGACGGGAAACCGCCTCTGCACCGGTTTTTTGCGACCGATATTACCCCGAAGCTGAACGATCTGGCGAACCGGATACTTGGGATGAAGATCGATTTCGAGGAAGTGAGCGTTAAATAAAGGATGCCGGTAGGGTTAAAAGAAGATTTTTTAGCACTGATGTTTTCTCGTCACTGCGAGAAACGGAGTTACGAAGCAGTCAATCACTGTGAGATATCATTTTGACCGGTGATAGGCTGTACCGAATTTAGATTTTTTTGAGGAGATATAGATGAAAAAAGCGTTGATTGTTGCCCTACTTCTGTCCGCGTTCATCCTAAGCTATTCCGCCGACGGAGTTCCGGTAAACTGGGTAATCCTGACTATCGGGAATAATTCGCTGACACTGAACGATTTAGAGCGTTTCTACGAATTCGAGAAAACCAGCGGAGACCCGAAAGCGACCATGGAATCGGCATTCGACGAGCTTCTTTTCCTCTACGGCCTTAAGGGTATCGCCGAAAAAAATCCCAATATCAAACTGCAGTCCGACCCCCAGCTTGTTCTGGGTGCGATCACCAATCTTACGAACACCGAAGCCCAGCAGATCCGCCTGAAACTCTATAACGAATTTCCCGATCAGTTCATTCTATTGATGGAAAAGGAGCAGATTATCGATAATCTCTTTTTCTATGAGGAGAACCTGAAAACCAATATGAATATCGAAATCTCGGAAGAACAGAGAAAGCAGTATTTCGATAAGAATAAGGACAAATTTATCGCTCCCGCTAAGCTGGACTTTATCGTGTTCGCGGCGCATCCGGTCGACGATACCCTCGCGCAGTTATCAATGTTTGAGAATAATATGAAGGCAATTGCCGCATATCTGAGTAAAAGCGATAAAGCCGATTATATATTCAATAAGTACAAGTCGATGAATTTCACCCCATACTCCGGACATAGCGGTCTGAAATATGCCTACGAGCTTGTGAAAGACGGCAAGTATCCCATGGAGATACTCGGCGTGGCATTCGAGGAAAAAATACAGATCACCGCCACCGAGACGATCAAGATTAAAGAGGGAAAAGCCTTCTATATCCCCCAGCCTATCAAGCTGAAAAACACAAAGAATCCGGTATATATCGTCATGAAGATCATCAAACGTGAAAAAGACAAACCGATGACGTACGACGAGGTCAAGGCTATGAAGGATCCCAACGGGCAATCTCAGATCGACCTGATACTCAAATCGGAGTACCGGATGAAGATGCTGCGGAACTATGTAATAAAAAAGATAAAAACCGGTCAAATCCTCGTCACACTTTTTGACCAAAATTATCTTAAGCAGTATAATACTTTTATCAATTCGGATAAATAGGCACGGAGGATCGGATGAAAACATATGAAGGGAAATTGGATGCGGCCGGGCTGAAAATCGGCGTGATACTCGGAAAGTTTAATTCGTTCATCGGCGATAAACTGGTCGAAGGCGCGAAAGACGCATTTTATCAGCTCGGCGGAAAGGACGAGAATATAGACGTTTACCGCGTACCCGGTGCATACGAGATCGCGGGAGTCGCGCGTAAACTGCTGAACGCCGGAAAGTACGACGCTATTGTCTGTCTGGGAGTCATTATCCAGGGAGAAACCCCCCATTTCGATTACGTCGCCGGAAACTCCGCCAAAGCGATCATGGAACTTTCCTCCGAGGGCGGTAATCCGGTTGTCTACGGTATTGTCACCGCAGGCGACCTCGAGCAGGCGATAGACCGCGCCGGGGTGAAGATGGGAAACAAGGGATATACATCGCTTATGACTGCTGTCGAAATGGCAAATTTATATAAGGACATGAAATAAGTTATCATGGAATCCGTCAATATCCGGGATTATAGCCGTCTTTTAGCATTTTTTACCCTGTACGCGTACGATATCGATGCCGCCGCGTTATCTTCTCTGCAATCGTTCGACTGGTACGAAGAAGCGTCCTTATTCGAGAAGGGCGATATTCTTCCCGTCATACCCGATTCCATTAAGCACGAAGTATTTCATTTCGCATGGGAAATGATCAGCGGGACGCTGTCCAATCTTCCGCGTATCGACAGGCAGATCGATGAATTCCTCGTGAACTGGAAGTTCGAACGCCTCCTCCCGGTCGATAAGGCCATTCTGCGCATCGGGGTCTACTCGCTCATGTACCGTTTCGATATCCCGTGCGAGGTTACGATCTACGAATGCAACGAACTTGCGAACGATTTCAGCGACGAGAACACCTATAAATATATCAACGGCATCCTTCATAACGTCAAGCTCCGTTTCCGGCGTAATTTCCTGATGGATAAGATTCACCCAGCCGAGGCGCCGAAGAAGAAATTTAAAATCAAGAGGACTGGCAGCGCATGAAAGAATTCGACAGGCTATTCGAGATTATCCGCACTCTCCGAAGCGAAAACGGATGCCCGTGGGACAAGGAACAGACCCTGAGAACTATGCGCGACAGCCTGATCGAGGAGACGTACGAGGTGGTCGATTCGATCGACCGCGACCATACCGAGGATCTCCGCGAGGAACTCGGCGACCTCATGTTTCTTTCGCTGTTTCTCGCCTATCTCGGCGAACAGGAGGAGCGTTTCACCGTACCCGAGGTGCTCGCGCTGATTTCCGAGAAACTTGTGCGCCGCCACCCCCACGTATTCGAGGGGCACGACGTCGACGATATCCCGGATATCCTGAAGAACTGGGAGGCCATCAAGCAGAGCGAGAAAAAGAACGCTGATAAAGGGCTTTTCGACGGCATACCGCGTTCGCTGCCGGAGATTCAGCGTTTCTCAAAAGTACTGCATAAAATCGAGAGGAACGGGGGCGATCTGAAAAGTTTCGAGGAAATCCCGCTCGGTCAAGCCTGCATGGATGCGGCGGCCGATCTCAATGACGAAACCGTATCCCGGCTCATGAAGTCCCTGCTGATCGAATGTTTTATCAAAAAGATCGATACCGCCCACCTGATCCGTTCTGCCACGGATGATATTATGACTGCATATTTAAAAAAGAAGTGATAAAACGCTAAAGAATCCCCCTGAATAAATCGATATATATAATGAGTTAACAGTTTTCGTGCATGCCAGAATTCCAAGGAGGGAATTATGGAGATCAATATCAACGGATTGAGTCCGGGAATACCTCAACACGACCTGAAAGCAGAATTCGAGAGAAAAGCGGAAATTGCCGCCGAAGCTAAAAAGGAAGTCGAGCAGAAAGTTCAGCAGCAGGAGCAGGCTGCTCCCGAAAAGGAAGAGCAGAAAGAAGAGCCCAAGAAAGAAAGCATGGATATGTCCAAATTCGTCATGAGCTCGACCGATATGAAAGAACTGCTGCTTCTGATGGGATCGCGCGGCAAAAGCGAAGCGATTGAAAGGATGGTCGAGGTCGTGAAGAAAGAACGCGAGATGCTTGCGAAGAACAAGTAATGGAGTTCGTTTTATCAACAGTTTTGGGAGCGGGGTTGTTCTTGATTTTGAATTATTACTTTAAAAACGGGAGGAGTACTCTCGTTTTTTGCGTTATCGGGGCATTTGCATTATCCGCGTTCTTTTTCCTCCTCTTTCACAACTTTCCCCTGATCTTATTCATCGTTCTGATCGGTTTCTATTTCAATCTTGTGCTTCTTTCCCTCGAGGATATCAAGAACCTATCGGTAACCGATTGGCAGATCGCGGCGTTCGGGGTAACCGCGCTTACCGCAAGGATATTTATCCCCCTCCCCCTTGTGAGTAATATCCTTTCCGTCGCAGCGGGATTCCTGATGTTCTTTATCCCGTACTTGATTACACGGAAAAAGGGTGTGGGAATCGGGGACGTACTGGTATTCACGGGATGCGCATTGCTCTTCACGCTGACGGAGACCATCCTTGTCTTCCTGTTCACCGGGCTGACCGCGCTGATCTACGCAGTACTTCGGTATGTTTTCCTCAAGAAAAAGGATCGTATCCCGCTTATCCCGTTCATCGCCCTATCTACCGTTTTGACTATGGGTTTGCGCGATTTTATCATTCCCCTGCTCGGCCTGTCCGACTTGTATAATATGCAGTTCCTTTATTGAGAATCGCCGCTTTATTTGCTAAAATCCATGCCTTAATTTACACTATATTATAATTTAGAAATATGTCGAAATTTGGGGGTTTCATGCGGTTTCGGGACATTTCAGCCGCCATTTTTACTTTTCTTACTATATTTTTCATCAATCCCGCGTATTCCCTGCCTAAGCTGGCAACTCTGGAAACCCGTTTTCCGCTTACGAATTTTTATATCATGGAGACGGAATTCGACCTGTCGAAAACCGGGGAATATCTTGCGGTCCCGTTCACCGACCCCGGCTATAAGATTTACAACGGTAAACCGCTGCCGAAAAACCGGACGTATGACCGTGTGATGTATACGTTTGCGATGCCGCTCCAAATTGACAAATCGCTTGCCGGGCAGGAACTCTGCCTCTTTGTAGGCAACATCGACTGGCCGGTTAATCTGTATCTCAACGGCTCGCTGATATTTAAAAAAGGGTCGATCACCCCGAGCAATTACAACTCGATGAATTACGGTTTCGATAATGTAATTCTCCCGGCAGGGCTGATCGATTTCAGTCCCGGCAGCGTGAACATTATACAGGCGCAGGGATTTCCGATGAGAGAAACATACCCTCTGCCGGAAATGTTTATTTCAACCTACCGCGATGTGGAATCGTTAAAATTCCTGCGCAATCTTTTTACTATCCATCTGATTCAGGGCGCTGTGGTCATGGGAATTATTCTGTTTTTCTATTTCTCATTACTCTTTCTGGGAATGAAAAAACGGGATATGAAATACCTGTACATAGCGCTTATTTCCCTTTTCTATTCCATGGGACAGATGAATATCGCGCTTTCGCAAAATTTCAGCAACGAAGTATTTTTAGAGCAGTTATCCCGCACGGGACTCCCTCTTTCATCGATAACCCTCGCATTGTTCCTTTTGGAGTTCGCGGGATTCCTGAAGAAAAAGGTTGTAATAAAATCGTTCATTTTCATCCCGCCTGCGCTCTTTTCTCTGGTCACCCTTTTCATGGATACCAAACAGTCGATCAGCGATTATTTCAATCTATCGACCTACTTTGTCATCCTGCCTATGCTCTTTTTCACTATCTCTGTATCCTTGATCGCTATCTTCCGCAAGCCTGAGAGACGCAGGGATATTTTAGTAATACTGGGTTCCATATTCCTGCTGATCGCCGCGAGCGTTCACGATTTCATTTTCTTATGGAGCGCGGGCACCCCGTTCGCATGGCTGAACCCCTACGGTTATATCCTTCTTGTATTCACCCTTTTCTTTATTCAAGCGCGCGAGCAGGCAAAACTGTACGAGCAGTCCATCGTTCACTCGGTCAGGATCGGCGAACGGAATGAAATATTATCGAAGCTCATAGAAAACCTGAAAATGATTTCCGAAAACCTGAATAATTCCAGCGGAAAGCTGAACAATAATATTGAAAGCTCCTCCGACCTGCTTGATTGGTACGAGAGCAGCACGGAACAGATTACGGAAATAATGCAGAATAAATTTGTCGATATTAAAAGCCTCATCTCGGGAATTACCGAGACCATTAAGCGATCGAGCGAACGTGTGCCGAAAGCGATCCAGAACCAGACATCCCTGATCGGGCAGGTCAAGGCGACGATCGCGGAAAACGAACGCCAATCGATCAATGTTACAAACTCGGTCATCGAAACCAACCGCGCCGCCCAGGATCTTGCGCATCTCGCCGAGAGAAGCGTCGAAGTACTGAACGATTCCCGGAAGGCGATCGGAAAGATTTCCGAATACTCGTCGTTTATCCTGAATGTGCTCAAATCGATGGAGGAGATCACCGACCGCAGCAGTACGCTCGCGATCAACGCTTCTATCGAGGCGGTAAAGGCGGGGAGAGCCGGCGAAGGATTCTCGGTCGTCGCGAAGGAAATGCGTAATCTATCTAAAGAAACTAAGGTCAATCTTGAATCGAGCGTCAAGAAGATTAAGGAACTTGCGGGTACGGTTTCTAAAAGCATCGAACTTTCCGATCAGGTAGGCGCAGCAATCAAGACGATAATCGAAAGCACCCGCGAATCCGCCCGGATGATCAATCAGGTGAACGAACTGATCGGCAGACAGCGCGAGGATTTTTCGGGGATTACCGACGCAGCGGTACACCTCTATGACGACGCCCTCACGATAAAAAAACTTTCCGAGGAAGATGTCGCCGAGAATAACCAGATTGTGGAAACAATGCAGGAATTCGGGGACTCGTTCAATTCGATTATCGATATGCTGACCAACCAAAAGAACATGCAGATCGAATTGGAAAAGTCCATGACCGGGATTCGCGGGGTCATGGAGGAAAATATCAGACTGGTGGAAGTACTGAACGAGAACATATCGCTCTCGGACGGCACCGCTGCCGCAATTCGTGAGAAGGACTGATTATCAGGGGGAATAATGATTTCCTATGAAAACCCGCCTGCCCAGCCGATGATACCGCCGGAATTCGCCTATATTGAAAACATATTGAAATCCTCCCGAACGGGATTAAAAATCACCTCTGTCATTTCCCTGCTGTTGTCCGCCGTAGTTATCATCGGGGTTTTCGTTTCTAACTTTCATATGATAGTTATTGCAGGTTCCCCCCTATTCTTTCTCCTTCTACTGGCCGCAGTTCTTTTGGTAAAAATATCTCAGTACAAAAAGGATTTATCGGCAGGGATGAAGACTGTTGATCATGGTGCGGTCGAAAAAAAGTATTTCACTACCGGAAAAGGGATTAAGACCCATACCGTCGAGATGAGCGGAAAACGGTACATCGTGCACGGAAAGTTTTACGAGACTGTTTCGGAACACGATCTGATGGATGTACATCGCGCCCTACATTCCGGCCTGATTCTCTGTTTTTACGATGTTTCACGGAATACTAAGCAGGAGTTATACGATCCGGAGATTCGGGGTACATGGTTATCTACCGGACGGTGAATAGATCATCTTACACTTATTCATGAATCGGGGGAGTATGTATATTTCCGGAGGGCGGATATGGAAAACGGGACCAGAATGAATAAGTTTCCCATGCCGGAAAATGAGGCGGAAAAGGTAAAACAGGAATTCCGGAAGCTCAGGCTTGTGTATATTTATTCCACTATACCTGTCTTTTTATTCATTGTAGCCATCGTCTTCGGGTCTATCAACCGGACATTTCCGGTAGTCGTCATGGCGGCAGTTTTTTTAGCAGTATTCGCAGCGGCGGGTATAAAATTCAGATCCAAGTATATTCATCTGAAAATCGATATGCGGGAAAAAATGATGTATTCCGAGTCGGGAGTTCTGGACGACATATCCGTTTCATTCGGGAACGGCCCTCAGTACATTTACTTTGTGAACGGACAAACCGGTACCGGAACCAAGGAGATGCACGATACGCTGAAGAAGGGCGACCGGATAGAACTTTATTTCGCCTATCATTCTAAAATCCTCGTCGGGTTTAAAAAGGTCTCCTGATCCCGCGGAAAAGTCCCCGCAGGATCAGCCGGATGTTCTGACATTGAATCAGGCGGCAATAATAGAAATATTATATAGCGAGGAATAAATGAATTATTACAGCGGTTCGTCCGAACAGCCCTTCACCTCGGAGGAACGGGTATATATTGAAAAAGAGGCCAAATCGATTAACACAGCCCTCCGTGTTATTATCATTCTCATCGTCCTTTCCTCCGTCGCGTTCTTATGCGGCATCGTATTCCAGAATTATATCCTGCTGATCAGCATCGGTCTGGTTTTGCTCATGCTTCTTATCCCCTTCATCGTCCTGCTCGTAAAAAATATCCGGCTCGGCAGAGACGTTTCTGATATGGTTAAAACCGTTATCGAGGGGATAGTCTCAGAAAAATACATGTTTCATCGTAAAGATTTTACATCGCATTACTTTATTATGAACGGGAAAAACTATTATGTAAAAAAAGAGTTCTACGATTCGATGTCCGCGCAGGAAATCATGGAAGTTCATATCGCGCGCGCGTCGAAAACAGTCTTGACTATCAAAAACCTTTCCCGGAAAACGGAGCAGAAATTCTATGAGAAAGAAGATAAATTTGGAGCGGGCATATGAATAATTCGAAGCAATTTGCGCTTCAGCCGATGTCTCCCGTGGAAACGCGGCTGATCGAAAAAGTTTACAGAACCTGCAGGGGGTTATTTATATTTTTCTCGGTTTTTCAAATGGTCTGGACAGGAATGGCCGCCTTCGGGATTATCTATAATGTTCTCGCGCTGATCATCTGCGGGGGGATATTTTTCCTGATGTATTTCCTGATCATCGTGTATTACCTCCGGCTGAATAAAACTCTGCGGATGGATACTCTCGAACGGATGAAAATGATCGTCATCGGCACCGTCGTTTCGAAACGTTCCAAGCCCGCACGCATACATCGTTTTTACTTTATCCGCGTAAACGATATAAACTATCGTGTTCCCCGGTGGTATTATGAAAATACGGAAATAGGCGGCATAGCCGAGTTCCCTGTGTCAAAAAATGCGGGAATCGTTCTGTTAGAACCGAATCGTAATTAAGTTTTATCTTTCCCCGCCGGAGTTGTGGAAAATCGGAAATAATAGTATAATAATTCTCAAAGGAGTGACGCATGCGACCTATTTTCGAGAAAAGCTCCAAGCTCTGGCCTCATATGATATGGCTGATATGGGCCGTGGGCTATGCATTCTGTTTCCCCACATATAATATGCCGTTTCTCATCTGGTTCATTTTCGTCCCCGTACTCTTATTCGCGTACCGGCAGCCGTATAACAAAACCGTCTTCTATGCATTTTTCTACAGCATGCTGTTCTGGGTTATGACATTGTTCTGGCTTCTGGCGTTCCACGAGATCAGCCTGCCGTTCCTGACCCCTGCCTACTCCGTCTATAACGCATTTTTCTTCTTCTGCATAGCGTTTGTCGCGAAGAAACTCCCCAAACTGCGGGTATTCGCGCTCCCGGTATTCTGGGTCGCCAACGAACTGATCCGCTCCACCGGTTACACCGGCTTTCAATGGAACCTGATCGGCGATACTCAGTGGCAAAGCCTGTATTTCCTGCAGAGCGCCGACATCTGGGGAGTGTACGGAGTCAGCTTCCTGATCCTGCTCGTCAATTCGGTACTTGCCGAAGTAGTCGACTCATGGATAGAAACGAAAAAACTCGGCGAGGCGCTTCTGAAACAGCGCACGCTTCTGATAGTTACCGGCGCCATAATGGCGGCAAATCTGGTATACGGGATAATAACCTTTCATTACTACGACGACCTCGCTAAAAAGTCGGAGCAGGCGAAAGTCGCGCTGATGCAGCCGAACACCGGATCGTTCGACGACTGGTGGGGCGAGCGTTGGGAGAACTACGGCAAGCTGTGGAAGCTCAACGCCGAGGCCGCGCTGCAAAGCCCCGATATCATCGTATGGTCGGAGACTATGCTCCGGAACCGTGTGTGGTTCTATCTCAGACATTACGGCGCTGACCAGGAAATTAACGTGTTTACGCTCCGTTTCCTGAAGATGCCGTACGAATTCGATACGCCCATACTCTTCGCGCACCCTGAAACGGAAAACAACGGACTGAACTATAACACTGTCGATTATATCGACCCGCATCTGCCGGGATATGTCACCTATAGAAAAATACACCTGACCCCGTTCGGCGAATGGCTCCCCTACTATCAGCTGATTCCGCCGCTGAAGACCATGCTCGAGACCCTCGGTGCTGCAAGCTACTCCCCCGCGAAGGACTTCGTCGTATTCACCGGGAGAAAGGGTAAATTCGCGGCAATGATCTGTTTCGAGGATATCTTTTCGATACTCGCGAGAAAGTTCATCCTCAAGGGAGTCAATTACTTCCTGAACGCCACCAACGACGGATGGGCGTACCGTTTCCAGATCGGCGGGCCGTTCCCGCTATGGCAGCATATCGCCGGGGTGACAGGGGTCGCGATTGCGGTCAGACGCCCTATCGCGCGCGCGGTCAATACCGGGGTGAGCGGGGTGGTGATGCCCAACGGCACTATCGATGTTTCTCCCGTACCGATCTATCAGCAGGGATTCTATGTCACAGACGTCCCGGTCATCGACGAGCATATTGTGACAATCTATGTGCGGATCGGGTACCTATTCCCCTATATCATGATAATTCTCGCGCTCGCAGGTATGGCGTTCGCGGTCTTCGGGGTCAAGCATGAGCCCCATAAGGAAAAAGCCTAAAGGAGCAGAAAATGACCAATAAATATCTCGAATACATGCTGTATGAATCGGATACCGACCCGATCGGTCTTCCCGACGGGATCACTTTCCTCAGCGACGCGCGCGGCGATACGATAGACGACCAGATACAATCGATTTCAAACATTTTCCGCGGACGCGGATATAACAAGGTGATCCCTCCTATCTTCGAGTACTACGAGACGTTTGAAAAGGGAAGCGGATACAGTATTGCCCGCAAATCGTTCAGCTTCAAAGATAAAGACGGAAAACTGCTCTCTCTCCGTTACGATATGACAACCCCGATCGCGCGCATGGTCAGCATGAAACATAAAAAGGAAGACCTCCCGCTGAAATTCTATTACCGCGAGGACGTTTTCCGCGAACAGCCGCTGCATACCGGTAAACCCCGCCAGCTCCGGCAGGTGGGACTGGAGTTTATCGGGGAGCCCGGGATAGACGCCGATGTTGAGGTTATCAATATATTAGGCGAGGCGCTTGCGAAGGTTCGGAAAAATTACCGTATTGTACTCGGCGACGTAAAGCTCTACACCCATATCCTGTCTCAGTTAAAACTTACCCAGCATCATACGGACGCTGTCAACGCATCGTTTGTCAAAAAGGATACGACCTCGCTGGGGCTGATCCTCGATCAGGTCGAGGGCATCAGCCAATATAAATCCATTCTCCAGCACCTTCCCTACATGGTCGGTACTCCGAAAAAAGTTCTGGAACGGCTGAAGGGTTTTTCCGAGCTTGGGTTCAGCATCTATACCGACCGCCTGATGAGTATAATCGATCAGCTGGATAAAAGCGTCAGGAAGAACATCATCGTCGATCTGGGGCTGGTCAAGGACTTCTCGTACTACACATCCACGACGATAGAGGGGTATGTCGATCAGGTCGGGTACGCGGTCGCCAACGGAGGCCGGTACGACCAGTTATTCAAGGCGTTCGGGCAGGATTTCCCTGCCGTCGGTTTCGCGATCGATATCAGTTATTTCAATTAAGGTATTTCATATTTCACAGACAGGGGATTATTATGGTAAAGCTGGTTTTGGGTATCCAATGGGGTGACGAAGGAAAAGCGAAAGTAGTCGATTATTTCGCATCCGGAGTCGATTATGTCGTACGTTTTCAGGGCGGCGCGAACGCCGGACATACGGTGATAGTCGACGGTAAAAAATTCGTTTTCCATCTCGTCCCGTCGGGAATCCTGCATCCGAAAACCAGCGTCGTCATCGGCAACGGCTTGGTCATCGATATCGAGGCGTTTATCTCCGAACTCGGGGAATTAGCCGCGGGATTGCCTGTAGACGGACGCGTGTTTGTCAGCAACCGCGCGCATGTAGTACTCCCTTATCATAAGCTGATGGACGGCGCGAAGGAAGAAAGCTCGTCGAAAAAGATCGGTACGACCCGCAGGGGTATCGGGCCCGCTTATATCGATAAAGCCGATCGCGTGGGAATCCGGGTAGGCGACCTTTATCAGCCGGGCCTGAAGGAAAAGATCGAGCACGCATTCGAGGTGAAACGCCACCTTCTCGACGACTATTACTGTATCAAGGATTTACCTTCCGTAGATGAAATGACCGATACTCTCTATAAACAGGCTGAAACGATCCGGGATTATGTCACCGATACGGAACTACTCCTGCAGAACGCTTACCGCGACGGTAAGTCTATTGTTATGGAGGGAGGCCAGGGCAGCCTGCTCGACGCCGATTTCGGCACCTACCCCTTTGTGACATCGTCGAACACGACGGCGTCGGGTATGTTTGCCGGGAGCGGGATCGGGTATATCCCCGACCTGCGGATTATCGGCATCGCCAAGGCGTATATCACCCGTGTCGGCGAAGGCCCGTTCCCTACCGAGGAGACGGGAGCAGTCGGCGAGGATATCCGCAGATTGGGTAAGGAATACGGCGCGACCACAGGACGGCCGCGGCGCTGCGGCTGGTTCGACGCGGTGATCGGGAGGTACTCGGTCGGCATTAACGGGCTTCACGAGATATTCCTCACGAAGCTCGACGTACTCGACGAGCAGGATACTATAAAAGTATGCACGGCTTACGAACTTGACGGTAAGCTCACGGACTATCCGCCGTCGACGACCGAGGAGATGTACAGGATCAAGCCGGTTTATACCGAAGTACCCGGATGGAAAAGCAAAACGTTCGGGCTGAAAAAATACTCCGACCTGCCGGCGAACGCAAGGAGTTATATTGAGTTTCTCGAGATGCAGTTAGGCCGGAGGATATCGTACATTTCCACGGGATTTGAGCGGGAAGATGTAGTAATCCGCTAAACACGAAGAGTGTTTATAATTCCCCGATTTTTCGGGAGGTTTGTCAGCGAATGAAAATAGAACGAGCCGGGATGCTCCCGTGGGCGGATGGAACGCACAATTATTGTGCTTAATGTGCATTGGTCTATTGCACATTGAGCAACAGTCTGCGCACAAAGAACAATTAATAACCCTTTTGTTTTGCAGATACGTCCTTTTACAGTCGCCGTTATAACAATTACAGATGCGACTGTATGCGGCCGCTTCTTCGGATGATACGAGCGGCTGCTTGTATATGCGGCTGTCTATAGTAGTTGCAGACGAAATATTTTTGTCATTGCGATACCGCGCTATAAAATTTTTCTAATCGCGGTAGAAGCGGCATATTTTATTACCGTATAAGGAATAAAAAAGACAGCTTCAACGTATCGCGTCCCGCAGTGACAGAATAATGTTCTGTTTCCGAATTCGTATTCGTCCTATAGGCGCTCTTTAAAAAAGTTATAAGCGCTACTTGATATACGTGATGTTTCGTTTTATTATGTACCCGCTGAAACGGAAGGTTTTATGGAAAAGGAAAACGGGAAAAACAATATCAACGTGAGTTTTGACGAGCTGAACTGGCAGTACTCCTTGGATGATCTTGATTCATTCAAAGACCTGACCCACCTTGTCAATCTCTCATTGCAGAAAATCCGCGAAAACATCGAAGGTTCCACGGGGTATTTTTTTGTTCTCCAGCCGGAGTTCCATGAGTACCGCGAAGTCGTCCGCGAGGGAAAATTTTCCATCCCCGAAGATTCCGATCTGATCACTTATCTTGCCATCAAGAATGAAACGATCAGCAAACATAACATTTCCGAGGACGTGTTTTTTAAAAACCAGGACGAGGAAATTCTAAATTTTCTGTTCTCAAAGGAGATGGGCGTCAATGTCATCGTCCCGATCGTCTACCGTTTCCGGATGCTCGGATTTATCGCCATCTCCCTGAACCAGCGAACGGGCGAAGCAAACAGCGAAGAGATTATGTTCCTGAAGCTCCTGAAAGAATCCCTGAAAGTCAGCCTGTTTGCCGCCATACTGATCGACAAACGTTTCCATGACCTTCTCACTCTGGTCGACCTCTCCCGCAAGATGGAGGCGTTCGAGACCTACGAGGACGTCATCGACAGCATTGTTGATCTCGCATCGCAGGTCGTGAATTTCGATAAGGCGGTGTTCTACGAATACGACCCGTTTATGATCAAACTCTACCCGCGTTCGTCAAAAAATGTCGACGATGCTGTGGAGCTCGACGTCGGGTCGGGAGTATCGGGGTACATTTTCGAGAAGAAAAAGCCCGCTATGATTAATAAAATAAAAGACCATGTATTCTTCAACGATATCAACAAGGAAAGTTTTATTAACTTTTCGTTCATATCGGTCCCTCTGATCGCGTCCAAACGCGATTTCGGGGTACTGACGATCGCGAACAGCAAGAAGAACGAGGAGTTTTCAGTCGATCATCTCTATCTGTTAAAAATAGTCGCATCGGTCATTGTGGACGTGCTGGAAAACAAGATACTTTATCAGCGGCTGGAAAAGAGTTACTTCGAGACCGTCAGTTCCCTCGCGACAGCGCTGGAAGCGAAGGACAAGTACACCCGAGGGCATTCCGAACGGGTCATGCAGTACTCAGTGGGGATCGCGGAAGAACTATCCCTGCCCCGCGATACTTTACGCGAGATTAAATACGCCGCGGTACTTCACGATATCGGAAAGATCGGCATCAGCGAAAATATTATCACCAAGCCCGGCCAGCTGACCGACGAGGAGTATCTGGTCATCCAATCGCATCCTGAAATCGGCGCGGATATCCTTTCATCTGTGGACTTCCTGAAAAACGCCAAAGAGTTCGTCCGTTTCCATCACGAGAAGCTTAACGGGTCGGGGTACTATGGGAAAAAAGAGGGGGAGTTTCCATACGAGGCGATGATTATAGCGCTCGCGGATTCGTTCGACGCGCTGACCAGCGACAGGCCGTACCGGAAGGCGACCCATCCCGAAATCGCGCTGAAAGAATTGAAAAAGTCGGTCGGAAAGCAGTTCGACCAGCCGACATTCGATGCAATGGTACGACATCTAAAAAAGACCTCGGTAGTCCGCCAGACCCTGATATTATAATCGTTTATCCTATCAGAAATTATACGGTAACGACCCCATCTTTTTCCTGAAACTGTTCCGCAGTTCTTTAAGCAGATTTTCCTCCGCTTCTGACGTCAACGCCGCCTGAGGGTCTTTAGAGATATCCTCTACCGACGGCGACCATGCAGCGCCGTATCCGTACCCGGTCACATTCCAAATCGTCCCGCCGCTTGGCAGGAAAAGTTTCAGATTCAGGAAGTGGGATTCCGAATAGACTAAGTCCATCCCGTCGGGGCCGGTGATTTCCTCCGGCTCGCCCAACTGCTGGCGGGTGTATTCGCCGGAAAGAAATATACTGCAATCCTTATTCTTCGCGTCATCAGCATTTTTCATCGAATAGCAGTCAAATCCTTTCATCGCGAGAACGTTGAGAAGGGGGGTATATGTATAACCGAAATAACCGAGCTTTTTATATTTCTTCTTTTCCGGCATAAACCGCGATATTGCCTCGGTAACCGCGAATGAGAATGGTATTTTTCCGAGATTTTTTACCAGCATATCGTACTCTTTCAGTTTCCCTAAAGCGATACACGCCGAATAATATAGGGATTTATCGGAAAGGAATTGAGCGATATTTCCGGCGGCGGCTACGGCTCCCAAATCTCCGAGCGCTTCAATTACCGCACGTGTTAAATCATTCGACTGCGTCATTTTTTTCCCGGATTTCGACCCGTCGCCGAAAAATAATTCCGCCATTTTTTCGCCGGTACGGGAATCTCCGGAAAGCCCGAGAATTTTTACACAATTAATACGCACATCGAGCGGTACGTCATCCCTGATTAGAGTCTCCAGCAAATCGCCGATAAAATCCGCGAACACGGCCTTATCCTGTATCTGGGTCAGCGAATTCAGGATCGCGGGATGGAGTTCCGAGAGTCCGGGATTCCGCATAAACTGGATAAACAGTTCTATGACATTTTTATCGGTAATCCCTGAAAAGATTTCTATTATCGTGCGCATGGACTTGACCGGAAACCCCTTTGTCCGCAGAAGTAAAAGAAGCGGGATAAACTGTTTCCTGTCGATATTCTCTATATATGAAATCCGTTTCAGTACGCTCAGAAGTTCGTCGGTCTGGGGATGGATCTGATTGGGGACTGTTAGCAGGCCGATCAGGGACGCTATCGAGTTTGTTCCCATTGCCACGAGAGCATCCTTCTCCAGAACCAGAGGGTCGCGGGTTACAAGTTCGTCGATAATTTTAACCAGATTGGAATCGATATTATTCAGCAGAAGAAACTCGCGCGCTAACTGGGGATGGGATTTCGATAAAAATACCGTTGCGGCCTTCATGGCGGTCTGACGCGACTGCCAGTCTAATTGCTCGATCAGGTTTGTTATCCGCTGAAAGTAAGGTATGGTATCGAACGAAACGATCTCCGCAAGATGTTCGAGAATAATGGATATTTTTGTCACGAACATGAAATGAGACACGTTGGTATCGGGAGCAATGAGATCGGAAAAAATGGACTTCGCGCCGGAAATATCCTTCTCGGATAAATGCGCGGCAAACTCGCAGAGAAAATCGGACTCCTCCACAGGATCCTGAATATCCCCGGTTTTTGCGTAAATGTACGCCTTATCGGGATCGATCGGCGCGAGGGCAAGCGCAATTTTTCGCAGCACGGCGTTCTTATTGGTAATAAAATTCGTCATTCCGAATGCGATCTCAAGGTGTTTCTGGAAACCCGTGGGGAGTTTCAGCATCAGAGAGGTCACGTTTTGAATGACATCCAGCTTATAGTTTTCCTCGATGATCTGGTTGACAAAAAACACCGAACGCTGGGGTTTGCTCTGCACTAAGGATACCGCAATCGCGGATAGCAGGTCTGAATATGTCTCGTCATTATCGTACAGTTCGTCCAGATACTCGATTCCCGATGTGATATCGTCGTTCACCTGATATTTCGCGATCGATACAAGCTTCAGGCTTTTCTCATAGGGGTCTTTGAAAGAACGCGCGTTCTTAACCGCGAGATCGAAAATACTCTTTCCCTTCTTGGAATCGATATTCCTGAAAATCCCGGAGAGTTCCAGAAGCAGGTCGATGTTTTCCCGGATCCGTAACGCATACTGATATGCCTTTTCCGGGTCGCTTAACAGCATTCCCCTGGCAAGATGGAAAAACGCTTCATCTGTATATTTTCTCTTATCTATATGAGAGATAACAGATTCGATATCCTTAAGATGTTTGCTCTCCTCCTCATCGTCCATCAGCAAACCCACGATTTTCGATACCGCCCGAATAAAGTCCAGCCGGTATCTATCCTTCGACAAATACTCAGTCAGAAGGAAAGCCTGATTAATCAGCTCCAGCCCTTCCTTTTTCTTTAAGGTATAATAGGAGCTGCCCAGTTCCATCATCAGGATCGATTTCATAGCCAGAGCGTCCTCTCCCTGGAGGGAGGAAACATGCTTATTCAATTCGCTCATAATTTTCCAAGAATAATCGGGATCGAGCTTGATAAATAACGAAGTGATCTCGATTCGCGCGCGAAGCTGAAGAACGGGATCGCGGATGAAGTCCGAAAGTTTCAGAGCAACCATGAGATTGCTGACCTGCCGCATCTTTGAATAATCGATATTTGTGATCAGTCCGATTAGAGGGAGGACGGAAAACTCCACTGAATTGATAAGCCCGGTCTCGGCCGCAAACGCTACGGTATGATTACCGGAAAGAAGCGCCTGAAGCAGGAATGGGATTTCATCGGCGGAAAAACGCAGGGGATTCTTCGATTCAATAATTTCCTGAGCGGCCTGCATCGCTACAGATTTTTTATGAGAGTTCAGCCGTTCAGCAGGGCTTCCGCACGATACGAGGCCCATGCCGGCGGAAAGCACGGCTATTTTTAGAATCACCTTAAATACATGCTTTATCAGCATTTACGCCCCCTTTTCAACACCGGCTCAAATATCAATCCCAATATTTTATTTCAGATTCTTCTAAAAGTCAAGATGAGTTCCTCTGGGCGATTCTTTGATTATATCGCGGTTTATTGTTACAATATGCTTCACTGGGCGCTTTATCCCCGTTAGGACTATCCCCGGGAGGTTGAATTAATGATCCGTTTCGCAGCCGTAATAATCCTATTGTTTACAGTCTCCGTCTATCCCCAGACCGCCCCGGCCCCCCCTCCCGTATTCGGAACCCCTTTAAACACGACCGAGGCTGAAAAAATCGTTTCCGATTTGCTGACCTCTACCCTCGGGAAGGCGAAGGCGGAGATTATTGCGATGGAGCTGAAGCCCGTGTACCTGTCTCAGGAGGAATACTTCGGCATCCTGCTGACATTTCTGCATTTTCTATCCGTCCATCCAAATCTGAATAATGTAGGTTTGCTGACACAGGCCGCGCGTTTCTATGTGAAAAACTATTCCCTTATTGTGGGCACGCTGCGAGAAAAAGATATCATTCTGCTCCGCGCCGCAGAAAAACTGCTCTTCCTGTACTATAAGAGCCCCGCCGGCGCCGGCGCCGATCCCAATACTGAAAATATGTCGTTCCAGAAGAACAGCGCGTATTTAAAAAACCAGATCCCCGAAAAACTGGTCGATCTGCGGGGAATTGTTCTCATGCTTAATTTGTTCGATTTCGTAACATCGAAGTGGGCTTTTTATCCCAAGCTGAAGCCTTAAGTATCGCAGTCAACCGGAGGAAGTGATGCGCCGTTTTTATATGATATTATTCGGTCTTATTACAGCAATAACAGCCCCCCTTTCGGCGGGGAAATTTTTCGTGAAAGTCGGGGGAGGCGCCGGATACGATACGAATCCCATGCTTTCCCTCAGTTCCGCGGGCGGTATTTTCGGGACTGCCCATCTTTTTGCGGAGGGGCTGACCGGCGAGAAACCCTACGAAGTATACGGATCGGCAGATATCACCGGTGTGCTGAATACAAACTATGTTCTTCTCGACGGCGAAGGCACCATAGGTATCGTATATAATCCTTCGCTGTTCACTATCCTGCGCGCGCTGTTATCCTATCGTTATCAGGTGGACATCAATAACGCAATAAAAGCGATGTTCGACCTGCGGCATGATCTGGGCAGTATCTTTACCGGGCATGCAGGATACGAGTACGACAGCGCTTATACGCTTGCGGGTATCCCCCACGAATCCGTGTTCAGCCATAAGCTGATTATCGGGGGGAATATGGATTTCTTCAGGATCGGGTATTTCGATTTTGAGTTTAATTATATGCAGAGGAATTACTTCCAGTTGACAATCGCCAGCAATACGCTGAAAAACGACCTGCTGAAAGGCTCATTGCTGTTTTCGATATATCTCGACTATTCGCTGACACTGAAGCTCGGCTACGGGATTTCAAGGTACATCTCTTCCGGAAATACTTTGATTGTTTATTCTACGACCAACCAGATCATCCGCTATAATACGGGATGGAAGCAGTCCGCGGTCTTAGGGCTGGAATGGAACCCCGCCCCGGAATACCAGCTCAGTCTGATCGGGCTGGTCGAGTATTCCTCGATGGATATCCCTCAGAAAGGGGAATTGGTGTACTCGGCGGGAATCCTGAATTCTATTTATCTGACGCCGTCGTGGAAAATAGAGATACCGTTGACCTACTCCGCCCGGAAGAGCGAGCTTGTACCCGAGTTCGAACGTATCCGCGCGGCCATCGAAATATATTTTCTATACTGATCCCTCACCCTGTTTTTCGCTATCAGCGGGAATAATTTCCCTGACGTACTTTTCCCGAAGTTCGTCTAAAGGGCGCAATTCGCCGCCGTCGGAATAATTCCAGAATACCCACCCGTTGCATTGCCTCGCGCTTTGGACATGCGCCCCCGCCCGGTGAATCGATCCCCGGAACCCGTCCGCGATCAGCGAGCCGTCCGCGCAGACCTTCGCGCTTGCCTTTCCGCCTCCGCCGCAGAGCAAATCCCCCTCATGCAGGTATCCCGCCTCGATGAGGTTGCCCAGCGTCACACGGGGGAAATCCCGCCGGGATGGCGTATGATAAAGCTCCCGATCGGGGAGAGCGCCTGATATAGAATCGATGCGCGAGCGCGCCGTAGCGATATACTCCGCGTTCCGCTCCAGTCCGACCCAGTTCCGCCCGAGTTTCTTGGCGGCCGCGCCGGTAGTGCCCGTACCGAAGAACGGGTCGAGAATGATATCTCCGGGATTGGTGGACGCGAGTATCGCGCGCCGGAGTAACGATTCGGGCTTCTGGGTGGGATGCGCCTTTCCGCCGCCGTTCCGTTCGCGCTCGGAGCCCGAACAGATCGGGAGTTCCCAGTCGCTCCGCATCTGTTTCTCGCCGTTCAGCATCTTCATCGCCTGATAATTAAACGTATACCGTTTCTGGCCGCGGGATTTTTTCGCCCAAATCATCGTCTCATGGGCGTTGGTGAACCGGACGCCGTTGAAGTTCGGCATGGGATTAGCCTTCACCCATATCACATCGTTCAGTATCCAGAAACCTATATCCTGCATGATTTTACCGACACGGAAAATGTTGTGGTAGGAGCCGATCACCCAGATTGTTGCGTCGTCCTTCATCGCCCTCCGGCATCCGTTCAGCCAGCGCAGGGTGAAGTTATCGTAATCCTCGAAGGAATCGAAACGGTCCCACGCTTCGTCGACAGAGTCGACTTTGGTCTGATTCGGGCGATAGAGGTCGCGGTCAAGCTGAAGAAAATACGGGGGGTCGGCGAATATCATATCGAAGCTGTTTTCAGGGAGAGTATCGAGAAGCTGAATGCAGTCGCCCTCCAGAATGGTGTTTGTTATCTCATGAATCGTCATGGTTCCAACCGCGCGAAGTAATCGAAGGAAAGTCTATTCGCTGTATTCAAGAAAGGAGAGTTCGGCGAAATCAAGTATCCGCCGTACTTTAGGCTGAATATGTTTTATCTCGAGCTTTCTATCACGCGCGTTATTGTACTTTCCGGCGATAACCAGCAGGCGTATCCCCTGCGAATCGATATAATGCACGCGGGAAAAATCGAAGGTGAAAAAATCACATTCCTCTTTCTTTGCCTCGTCGGAAATATCGGTATCAAGTGATTCCATCGTAAACGCGGTGATCTCACCGTTTGGCCGGTATAAAAGCGAATTGTCAGACAGTTTTTCTTTGTAAAACTGCATACCCCGTTCCTTTTTAAATCGTTTCCAATACTTTAAGTCTATTCGGAAAAAATATCAAATAATTCCACTTTTTCGAATCTGTCCTATTCCGAATTGCCTTTCCCGGAAATTTTGATTATAATTATTGTTAGGAGGCGGCAATGGAAAAACGCGGTGTAATCATCGGGATAGAACATAATAAGACCCTGATTCAACTCGGCTCCGGGGAGGCGAACAACTGCGGCGGCTGTAAGCTCCACGGGATATGCAGACCCGATAAAACCGGCGCAGTCATCGAAATCCCCGGGAGCACGCATTATTCCATAGGCACCGAAGTCACTCTCACCATGAACGAAACCGGCTCGATTGTCGGGGCGTTTTTCCTTTTTATCTTCCCCGTCATCTCGGCAGTCATAAGTTTCATCCTTTTCCGCTCGCTCAATTTTGCCGAAGGAATTTGTATTCTGATCAGCTTCATATCCATGATAGCCAGCGTCGCTCTCTTTCTCCTGTTCGAACGGTTATTCCTCGGCCATATCCGTATAAATCCTGTCGAAGACTCGGAAAAACTCCCATAATTCCAAAAAGTTTCGCACATTACGCACATTTATTTCAGATAACTCTTGCATATTTTTTCTATATGTAGTATAATGATATAGGGAATCGAAACGGCGAATTTGCGTGCTTTACGCACAGATTTTGCAGATATTTTTCGGGAGGGGAGAGTGAGAAACGGAATCTGGAAAGGGGTTCTGATAACGTCCTTTATTCTGATATCCGGCGGGGTCGGTTTCGCCCAGAATGCCGGACAAATCCCTATTCCGACCATCGACTTTAACGTACGGCCGGCGCAGAACCCGCAGGAGGTAGCGACCGCCCTTCAGGTGCTTTTCCTCATCACTATCATCTCCCTCGCGCCGACCCTGCTGATTCTCCTGACATCGTTCATCCGCATCTATATCGTTCTGTCGTTTGTCAGCCGCGGTCTTGCGACTCAGACTATTCCCCCGAACCAGGTCATCGTCGGACTCTCCCTTTTTATCAGTTTATTCACTATGTACCCCGTGTTCAGTAAATCATACGATACAGGCATCAGGCCCTATCTCGACGGGAAGATCACCCTGAACGAGGGCTATGAAAAAGGGATAGAGCCTATCAGGGAATTCATGTTCCATGTTACCGCTCCGAGATACATTTTCCGTTTTGTCCAGCTCGCCGGTATCGAGCGCCCGAAAACGCCCGCCGAAGTCCCCACACATGTCCTGATACCCGCGTTTATCCTGAACGAGCTGACGATCGCGTTTTATATGGGAATGCTTTTACTGATTCCGTTCACGGTGATCGATATCGTTGTCGCCAGTACCCTCATGTCCATGGGTATGATGATGCTGCCGCCGATCATGATATCGTTCCCGCTTAAGATACTCCTTTTCGTCCTCGTGGACGGATGGAACCTGCTGGTCGAGAAACTGGTGATGAGTTTCAGGCTATGAGGGGGCTGATATGAGTCAGGGATTAATACTCCAGATCGCGAACGAGACAATATATATCATCATGGTACTCCTGCTTCCGTTATTGGGGGTGGGAATGATCGTCGGTCTGATTATCAGTATATTTCAGGCGACCACTTCCATTCAGGAACAAACCCTGACCTTCGTGCCGAAAATGATCGCAATTCTTTTACTGTTGGTATTCTTCGGGCCGTTCTTCATGAACTCGCTGATCGATTTCACGAACCGGATGATGAATATGATCGCAAACGCGAAGATGTAGCGGAATAAGGAATGATATACGATATATTTATAAACAGTTTTCAGGTGTTTCTGATTGTGTTCACACGCATTATGGGAATGTTCATTACTGCACCGTTCTATTCCGGTATGGCGATACCCATGACAATGCGGCTTGGGTTTACGTTTTTCGTCTCTCTGGTCTCAGTCCCGCTGGTTATATCGATGAACGTGCAGGCCGCGCCGAACCTGATTGAATACGGAGTGCAGTTGGTCTCCAATTTTATTCTTGGAGCGGGCGTAGGTTTTTTTGTTTTTATTATTATCAGCGCGTTTCAGGTATCGGCGCAGGTTTTCAGTATCCCAATGGGACTGGGTATGAACGAAGTCGTCGACCCGATGTCCAGCATTGAAGTCCCGGCAGTGGGCAATATTCTCGGTATTTTGATCCTGTTCCTGCTGATCAGGGTTGACGGGCATTTTTATCTCATACACCTGATTGTGAACAGTTTCCGTACAGTGCAGATATTCAGCTTCCAGTCGATACAGATACTGGAGCAGGGAATGTCTTCCGCGATCATGATTATGTTCGATACGGGACTGAAGATCGCCCTGCCGATTATCGCAATCACGCTCATGCTCGATATGGCGATGGGTTTGATCTCGCGGGTCGCTCCGCAGTTTGACGTGATGATTATGGGATTCAATATAAAGCTGATGGCAGGTTTTTTTATTCTGTGGCTTGCACTGCCCGCTATTGTGGATTTAGGGACATTGATTATCAACGGGGTATTGAATACAGCCAAGGAGCTCTTGACCCTGATGTAAAACGAGGGGTATGCGGATAAGGGAGGGGAATCTTTCTGCTTACCTCTCACCTATTTTTGAGGTGAGAATGACTGATGTATTGAATGAACGGCTCGGCTTATTTTTGGGCTTGCGCGATGCCGATTTTTTATCCGCGTACCGCTACGACCTGCAGAGGTTCGCCGCGGAGGACGAGGGACGTACCGAAGAACCGACCCAGCAGAAACGCCGCAAGGCCCGCGAGGAGGGAAATGTCCCGAAATCGCAGGAACTTGTGTCGATTATCGTATTCCTGCTGAGTTTCTGGACGGTATGCCTGATCGCGGAGATGCTTTTCGATACGTTTACCCGTATCATGAATTATTATTTTCAGAACTTACTTACTATCAAGATTACAAAAAACAGCACCGACGCGGCATTCGCGGACATATTGGCAATGATGGCTCAGGCTCTCGCCCCGGTTATGGTAGTGGGAGTCATATCGGCGCTTCTTGCAAACCTGATTCAGACAGGGTTTATTTTTACCACTAAAAAGATTACTCTGAATTTCGGTAAAATTATTACCAATATCGGCCCGAACCTGAAAAAAATGTTCTGGTCGAGCGAAACTTTGTTCAACCTCATCAAGTCGATCTTCAAGGTGATTGTTGTTTTCGCGCTGGCGTTTATGATTGTTAACGCAAATCTCGGCCAACTCCTGCAAATCCCCAGGATGAACGTCATGAATACCATGACTATGATCTCGGGAATGATCTTTCAGTTCGTGTCGTTCGCGGGGATACTTCTGCTGATCTTTGCGCTGGCGGATTATGCGTTCCAGCGCTACATCTTTACCCAATCCTTGAAGATGACCAAACAGGAAGTCAAGCAGGAGATCAAGGACACCGAGGGCAACCCGGAGATCAGAGCGCGTATCGCCGAAATGGGGCGCAGGCTTCTCCGTCAGAATCTCGCCCGCGAGGTTCCGAAGGCCGACGTAATTATCACCAACCCGACTCATATCGCGGTCGCGCTTAAGTATGACCCGAACTATATGAACTCGCCCATTGTTATCGCAAAGGGTGAAGGTGTTTTTGCGCAGAGGATCAAGGATATAGCTAAAGACAGCAACATAATGATCATAGAGAATAAGCCGCTGGCGCGCGAACTGTACGCGAGAGTCGAGATAGGCGAACAGATTCCGTTCGAATTCTTTCAGGCGGTCGCGCGGATATTGTCCATTGTCTATCAGACCCGTTCCAGCGTAGCGGCTTAACAGGAAAGCAGGAGGTAAACTATGGCGGATAACTCATCAACGACACCCTCAGCCCGGGGAACCAATTTCTTCGCGCTGATCACCAAACGGATGGACATCGCGCTCGCAGTCGCGGCGATCATGGTCGTACTGATGCTAATTATCCCTCTGCCTACGTTCCTGCTCGACGTATTGCTGGTCATCAACCTGTCCATCTCGCTTATGATTCTGCTGTCCACCATGTATGTAAAAAAGCCCGCGGACTTTTCGTCCTTTCCGGGCGTTATCCTGATCACCACGATTTTCAGCCTCGCGCTGAACGTCTCCTCGACACGTTTGATTCTCTCCATGGGGCCTGCGTTCGACAGCCGGATTATCACGGCGTTCGGCAATTTCGTGGTTGGCGGAAACTATGTAGTCGGGCTGATCGTGTTCGTCGTGCTGCTCGCCATCCAGTTCCTCGTCATCACGAAGGGCGCGTCCCGCGTATCGGAAGTGGCCGCGAGGTTCAGCCTCGATTCCCTGCCGGGAAAACAGCTTGCGATTGACCAGGATTTAAGCGCCGGGCTGATAAACGAAGAGGAAGCAAAAACCCGCCGCGCGGAACTCCGCCTCGAATCGGACTTCTACGGGGCGATGGACGGTTCGTCTAAATTCGTGTCGGGTAACGTCAAGGTCGCGCTGGTTATCGTCCTCGTGGATATCATCGGCGGACTGATCGTCGGGCTTGCCATGGGTCAGGTGGCGTCGCTCGAAGAAGCGGCGCGAACCTATATCCTGTTCACAGTGGGCGACGGCCTGATTTCGCAAATCCCCGCGCTTTTAATTTCCACCGCGACCGGTTTAATCGTGACACGTTCCGCCGCCCGCGAAGAGTTCGCGAGGGATATTATCTCACAGATCGGTTCGTCTCCGCGCGTGCTCTATATTGCGGGTATCGCCATATTCGGGCTGGGATTTCTGCCGGGTTTCCCCACCCTTATTCATATCATGGTCGGCGGTCTTTTGGGAGGAGTGGGATATCTGATGAACTCCTCAATCCGCGAAGGTGAAAAGAAGAAACGCGAAGCGTCGCAGGTCAAACCTGAAGGCGAAGCCGCGATGACGATAGAGGATATTGTAAAAATAGATCCTATGACCCTCGAGATCGGCTATAATCTTGTGCCGCTGGTCGACAAGGAACAGGGCGGCGACCTTCTCGACCGAATCAAGCTGATCAGGAAACGTATCGGGCTTGACCTCGGCATCCTCGTCCCGCCTATACGGATTATCGATAATGTCAGCATAGACGCATCCGAGTACCTGATCAAAATACGCGGGACTGAGATCGCGCGCGGGAAGATTATGATCAACCGTTTCCTTGCGATGAATCCCAAGCTCGACCTGAACCAGCTCGACGGGATCGAGATAAAGGAACCCGCATTCGGGCTGCCCGCAAAATGGATCGCCGAGCCGGAGCGCCAGAAGGCAGAATCGCAGGGATTCGACATCTTCGATCCGCCCTCGGTGGTCGCCACCCACCTGACCGAGCTGATCAAGCGGAACGCCGCCGAGATACTGACCCGTCAGGACGTACAGGCGATGTTCGACGCGCTCCGCAAAGAGTACCCGTCGGTGGTCGATGAGGTAATGAAAATACCCGGAGCGGTCGGGGAACTCCAGAAAATACTCCAGAACCTTCTCCGCGAAGGGGTCAAGATAAGAAATATGCTTGTCATCCTCGAAACGTTCGCGGACTACGCGGGGACTGTTAAAAATATCGATATGCTGACGGAGTTTATCCGCCAGTCGCTCGGCAAGCAGATTACGACCAATTTCGTGGACGAGACGTCCGGTTCGATACGCGGAATTATTCTCGACCCGGAACTGGAGCAGATGCTGTCCGATTCGATTCATGAGAAACCCGAGGGCCTTGTTTCGACACTCGACCCGTCCATACTGCACAATTTTGTCGACGAAGCGGGCACAGTGATCGAGGAATGCCTCAACAGGGGTATCCAGCCCGTCATACTCGCGTCGCAGAAAGTACGCCGTCTGGTTCGGGAAATGCTCGAGCGTTCGTTCCCGTCGATACCCGTGCTTTCCTACTCGGAAATCCCGTCGAAGGTATCGCTGGATCAGGTGGGAATCATACGGTTGTCGATACTCGCCGAAGTGTAATTTAGGTAAGGAATTGGGGAGTTATATTCCCAGTAAACATATTTTATATTGCGATAAAGTTCAATAGATGTTAAAATTATTTACGATTTTGAGGGGAGTCGCCAATGGAATATCTCATTTTCGAGGGTCCGACCTACAAGGACGCTATGAATCAAATGTACACGATGGGCGTGCAGAAAAACATGCTCGACCAGATGCAGATCATTAAGAAGGTCGAAGAAGAGAAAAAAAGTTTCTTCGGGCTGAAAAAGAAGAAGAACTGGAAGATCATAGTCGGCGTATTCGAGGACAAGCCTGTGAAAAAACAGAAGGCCGCGTACGCGCAGGATTATGCCACTCCCGACCTTTTCCCCAACTCCAATCCGCATCTCCAGAATCAGGCCCAGCAGGAAAACGCGAACCTCAAAACGGAAATACTGGACATGAAAAAATCCCTCATGGAAATGATCAATTCCCGCATGAACGAGATTAAGGACAACCTGATACAGGACAAGATCGGCCGCGAGATGACGCAGGAGAACCAGATACTCGAGGATGTCGAGATATCCAAGAAAAACCTCGAATGGGTCGAAAAATTCCTGCGCGACCGGACGTTCGCCCAATTCCTGATCGACGATATACTGGAACATCTCCGCCGCCAGAAGAACGACGTCCGTATCGAGAAGGCGCATATGCTCGGCGCGGTGCGCGAATTTCTCACATCGAACCTTGTCAGCGAAGAGATATCGATCGATAACTATAACTTCGGGAACATCGTCCTGTTCGCCGGTCCGACGGGCGTCGGCAAGACGATCACTCTGGTAAAGATGGCCGCGCATGTCGCGGAGATGCGCCGTAAGAAGATGCGTTTTATTTCGGTCGACCGTTATAAAGTCGGCGCCGACTCCCAGCTCAAGACGTACGCCGAACTCCTGAAAGTTCCGTTCTACCCCATCCATAAACAGGAAGACTTTTTCGACCTCATAAATATCAACGAATCCGATTTTACGTTTATCGACACCGCAGGGAAAAGCCCCCGCGAGACGATTGCGATCAAGGAACTCGGCGACTGGATCAAGCGCACCGGTAAAAAGATCGATATTCATCTGGTAGTCAGCGCGACCACCAAACCGCAGGATTTGGACTATATTATAGAAAAGTATTCCGTGCTGGACTATCACCATATTATCGCAACTAAGTTCGACGAGACCCGTCACATGGGTTCGGTGATATCGGCGGTCTACCGCGCGAAAAAACCGCTGTCGTTTGTCACTAACGGGCAGGAAGTACCGCAGGACTTTAAAATAGCTAATCTAGAATCAATTATTGCCGATTCTATTAAGTAGGAAATAACGAGGGGATTCCGCATGGCATCATCAGTATTATTAGGGCCGGATCAGGCCGAAGGATTACGGAAAATGATGGGGGATTACCCCCAATCGCAGACGAAAATTATCGCTGTGACGTCCGGAAAGGGCGGAGTCGGTAAAAGCAACTTCGCGGTCAATCTGGGCATCACGCTCGCTAATATGAAAGACCCGCATAACCCCGACACCCCCAAGAAGAAAGTCCTGGTTATGGACGCCGATCTCGGCCTCGCGAACGTCAACGTACTTCTGGGAATCATCCCGAAATTCAACCTCCTGCACGTCCTGCGCGGCCAGAAGAAGCTATCCGAGATCATTATCAAGACCGATCTCGGAATAGACATCATCGGCGGTGCGTCCGGGTTCAGCCAGCTTGCGAACCTCACCGACGACGAGAAGCGCCACTTTATCGAGGATATGAAGGATATCAGCTACGCCGATTACCTGATCATCGATACGTCGGCAGGCATCTCGTCCAATGTCATCTCGTTCATCCTCGCGGCGCATGAGACTGTCGTGGTCACCACGCCGGAACCCACAGCTATCACAGATGCGTACGGTATTATCAAATCCATCGTCGTGGAGTCAGAGATACCGAATATTAAACTTGTCATCAACCGTGTCCGTAGCGCAAACGAAGGCTCGAAGGTATCGAAGAAGATTATCGAGATCGCGAGCCAGTTCCTCAACGTCAAGATCGAGAATATCGGATATATCTACGACGACCCCGTTGTAAGCGAGTCGGTCAGACGGCAAATCCCGTTCGTAGTGATGGCGCCGAAGTCGAATATTTCCCTCTGCGTGAACCATATCGCGCGGCGAATTATGAATATCGAGGTATCCGAGGAGCATTCGGGGCTGAAGAAATTCTTCTCCGCAATGTTCGGAGGTTCCAAATCTGAATAACAAAGCAGTTCCGAATAGATTCTAAGGCTGTCTCGATGACAGCCTTTTTTTATATCAAATGGATTTCGATTTGCTAAATTTTCATTTTTAAAGGTTTTTAAGATATAATATCCGTATGAATAATATACCTACACTTTATGAAGACGTAAATTCAATCGTGCTCCTACTCTTAGCAAAATCCAGGGATATCCTGAAAAACAATTTATTAGCAATGTACCTTCACGGTTCAATTGCAGCCGGTGATTTTAACCATGATAAAAGCGATATCGATTTTATTATTGTAATCGAAGAACAAATATCGGATAAGATTATTCCTAAACTGCGTCAAATGCATAATGACCTGCTTTCCCTTGATTCCGTATGGGGAAAAAGGCTTGAAGGCTCGTTTGTATGCCGGGATTTATTAAAACACATTGAACCGCCTATTGAACCTCGTCCGAATATAAACGGGGCAAATTTCAGCATTGTACCGTATGGGTATGAATGGGTTTTGGAAAAGTATGTATTACGTGAGAAATCGATAGTCGTTACGGGACCGCCCCCTGAAACACTTATCGCCCCGATATCATTTCGAGAAATCAATGAAGCATTGAAAAAGTTGCTTCGGCAAGATTGGAAACCGTTACTCCAGAAATCATCCCGGCTACATGAAGAAGGTTATAGGGAATATGCTGTGCTTACTATGAGCCGGTGTCTTTTTACTTTCAGTCAGAATAAAATCGTATCGAAAAAAAAGGCAGCCGAATGGGTGCGAAACAGATTTCCTGAATGGACGGATTTAATAAATTCCGCTTTATCAGGATTTGATTATCAGAATATAATTAATTTTGAAATGATTAAGAAATTCATCCGCTTCACCATTGAATTTATAAAATAGAACAAACGTGTTCAGCCCAATTACATCGTAGTAAAAAATAATGTATATCCAAATAAAAACATCCCGCAAGAAGTGTTTTCCTGCGGGACGTAATTGTTTATATTTATTATCCCTCGACTAAGCTCGGGATGACAACATGACCTATTTGAGCATCTGAAGGTAATGCGCCACCTCGAACTTGTTGTTCGCGTCGGCGGCTTCGGCGGGAGTAACACCGTACTTATCCGGCTTGGCGGGGTTGACATCGAGAGTCAGCAGATACTTCACCGTCTGGAGCTTTCCCGCAAGCGCGGCCCAATACAACGCGGTACGTCCGCTCATATCGGACTGGTCGGGATCGATTCCCAATTTGACGAAATATTTCATGATATCGATATAACCGTATTGGGCGGCAAGGATAAACGGAGTGATCCCGAACTTGTCGCTCGCTTTATAGTCCACACCATAATTCACCAGGTATTCGATCAGATCGGGATTACCGGTCTTGATCACATGGTGAAGCACGTTCTGATTGATAGCGTTCTTTGTATTCAATTTCGCCCCGAGGGTGACCAGGTACTGCACCACCTCCAGCTTTCCGGCTACCGAAGCCGCAATCACCGGGGTTATCCCTTCCTTATCCATAGCGTTCAAATCCGCGCCGCGGGTCAGGAGGTATTTGATAATTTCCATATTCCCCTTTCGGCAGGCTTCATGCAGCGGAGTGCTTCCGGTCTTGGACACCACTTTAACCTCGGCGCCCATATATATCAGCATCTCAACCATTTTCTGATATCCGTTAAACGCCGACCAGTGAAGGCATGTCCACCCGTTAAAGTCCTTCGCGTTGGGATTAGCCCCCTTGTATATTAGCTGGGTCGCAAATTGAGTGTCGCCCGCTTTGACGGCGCTGAGCAGTTCGTGATTAATATTCGCCGCAAACACTGTCCCCGCGAATATTACCAGCAGCCCGGCGATTAGAGTATTGTTTTTCATAGATTCCTCCATATTATTGCACATTTTTCCGTATCCTGTAATTAATAACGGCAAAAACCCGAAGAGCGTGAGGGTTCAGTTAAAAAATATTTTTACGACCTTACGACTTGACGAAATGAATTGTTTTTATTATTTTTTATTCTAATAACATTGCGAAAAGGAGAGGCATTATGGCTAAGGATCTTGTTTTTTCAACTAAGGCCCATCAGAAGATTCTTTCGGGAGTCGAGAAGATGGCTAACGCCGTCGGCGCGACCTTAGGACCCCGTGGAAGAAATGTCTTGATTGATAAAAAATTCGGGGCGCCTACGAGTACAAAAGACGGTGTGACTGTGGCTAAGGAAATCGAGCTCGAAGACAAGTTCGAGAATATGGGCGCTCAGATGCTGAAAGAAGCGGCGACCAAGACGAACGACGATTCCGGAGACGGTACCACTACCGCCACGGTTCTCGCGAACGCCATCATTAAAGAAGGCTTCAAGAATGTCACCGCCGGAAGCAACCCTATCCTGATCAAGCGCGGTATCGATAAGGCAGTCGATGCGATTGTCGCCGAGATCAAGAAGATGGCCCGCCCTGTGGACAGCAGCGACGATATTATGCATGTCGCGTCCATATCGGCGAACAACGACCCTTCTATCGGTAAGCATATCTCTCATGCGATGGACAAAGTCGGTAAAGACGGCGTCATCACCGTAGAGGATTCCAAGTCGATGGACACGTTCGTAGAAGTCGTAGAGGGTATGCAGTTCGACCGCGGTTATCTCTCGCCTTATATGGTTACCAACGCCGAGAGCATGGTAGCCGAGCTTGAGGACGCGTTTATCCTGCTCTATGATAAAAAGATCTCTACCGTGAAGGAACTTCTGCCGTTATTGGACAAGATTTCCCAGAGCGGCAAACCGCTTATGATTATAGCGGAGGATGTCGAAGGCGAAGCACTCGCAACCCTCATCCTGAATAAACTCCGCGGCGTGTTGATGGCAGTCGCTGTCAAAGCCCCCGCGTTCGGCGACCGCAGAAAAGCGATGCTCGACGATCTCGCGGTATTGACCGGCGGAACGGTTATCACGGAAGATATGGGTATGACCCTTGAGAAAGACGCGGTAATCGGCAACCTCGGCCGCGCGAAGAAAGTTATTATCGGTAAGGAAAACACCACTATTATCGACGGTCACGGCACCGACGAAGCCCGCAAGGAACGCATCAAACAGATCAAGGCGCAGATAAAAGAAACAACGTCCGATTACGACCGTGAGAAGCTCCAGGAGCGTCTCGCAAAGCTGTCCGACGGTGTGGCTGTGATTAAAGTCGGCGCGGCGACGGAAGTCGAACTGAAAGAGAAAAAGGCCCGCGTCGAAGACGCGTTATCCGCGACCAAAGCGGCTGTCGAAGAAGGGATTGTCCCCGGCGGCGGCGTCGCATACCTCAAGGCGCAGAAGATTGTCGAGAAGCTGAAAGGCGCGAACGAAGAGGAACAGGTCGGTATCAATATCGTCCTGAAAGCCCTCGAAGCTCCCCTTAAGCTGATCGCCGAGAACGCCGGTATCGACGGTTCGGTTATCGTGATGAAGGCTAAAGAATCTCCCGCAGGACAGGGCTACGACGCCCTCAAGGGCGAATGGGTAGACCTGATGAAGACAGGTATCATCGATCCCGCAAAGGTCGAACGTACCGCGCTGCAGAACGCCGCGAGTATCGCGGGAACCCTGCTGACCACCGAAGTCATGGTCGCCGACAAGCCGGAGGAAAAAGCTCCTTCGATGCCCGGCGGCGGTATGGGCGGAATGGGTGGCATGGGTGGCATGGACATGTACTAAGCCCCGACCGGCTCGCCGTACAGAATAGCAAACAACAGATAGATATAAGAAAAGGGACGCGCGATGCGTCCCTTTTCTGTTGCAATTATAAAACGATGCGATATAGGAAAAAAAAAGGCCGCCCGTAGGCGGCCTTAAATACTGGTATTATTTTTTCTATAATATCAATTCTTAAACATATACGCCGATCCTGTATTTAAACTAGCTCCATCTTCATAACCAGCCCCTACTACAGTAAAACTTCCATCGGATGAAATTACCACGCTTTCACCAAAATAATCTCCTGACACTCCATCAAACGCATAAACTTTTCCTGCTACCCAATTAAATTTTAACTTATAAATATATACCGAGCCTTTACCGCTATCATCATTCTTAGCTCCAATCGCAACGGCTTTCCCTGTTGAATTGATCGAAACACTACAACCAAAACGATCTCCAATTATCCCATCAGAGGCAATTATTTTGGTTGGGAAATTCCAAAAATCATTTTTTGTATAAATATACGTTGCTCCTTTACCGCTATTTCCATTTTCAGAACCAATTGCAATTACACCTCCTGAAGTATTCAAAGAGACACTAATACCAAATAAATCTCCTACTACCCCATCATTATCAATGATATTTGTCCCATTCCAAGTATAGATATAGACTGAACCTTGGTCTATATTCGATCCGATATCATTATTAGGAGCACCTACAGCAACAGTATTACCGTCCCCTGATATTGATACACTATAGCCAAATTGATCGTCTGCGACACCGTCTGATGCTGTTATTATTTGATAATCATACCAATTAGTACCATTCCATCTAAAAATATATACTGAACCCTGGTTAGTATTCGATCCGATATCATCATTTAAAGCCCCGACTACAACGGTAAAACCGTCTGATGATACAGCAATACTGTTTCCAAAATTATCTCCTGATTGTTGTTCGCCTGTTAATCCAATTCCACCCCAAGTTGAACCATTCCACTTATAAACTAATGCTGAGCCGAGTTCAGAATATCCCGGGTATCCAAATTTTTGTTTCCCAACCGCAATAGTGCTTCCATCGAGTGAAACTGAAACAGAACAACCAAATTCCTGCCAGGCTGAGTAATTTGCTATCTTTGTTTCGATCCACCTTATTCCATCCCATTGTTTTATATATAACGATCCTGAGCCTGAAACATCGCCTGGCGCTCCCATTGCAATTATCCAACCATTCGAAGACATCGAAACACTTTTCCCAAAACAGTCGCTCATAGTTCCATCTGAGGCGACAAGTTTGTTATATGAAACTATCATAACCTGATTTGTTGCAGAACATCTACCTATTTCATCTTTTGCAAATATCTTCACAACATTGGTCTTACATACACCTTGAGCTAAGTTTATTGTAGCCGACCAATTTGTGTCCAAAACATTTATGGAATTAGAATAAAAAGCTGAAGAATTTGTAGAAATGTAAATTCCCTGTAATTCTCCTTCAACCGAAAAATTCCCACCTATTGAATAACTACTCCTCCCGCTTATAAACACATCCCCCGATGGTGCGGTGATGGTTAAAACCGGAGATGTACAGCTTACTATAACAGTTTGTGTTATCGACGTATTCCCTGCGGCATCCTCGGCATAAACGTAATTAGTGTGAGTTCCCTGCGTTGTCAGACAAATATTTGTCGTCCAATTTGAAAAAGGAGAACCTACGGGTAAAAAAGCACCGTTATCTAGCTTTACAAATACCTTCGCAACCCCTGAATCATCATCTGAAGCAGTACCTGAAATCGAATAAACCGATGCAACCTCTTGGCCGTTTGTCGGTGAAACAATAGATACCGTTGGAACCACATGATCATTTGAGATAATTACCTGATCGGGAGCACAACCTGAAAGAATAAAACCAACTGAAAGAAAAACCATTGGCAAACCAAATACCCACAATTTCTTCATAAACCGCTCCTATAAAATATTTTTGTCTTATAATACTTTTTTTACATGAAATATTAAACCATAATTATAATCCATGGGAATACAATATTCAATAATAATACCATATTTTTGAAAGATATATGAAACATAACGTAGGTTTATTTGTTATATTTTCAATAAAATTTCAGTTAATTCTTTTATATATTATTATGAATATTTTTATTTCCTTTATAGATTTTCATGCTATAATTTTTCGAAGCATATTTAAAAATATTATTAACATTTTTCCCTTGCCGGGTGACTATTCCCTTATTATAATATAATTATCATATTAAGGGAGGCCGTTATGGATGAAAAAATATTCGACCTATTGATTCAGCTGGAAGACGATCTGGTACTGCTCTACAAGAAACTATCGAACATCTCACGGTTCTCGAACATCAAGGATGTTTTGGAGTACATGATGAAACAATCCTCCGGTCACAGCATGCATATCGGTAAAATACCAGCATCGGCAAAAAAACCTTCCTTCAATACCTCCGCAGTTCTGGAACTTCACAACAAGTTAAAAGACCAGGTATTTATCGATACCGTTAACGAATCGAATACTAATAAGTGCTTAGACGGGCTAAGCAGAGCCGAGGAAATCATCGGGGAATTGTATCAGGGGATAGCCAAGTTCTATCAGAAAACAGGGGATTATTATTACAGCATCGGTTCAATGATTGAAAATCTTTCACAGGAAGAATTTGCTCATCGCGATGCATTACAGAAACAGAAAAGGTAGAACAATGCTTTCCCCTTCAATTCTCAGTATTTCGCGTCAAGGATATAGTTTTTTATGCTGATAAATGCGAAAACATCTGCACCGAAATATGATAAAATAATTTCTTGCGAATAATAATATCATCATTATAATGATATCAGGGAAAAAGAGGAGCGCGGTATGGAAGAAAAGATATTCGACGTCCTGATTGAGCTTGAAGAAGATTTAGCGGTACTCTATAAAAAACTGGGGGGCATTTCCCGCTTCAATTCCGTCCGGGATGTGTTCGAGTTTATGGTGAAGCAGGCCAGCGCCAGAGCCCTTCATATCCGCGCGTTTATGAAGGAGCTCCAAGCCCCGGGTTTCAATACCGCCGCCATCAAGGAACTGCATAACCGGCTCAAGGACAGCGTTTTTATCGATACACTGAACGAGCCCAACCTGAATAACTGTCTCGAAAAGCTCGGCAGCGCCGAAGACGTGATCGGGAAATTATATATGAGTATGGCCGATTATTATGGAAAAGTGTCCGATTACTATATGAAGATCGGCGCGAAGGTCGAATCCTACTCGCATGAAAAATTCGTCCGGCGCGATATGCTGAAGAAACGGAAACAATAGCCGAAATAAGGATGAAAAAGGTTTCGGCAGTCTCATCCTCCATTATATTATATAACTCCTTCGGTCACGTATTGATCGCAAAACGTTCGCGGAGCAGCAGGTCTTTCCAGGGTATGTGGGAAACCGTCGGGGGAGGCCTCCTGTTCGGAGAATCTCCCGTCGAATGCATCAGGCGCGAAGTCCGGGAAGAATTGCACTGCGGTATCGGAGAGCTTCAACTTTTCGGTGTCTATTCATGGGCGGATTCTTAACATCACCCGGTTTCAATAGTTTATTCGGGCATACCGGACGGAGATATCCGGATGAATCCCCGTGCGATAGAAGAAATAAGATGGATTGAATCTTCTCAGATCGGCGAGTACGGTTTCTGCATGAATTTTAACGAAAGGCCCTTCGGAAACATACCTGATCTATAAGCAATTCGAAAACCCGTGACAGGTGTTTTCGGTTCAGCATTTTTTCTCTAACGGAGAACATCCGACCGTTATTTCGTTCCATTATCCCCGAGGCAGAAAATATATTTTCCTATCCAACCTGTGAGTCCCTCAGTAATTACAGTAAAACACAATCCGAATTACATGTATTTCATTTGACTATATAGTTTTTAGGTGTTATATTGTTAAGCAGAATTTAAATTTTACTGACTATTATTTAAAATTTATTGGAGGAAAGTATGGAATTTAACAGTACAAAAGGTAGTATTAAGGTTTTAATGGTTTATCCCAAAGCCCCTGTGTCTTTCTGGAGTTTCAAGCACGCATTGTCTTTCGTCGGGAAAAAAGCGGCCTTCCCGCCCTTGGGATTAATGACTATCGCGGCATTACTGCCCGAAAACTATCAGGTAAAATTAATCGATATGAATATAGCCCCGCTTTCTGAAAAAGATATCCTCGAATCGGACATCGTTTTCATATCCGCGATGATCATCCAAAAGGAATCGTTTCAGGAAATCGTCGCCATGTGTAACCGTTTGGGTAAAAAGGTTGCGGCGGGAGGCCCCTATCCCACCACATCGCCCGATCAGATGAACGGAGTCGATTTCCTGATCCTCAACGAGGCGGAACTTACGTTGCCGAGGTTTATCGAGGACTACGAGAACGGCAACCCGAAAAAAATCTATACCTCGGACGTGAAGCCCGATATTTCGCTTATTCCCGCGCCCCGTTTCGATATCATCGAGATCGACAAATACTCCACCATGATGCTCCAGTACTCGCGCGGATGCCCGTTTAACTGCGAATTCTGCGATATCATCGAATTATTCGGGCGTGTTCCCCGTGTGAAAAACCCCGAGCAGTTCGTCAATGAACTGGATGTTGTCTATAAAACCGGATTCAGGGGCACTGTGTTTATCGTGGACGATAACTTTATCGGGAATAAGAGAGAGGTGAAGAAACTTCTCCCGCAGGTGATAAAATTCCAGGAGGAACGGGGCTACCCGTTCGAGTTTAACACCGAGGCGAGCGTCAACCTCGCCGACGACGAGGAATTGCTCGGTCTGATGGTCAAGTCAGGGTTTAGTATGGTATTTTTAGGTCTTGAGACGCCGGTTGAAAAATCCCTGCTGAAAATGAATAAAGCGCAGAATGTAAAAAACGACCTTCTGACCAATGTCATAAAGATTCAGACATGGGGAATCGAAGTCACCGGAGGGTTTATCCTCGGGTTTGACGACGACCCCGAAGATATTTTCGACAGGCAGATCGATTTTATCCAGAAGTCCGGGGTACCGATGGCGATGGTCGGATTACTGACCGCGCTTCCGAAAACTCAGCTCTACAGGCGATTGCAGGCTGAGGGGCGTATCGTACAGGAATCCTCCGGCAACAACACCCACGACCTCAAGCTGAATTTCACTCCGGTCATGGACTTGAATAAACTGATCGAGGGATACAAGCGGGTTATCGGTACTATCTACACGCCGAAGATATACTTCGAACGGTGCAATACTATGCTGAAAAACATAGGAAAGTCCTCCAGACCGCCCGCCAAGGTAGCTCCTATGGTTATCCTGCATAATATCAAAGGGCTGTTTTCCTCGTTCATCCATCAGCTTTTTTCACCCTACGGCCTTGTGTACCTGAAATATATATTCGGGGCGTTGTTTACCCGGCCTTCACTGTTCGTTCTGGCGGTATCGAAAGCCGTTATGGGCCATCACTTTTTCAAGATTACCGATGAGATCGTGAAATCGGATAAATTCAAGCTCTATCTGGAAGAGAAGCTTTACTCGCTCGAGACCCGTCTGGAAAAGATGGATGATACTCTTGTGGAAAAGCCTGTGCTGAAGCTCCTGTCGTTCCATAAGAACATGATCGCTAAAATCCGTACGAATATCATTAAGCTGAGTAAGAAGACCGACAGTAATCTCGAACACTCGCTTGACGCTTTCTCCGCAAATGTGAAAACCTACCTGAATAACTTTGTCGAAGTGGTGAGGGAAAAAGCGCGGAGCATAGACCTGAGCGTTTTAAAGGGAAATCTTGAAAAGATCAAGCCGTCGATTGTAGCAAAAATGGATAAGATCAGGAAAAACTATCATAAGCGCGGGCGTCTGGTCAGAGAGTATTTCCACGATACTTACCAGAAGATCGAGGAACAGATCACTATCCTGATCGATATTATCGAGAGAAAATCGGCGATACCGGTGGGGGCCGATTCCTAGACCTTCGCCCCCGTCCGGCCTTTCCCGAAAGGGCAGACCGAAACGCATATCCCGCAGAGGCTGATCTCCTCGCCGATTCGTTCGCGCGACAGTCTCCGCGCGGTTTCCCTGCACTTATGCGCGTCATAGTACTCATCCCGGTCGGTATGGATATCCCACAATTTGCCGGCAGCCGCTCCCGCGGGGCATTTCTCCACACAGATATTGCAATTCCCGCAGCGGCTTTCGTCCACCGTGTGCGCGGCAATCTCCCCATTATACCCGAACAGCACCGTCCCCAGACGCACCCTCGGCCCGAACTCCGGCGTAATCAGCAAGTCCGTCTTCCCTATCCACCCCAACCCCGCGCGCGTCGCGGCCATCTTATGCGAAACTCCCGTGCGGAGAGTCCTGAGATAAGCGTCGTCGAGTTCAAGGTCGTTCACCGTCGGCTTCACTGCGAACGCGGGTATCCCGTTATCGGTAAAAACCTGTTCGATACGCGATACAGCCTCACCGAGTTCGCGGTTGACCGCGTGATAATGGTCGAAATATTCGCGGGTCGGCCCGTCGGATACACGGTCGATAATTGCGTTGTCGAGCCTCCGAAGGAGGGATACCGCATAGTTATAGTCTGCGTACTTTTCCGGTAGAAGCCCGGCGATCTTGCCGATCCCGAACATGTAGATATTTTCATCAAGAAGGGGGATAATCAGGTTTTCAATATCTGACATACATACTACTCCAACACGGCATCGTTCCAGTGTATGCAGCGATATTCGCCGGCATCACCCTAGATATGGATGATCCCGCAGTTTTGGGGGACATGGTGATAGGCGAAATCTATCGGAATATCCGGGCAGAGCCGGGGTAACACGCACATGAAGAGTCCCGCATGGGCGACGATTAATATATTGGAATCCCCGCCGTACCTATCCGACTCCAGCCGCCGCATGAAACGGAAAAAACGTTCTTCTATGTCGCTGCGGCTTTCTCCGCCGGGAATCCTCGTTTCAAGCTCTCCGCGAACCAGCCAATTCTCGAATATCTCCATCTCCCGTTTCAGCGCGTCCGCTCCCTGCTTGCCCTCTAGCTCGCCCATATCGGCCTCGCAAAGGTCGGGATCATAGTTGATCGGAAGCCCCAGCGTCCGGGAGAGTATTCTCGATGTTTCCCCCGCGCGGGGTATGGGGCTGGAATAATGCGCGGCGAACGGGGTGTCCTGTAATGTTTTCGCCAATTCCTCGGCCTGTGCGATCCCGGTCTTTGTCAGGCCGTACGGGAAGTCGCGGTTCGAGATCAGATCCATTTTCGCGAGTACGCATTCCCCGTGACGAACGAAATAGAGATTCATTTAACATTTCCTGAAATGATTTCTATTATCCAATGTCGTGCAAAATCCGTTCGACCATCTTCGCGGGATTATCCGCCTCGGAGATCGGCCTGCCGACCACGATATAGTCCGCGCAGATAATTATTCGTATAATATGTGTTATTTATGAATGAGGCTTACGGTTTTAAAATTCAGTTTTTCCGCGGTGATTATCGATTTATCCATTCTTTCCTTCAAGGCTCTTTTTAATTCCATATTTTCGACTTCTTTATAGGCAGTTTCCTTCCATTCCCATACTTCCAAAAGGGCTTTCGATTCTTTATTATTCATAGATGGCCTCCATCGGAGTAACTATTCTCAATGGCCTATTATAGCCTTCGTTTATATTCAAGGCAATAATTTTACTTTCTTTATTGATATTTGCCAAATGCCTATAATTCCAACTTAATAATAAGTCTATATCAAGAACTGAACAAATAGCAATATGCAATGCATCTTCAAGTTTATTCCGGGGGATAATACTGTGCTCAATATACTTGAAAGCAAGATTTTCAATTTCATCCCTATTCGTTGAAATATCTATTACTTCGATGCTGTATTCCTGAATAGTATCTAGAAGCCGCTGTTTCTTGTTTTTATCAGTTGTTTTATTGATCTCATCGAGAACAACCGGTGAAATAAAGACTTCATAGATATTGTTCTTCACATAGTTACTAAAAAAATCTATCGTAATACTTTTCTTCTCAGGAGCATCATCCGCAAAAATAAAATTGATAACCGATGTATCAAGGTATATTCTTAACTTCCGCATTTACCCCCCAATATCATTCAGTATCCGTTCGACCATCTTCGCGGGGTCGTCCGCCTCGGAGATCGGTCTGCCGACCACGATATAATCCGCGCCCAGCTCCGCCGCCATCCGAGGGGTCATCACGCGCTTCTGGTCGTCCCGTAGGGACTCCCTTCGGTCGTCTGTCCCTCCGGTATCGGGACGTATCCCCGGGGTGACCAGTTTCGCGCCGGGGAATTTCCGCTTCATCATCGCGATCTCGTGCGGCGAGCAGACAAACCCCCGCAGTCCTTCGGAATACCCCGACTCCGCGAGAGTTTCCACCATCTCGGCGGATGTTTTATCGATATGCAGCTCGTTCTTCAGGATATCGTCGTTCATACTCGTGAGCACGGTCACTCCCAGTATCAGCGGCGGTTTCGACAATCCGGCAATCCCGTCGAGCGCCCCGCGCACCATCTCGCGTCCGCCCATCAGGTGAATAGTGAACATATCCACCCCGAGCTTCGACACGGCCTCGCACGCCCCCTTGATCTGGTGGGGAATATCGAAGAACTTCAAGTCGAGGAAGACGCCCCTGCCCTTTTCTTTGATATACTCGATCGTCCGTTTGCCGTCCGCCGGGTAAAGAGTTGCGCCGACTTTGAATAGGACATCCAGTCCGCAGACCATATCGACCATTTTCTTCGCTTCGGGAAATTCGGGCATATCGAGGACAACGATTAACTTTGTCGCCATTTTTTACCTCACGGTTTACAGATATATAAAGAAGTATGTTCGTCGTACGGGACTTCGTTTACCCACTGAAACTCCTCGCGCATCTCCGCGATACCGTTCCGGGAAAAATCCGTGGAATCCGTCTTCTCGAACCAGTCGTAGAATTTATTTTTGAACGATCTCTTTCCGGTATAATCGATGATAACGACCTGTTTATTTGCGAGACGCCGCGCTTCACGGTACATCATCCGGCGGTGTTCAGAATCCATACTGTGCGCGGTGTTCGCGATAAAAACAGCTTCGAAACTTTTATCATCGGCAGGCAAGCCTTCCGCGGCATCCCCCCAAAGGAACTGGATGAGCAGATTGGTGAAAGGATTTTTTTTCTTATGTTTATGACGGATATCGCGGGCGGCCGTGAGCATCTTATGCGAGGCGTCGACGCCGTTCACATCATACCCGCGTTCCGCGAGCGCGAGGCATAACGATCCGTTGCCGCACCCCATATCCAATACTTTATCTCCCGGGTTGAGTTCAAAATGCCGAATGTTCGCCTTGACAAGGGCGCGAAAATAATCCGCCTGACGTTTAAAGAATATCTTATATATTAATGCGGTCTGGTCATACCGATGTACCCGTTCGTCTAAAGTCATTTCATACTCCTTGAATCCGCGTCCGGTTGCCACCCGATTAATCACTATTTCTGCGACACGCCCCTGCTGCCCGGTTTGACCGCCGGGGTTTTTCCCTCACGGCATAACGGACATTCCGACGGATCGTAGGAATTCGCCTTCACCGAGTGAAGCCATTCCGCGCGGATACCGAGCGACTCCGGCTCAGGCATATTCCGGTCGATCAGGCTCGCTACCCCCACAATTTCCGCGCCGGCCGAGGAAACCAGTTCCATCACTTCGCGCACGGATTTTCCGGTAGTGATCACATCCTCCGCGATCAGCACTTTCTCGTCCGGGCGGATCTCAAACCCGCGCCGCAATTGAAAGACTCCGTCCACCCGCTCGGCGAAAATCCCCCGCGCGTGAAGCACTCTGGCGAGTTCGTACGCGATCACGATTCCGCCGAACGCCCCGCCGATCACGACATTGATCTTCACATCCGCGAGCATCCGCGCGAGCTTTTTCGCGGCAACATCCGCCATCTCGGGGTATTGCAGGAACTTCGCGCATTGGACATACCGGTCGCTGTGCAGTCCCGATGAAAGTATAAAATGCCCCGTGAGAAGGGCTTCAGATTGGTTGAGAAGGTCTTCAATTCCGATATCTTCTCTGATTTCTTTCATTGCACCCCCCTTTCTTAAATATATTCTTTCAGTTTCTTTCGGATAACATCATAATTCTCCGGCACTTCGATATCCAGGAACGTACCCTCGCAGACATATCCGTAGAGCTTACCGAGCTTGGTAAGAAGCGGGAAAATGTCCTTTTCCAATGAGATACTCTCATGGGTCTGGATAAAATTCAGGGTCTGTTTATTGAATACATAGATACCGGTATTTACATAGGTGGTCGTATCCGGATTACCCCGCTGGATGAAACGGTGTATCTGCTTATTCTCGAGGAGTTCGACCGCGCCGTAACGTTCCGGGTGCTCGCTCGACTTCAGCGCAAGCGTCACAAATGCGTCGTGCGAGACATGGAACTGAAGCAGGTCGTACACCGGAACATCATGGAATGTATCGCCGTTGACGACAAGGAAAGTATCCTTCTCGATCATGTTTTCCGCGAGCTTAACGCTTCCCGCCGTACCGTGGAGAAACTCCTCGTCGGTATAACGGATTCTCAGTCCCCACGTTTTCCCGTTGGCAAAATAACTTTCGATCACCGGGCGCATATATCCGCATGAAAGAATAATATCGTCAATACCGTTCTTTTTCAGGAACAGGAGAACAAATTCCAGAAACGGCCTGGCGTTTACTATCGCCATGGGTTTCGGTGCGTCTCCCAACTGCGCGGACTTCAGGGTTCTGCCCATACCGCCCGCGAGCACTATCGCCTGCATGATTCCTCCTATCGGCTCATGTATAACAATTATATTACCGTACTATATATTTTTCAATGTTTTAACCAAATACTCGCATTCTTCCATCGTGCCGAACGTGATCCGCCCGAAACGGTCGCCGTACCCGAACTCGCCCAGCGTTCTGATGGAAATCCCCGCAGTTTCGAGCGCGGAAAGCACATCGGCGTATTTTTCGCCAAGATCGAGAAAAACGAAGTTCGCCCACGGGTCGGTGATTTTGTAGCCCAATTCCTTGAGCGAACTCACCAGAAAATCCCTGCTTTTCGCAGTCTCGCTGAACGTCATATCGAGAAACTCGTCGTCTCCGAAGGCCGCCGCCGCGCCGCCCTGCTGGACCGTACCCAGATTGAACGGGAGCCGGATCTTTTCGATCTGCTCGGCGAACTCCGGGCGCATGATTCCATACCCCACACGCAGTCCGGCAAGCCCGTAGCACTTCGAGAACGTATATGTCAGGACCAGGTTCGGATATTTTTCAAGGAGCGGTAAAGCGGTGTTTTCCAGCCCCGCGAATTGTATATAAGCCTCATCGAGAATTACCGGAATATTCTCCGGTATCCTCGACATGAACTCGTCGATTTTATCGGGTTTATGAAAGGTCGAAGTCGGATTGTCGGGGTTCGCAAAAATGACCGCTTTGGTATCGGCGGAAATCGCGGAGTCCGCGAGCGACTCTAATTCGACGGAATAATCCTCGTCCCTGAGCGAAAACACCGGGGTTGCGCCCTTCGGGATTGTCAGGAGCTTGTACAGTATAAAACTGTTAGCGGGAATGACCACTCTGCTTCCTTCGGTCACAAACGCCGATAGAAGCATATTGATTATCTCGCCGGATCCGTCGCCGAAAACGAACTGTTCCGGTGCTAATGTGATCCCGCGCCGTTTCCAGAACGATACCGCCGCCTCTCTGACTGTTTTCATTTTCGAATCGGGGTATATCGAAAGACCGCCAGATACCGCCTCGGCAATCGCGAGCACCGCCTTCGGGGATGTTCCCCAACGGTTTTCGTTCGACGCGAGCTTGATCATCCTGCCGGATTTTGATTTAGCCGGCATACGTCCCGCCTGATAGGTTCCGAGTGTCAGAACCTCCCGGCGGATCGACTTTATTGCTTCCATGTTATTTTCCTTCAATGATTAACCTACCCATTCGGCGATCGATTCGAACAATCCGCGCCCGTCGACAGAACCCATCTCGGTCTCGCTCGCGCGTTCGGGATGCGGCATCATTCCGAGTACGTTCTTTTTATCGTTGAAAATGCCCGCGATGGACAAAGATGCCCCGTTAGGATTGGTGGTATCGTCCACATTGCCCCCGGCGTCGCAGTACTGGAACGCGATCAGGTCATGGTCGAGCGCGTATTTCATGTCGTCGCCCTCGAGGAAGAAATTTCCTTCCGCGTGCGCAATGGGTATCCTGACAATCTGCCCTTTGTGGTATTTCGCGGTAAACGGCGAATCTGCGGTTACCACCTTCAGATGCTGGTGGCGGCACAGAAAATGGACGATCTTATTCCGGAGGAACGCCCCGCGAATCATCCCCGCCTCTGCGAGCACTTGAAACCCGTTGCATATACCCAATACCGGCTTTCCGCTATCTGCATGCTTCACGACCGATTTCATCACCGGCGAGAAGCGCGCGATCGCGCCCGCGCGCAGATGGTCGCCGTAGGAGAATCCCCCCGGTATGATGACCACATCCAGATCGTCGATATCCGACTCCGTATGCCATACATAACGGACATCCTTATATAATACTTCCTCTATCACCCAAAAGGCGTCACGGTCGCAGTTTGTACCCGGGAACACGATGACACCGAATTTCAGCTTCGGCACCAAATCCTCCTTTATCCTGTTCTCGCTTTCTCGATAGGATAATCTCGCAATGATTATAATGGAAAACCGCTAAAAAATAAAGAATTTTGATTCTACTTTTAGAAACACGCCTATTATTTGAAATATCTTGAAAGAGACGCTAAAATACTATGCTGACAATCGATATTTAGGTGAGGGATCGTATGAAGTTTACGGTAAACAAGGACGAGTTTATCAGGCATTTGGGGATCGCGGATTCGATTATCAATGTTAAATCGCCGCTTGCGATACTATTGAATGTGTATATCGAGGCGATCGACGACGGAACGATAATCATCCTTTCATACAACGGCGAGAACGGCGTAAAAGTCGAGTCGACCGGGGTAGTGGAATCTTCCGGCAAGATCAACCTCCTCTCGAAGAAACTCCTTGAAGTCATCCGTAAACTGCCCGGTGAAAAAATCGTATTCGAGAGCAAGACCGATAACGAGACCGAGATCGTGATTCACCCTCACGAAAGCGAAAACCCCGTGTTCCATCTGAACGGAGTTGCCGCAGACACGTATCCCACGTTCAACGAATTCAACTGGCAGAACTATATCAAGATCGCGCAGGAAACCCTCGAAGAACTCATCAAGTCCACCGAGTTCGCCGTTTCGACCGATATCGCGAAGAGCGCGTTTACCGGGACATATATCGAGGAGGCTGTGGACGGACTATTATCGTTCGTGACCACCGACGGGAAACGCCTATCGGTTATCACCCGCGATTATGAGGAAAAAACCGGGACTATCGAGACCGGAGTCATCGTGCCGCAGAAAATATTCAAGACTATCCTCGAATCACTTGGAACGGGCGATACGCTTTTCTCAGTCCATAACAATCAGGCGTTCTTTAAGATCGGCAACGTCTATATCTTTACCAACCTTGTGGAGGGAAAATTTCCGAACTATAAGGACGTTATACCCGCCGAGAGAATCAACGTTGTGGAAATCGAGAGCGGCGCGTTATCCTCCGCGATCGATACCGTATCGGTGATGAGCGACCCCGACTCCGGTAAGACCAAGATCGAGGTGCAGGAAGATAAGATGACCATCTCCACCCAGCACCCGTTGTACGGTACGTCCCAGCAATCGGTCAAGATCGACTACTCCGGCACATCGATCACCATCGCAATCAGCTACCGCTCCCTTCTCGACTTCCTTAAGGTTGTGCCGGGCAAGACTATCCAGATGATCATCAACTCGCAGAGCAGCCCGCTTCTACTGAAGACCGAAAAGGACGAGAATTTCCTGTATATCACCATGCCGATGAAAATCAACGAGTAATGCAAGACTCCCGCACGATAATCTTATGCAGACAAGACTCCCAAGCTGTTTTAAACTTACATAAAACTTGCGTAAAATCAAGTTTTGGTTTATTTTATCAGAAAGGGGGAATCATGATGAGATTGAAAATACTCGTAATACTTTTATTTTTCTGCACTACCTCGCACCCGCTCTACGCCCAGAACGTAAAAAAGATGAAACTCATTCTCGGACAGCCTATCGATCAGAGCGCCGGGAAAAGCGCGGCCGCCGATAAAATCAATGTTCTGCTCTATCGCACCGTGTATAATTTCACAGCCATCGTGCCGTTCCTCGATGTTCTCGAACCGGCGGCGGCTACCAATCTGCCGATCAGGGAGAATAATATGGAGACGGTCGCGGTAAACAATCAATCCGATTTCATTGTCTATTGGAGCTATAAAATCTCCGGGTCTCAGAATAACCCGCAGGCGGAAATCCGTCAGATGGTATGGTCGCTCGGGGCAGGGAAAATCGTACAGGAGAAAGTATATACCACAAAATTAGATGTTACGCTGATTGATACGATCGACCTGATGCTCGAGGATATTCTGAAACCGGTGCTGAACCTCGGCAGTATCAAGACCGCGTTCCTGCATTTCCAGAACTTCCAGATCGGAAAGGAAACCTACGATCTTTGGATCAACTCAAAGTACATCTCCCGTATCGAAGGGGACAATTTCGGGCAGAAAATGAAAGTGCTCGCCGATCAGGTTTATCGGATTGAACTGAAACAGGGATTCAAAGAAGTGACAAACTTTACGGTGCATGTATTACCCGGCGAAGCGGCGTCTATCAGCTATAAAGCGGTGGCAGCAGTGAAGCTCCTGCCGTTCGAGGGCAAAGATGCGTTCAAGCAGTACCTCGCCTTATTCGATAAACATGTCATGCTCGAGGGAGACGTATGGAGCGGAATCCCCGCCGGGAAGGAGTATTTATTCGAGTTGTACGAGCTTCCCACAAATCAAATCGCGAAAAAGGCGTTTTATCTATCCGACGGAATGGTAAAGGAAATCAATGTCAACCTGAAAGCTTTCCCGCGTTTTTATACATCCCTGGGATTTGCCTACCATTTCGAGCATTTTACCGGATCGGACGGACTGGATAAAAACACCGGATCCGCAGATATCAGCTTCAATGCCTCCTACTTTCTCACTCCAGCCTTCTGGGCGGGAATGTACTTCGATTACAGTTCGGGAAATGGATTGGATCTGAATATTATCGGGAAAATTCAAAATTCTGCCTATATGGCGGGATTGGAAGCAGGCTACCTTCTTCTCGGGGATCAAAGGGAAGCGGTAAAATTCGGCGCCGGAATTCATCTGGGGTACAGTTTTTTTGATATTCAAATGAGTTCCGATAATGTGAAACTCTACGAGAGCCAGAATATAAACGTCGGACTCTTTCTCAATCTGAATATTTCATGGGTACAGCTCAGATTATACGTCATTTCCGGCATGAAGAGCCTCCAGCTTCAGTATGTGAATTACGTTCAGGGAGTCAATGCCGATATAACATCTGACGTGATAGTCAGAATAAATTTCGCTCTGCAGGTCCCCCTCTTTTAACCCGCTGAAAAAAATTATACACCCCGTACCGATTGACGGTATGGGGTGTTTCTATTTCTTTACTATACATACAATAATATAATATGTTACTTTGGCATATATCTTGCGTAATATATATGTGTGTGAAGAGTTACGACAGGAGACGGAGGCGGAATATGGCTCAGTGTACTTTTTTGGATCGATGCCGGAACAGTTTTTTCAGTTCCGAGTTAGCGGAAGACAGGATTATGACCAATATAATAAAATCAGATTTCTGTATGCATGCCGCTCAATCGTGCGCGCGTTTGAAGTTATACAAGAAACTCGGCGAAACGGGAGTACCGTCCGATTTTTATCCTTACCAGAGAGAAGACGCGAATAAGTTGATCGATAAAAACAGCCCAACCTAACCTTTCTTATACAACCTTCCAACCCCCAACCCTATGAAAGCAGGCATCATGCCTGCTTTCTTTTTTTATGAAAACTTGCGTGTCTCGTGTTTTTATTTTATCTTATTGCATGGCAGAATCTGTCAAGGAGCGGCATCCCGTGTTATCTCTCGAAAGTTTCGGGCATTTTGCCAACTCATAAATATCCAGGAGGATTTAATATGAAGAAGAGTATGCTATTTACGATTACTGCATTAGCGTTTCTCGGAATGAATACCTTACACGCAGGCGAAGTCTCGGGGGGAATATTCCGTATCGGGGGTTATTTCGGGTACAATCCCCAGCCCGCGCTGAACACTGCCATCAAGGCGGCGGGGTATGAAGACCTGACCGGAATGTCTTACGGTATGTCGATCGGGGGCGGCGGATTGGCCGGAAACTTCTACTTCGGCGGATGGGGCACTGTCATAAACTCCTCCGAGGTGAAAAAATCCGCGGCGTCCGACAGGACTATGTCATACGGCGGCGGATTCGGCGGGTTTGAATTCGGTTATGCGGCGGTCTATTCGGACGGGTTTTTGCTCATGCCTTCGGTATCATTCCTTTGGGGCGGATACGGAATGTCGTTCCAGACCAATCTATCATTTGCGCAATACCTGAACAACCCTGTGGAATACAACCCCGGGATCGGGTCGTCGATTTTCAGCATCGCCGCAGGTATTACAACAGGAATTATGTTCGCTGACAGGGTTGGATTTCTTGTTCGGCTGAATTATATCTATACACCTGTTCTTTCATGGGAGGGCGCTGTTTTCACGGGCGCACCCGAATACAACCAGCATTCCCTGTTTGTCTCGATCGAGATGGCGTTCGGTACACTGATGAAGGGGAAAGATATTTCTAAGGAAATTAACGCCGACGATCTGCCCAGCGGGCTTCCCGGTGACGACGACTATATCCAGTAGAAATCGAATGTTTCTATAAAGAAGGGGGGCATGTCTCCCCTTCTTTTTTTGTTAATAGAGTTTTTCCGTTCCTTTCGGGTGCGAATAAAACGGGCAGTTATGCTTCTGGCAATAGGGATTCATCGTTGAGAATTTACAGTCCACCCCGCCGTGGGTAATAATGACCTTCAAATAATCCCTTAAAAATTCGATGGCGTTGTTAATCGACAGAAAAAGATTCCGTTTACAGCAGCGGGGGATTCCCTGATGCGCGATTGAATTCAACGTGGTGGATGTGAGGAGATTCGCGAGTTTCCATTCCTCGGCGGCAAAATCCGTATCCTGAAGGATCAGGTTGATAAAAAGGGAGTTTCCCAACGCCGCGCCGCATATCCCGTACTGGTTGCAGAAACCCTCAGTCAGCCGTTTCGCCCGTTCCTTTGCAAGACGAAGTTTCGTCTTCTTCAGTTCATAATCCTTGAGTTTATTATAGTAGCAGGTCAGGAGGGACGCGGTGACTAAATAATGATGTACCGGAGAATTGATTTCAATTCGCGGGTTCCGCATCAGGGTCATGGCGATCAGAATAGGGTCTTCTGAGGGCGACGAGAGACAGTACTGTTCGATCAGTTCGAGCGCGGCAAGATTATAGCATCCCGCGCAGACATAATGATCGTTCTCGCAGGCTTGTAATGTATCGAAAATTCCGCCGCATATCGCGCAGACTTTCTTCTGATGCGATTTCAGCCTCACCAGTTTTTTATCGCAAATAACGCAGGTTTCCGCATGGTCGTGATGCTTTGATTGTCCCATTATTTCTCCCCTCATTTATTATAGATTCACCCGGAAAATATATCAACCTACCGAAAAAACGGTGAGCAGGTGTACGCATATATTTCGTGAATGGTATTATTAATACGATAGATAAAGAATATCGAAAAAAAACACATTTTGCGTTGACATAATGTAATATGGAATATAAAATTGAATCTGAATATCTTTTTGAAAAATAAGAGGATTTATGTTTGACTCAAAGCTTATATCGGCAATCCTGAAGGATTATATTTCAAGATTTCCCGCCAAAGATAAAGAAAGCCTGAATCTGGAAATTGACGATAGCAGTATCTCGATTTCGCTGGTTGGGGATATTCATTCTTTGCGTATTGTAAACGTCCTGGTCAATGTGATTTTTAAAAACATAGATATTCAGAACGACGATCAATTTCTGGTATTCGATCTATGCCTCGCGATCGAAGAATCTCTGATCAATATATTCAAGCATTCGTATCCTGAGAAACGGGGTTTGGTCGAGCTGAAGGTTAAATTCGAACCCGATAAAATTGTCATCCGGGTATCCGATTATGGCGCAAAGGGGAATACGTTCAACTATGACGAGCAGTTAAAAAAGACACCCGCGAGCGAATTCTCGGAAAGCGGACGGGGAATGATGATTATTAAGAAGATTATCGACGATATCAAGTATTCAACCGATAACGACCGAAACACTCTTCTTCTGATAAAAAAATGGAAGGGCTAAACCTATGGAAAAAATGGATGATTTAGAGATCTTTCAGGAAAAAAAGGGAAATATATCTATTCTTCGTCTGAAAGGGATAATGGATAGCTCGACCTGTATGCAATTCGGTATCCAGTTCAAAGAAATCGCCGAACGGCCGGGACTACTGCTTATACTGGATCTGAAGGAGCTTTCCTATATCAACAGTATCGGTATCGGGACAATGGTCAGTAATATTCGAAAAATTCAGAGTTCCGAAGGCAGGGTCTGCTTCTTTCAGGTATCGGAGGAAGTGAAGCATGTTTTCGATCTAACCGGTCTCTCCAATATCTTCTTCTTTTTTGACGATGAGGATTCGGCATTAAAATTTCTGACCGGGAATTGACATATTTTAGGAATGCTTTTAACATAATTCATCAATATGAGGAATACATTATGATTATTCTGACAGTCTCTTCGAACTCTAACTGGTGGCGCAATATACTCTGTCGAGTTTAGGATGACCTTGGGGCTAATTGTAATATATTTATATTCCCGCGGGTTCATGCCTGCGGGTTTTTTCTTTTTTTAGGAGGCACCATGAAAAAACTACTGGCACTTTTCCTGTTCATCACCGTCGCATTTTATACCGCCGCCGCAGCGAAAAAGCCGGCCGCTAATGAAACATTCTACTTCGTTCAGGTCACCGACACCCATTGGGGCAACGATCTGCATACGGCGCGATTGAAGAAGATTGTCGACGCGATCAACGCGCTCCCCATGAAGATCGAGTTCGTCGCACATACAGGCGATATCGCGAGCGACGACATGGACAATATGGCGAATCTGTCCAACGCGCTGAAAATATATTCGCAGTTAAAAGCGCCTCTTTATTTTGTCCCCGGCAACCACGACATCGTAAAATATAAGTTCAACAAGTGCATCGGTATCTATACGAATTATTTCTCGCCCCTGAATTACACGGTCGAGGTCAAGGGCGTTGTCCTATTATTCACATTCCTCGAACCCCTGCGCGAGAATTACACAATTCCGGGATACGATCCGTACAAATGGGTCGAGAGTACGCTGAAGGCGAACCAGAAAAAGCCCGTGCTGATTTTCCATCACTCGCCGGTTATCCCCGACTTTTACAATAACGAGATGCATTATCCGTACGACCCGAAGGAGACCTCCGACTGGAACGCAATAGTCAACAAATACAAAAATGTAAAAGGAATCCTCTGCGGGCATTTCCACCGGGGCGAAATGCGCTGGATCGGCGATGTCCCTTGCTATGTCTCGCCGTCGGTCGCCGCGTACTGGGAACGGCAGGCAACGTTCAGGGTGTATGAGTACGACAACGGCAAACTGAATTATTTCACGGTATATATAGAAGATAAAGAAAAATAAGAGGCCGATATGGATGCGAATAATGTTCTTTACCCCGTACACCGTGAGATCGCGGCGGACATAGAAACTCCCGTTTCCGCGTTCCTCGCGCTGAAGGAGGAAGGCAGAATGGGGTTCCTGCTGGAGAGTGTCGAGATGGGCGAAAAACTCGGACGATACTCGTTCCTCGGATTCGACCCGGAGTTGATCTTCACAGCGAAACGCAATAAAGTACGGGTGACGTTCAACGGCGGGACAGAGGAGATTGACGCCGACGATCCGATCGCCGAGATCAAGCGTATCGTGTCTTCGTTCCGTGAGGAGCCTGTCGAGGGCCTGCCGCCGTTTACCGCAGGGCTGATCGGGTACTTTTCCTACGACTCCGTCCGTTACTTCGAGAAGCTCCCCGATATTAAGCCGGACAGACTCGGCCTTCCCGATATATTCCTCGTCCTGCCGAAGGTGCTGATCGCGTTCGACCATATCCGGCAGAAACTCATCCTGATCGGGCACGCCTACTCGCCGGATAAAAAGGACGAGGTGATGCAGACGCTTCTGGAATACGAGGCGCGCCTCTTCTCCGCGAAGCCCCCCGCCCGGATTAAAGAATCGTCCCGGAATAAGATCGACCTGATCTCCAATTTCCGCAAGGCGGATTTCATCGCGGCGGTGGAAAAAGCGAAACAGCATATTGTCGCGGGAGATATCTTCCAGGTGGTCATCTCGCAGCGCCTGCGCACGGAGATCGACATAGGCCCGTTCGATATCTACCGAAAACTCCGCATGATCAATCCGTCCCCCTACATGTTCTATATCGACCTCGAGGATTTTCAACTCATAGGATCGTCGCCCGAGGTCATGGTGCGCCGGACAAAGTCCGGGGATAAGGACGAACTGATCGTCCGCCCTATCGCCGGGACACGCCCGCGCGGGAAGAATAAAAAAGAGGACGAAGCTGTCGAGCGGGAACTCCTGAACGATGTGAAGGAACTCGCCGAGCATACGATGCTCCTCGACCTCGCGCGAAACGATGTCGGCCGCATATCGGAATTCAATTCCGTCCGCGTCGAGGCTCCGTACCATATCGAACGTTACTCGCATGTAATGCACATCGTTTCCGACGTCTTCGGGAAACCGAACCCGCAATATGACGCGGTGGATATCATCGGTGCGACATTCCCCGCCGGTACGGTGAGCGGTTCGCCGAAGGTGCGTGCGATGGAAATTATCGAGGACCTCGAACCTGAGAAACGCGGGGTATACGCCGGTGCTATCGGATACATCGATTTCTCCGGCAACACCGACACCTGTATCGCGATCCGCACCATCATTCACAAGGATAAAACCGCCTACCTTCAGGCGGGCGCGGGTATTGTGTACGATTCCGTCCCGGAGCGGGAATACGAGGAGACTATCAACAAGGCTAAAGCCCTGATGAAGGCGATTATTTAGGAGGCGCGTATGATATTGGTTATCGATAATTACGATTCGTTCATATATAACATCGTACAGTATATCGGGGAGTTTTACCCCGACGTGAAGGTATTCCGGAACGACAAGCTGACCGTAGACGAGGCGCTCGCGATGGAGCCCGACGGGATAGTGATTTCGCCCGGCCCGGGCCGTCCGTCCGACGCGGGCATCTCCGAGGAACTCATCCGCCGTTCGGGGGATATCCCCGTATTCGGGGTCTGCCTCGGACATCAGGGCATCACCGAGGTATTCGGAGGCGAGGTCATTTCCGCGTCCCGCATCATCCACGGGAAAAGCTCGAATATGACGCATACCGGAACCGGGATATTTGCCGGACTGCCGTCGCCCCTCAAGGGCATCCGTTACCACTCCCTCGCGGCGAACCGCGCGAATTTTCCCGATACCCTCGAGATCACATGCGAAAGCGACGACGGCGAAATTATGGGTGTCAAGGCGAAGGGGCGGAATATCCACGGCATCCAGTTTCATCCCGAATCGTTCCTTACCCAGTACGGCAAGCAGATCGTCAAGAACTTCGTCGATATGGTTGTCGAACGGCAGAAAGCGAAAATATCCGACCGGGTAAAGTCGATTGTCCTGCGGATATGTAATAAAGAAGACCTGACGCAGGACGAGGCAGCCGAAATGATGGATACCATCATGAACGGGGAAGCCACACCCGCGCAGATCGCGGCCTACCTGACATCGATGCACCTTAAGGGCGAATCCGCCGCCGAGATCACCGGGAGCGCGCAGTCGATGTTCCGCGCGGCGCTGAAAGTCAGTACCGGCGCACAGCCGCTCATCGACACCTGCGGGACAGGCGGCGACCATTCCGGCACGTTCAATCTATCGACCGCGTCGGCGTTTGTCGCGGCGGGCGCTGGGATTCATATAGCGAAGCACGGCAACCGTTCCATCACCAGCAAAAGCGGTTCCGCCGACGTGCTCCAGTCGCTCGGAGTAAGGATCGACCTTTCTCCCGAACAGGCCGCACGGTCTATCGAGGCCGCGGGGTTCGCGTTCCTGTTCGCGCCCGCGTACCATCCCGCGATGAAGCATGTGATGCCCGTCCGCCGCGAGATCGGTATCCGTACGATATTTAATATCCTCGGCCCGATCGTGAATCCCGCCGGGGTAAAACGTCATATCATGGGGGTCGCGTCCCCCGCCCTGCTCGAAATGATCCCCGATGTATTCGCGCGGCTGGGGCATATCCATTCGGCGGTCGTACACGGCGAGATCGGTATCGACGAGGCGTCGGTCGAGGGACTGACGCAGGTACGGGAAATCCGTGCCGGCGAGGTCAAATCGTGGACGCTCGACCCGTCGGAATACGGCCTCGACGGCCTGATAGAAAATCTCCGCGTATCCGGCGCGGAAGAAAGCGCCCAGATGATCCTCGATATATTCGAGGGTTCCGAGAAGGGCGATCCTTATAAGGCGGTCGTGCTGAACGCCGCCCTCGCTGTGATGGTCGCATCGGATATCCCGATCCACGAAGCGGTCGGCGTCGCGAGGGAATCAGTCGACTCTGGGAAGGCTATGCGCGCGCTCGAGGCCGCCCGGAACTTCTCACCCGGGACGGAGTAAAATGAATAAATTACAGGAAATCATCGACGCGAAAAAATCCGAGGTCGAAGAACTTCACCGCTCCTACGATAAAGGTATCCGTGCCGAAAGCACGCCCCTGCGCCCGTCGTTCCGCGACGCGCTCACCGGCGGCGGCTTCCTCAAACTGATCGCCGAGGTCAAACGAAGCTCGCCGTCCATGGGAAATATCAACCCCGCCGCCGACCCTGTCGAGACCGCAAGGGTCTACTCGGAGAACGGTGCGTCAGCCGTATCGGTGCTGACCGACCGGAAATACTTCGGCGGAAGCTGGGAATTCCTGCGGAATATCGCCGCCGTATCCGGACTGCCCCTCCTGTGCAAAGATTTTATCATCGACCCCATACAGATCGACCTTGCCCGCGCCTACGGCGCGTCGGCCGTACTCCTGATCACCGAGGCCCTCCCCGGCAGCGAACTCGCCCGCCTGTACCGTCATACCGAAGAATGCGGGCTGGACGCGCTCGTGGAAGCGCATCTGCCGGAGAATATCGAACGCGCGGCCGCGCTCGGCGCGCCGGTAATCGGGATCAATAACCGCGACCTCACGACATTCGAACTCGATACGGAATACGCGCTGAAATACGCGGGGATGATTCCCGCCGATAGGATACGTCTCGCGCTGTCGGGAGTGGAGACCGCTGATGACGCGCGGAAATTCGCACGCGCGGGATTCGACGGTATCCTCGTCGGAACGTCGCTCATGCGCGCGAAAAACCCAGCATCGGCGGTACGCGAGCTCTCCGGAATCGGAAGGGTGTAAAACGGAATAGTCAGTTTATTTACCCAATCGTCATCGACAAATAAAAAAATCCCGCACCTTCCGGTACGGGATACTGAAAAAATCTATCGTTTATCGGGGGTATTCGGGTTATTTACCTTTCCCCTTTTCCTTTCCGGGGCCCCAATCGGAATCTTTTTTCATACCCTTTCCAGGCCCCATCGGTTTCATGGTATTCACCGCATCGACAAGTTCCTGCATTTTAACAGGATCTGAACCGACGACATTAAGCCATTTCGCTATAGCCGCGTCAATTTCCTTCTTACGCTGGTCGTTCAACTGCTTGATGCTGACCATTCCGGCTTCGCGGTTCGCCTGAATCTTATTCTGTACATCGACCATTTCCTTCAGTACCTTGGAAATCTCTTTCCCGTTCTTACCGGAATCCTTAGAGTAATCCGCGGAAAGCTTGACCAGCGCGTCGCGGAGTTCCATCAGACGGGTATGAAGGCCGAGATTCTTTTCCTTGGTTTCGAGAAATACCTTCTGAATCTGGATATTATACTTCTCCATGATAGGGTGGATACCGCTAAGCTTAGCGAATACCATCATGCCCTGCATCATATCATGGTTCATTCCGCCCATATCCATACCCATTCCTGGATGGTCGGAACCCTTACATGGATTATCGCCGCAGTCGGGCCCGCCCTTTTTAGCGTAAGCGGTCATTGTCCCGAGGACTAAAACCGCAGTCAATACCAAAACTTTTCTGATCATTGTATCCTCCTGAAAAAATTAGTACACTGCGAGACTATAATAATAATCGATCGCATTATAATTCGTATTGCTATCCATATCGTAGACCGCCAGCATGTAATAGCTCTCGAGGGCATCGTAGTTTTCGTCATAGGTCAATTCTTCCGCAGCGGTAGTATTGTGTTCGGCTGCAAACGGATTGAACACTATTCCCGCTACAATCAGCAAAGCCGCAAGCGATCCCATGAGGCTGGCGAAACGCCAACGTGATATCCGTACCCGTTTCGGTGCGGCTGCCTGTTTCGCACGGAAAGCACCGGACAGGTCGGGCGTATCGTGGACTATATTCCCCTTGTTCAACCGCTCGGATATCCAGTAATATGCCCGGCATTCCCGGCATATTTCCAGATGCACGCCCAGTTCGGTATTCCTTTCCCCGCCTCCGTCAATCAATTCCCTCGCTTCATTACACAGCATCCTGCTCCTCCAGTCTTTTCGCGAGCTTTAGCTTACCCCGCCTGTAGAACGATTTCACAGTAGGAAGCTTTTGCCCTAAAATCCCGGCAACCTCTTCAAGCTTCTTCCCGTCTATATCCTTCATGATGATAACGTTCCGCTCTTCTTCCCGGAGCGCTAAAAGCTCCTTTTCTAATATCCGGTTCTCCTCGCCGATATAAAACGTTTCCTCCGTTTCCCGGCGCGACCCGGCATCCTCAGCCCGGTCGAGGCTCATCCATCCCAGAAACTTATCCCGTACTAAACGGGTTTTCGCAAGATTGATGCCTGTCCTGACCAGATACCCGATCGGGTTCTCCATTCCCCGCACACGTTCCCAATGACCGTATACTTTCATAAACGCTTCGGATGCAATATCCTCGGCGGTACCGTTGGAACGGACATACCCGCGTACAACCCGGTACAGCGATGCCTGATTTTTTTTAAAAAATTCCGTAAATTCGCGTTCCAACTCTTGGTTCATCCTTCACTCCGCGTCTATTAATATGACTACCGAACCCCGAAAAAGGATGCACTTTTTGAAAAAATACACCTATGCCTATTCTAAAATTCCAAAGTGCCGATATAAACAATAGCAAATGGTTTCATAAAAGGCAAGAAGATGATTCGATTAATAGACGCGAAATCATGGGATGTTCGCGGATTGCCGTCCGAAAGAATCGTGAACGTCAGGGTAATAGAACAAAACGGCGAGCGGGCGATTACGGATATCAACGGGATGCGGGTGGAGGCAAAAATAGAGGGACAGATACCTCAAAGCTTCCTCGCGTTCGTGGAGCGCACTCCCGATGGAATGAGGCTCCGCGTATTGAGCGGCATCAAGGACAGCCCCTTATTTTCTCATATCGCGCGGGACAAACTGCTGGATAATCTCAGGATTTTCCTGCTCCAGAACGGGTTCCCGTTGGAGGAACGCCACCTCAATACCGCGCTGCTGCTTACCGAACGGGGCATCCGTTTATCGAGGGATAACTTCAAACTGCTGCTGACGGCGGAAGCACGCTACGGCGGTAAGTTCGCCGAGATAGTCGCGGGTATGATGGGTAAAGGGATTGCAGCGGATGAAGATTTCCCGGATTTCCTTTTCCGGCTCCGGGATATATGGAGAGGGATTCTCGATGCGGATTTACCCGGGGCGGATCAGGAGATAGCGAAGGATACCGCGGATAAGCTCAAAGCCTTTTTCAGCGCGGTGTACGGCGAACGTTATGACGCAAAATTGATGAAGCAGGGCGAAAGGAATTTATTAGTTCAATCGCGGATAAGGGTAAAAAACGATGTCCGCAGGTATATTTTCGATATTTCGGACAGCGAGACCGGAAGCCTGACAGTCGCCGCCGAAAGCGGACATGAGGGATACCGGATAACGGTCTATATCAATCGGGAGCTTTACAGCCGGATAGGCGGTAGGCTCGATGTAAGCGGAACAGAGTTTTATGATTCTCTGCGGAAGAAACTCCCCTTGTTCGGGTTCTCGTTATTCTTCCGGGAGACAAGCGACGAGTTTCTGTTTTACAGAGCGGACGAGGAAGAAGGAAACACGCCCCGTTTGCCGGATTTGGATATTTTTGTTTAATCTCAGGAGGAGAAAATGAGTACAAAAGCCGCGGCATTAAAATATGAACATGTAACGGACAACGCACCCCGGCTTCTCGCACGGGGAATCGGCGCGGTCGGGGATTATATTGTCACACTTGCTAAAAAAAGCAATATCCCGGTATACCGCAACGAAAAACTTGCCGAATCGCTCGTGCGCCTGAAGGATAACGAAGAGATACCTATGGAGCTATACACAATAGTTGCGGAAATTTTCGCTTTCGTATATTCTTTAAAGAGCAGTATTGCCGGGTAAGACGAATTAAAAATTCCGAGGAGCGCAGAAATGCCGATGAAGAAAATCCCTCTCGAGCAATTGAAGGCGGGGATGAAATTTACAAAATCTCTCTTCGATAAGAACCTGAATATCGTTCTTGCGGCGGGGAAGGCGCTTGACGATATTTCGATCAAGAACCTCAAGCTTCGTCAACTGGATTTTGTGGAAACCGCCGGCGAACTGGTCGATGAGACTACAATAAACCAATCCGCCGCAGTAAAAGAAGCCGCCGATAAAAAGAAAATCAAAGTCGATAAGGATACGGCGCGGTATCTCGAAATATATAAAGAATCGGTAACCTCCATCAACGCACTGTACGGCCGGTACCGTTCGCGTCAGGGCTTCAATGTCGATGAAGTTCAGAAGCTCGCTAATAAACTTGTCAATACCGTGATGATGGAAAAAAACCCCAACGTCTTTATCAATCTGGTCAATATCACCGGGCGCGGCGAATACCTGTTCCATCATATCGTGAATGTTACGCTGCTGGCCATCCTCCTCGGACAGAGAATCGGTTACTCGATGGTCAAGCTGGTCAGCCTGGCGATGGCGGGATTATTATACGATATCGGAATGACGAAAATCCCCGCTTACATTGTCGAGAAAGAGGCGAAACTTTCACCCGAGGAGCGGAACCAGATCAACACCCATCCGATACACAGTTACCAGACCATATCGCGCGAGTTCAATCTCCCGATCGAAATTGCGCGCGTGGGACTGGAACACCATGAGAAATGGGACGGCACAGGATACCCGCGCAAGATCAAGGGCAACGAGATTTCCGAGATGAGCAGGATGCTGTCGATTGTCGACACTTACGAAGCATTAATAAAGAGTCGTGTATATAGGGAAAAGAACGAATCGTACGACGCCATGAAGCTGGTGGTAAGCGAAGGCTCGAAGCGGTTCGATCCGGATTTACTGAAGGTGTTCCTGAACATGATGTCCATTTACCCGGTCGGCGGTTTTGTTCGCCTGAACAACAACGCGATCGCCAAGGTGGTATCGGCCGACGCGGTATCGCCGTTCCGCCCGACTGTAAAGGTAGTGTACGACGAGTTCGGGGACAAGATCGAGGACGGCGAGGTAATCCGCCTATCCAAGGAGAAGGATATTTACATAGTCGGCGCGGTGAAAACTTCACAGCTGAACGACGGTGAAGAGCGGCAATAAGGGTTTCGGGAAACACGGGGAAGACTTAGCCAAATTACACTTAGAGGGGTTGGGCTATCGTTTTATCGCCGGGAACTACCGGAACAGATATGGGGAAATCGACCTGATTTTTCTCGACGCGGACGTACTGGTCTTAGTCGAGGTCAAGATACGCCGGAAAGAAGAGGCGGTCTCGCTTGAGGAAACGATTTCCTTATCGAAAATTAAAAAAATCCTGAAATGTGCCGAAATATTTATTGAGGGCAGCGTGGTCGAGTTCAAGGAAATGAGGATCGATGCGGTACTGATTTTAGAGGGCAGTGGCGCGCAGCGAATAGACCATTATAAGGATATCTACTAATGGAAACAAACATGCCCGATTCGGCCACCCAGAGACTGAGGAAGAAGCGGAACTTTCACCGCATCATTGTGAAAACGAATTCCAGTTCGCTTTCCAAGGAACGGATGGATGTCCTGCGAAAGAAAATTTATGATCCCGCGTATATCAATCACGCGATCGAAAAGCTCGCCGATAATATCAGCAAAGCTATGCTGGAAGGGTATATCGATCAGAAGAATCTTTAACCTAAAAGCGGGGTGTGTGAAATAGGGGCTGTCTCTTTTATCGGGAGACGGCCCCTATTATTATTTAATAGATCGTAGGAACCGCAGGCTTCGGCATCCTGCCTTCGCCCCTCCTTGGGTGTCACAGTGACAACAATCATCTCCCTATCCCTCCGATTATTCGAAGGCTACCATAGTTTCCCGACATTCGTCACCGCAGTCCAGCCCTCTTTCCCGTCGATAGTCGTGATATATAAATATCCTTCCAGCTCTTTTTCGATTTTGCACTCGATCCCCGGCGTCAGGTCCTTTTTTTCCACTGCGGTGTTGTCGGGGCGGTCGGAAATCACCCCTCCGTAGACCACCACCCCCGATGTATTGTCGAACGTATTCTCATAACGGAGCCATAGTCCTGCTATATAGATAATCCCGACTGCGATTGAGATAATCGACGCCACCCTCACCCAACGTTTGTCGAGATGTCCGGCGATACCGCTCAGGATCAGGCTCAGGACGACGCTTCCGAGGATAAACATTGCCATCCCGAATATCAGCATACCGGTGAAATCGAATACGGTGAACGGGAAAAGCAGGACTTTTTCGAGCGGACTGGCCTCGAAAAAGAATCCGGGTATCCCGATGGTCTCGCGGGCGGCGGTTAACACCTCCATGATACTCTGGTCGTAGGGATTGAGGAGATGGGCGCGTTTGAGGTTGAGTATCGCGCGCCCGATATCGCTGCGGTTCAGGTATTCGATGCCCAGATTGTAGTAAATATACTCGTTTCTTGTTTTCGACGCGGCCGCTTCGAGTTCCGCGATAGAGTTTGTCTGCGGATAGAAAAGCCCCGCTGTCAGGAAAAGTGTTAATACTATCAAGGGTAATCGGGACATCAGTCGTTTCCTTCAATACGTTTATTTTTCAGCTCTTCCAGCATCTGAGATTTCAAGCCTTCAAATTTCGCACGGGAGGAACGGATACCGATGGTGATCGCCTCTTCCGGTTTTTCGCATATCGTACCGTGCCCGGGGAATAGTTTTTTCATCTTCAGCGTATTGATTCTCTCGAGCGAATTGATATAGTCTCCCCAGCTCCCGGAATCGGATATCTTTGAAACCACGCCTTTATCGAAAATAGTATCCCCGGTGAACATGAAGTGTTTGAACGGTTCGTAGATACAGATACATCCCGACGTATGGCCGGGTGTATGGAAGATTTTCAGCTTGCAGCTCCCGATGTCGAACAGCAGCCGGTCTTCCATCCAGATGTGGGACTTTACCTTGAGTATCTCCTCACCGTGTATGGCCGAATGCATGACATACTCGTCCTGAAGCTCGATCTTTGTGGCGGCGAAACGGTGGGCGGCGAGGAACGCGGTCTCGTGGAAAAAGATGTTTCCCCCCACATGGTCGAAATGCTCGTGGGTATTGATAACCAGATGGATATCGCTGACCTTCAGCCCGACCTTGGTAAGCCCTTCCACTACGCGGGGAAAGTTGCCTTTTATCCCGGTATCAATCAGTACATTTTTGTTCGTGCCCTTCAGCACATATACATGACAACTCGGTTTTTTTCCATAGATGATATAGATATTATCCTCTACTTCTTCAATCAATAAATCATTCTGCGGCATGAAAAATACCTTCGAGATTTTTTATCAGTCTATACATTTTTCTTTCCAGATGAAACTTCTCAAAATTTCCGTATCGCTCGAGAATTACTTTTTCTCTCATTAAATAACGGTTTAAGAAGCCGAAATCTGAAGTCCGTATCTTTTCAAACACGTTTTCATCGTATGCGAGTCCCGATACGAACTCCCGGAATCGATCCAGTCCCTTCAATATTCTACCAATACTTTCCCCGTCTATCAAGCTTAAACTTGTCAGAAACGACTCTTTTTTTATTTTCCCGCCATCTGTCAGGAGTTTTATCAACTCGCCGTTCTCTATCCCCTGAAACTGGTCGATAATTACCCCGTTCGCAGTCGCGTTTATCAACGGGAGATCAGGGTAATTCTTCAGTACCGACTTCGCGGACTCCTCAAACCATCCCCTGTAGTTATTCAGGAGAAAATCCGTGTAGACCTTGCCGTGAGAGCCCGGCGCGAGAAACACCTCGCGGTTTTTCATCACTTTCAGAAATGTACTCATGATCGGGACAAGCCGGTTGTTCATCCTGCCGATTCGGTAAAAATGCGGGGTCGACGAACAGTGGGATGCGTAATAAGAGTATGCGAGATCCTGTCCGGTAATGATGATCGGAGACCCTCCCGCGAGAAACGCGAAGTGGAACGCCGAGGTCGCCACCGATCCGCCGGTCTCGATATCCCCGAACGATATACCGCTGATGTTTTCCATCCAGTGCGACAGTTCGTTTTTCTGAAGGAACGGTTTCCCGTCGGGATCGTAGTCCAGATGCGCCGTGTTTGCCGCAATCAGCCTGCCGGGAAAAAACTCGGGCAGCGCGGAATTCGCCACAAGGTCATAGACCAGCCCGATCCGCTCCATATAGTCGCGGGGAATCATGAGGAAATCCCCCAGATTGTGCACCTGCGAGTCCAGGGTATAGACCAAATCGGGAACGATTCCCGCCTCGTACAATACAAGGAGCGCGGTGTCGACAGCGATCATGAAAACATAGTCGCGGATCACCCGCAGCATCGGAACCGATTCCTTCAGCGACGGTCCTGCCGATACGATCACAATCGGCGCGCCGATCCGCCTTGCGGTCAACTCCCCCACCCGCGCGGATTTTCCCAGATGATTCACATTGCGGAGTATATTGATGAACCAGTTTTCCTCGAATTTCAGGCGGGTCGCGAAATCTCCCAGCCGGACTTTCAGCAAACGTTCGATCCGGGATTCGAACTGTTCGTACAGTTCTTTCCGGTATCCCCCCCTAAGCACCAGGGTCTTGATATGCCGGAACTGTTCGATCTGGAGCGCGGTAAAATAGCTGTCGAGCTTTTCGATCGGATCGTCGGGAGTGATAATTCCGGGGATAAAACCGAACTCATAGATTTTCTCGAATATTTCGTATATTTCCCGATCCTGTTCGATAATGATGATATTCTTAAAACCGCTCTGTTCAAGAAGCTCGATATGATACCCCAATCCTGAGCCGATAACTATCACGAGAGTACGTTCCTTTTCGAGAGGAAGGATATCCTCGATCAGCCTGACGGCCTCCTTTTCCGGGGAGTATCTGCTGTGGACTGACTGCCCGCCGATTTCCAGCGTATATCCGCCGTCACGGGTATGGACTATAGCCTGATTGCGGCGGGAGAGCATTTCGAGTTTTATCCGGTTTATCATCGCCGGCCCCTAAAGATCTAACAGGAGAACAAAGTACACGCTCAGCCTCGCGGCGAGGAATCCGAGCACACCCCCGGCGAACACGTCGGACGGATAATGCATTCCAAGATAGATACGCGAGAACGCTATCAGCGAAGCGATCGCAAGCATGGGGATGAACATGATGGGATAAAAATATAGAAAGACGAACGCCACCGCGAACGCCGCCGCGGTATGCCCCGACGGGAACGAGAAACGGTCGGGGGGTATGGCAAGATTGGTGATGTCGTTATGCCGGATAAAGGGCCGCTCGCGCGTAAAAAGACGTTTCAGCACCATATGCAGCGCAAGCTGTAATAAAGACGCGAAACAGAGCGCCAGCCCTGCGCTGATATTCACAAGAAGAAACGAGATATCCAGAAGGAACCACAGCCATCCGTCTCCGACACGGGTCATGAATCTCATGAAGGCGGTCAGCTTGTTTCTGCGGATACGGAAAATAAAAAGCATAATATACTTTTCCGTCTGCTTCCAATCCCGCTTCTTTTTAACGACCGCTTTTTTTTCTTTCTTTTTCAAAACCCGCTCCGCTGGTACATTACTATTCCGACATGGCCGTAGTCGAGGAATACCCCCCTATTCCGAGACTGAACTGCGCGTATATTGTCCACTGACTGTCAAAGTTATACGAGACTTTATGCGAAGAATAGAGAAACCCCAGAGACACTGCGAGCGGCATCGATACCCCGCCGAGCTTAAATTTCGACCGGAAGTCCACCGACACGTCGAGATACTCGTCTCCGTCGGTATCTCCCCTATCCGGGCCCTCGTTGAACATTATTCCGCCTACTTCCGCCTTGAGATAGACGTCCGTCCTGTTATACTGGTCGGGATTGATATAGATCGGGAAGAGCAGCTTCAGCGGGAAGAGAGACGCCATAGCGCCGGCGCCGTTCAAATTCGGCACAAACCACATATCGGTCAGGTACGCCTTAGCGATACTGAACCCGAACCCGATGCCCAGATGATAGACCGGCGAAAAGAAAACAACATTGAAATCCAGAAGCTCAGCCCCGGCAAGCACGGGATAATTCAGCATCAGATTCGCCCATGAGAACCAGATCAGCGATGTGGGGGTGTTTTTCAGGACGGACGGGTCGATAGGTTCGGCTTTTTTCGGCGGCTCTTTTTTCTCCAGCTCCGCGAGATTCATTGAGGCCTCAGCCGCGGAGATGACCACTCTTGTCGCAATGTCCACCAGACGGGCGTTGATAAACACCTCGTCCTTTACCATCGAAATACTGCCGAGAAGGATATATCCCGCCCCGGTCATCTGCCCGACCTTGGCGGCGGTATCGCTGTCCACAATCCCGGCAAGCGCAAGCTTTTTCTCCTGTACGAGCTGATTCAGCTGCGCGTTCTCGACAACCTTGATGCCCTTATCGTGCAGTTTAGTGACCAGCATCTCGGATATGGTTTTCGCTATCCCCTTCAATTTTTCCGTCTTCTGCTCGGGAACCAGATCCGCGACGGCGATAACCATAGTTTTCGAATCGATTTTCGAGGCGATCTTCCACGCGATATCGTCCACCGCTTTCTCGGTCTGATGTTTCACCGAGTACTGCGACCCGCAGGCCGCAACAAGAATAATAACCGACAGTACAATAAAAATCCGTTTCATCCGGCATGCTCCGTTTGTATTATGGGCGTATCCCATGAGCAGGAACGGGAAAAAAATGATGCCGATTACCGAATCGCCCGGAATATTATAACCTAAAAGGGAAAAAATGAAAAGTTCGGCGGGATTTCAGGATTACGCGAACCTGCCCCGTGTCAGTACTATGAGGAGGAAAATGGTCAGATCGGCGAAAAAGTGCGCGAGAAGCGGCGCGAGCATACCGTCGGAACGCTCCCGTATCCATCCGAGCATCCCGCCCCATATCCATACGAGAACCATCCCGCTCACTCCGCCGGGAAACCCGTTGAAATGCCATGCCCCGAAAAGCACAGCCTGGATAACTACAACCGCCGCGCGGGATTCGATAACTCTATTCAGGCCGTCCTGAAGTATCCCTCGGAATATGACTTCCTCGCCGATCGCGTTGAACACGGAGAACGCAAGCATGATGCCGATCACCTGAAGCGGCGAGTCGAACGGGATCAGCGAGAGGAACCCGGTCATATCCGGCTTCGCGAGATATGTCCAAACCGCGAGCGCGGCGGACGCGACCGCCACTGTCAGTACAAGAAGAAGCGCGGTGACCTTATCGATCTTTCCCGCCCTGATCCATTCCTTCCCGGGACGGAGCGCCGGTACGGTAAATATCAGGACTAAAAACGGAATAATTGCATAGTAATTGACGGCAACAAAAATCTTGTACTGGGAGGGAATCAAAATGCCCGCGCTCCATATCAGGAAGAATACTGCGGCAGGCACGAACTCCTTTGCGAACCGGAGTATCATAATAAAAAGCGCGATCTGCAGGGTGAAGTATGCAGCAGTATACCCCAGATACGCGGGCGATAAAGGGTTAAATCCCGGGAACACCCATTCGATGGGAATGAGCGCAAATATTGCGATCAGGACGCAGAACGATGTTTTAAATCCCGCGTGCAGCCGTGATTTTTCCATTTACTATCTCCTTCGCGGGATATGATATCATACGGCAGGAGAGAAATCAAAAAAACGCAGTATCAGATCCCCGTGTGAGAAATTGGGGAATCGATATCGATGATCAGAGTGTCTTCCTCGGGATCGATGATTTGCCGAAGATCGCCTGTCAGTTTGTCCAGCGAAACAGGATATCTCTTACTTTTTACTAAATAAATATCACCCGGCGTATGTTTCGCGTTCAGCGAAAAAGTCAGATAGTATATAAGCCTATTCTTCTTCCCGGCGTCCTTTACACTAAATGTAAACGAGATGTACTTCACATGATCCGTTTTTCCCTGATCGACAGAAGAAGAAACAAACATCCCCTTTCTCAGCGGAATTCCCTCCATTTTACCCCCTATATATATAAATAAGACCGAAAAATAATCAACTTATGAAATTATCCTCTATAATAAAATAACAACACTTCATAAATTATATATTACAATAGTGCAATAATCAATATTTATGTATATAAATAGTATATTCTCATAGTTTTATAGTATCACATGCTGTTTTCGCGAATTCATCGTGATATTCTCACTTCTGAATATAATACCGGATTAGAGGGTGTATTAGGAAATATGATAATAAAAATATTTTAACATATTCTCGGATAAATGGGAATATGTGACGTGATATGGATTTATGAGGTTATTTTTTGTACTTCTTGCCGAATTCGAACTTACACTTCTGTTTGTTCCATTTCAGTTCCAGATAGGAATAAGCGAATCTGTCTTCTATCTGCAGGTACTTATTGTATTCGTCGGGGTCCATACTGTTATCGATCTCGCAGATACCCACCGGATACACTTTGCATGTCGTACCGAACTGGGGCAGAACGATCTTATAGACCATCGCCTTATTCATCTTCGACGTGATGGATTTTTTATCCTTGGCGTCGGCGAAAAGGTCGATGGAAAGTTTGGGCACCACCTGATCGGTGACATAGTTGAATTTTCCGTTCTTGTACTCGTAGAAATTAAAGATCGAGTATTCGCCGCATTCCCCCGATTCTCCGGTCGTGCTGACCGCGATAATCTTGGTCTTATCGGACTTGACGAAATACACGATAGTCTGTTTTACCGAGTAATCGCCCGGTATGGTGGAAACATAGATATAAGCGTTCTTGGTGTCGACTATCACTTCTTTATTCGGGCCTTTTTCCAGATAATTCAGACGCTCCTGAAAGCTCAGCGACCCCATAGATGAATCGATATAGTTTCCGGGGATAATCGCGTAGAAATCAACAATATCCTTGGGGTTCTTTTTTACCTCGGATTCCTTCTTTTCGTACTTCCCGTATATCGAGCCGGTTAAAACCGTTAAAACAAGCAAGATAGCAGATAAAACCTTTTTCATACCCGCCTCCGACAGATTTTTTTCCTGTTTTCATTCTAACAGGATAGTACGATAAATCAAGGATTCGGCAGGTATATTTGCCGCCGCGATCCGGGACATTAAGCGAAATCGAAACGACGGACTCCATTGAATTATTTGCCGTTTTTTATCAGCAGGGTTTTTATCTTCCGGAAACGGAAATAGTTTAAAATCCCTCTCCATAATTCATCGAAAAACACGCTGAAAAGAAGCCCGGCCAGTCCCCAATCCAGAACGAACATCGTGACATACACCATCGGAATAATAATGACCGTTCCCGCAATCTGGTTGTACATCTTCCATTTCGTATCGCCGGTGCCCTGTATTGCGCAGCCCCCGATAATATTCATGCTCTTCGGCAGCAGAATGAGGATGCACCAGAACAGGTACTGCGCGAGAAGATGGACAACATTCCCGTCCTTGGTAAACATGCTGATGATCTCATGGGGTATCAGCAGGAACAAGAACCCCACCGCCCCGCAGATTATGAACGTATAGAGAAGCGCGTAGTTGCCGATCCGGTACGCCTCCCTCGAGTCGCGCGCGCCGGTCGCCCGCCCGATCAGCGAAATCGACGCATCCCCGATACCCATATACAGATGCAGCGAGAAATTGATAATAACGTTAAATATCCCGTAGTACCCCGCCGCAAGCCTGTCCCAACGGTTCAGCATTGAGATGATGACCGTCTGTCCGACCGTCCATAGAATGAAATCTATCCCGGCGGGCAGTCCCAGCGTGAATATCTTCCGGTAGACCCGTCCGACAGGACGGAATATCCCTTTCAGCCTGATTTTAAATATCTTATTCCTGAGCGCCATTACGATGAATACGGCGTTCCCGATATAAATACTGAGTACCGTCGCAAGCGCGGCGCCTTTCACTCCCATTTCCGGGAATCCGAGGTTTCCGAAGATAAGCACCCAGTCGAGGAATATATTGAGGACGGACTTGATTATAGACGCCACCATAATCGGGAACGTTTTACCGAGCGCGGAAAACGCCGAGCCTAAGGTCATCGCGACACCGTAAGACAGGAACGCCCATGACAGGACAGTCACATAATCCACCGCGCCGTTGAGAATTTCCCCTTCCGCGCCGAGCAGTATCATGAACGGACGCGCGGCAATCTGCCAGAATATGAAATACCCGATGGCGATGATCTGGTTGAAAAATATTGCGGTCTCTGTGGTACGCTGCGCCTGAAGTCGGCATCCCGCTCCCATCCTGTGCGCGATCATGATACTGATCCCGATCCCGAGCGCCTCGAAAAACGACTGCATCATGAAGAACGGCGTCGCGGCGTTATTGACCGCCGATAAGCTTTCGAGCTTATAATGCCCGAGGAACGCCGTGTCGATAAAAACCAGAGCGTAGCTGACTATGCCCTGCAAAATCATCGGCAGCGCGATCTTGAAAATCATCCTGAAATATGACTTACGCTGTTGCTCCATTCCTGTTACCCTCATTCCGAAAGAATAACCCCTTCCTTCGGCGCGATGGGGACAAGGATTTCACCGTTGTTCGATCGGTACTCTTTTTCGTTCCAATGATCGTAAACGCGGTCGGCCCGGAGTTTTATTTCCTGCGGGACACGTCCGTTATTGATATAGATATCCAGCTTATTTCCATTATATACACGCGAGAACCCGTAGATATTCCGTTCGTCGTCGGCCATAATCGTCTTAGCGTCCCCGAGGCGGAGCGGTTCGAGACTGTTTCTGAGCGCGATTGCCTTTTTGTAATGCAGGTATAGTTCGTTGTTCCGCTTACTCTCGTCCCACACCATACCGAGCCTGCAGAACTCGTGGTCGCCGTTCATCCCGGCCTCGTCGCCGTAGAGGATCATCGGCACTCCGGTATATGTCATCTGAAAGAATACCGCGGCCTTCATCTTTGCGGGATCATTACCGCAGATATGCATGAACCGCGCCGTATCGTGGCTGCCGATCAGGTTCCAGAGGTTGTCGTAGATTTCCTGACGGTACCACCCCCGCACCTGCCCGAGCTGGATATCCAGCATCGACGACGGGGTCTTTTCCAGCGCGAAAAAGCCGCTCATAGCTCCGAGAAACGGGTAATTCATGTTGGTGTCGAACTGGTCGCCCTCAAGCCACATGGACGCGTTATGCCAGACCTCGCCGACTATCAGCGCGTCCGGCTTCGCAGTCTTGACAGCGTCCCGGAACCCACGCCAGAACCTCCGGTCGATTTCCGGTGCGACATCCAGCCTCCATCCGTCGATATCCGCCGTGCGTATCCAAAAACGCCCCACCTCGTAGAAATATTCCCGTACCGCTGGATTCCACGTTGCAAGCTTAGGCATCTTTCCCATAAACGCATAAGTTTTATAATCCGGGAAGTTTTTCACCTCGACCGGGAATTTTTTTATATCGAACCAATCCTTGTAATGAGAGGCCTCGCCTTTTTTTACAACATCCCGGAACGCGAAAAATTCCGTACTGCAGTGGTTGAAAACAGCATCGAGGACGACGCGGATGCCCCGATTATGAGCTTCACTTACCATCCGTGCCAAATCGTCGTTGGTACCAAAATGCGGGTCGACGCGGAAATAATCGTAAGTATCGTACTTATGGGTAGTCTCGGAATAAAATACCGGCGTCAGGTAAATCGTATTGATCCCCAGCTCCTTCAGGTAGTCCAGTTTTCCGATAATGCCGGGAATATTCCCGCCGATGAATTCCTTATAGTTAACCTTGGCGTCCCACTGGCGTATTTTCGGGGGATGAAGCGCCGGATTCCCGTCGGCAAAACGCTCGGGGAAAATTTCATATACGACCGCCTCTCGCGCCCATTCCGGAATATCGATCCCTTCGTTTCTAAGAAGAACAGGGATCTCGAACATCGAGATAGTATCGTCCGGGCGAAGCGGATGAAAATGATAATTTCCGAAAAAGACGGTCTCCGTATGATTCTGAAGAATAAAATAATACGCGATGTTGATCATCCCGTCCACCGGCACAAGCCCTTCGTAGTAATCGAAATACATATCGGTCGCGACACGTTCCAGCACGATCTCCCGGACATCTTTGATGCCGTGGAAATGATTTTTGTATATATCGCGGTAGTTCAACGCGACCTGCGAACAGTCCCCGCGCTTAACCCTGATCCTGCAGCGCATCTCGGAATCCGAGACGGCGTAAAAATAATCGGGATGATTCCTGTGATATACCGCTTCGTGCGTCATAACAGCTCCTTATGTTGTATATATTATACAACCATCGCGCCCTATTGTCAATAGTGTTGTATATACATTACAACAACTTTCCTAATCCTTAAAGTCCTCTCCGTCCGGTTTGGGTTTACCGATCTTCTTCGATTCTAAAAATTTCTCGAACGATTTTTTCAGGCCGGGCTTATTCCCCTTCAGGATTTCACGCTTCCAAAACCCCATCCACTCCATATAAAAATCCGGGAACGGAATATCGGTCGAGAGTTTGTTATAGATTTTCTGCGCGGGTAAAAACCAGTCGTCATACCATTTACCCGCAAGTTCGTCCATCTTCGGGTTTTTCCCGTGTTTCTTACGATGGTGATAACGGTAGTATCCGAGGAGATGGCGCGTCAGGAAATTATACCACCGCTTTCCGCCCTCCGGCAGTACCGCATTGGGGCGTTTATCCAATAAACGGGTAATCCACAGGAAGCGGTATTTCTCCTCATCGGCGGTCTTACGGAGAAACGCGAAGAACTTGATTATCCGGTACCACAGCATCCGAAACGGCCTCTGACGCTTCACTTCGCCCATCAGTTCACGGTTTGCGGAACTCGCCCAATCGGGGTTATCCTCCCAGTAATCCATCAATTCGCAGAAAATATCAGTAATCCCCAGCTTGGGGTATAACTGCGATAATTTATTCCGTCCGATTTCAGCCACAGCGTCCTCGTAAACCTCGATATTCCAGTCGAGAATAAGCTGCGTTTTCCCCGGCGCCTTTCCATCCCGCTCGATCATCCACTGCTTATGCATCCGGAATATATTGAATTTCAGCTTGTCCCAGTTTTCGGGAATACGCACGTCGAAATTCTTTTCCGGGAGGACGTCGAAAAGCTCGGTGTCCTTCTGAAACTTATATTTTTTCACGAATGCGGGTATCAGTTGACGGGTCATGCCCTGATTCAGCTTGATCGGAATCTTGTGCTCGATCACCCGCGCGCTGACCGATTTCATCAGTTCGGCTTTTGCAATCGATATTCTATGATGCCCGTCGCGCACAAAGTAATATCCGCCGTACTCGATGAGAACTATCGGGTCCATTTTATCCCCCGACGCCCACACCTCTTTTACATGCAGCCACCGTTCGTCCATCCACCGCGCGATCGGCAGGAAATCCTCCCCGAAATCCTCGCTCCTGTTCTCGGTGCCGATGATCTTATCTACCTGTACGTTCTTCAGTTTCATCTTTCCGACCGATTGCGGCTTAATCTCCCTCTCAAGTTCATCGAGCGAAAGAAGCCTTTGGTACTTCCTCCGCGTTTTACTATGCGGAACCTTTTCCTCATAACTATAAGGCATTTTTTCCTCTCCCCCGTTTTACGAGGACAAGCCCCCGTTTTACGAGGACAAGCCCCCGTTTTACAAGGACATGCCCCGTCTACAAGAACTGTCAGACTTCTGTATTCAGGCAAGTCCCCATTTCTCTATAGTACTTTTATCCCTTTTTTACGCATGAGCGATTCCAGCGACTCCCTCAGCCCGGCGGGCTTACGGCGGCGGATCAGCTTCTTCCATTCCTTCATCCACTGCACATAGAATTCCGGGAACGGCTCAACGATCCCCATATAACGGTAGAGGCCGCATGCAGGCAGGAACAGGTCGTCATACCAGCTCCCCGCCAGTTCGTCCATCCGCGGCTCCTTGCCGAATTTCCCGCGAAGGTACTCGTAATGCTCCTTGAACATCTGGCGTGTCAGGAAACGGTACCAGTGTTTCCTTCCGGGGGGAATTCTCGCCTCGGGCTTAAAGAACATGAGCCTCGACAGCCCGAAGAAACGGTCGGCCTCCTCCTTATCGGTGCGCCGGAGCCAGCCGATCAGCCTCTGCCAGAAGTACTTCACCCTCTGGAACGGCTTCCTCTGCTTCCGTTCGCGCACCATCGAGTCGTAAACCTCGGCGAGCCACCCCGGATGCGTGTGCCAATAATCCATCAGTTCGCAGTAAATATCTGTAGTGCCGTATCCCGGGAACAGGTCGGTAAGCCGGTTCCGCTGTATCTCTAAAACCGTATTCTCGTATATCTCGATATTCCAGTCGAGGAAAAGAGTCTGGTCGTCGGGCTCCTTCCCGTCGCGTTTACTCATCCATTCACGGTGCCCGATAAAAATATGGTATTTCAGCCTGTCCCATGTGCCGGGCATCCGTACCTCGAACAACTCCTCGGGGAGCGTGTCAAAAAGGCGGGTATCCGTCTGGAATTGGTATTTCTCCATGAACATCGGCAGTGTTTTCCGCGTCAGCCCCTCCGGCAGGGTAACCGGGATCTGCATCCGTGTCACATGCGCGGAGAGGAACTCCACACCCTCGACCTTCGCCACCGACACCCGGTGATTGCCGTCGCGTACGAAATAATACCCGCCGTACTCGAAGAGTTCCAGCGGCTCGGTAATCTTCTGAGCGAGCATCAATTCCCGTACCTTCCGCCATCGTTCGTCCGAATTGGGATACAGCGGGAGAAAGTCCTCGCCGAAGTATTCGGAACGGTTCTCGGTGCCGATGATTTTCGCGGTCTCGACATCCTGAATGCCCGCGGACGAGGTCACCGAGGGTTTCACGAGTGCGGTCAGTTCATGGAGGGACAACAGCCGTTCGTCCGGCCGCCGTTTCCGGCTATGCGGGACATCGTACTGCCCCTCGTTGAACCCGGCGCCGTTATCGTAACTCATCGTTACCGTCCGCCGGAGTCCTGTTCACCCTGTTGCTGAACTCCTTCTCCTGCAATGTATTTATTTTCATCTCCTCGGTAAAAAAATCCCGCCCGAGTATTTTTTCGAGCTTCAGGAGATAAATATCGTGATGGATGTGCTCGGATACGATATCGACCAGAAGACGGTTGTCGGTGAATGTGCCGATGAAGTCGCCGCTGCTCTTCGCGCTCGCGATCAGAACATGCCGGTAATCCGCTACGATCATCATCCTCTTGAACCGTTTGTCCCTCACTCCCGGACGAGCCGCTATCTTCGGGTTATAAAACACTTCGATATTCAGCCCGTGGGTATCGAACTGCTGGAATGTAAAAAGGATGATCCGCACGCCCTTTTTACCGAGATGGATCAGCTCCTTTCGGAATTCTTCCATATCGCAGTTAGTGTTCATATAGATTTCTTTTTTCGCCTGCATAAGGAGTTCTTTTACGCGCCGGATAAAGTTATCGTACCCGCTGAAATTCCAGTATTCCTCGTTCTCGTGAAAAACGTCGAACTTGGAGATCTCATCAATCAGCGTGTCCGCCGACGCGGAATACTCTTCCTTGAGACGTTTGAGGAGTTTGATAGGATTCTGAGCCATATAGAGTTTGGTGTCGCCGGGAAGCGCATGAACAGCGCCCTTCTGGTACAGGCTGTCCAGCGCGGAATAGACCGATGTGCGGGGTACGTTGAGGATTTTCGCGATCTGCGAACCGTTCATTTCGTGGTGCTTGACAAGCATGAGATAAACCGATGCTTCCATCGTCGTGAACTGAAATTTCACCAGTTCGCGGATCAGCGCTTCCATTTCCCCTCCATCTGCCGCGCCCCCGAAAGGGGTATGCAGACTAATGCCGGGTATCATTCTGATACCAGCCCGTGATGACGGTATGAGCGAATACAGACACCTTTCGGCGGCATGCGCGCTCAAATGATGTTGTAAATAATATACAACAACTCGGGGGTTTTGTCAAGCGTATCAGGCTATCCTTTAAAAACTATTTTCTTTATTTTTCGGAAAGCGTAACGGAAGAAACTTTTTTTATCGAAGCGCCACAGATACCGCAGATAAAGAATCCTGTCGGCGGTGCGTCCTTTTCGTTTCAACATCATCCTTTTTACCGATAAAACATTCACCCTCAATTTTTTATCGCCGAGAACCCGCAGAATATAATCCAGATGTCCGAGGAATTCGTCACGGAAGATGTAATCCGCCGAATCGAGTATCCGCAGGCATTCCGTCCGAACCGCGGCGATCGTCTCCGCAGGGGGGACAACGTGCTCGTACATAAACATATTCTCGTCGATATGCCGCATTCCGTTGACCGTATTCAGCACAAGCCTGCACCCGTGCCTAACCGCATACGCGAGGATAACGGGGATTTTATCGAAATTCGACCGCATCACGCAGAAGTTCAGGAACAGTTTCCAGTCCTTACCCTCTTTCTCCTTCGCGTCGAACACACCCTTTGCCTGCATGAGGTGTTTTTCAAATATCTCCCATTCAGCGCCGGTACGGACACGCTCGTAATCTTCCCCCAATCCCTCGAGGGAAAATTTCAGGTGGAACGACGGGATAGAATCGACGATAGCGAGATATTTATCCGGCTCGACGGTACCGTTCGTATTCAGGAACACGCGCGGCGGGGACGGAAGCTCCGCGATACGCCCCAGTATTTCGAGGGCTTTCGGGTTGATGGAAAACTCGCCGTTGACAAGCCGGACGATTTTCGCGCGGGCGATACCCTCCCATATCCGTTCGATATCATCCCCGCTCAATCCGGGCGCGTCGTTGGACGAGAGGCAATGCGTGCATCTGAGATTGCATCGCGCGTCGAGGGCTATCCCGATTATCGGCGGGAATTCTCCCGGACTATCCGGGGCATAGTCCTCCAATCGGCCAAGCCCCTCCGGTATAGCGGGCATATCCCGCAATCCGCCGTAGTACCTGTTCCAGCGGAAAACCCGGCAGAAATACTCGCAGCCCGCCTCGGGAAATTTTCCCTTGAGGATTCGTTTCCTGACTTTATCGATTTTTTTCCCGCGCCAGATTTCAGCGAGGGTCTGATTACGGATATTACCGACCGCCCCGATATTCGAATAACAGCAATGGGTCACCCGTCCGTCTCCCCATACGAAGGCGGTCGTCCACGGGTTGGAACAAAGATACCCCATCGCCCGGCTCAGATATCGTTGACCATTTCTTCAGCGTCCGGCGGAATTTTTACAGCATCGCGGAGAAACTCCGGGGCGCGCAGAATCTTCCGGGTATGGCTGTCGATTACCGCATGCTGGGTGTATCCGAGGCAAACCAGCTCCGTTTTGTTGCGGAATATTTTATAATCGATCCGCATCTTGACATTGGTCATGCGGGTGCAGGTAGAATGGATGGAAATCTCGTCGTCGTAATAGGTCGACGCGAGATACTTGACGCCGAGCTTCACGACCGGCAGCATAATACCGTCCTGCTCGAGCTTCCGGTACGGCAATCCCGCCTCGCGCAGGAGGTTGGTGCGACCGAGCTCCATCCAAAGCAGGTATGTCCCGTGATGCGTAATCCCCATCGCGTCCGTCTCGGCATACCGCACCCGTTCTTCAGTAATATTCGTCATATCCGCCTCCGTTTATTCCGACGGAAATATTTTTTTATATTCAGCCAATTCCGTTTTATCGAAAACATCCCAATTCCCGAACTTGAGGGACGACAGTTTCAGGCGAAGGATACGAGCCACCTTCTCGTCAATCTCCGCCATAGTGATACTCCCGTTTGTACAGCTCTCCGTCAGGAAATCGATCATCTTATCGGCGTTCTTTTTCCAGTTCTCCAGCCCCGGGGTTATCAGGAGAATCGCGTCGCACCCGGCATTAAGCGCCATCAGCGCAGCGTCATGGTACTGATACATCGACGTGATCGACCCCATCCTAATATCGTCTGTGATAATTACGCCCTGAAACGTCTCCCGCAGGATTGCCAGCACGGCGGGGGATAAAGTCGCGGGCGCCTGATCGTACAGGCTGAATACCACATGCGAGGTCATAATCATCCTGCAGTTCGTCAACGCGAAGAACGGATAGCCCACTTCCTCGACCTTCCCGGCGGAGTCCTTGCATGCAAAGTAATGCGGGTCTTTCCCTACCGTGCCGTATCCGGGGTAATGCTTCGCCGCGGCGATCATTCCGTACTTATTGAATATCTCGATGAAAATGTTCCCAAGCATCGCGTTGGTCGCGCCGTTCCCGGTAAACGTACGCTTCACTACCACCGACGCGGTATCTGAGATCGAGTCCACCACCGGGGCGAAATCGACCTGTATACCGAGGCCGGAAAGTTTCTGCGCGAATTCCTCCGCGAGCTCGCGGATACCGTCCGCCCCCTTGGTCTGGTATATTTTCGCGGGCGACGAATAATTCCCGATCACCGACTTCAGACGCTGTACGAGGCCGCCCTCCTGATCCACGCATATCAGTACAGGGATTTTCGGCGACAAACCCTGAAGCTTCTCAAGATTCCCCTTCAGCTTTTTATAATCGCAGCCCTTGATATAGCTTCCCATCAGAATCATCCCGCCGAGCGGGGTCGTGCCGAGGTATTCCTCCAGCTCCTTCCATTTCCATCCCCCGAAATCGGTGAATATCAGTTGGGCGATTTTTTCCCGCACCGTCATTTTCCCGATGATCGCGCCGATCAGGGCTTCGGTGCGGTAAAAATTCAGGCATCCGTCCGAGAGCCCCGGTATGGGGTATTTCATCGGTTTCCCTTCCAGCGCGGAAACGGAAATGCCGGTCATGATAAGGGCGATCAAGAACCCGTATAATTGCTTCATAATCAAAAGATTCCCCTCGGACAGGATATTTATATGGTATGAGTATAACCGTTCCCTCCAAAAATCTCAACTGCTGCGCAGGCTAGCCCCGATATCGAAATAGAAATAAATGTGAATCATTAGCCCGTGATTATCATAAAAACCTCATAGTGAGCTGATCGAACTACCTATTGCATGGGGACTAATCCCGATATCAATATAAAACCCAATCTCAGCCGTCAGCCCGTGATGATGAACGGCAGCACGACCCGATCACGGGCTATGTTTTCATTCACGTATCCGGCCTGACATCGGGATTAGTCTGCGCAGCAGCACGTAATGATGAACGGCAGCACGACCCAAACACGGGCTATGTTTTCATTCACATGTACGGCCTGACATCGGGATTCGTCTGCGCAGCAGGGCACAGCACAAATATTGACAGACGGGTGTTATACGGCTACAATATTCGAAACGCTTTTCGGGGAGACAGATGTTAATTCAAACGATAAAGACCTCGTTCCAGAGATGGTGGGATAAAATGGGGTTCAGTTCCCTCAGTTCGTTTATGGGCGCGCTCAATCCGGTTTATCTTTTTACGGTCGTTCTGTTTACTTGGGCGCTGATAGAAAAGGATAAGACGGTCGTGTTCCAGAATCTCGAATCCGTTGCGTTCTGGCTTCCGATACAGTTTGCCGCAGTCGCCGTGTTCCCTCTGACTACGGCGGTGATAGCGGTTCAAAAAGACGTATTCGAATCGGACGTTATTTATTTTAAGGATTATTTCAAATCGTACTGGAAGAACCTGAAGGCGACCTTCCTCCGTTCGAGCCTGCTATTCCTGATCTACACGGCCGTTACGTTCCTCATCAGTTTCGCGGCGAATTATTACCTGAGGGTATTCACCGTACCCGCCGCGCAGATCGGAGCGGGAATTTTCCTATTCTGGATTTATCTGTTCGTCATCTTCTCCCAGTTCGTGCTGATCCCGATCATGCTCTACAATCCCGAATTCAAGATCCGTGAGGCGATCAAGTATTCGTTCCGCTTCATAATGGCGGAAGGTTTTACCATCATGGTCATCGTATTGATCGATTTCATCATGTTCCTGTTCTGCACCGTCACCGTCGCATTCAGCGTAATTTTCTATATCGGGATATCCTCGTCTCTCAGGATTCACCTGCATAAAGCGATAGTCAGAAAATATTCCGAATCGAAACCCGCCGAGGAAGAAGGTCCCTCGTCGGAGTCGGTCACACAGGCATGGGCGGATATTATGCGGAGAGGACAAGACAAAGAGGATGAAAAATAAGTATATTCCCGTAAATAGTACGGGAGACCTTTTGGGTCTCCCGCGGAGGTGCGCTATAAACAAATGATTGAGGCCGAAACCTCAATGGAGAATTAGTAGTATTATACTCCGTTTCTTTTCTAAAATCAAGACTTTTTTTAATATTTTAAATAAAACAGGCCGTCCGCGAGGACAGCCTTCGATGGTTAGCGGGAGAGGGACTTGAACCCCCGGCCAAGTGATTATGATTCACCTGCTCTACCGACTGAGCCATCCCGCCGAAAAATTTGCGGGAAGAGGATTTGAACCTCTGACCTTCGGGTTATGAGCCCGACGAGCTACCATACTGCTCCATCCCGCGACGCTGTGTTACTGTACCAAATAGTATACACTATTCGGGGGGAATAGTCAAATATTTATCATCGGTTTATTTTTCCTTCTTCGCAGGCCGCTAAAACCGATGAGTATTTATAGTACTATAGTATGATTTCATTTCTTTGCCCGGCGATATCATAGGAATATTACAGGAGTAGTTTTATGCCGATGCATATACCCGAACCGTCGCGGATAAAAGCGGCGGGAAACGTGACTAAGCTTATCAGCGAGTTTATAGGAAACGCCAACACCGGAGATTCCGGTATCAGTATCGCTCTGATGAGAAGCCCCGAGGGATGGGAGGAACCCGGCCAGACCCCGGATTTCACCGAGTACTCGGTCGTCCTGAAAGGCACTTTGCACGCCGAGTGCCTCGGCAGGGAGTACGATATCTCCGCCGGACAGGCGTTCAGGACAAACCCCGGCGAGTGGGTACGCTACAGTACGCCTCATCCCGGCGGCGCGGAATACCTTGCGGTCTGCATCCCGGCGTTCTCGCCCGAGACGGTCCACAGAGACGGGAACTAACAAATATCCCGTTGCGGGTATTTTTATTCTATGCTATACTTCAATATATTTCAGGGGGCCGATATGAAAAATATATTGTCTATTCTGTTCCTGATACTTCCCGTATTCGCGCAGGCACAAAATTCCACGAGCGACTACGGAAATGACACTGAAAAAATATATAACTATCAGGTATTTATCACGGTGCAGACGGACGCTTCTATTTTGGTCGAGGAGAATATCAAGGTATACGCGGGAAACATTGAGATCGATCGCGGAATCTACCGTGATATTCCCCTCCAAAAATATATATCGACGGGTTTTATCAGATCATTTCCCTTCACTATAATAGAGATTTTAAAAGACGGGAAAAGCGAGCCTTATTTCACTGAAAATCAAATGGGAAGCACCCGAATCTATATCGGGGACGAAGATGTTTACCTTCAACCCGGTGTCTATCAGTATAAAATAACATACCGGATAGACCGTGCGCTCGATTTCGGCTCGAATTATACCGAGCTTTACTGGAACGCGACGGGGCACGGGTGGGCGTTCCCTATCGAGAACGCATCGGTGACGGTCACTCTCCCAAAAAATGTAATAAACGACGTGTTTTTCATGGAGGCATACCCGGGAGTCCTGGGGTCGACCAACAGCGGTACGATGACAGCCGGTAAGGACGGTTCGCTGAAATTCACCTCCTCCGATGCCCTCGACCCCGGATCGGGCGTTACCGTGTTGATCCGCTGGAAAACCGGCGTCATTCCCGCACCCGCACAGTCCGAGAAGCTTATGATATTCGCCGCGGATAATAAAGGCTTTTTCATCATGCTGGGCGGAATACTGATCGTTTTTATATACTACCTGATCACATGGTTCCTGGTAGGCCGCGACCCTAAAAAAGGATCGATCATGACCTACTTCGATCCGCCGGAAAGCCTTTCACCCGCCTCGATGCGCTATATCCTGAATATGAAATATGATGAAAAGATTCTTTCCGCCGCGATTGTCAATATGGCTGTCAAGGGACATCTTTCGATTAAGGAGTCTGACGATTCTTATATCCTGAGCCGTATCAACGATACGTTGGCGGGACTCTCCGACGAGGAGAAGGCGATCTCCAACGCTTTGTTCTCCGGCGGAAAAAATATCGAGGTGTCGAATTCCCATCATAGCGAATTCGCGGCCGCTATCGAAAAATGTAAAAAGTCCCTGAAATCGAGGTTTGAAATTACTTATTTCGTCCTGAACCTAAAAATATTCATTCCCGGACTGGTACTTTGCATCATAATCATGTTCACAGGTATTTTCGCCGATTCTCTGAATTTTGTCACAGGATTTATGCTTCTCTGGCTAAGTTTCTGGACTGTCGGTGTGGCCGCGATTCTAAAAATGATGTTCACGTTTTGGAAAACGGCGATTACCGCAGCGAACAAGAAATCCTCAAAATTCGCCGCGGCCATAGTATTTACCCTAGTCGGATTACTATTCGTTGGGGCCGAAATCGGCGGAATATATCTATTCTTTATGTTCCTCTACTCATCGATATGGGTCGCCCCCCTTGCTGCGATTGCGATACTAATCAATTATCTGTTTTTCAGGCTTCTCAAGGCTCCGACTCTTGCCGGCCGGCAGGTTATGGATAAGATCGAGGGATTCCGGATGTTTCTCGATGTCGCTGAAAGGCACCGGATGGAATTGCTGAATCCTCCCGTGAAGGATATTAAGACGTTCGAGAAATTCCTGCCCTATGCCCTCGCGTTCGGTATCGAGGAAAACTGGGCCGGCTATTTCAACGATGTCCTGTCCGCATCCTCGGCATCGCAAAAGGGCGGGTATAGCCCGGCGTGGTATCACGGTTCTTCGTTCATGACATCGAATATCGGACAATTCGCCGGTTCGCTCAGTTCGGGATTATCGAGCGCGTTCAGCTCGGCGTCCGTCTCTCCCAGTTCGGGAAGCGGTGGCGGCGGATTCTCCGGCGGGGGAGGAGGAGGCGGAGGAGGCGGGGGATGGTAATGCTGATTAATTGGCACTTCCAATAACCGCAGATTCTCGGCGGACTGTCACTTTCTACCAAAAGTTACCCGCCTTCCATCTTTGATAGAAGGCGGACAGGAAGGAAGGCAAAACATCGTTCGTTGAGTTTATTATAAATATAAAGTTTAGTGTTAATAATGTGTTAGTTATTTTGAACCACTCAAATAATACTCCGAAGGGAGTATATAGAATACCCCGAAAGAAGTATTTTTATCCATTTGAAAGTATGATAGAATGGATAAAGATACAAAAACGGAGGTAAAAATGTTGCGAAAAGTGTTTTATTGGAAATTGAGAATTGTATTTATTCTCCAGTGTGTTTTTGGATATCAGATATTGCTGACGGGTTGTTCAGGCACCCCATATAACCATGCCGATGTGGCTGTCGGTATTGGTTTTGTGTGGCCTGAATATAGCGATTTCCCCGGATGGAAAACGAGAGTGCCCGCGACCTTCGATTTTAGGGGGAATCTTATTGTTTACGGGCAGGATACATTAACCGGTTTGTACTTTTCACTTGACGGCGGAAATACCTATAATTTGGTAGAAAACACGACAAATCTTAAGAACAATAACACTTATGATCCGATTAATTATTCATGGAAGCTTTCCCTTTCGCTCTCGAACGGCATGAATAAAATCATGTTCTATACCATCGATCTTGACGGTAACCGTGAAAATAAAGATATTCTTTTATGTGTTACTAATACACGATTGACGAATGATTTAACCTTCAACTCCCTCGGATATAACGATTATGTGAATGCTTATTTTACGAGATACTACGAATGCCATTCTTATGGCGTTTATTTAGAAAATGGAAAAAGTTACCGGATTTATATCAGCACAAACGAATATATGGATTCCAAAGGTACAAAAACATCCATAGAACTGCGGCAGATTTCCGGAGGGCTTTTCTATACAAACTCCGGGGGAGAAGCGGCTTATTTAGTGTTTGACTATGATTGTATCTCAACCGGCCTCTATCAGATTGATATTCATAACGGCAATAATAGTGTGACCAATTCTCTTGGGTTATTCGGGTATTTGATCGGATTAAAATAAGAAATCGATCGAGACCGGCGGGTACTATTGAAATGATTTTTAGGACTGTTCAATCCTAATGAACAGTCCTATTTTTTATCTGAAAAATAAGTTCCATTTTCCGAATCATTTTTTTCGGGTTCTCTATCGTACTGATAAAAACAGGTAATCGGAATTCCATCGTAGCTATAGAAAATAAATATAGGAATGAAAAGGTCTTGTTTTTTCTCAGTTTCTAATCCCTGTTCTCGAACAGGAGATTCATCTGGATTCCGGGATTCTCGTCGAGGAACGATAGAAAATCCTCAAGCTTCATTCTATACAGCTCGCATTTGGTTGATGCGCGAAAGTCCCTGTCCGGCGCTCCGCCGTTCTCGAACGGCAGGTGGTGCCACATCAGATTACCCACGCCGATCTTCTTCGTCTGCTGTCCGAATTCATATGCCACCAGCGAACCTTTTGCGACCAGATATACATATTTCTTCTCATCATCGCCTTTGAACAGGAATTCGTCCTTCGGCAGATTGATCGGCGACATTATCCCTTCGAGGTGGGTTACCTGCGACGACGAAAGCCGTTTGAAAAATTTATTCGCGCGGATGACATTCCATGTTTTCCCGTTGCGGATAACCGCGACCCTCATGATTTCTTCGGCGACCAGTGTCCCGCGTATCAGGCGGAGGAAGTCGGCTTTCGCAATCGAGTACGCCTGAACATGGGTGGCGGCGATCACATCCGCGGTACGAAGCCCGCCCAGTACGAGCGACGCCTCGCCGAAGTACTCGAACGTCCCGTACACCTTATCCTCGACATCCTCGATGCCCCCGATAGAGACATTCCCCGCGACTATCACATAGAACTTATCGCCCGGAGTGTCCTTCTCGATAATCTTATCGCCCTTCTCGAATTCCTCCTCGTTGACAATCAGCAGGAGGTCTTTTATCCTTTCGCGCGGAAGGTCCTGGAAAATATCGATCCGGCAGAAAACGTCCATCATCCGGTACGCGTTCTCGTACTTGTGTTTTTTTATATCGGGATACACAGTTTCACCGATACCGAACTTCGCAAGGGTTAATAACGAATCCTTCGGGAAATCCTTTTCGGCGATATGATAGACAGTGATCTTTTTCTTGATATCGTCGGGCAGGGAATTCAGGTACGAGATCTGAGTATGCAGGGGCGGTACACCCGCCTCATGATAGATTATGTCCGCATCCCACGGGTAATTCAGAAGATGGTCCTGACGCGCCTTAGATAATATATTCATCTGATGGAGTTCCTTTATTTTATCCGGCGAATTGAGATGGTCGGAGCTGTACAGGAACGTCTTATTCCGGTAAGACACCTGAAACCCGATAGTCGGGATAGAGTGCAGCGAATAATTGAAGCGGAAGAACGCCCCGTGGATATTGGTCTCGCTATTGAGTTTTAGCGGAATAAAGTTGAACATCTTTACGAGAGTGGACGCCGGCATGCGGGTCAGCGCGGAGTATTTCCTGATAAAGCTCTGCAGGATGGTCGGCGTGGTATATACTTTTATCTTCCCTTCTTCGAGAATCTTTTGGAACGTACCCGAATCGTGATCGGCATGACAATGCGTCAGGATCAGGCAGTCGATCAACTTAGGGTTGACATTTGAATCGCGGAGCCACGCGGTCGAATTCACCGGCGGATCTACCATAATACCGATGCGGTTTATCCAGATAATGAATCCCGACGTGTTCTGCTCGTGGTCGAACCCGTGGGACGGCCCCAGACATGTGATGCCGAACTCCGGGGGCTCGAACGGTTCGGCGAGGGTTGTCCCCAGATCGTACTGTATCTGGAACTTCATCTCGGCGGGCACTTCCGCGATCATCTCGCCCTTATCGTACACGGTGAATCCCAAGTCGGGACGCTGTACGATTTTGACGTCGCCGATAACGATGCCATCGGGGTCTATCGGCAGGAATTCCACCATATTCGAGAGCTGGTTCTTGCCCCGGAAAAAGCTCATTTCCGCCTTCAGGTTGGGAATGATCGCCTCGGAACCTTTTTCATATTCGTTGGCTATATCGATCTTCTCCGGGCCGAAGTTAGCCTCGGTCAGCACTGTTTTCATGTTCTCGATATGGTTCGGATTGATATATACCGTGGTTTTCTTCTGACGGATATAAAAATTGAAGTATAGCGGGAATTCCACCTCCGCCATACTGATGCCCTGTTCGGGGTGAAAATGATTATAGGGCAGAATAAATATAGTCGGTATGCCCAGAGGAAGGAGCTTCGTATCCTTCAACGTCTCCGGAGGCGCACCGAATTGTATGTACCCGGCGGAAGTGTTCACAAGGTATCCCCCCCGCGGGAGCGAGGTGATGACACCGGTCAGCTCGGTAAGACTTTTTATCCGTTTAATAATTACCCCCAATATCCTTATCATACCATTGAAAATAAAAAATATCAATCATGAGGATACGGTATAATCGTACTCTACCATTTTCGGAGTTTTACCCCCGGAATTTCAATATTTTATGCAAATTTCACGATTTTTCAGCAGTTGATTGCGAATGTTATTGAAAAATGTTAAGATATCCGTGTCGTACGGGGTAAATTATAGAAAACACCGAAAATACACCCCCTTCATCCGCACTCGGTGGCTTGATTGGTCTTATTTATTCAGTTACAGCCAATGCTTATAATAGTATTAATTCCCAATATACAAATACAAATATTTGTTATTTCTTTTATCAGTACTTAAAATCCGGAGGCAGTGTCAATAATAATAATAATCAATATGGCTATTACTCCCGTCCATAAATAAAACAAGGATATATAAAAATGGAATCATTACCCCATATTTTAACGAATCATCCAATCATTACTAATGTTACTAATAGTATTACTCAAAACAATGCCTATCCGAAGATATACAATCCAAAATATGATTTAATTGAGCGTATCTTTGGGCCATTAATAGATTTATTACTTACATATAAAATAAGTGGTATGTGGTTTGCTTTTATTTTGGTCTTTATACTATTTTATTTCAGAGATTATAAAGAGTATAAAAGAACAAAAGAAATATCAGTCAGTTTTACTCAAACATTACCTTTTGTTATTATTATTTTTATAGTATCAGTGGTAATGCAGATTGTAATGTGTTCACAAGTACCAAAATAAAGTAGGAGTCTCCCGATGCCGGAAGCGAATGGTAGATATGATACTTTCTGTCGCCGGAAAGGTTCCAAAGAGCGCCCCGCCGGATAAAGCTCAGGAGAAGCGCTTTAAAGCGCGGGAGAAAAAGACAAAATGCAAACGGCCGGGAAAGAAAGCAAAGAGATTTAATGCGCGACTCGCAGGATGCGAGGAGTCCCGCGACGGCATGGATGCCGAGAAGCGGGGCGGGGGAACAAGATAAAATGCAAACGGCCGGGAAAGAAAGCAAAGAATTTTTGTGCGCGACTCGCAGGGTGCGATAATTGCAAATCCTGCCCGCAGATGATACAATATACCATCTATAGGAGGTTCCCATGAAAAAATACTTACCGCTCATCGTGCTGTTATTCCTCGCGTCATGCCAGCAGACCGGCGACCTGACGTCGATCGTGAAACCCGCGGCCAAGCCCGCGCCGCTCGACGAGGCGACGATCATCTCCGGCCTCAAGGAAGCCCTGCAGGTCGGTATCAAAAACGCGGTGTCGTTCGTATCGAAGTCCGACGGCTACCTCAAGAGCCCGAAGATCGCCCTGCCGCTGCCCCCGCAGCTCAAGGACTGGGCCGATAAGCTCCGTTCGATAGGCCTCGGCAGTCAGGTGGACGAGTTTATCCTATCGATGAACCGCGCCGCCGAGAAGGCCGCCGCCAAAGCGGTCGATATTTTCCTCGACGCGATCTCCAAGATGACGGTCGAGGACGCGAACAATATCCTCAAGGGTTCCGAGAACGCCGCGACCGCGTTCTTCGAGAAAGTCACCCGCAAGTCGCTCTACGGCGTGTTCGCCCCGGTTATCAAGCAGGCGATGGACGAGGTGGGGATCACCAAGCTCTACAAGACGCTGATCGATAAGTACAACTCGATCCCGCTCGTGCAGAAGGTTAATTTCGACCTCGCGGACTATGTGAATAATAAGGCGCTCGACGGGCTGTACTATATGCTCGCGCAGGAAGAGGCGAAGATACGGAAAGACCCCGCCGCGCGTGTGACCGATCTGCTGAAGAAGGTGTTCGGAAGCTGATAGAGTATAAATGTAGATAACCGTCCGCGGGGCATGTCCTCGCGGATTGTTTTATCTGGTTACTGACAAGATTTTATGGATTTTTAAATAACATAGTTACATATTCTTCAAGATTAGATTTCTAGTATGATTAGGAAAGAGGTGATTTATCACAATAAGGAAAAATATGGCTTATAAAGAAGAACTCAAGGGTGGAAGAATTGGTAAAATTTTCAAAATAGGCAATGATATAGTACGTCCTTCAAATGATTGGAGTAAAAATGTTCATTCATTTCTTGAATTCATTATTGGATTAGGATGTGATTTTATTCCAAAACCAATTAGCATTAATGATGAAAATGAAGTTTTATCTTATGTCCCAGGGGAGGTTTATAATTACCCGCTACCTGAAATGCTCAAGACAGATGAAATTATTATTGAAGTGGCAAAACTTCTATCTAAGTATCACAGATATAGTGAAAAATATATGGATAAGATAAATGGTAATGAAAAGTGGATGTTGAGAGCCAGGGAGCCCATGGAAGTAATGTGTCACGGAGATTTTGCACCCTATAATGTAACATTTATTGATGACAAACCCTTTGGTATTATAGACTTTGATACACTTCATCCCGGTCCAAAAATCTGGGATGTCTCATACGCGGTCTATAGATGGGCGCCTTTAAAGAACCCGAAAAATCCAGATTCTTTTAAAACATTTGAAGCACAGGTTAAAAGAACTAAAATATTCTTGGATGTTTATGGTTTTAATATTGAAGACCGAAATCTCTTAGTAGACACTCTCATTATCCGCCTGTCATCATTGGTAAATTTCATGAAACAAGAAGCTGAAAATGGAAATATCGATTCTCAAAGAAATTTGGATGATGGTCATCATATTCTTTATTTAGATGATATTGAGTATTTAAAAGATAATAAGGAATTAATAACTAACAAAATCACCGCATGATATTTTTATAGATAGTAAATGTGTACAGATACGGTAATCACCTGACAGTTTATTCCCCCCAAATCGCCAAGACAGCGTCACGGGCTATCTATCGATATGAACACTCATTTTAAGATCGGCGTTAGCCGTAAGCAGTACTGTCCCATGCATCCCGCCCGATAATCAAACTTCGCCCTCATCACGGGCTATATTTGCTTATTTGTATAAAATTTGAAATCGGCGTTAGCCGTACGCAGTACCTCGCCGCCGTTCCCGATAATCACCGCCTCCGTGTCCGGCAGCGACTCGATCAGCGCAAGTCCCCGCTCGACCCCTAGCACATAGACGGCGGTAGCCAACGCGTCGGCGCGGGCGGAGCAGGACGAGACGATGGTCGCCCCCGCGATATCGGTCTCCGCAGGGCGGCCCGTACGGGGGTCGATAATATGCGGAAAGAACTCCCCGCCGATATGGAAGAAGCGCCGGTATCCCCCCGATGTCACTACCGAGCATTCATCGGCCTCGATCCATCCCGCGCTCTCGCCGTCGTCCGATGCGGGGCTTTGTATCCCGATCCTCCACGGCGACCCGTCGGGCTTACGCCCCATGACCATGACGTTCCCGCCGAGGTTGATCATCGCGCCCTCCGCATCGTATCTCCGGTAAATCTCCATCGCGCGGTCGGCGGCGAACCCCTTACCGATACCCCCGAGGTCAAGCTCCATCCCGCACATCGGCAGGAACACATTGCGTCCGTTAATTTCGATAGGATGTCCCTGCGATATTGCAAGGGTTTCGGCGATCTCCCGGCCGGACGGGGACACTTCCGCGTCTGTGGCGTTCCGCCACAGGCGTACGAGGGGCGCGGCGGCGATATCGAACACCCCGCCCGTCAGTTCGCGCATCTCCCGCGCGAGTGTGAGCACAGCGATAGTTTCGGGATGCACCCAGACCGGCCTATGCCCGGCATGAGTCTTCAGACGGGCGATCTCACTCGACGGGCGGTACACGCTCCACAGGCGTTCAAGGCGCGCCATCTCGCGGGAGACCGTCCGGGCGATATGTTTCGCGTTCCGTCCGTACACCCTCTGCTCGACTACAGTCCCCATCAGGAAATCCTGCTTTGCGCAGGCCTGACGGCCGTTCCCGTAGTCCGAACAATTCTCGATTATGATGAGTTTTTCCTGCTGCGGATTATTTCGACGTGGTTACCGCGTTCTCGACAGCCTTCAGAAATGCTATGGAATCGATAGTCGCGCCGGAATAGGTATCTAATTGAAGATTCTGCTTATCGATAATGGATTGAATGATTTTTCCGCTCATTTCCTCTTTCATCCCAAAATCATTTGGAACATATGTAATCCCGGCGATCTTCCCCCCCTGCACTTTAACTTCAAGACTATAATTCCAACGGGCATGATGAAACTCGCCGTGATACACACCGTTGGGAAGTTTGGAGACATCGGGAGTCCCGATACTCATTTCCTTGATCTCCTTCATCCCTTTTGTACCGAAATACACTCCGATAACGCCGATAAGCGCTATTACACCGATAATGATTAATACTACCGTCACAGCCGTTCTCCTTTTCATAAATTTCCCTCTTACTTTATTTCCGTCAACGCATTCTCGACAGCCTTCAGGAAGGCCTTGGAATCGACCGTCGCGGCGGAAAGCGCGTCGATATTCACACGCTGTTCGCTGATAATCGTCGCCGTCATATCCTGGCTGAACTTCTCAAGTTCCGGATACTGCATTTTCACATTGGTAATCCCGGTGATCTTCCCGCCCTTCACTGTCACCTCGACTATATAATTCCACCGTGCTTTCTTGAACTCGCCCTTATAAGCTCCGTCCTTGATTTTCGATATATCGACATTATTTATCTTCATCTTCTTGATCGGCCCCATCCCCCACATTAAAAAGAAAAACATCAGCCCGACGAATCCCGCTATAATACCGAGAATGATCAATACAACATTCATTCACCGCTCCTTCAGGTTTTTCAATATTTTATATTATTCATGAACGCCTGTCATCTTTTTCCTTCTTTATTTTTACTTTCCGCCATTTAAAATACTTCATCGAGTTGATGTACGGCGAACCGAGGTAGGTCAGCGTGCTGATAATAAGCGACAACGGGATAACCTTCGATAACGGGGTACAGTGCATCGCGCCCGGACGGTTCTCCTTCCGCCCCGGGTCGACATCGTACTCCGCGCCGTCTACGGCGACCCGCACCCACATATGCCCCAATATTCCCCCCTCGCGCCAGACTCCCTCGACATACCCTGCGGGAAATTTTACCCGAAACGCATGCACTATCCGCGGACGGAACCCTAGGCGTTCGAGTATCATATGGAGCGCCCATCCCATATGCCAGCAGTATCCCTGCCCGCGTTCGAACGCCCTGCCGGGCATATCGTAGGAGTTCCGGACGGAGTACCTCATCTTTTTCGCGACCAGCATCCGTGCGTACTCAACCAGTTCCAGCCCGGCCAAACCCGTAGAACGGCACTCCTCAGCCGCGTCCTCAATAGTAATTACCCCGTCGACAGACTCTCTGTCATGCGGCGGGCGTGGCAGGCTCGCCATCGCGGGGATAGACATAAAAAGCGGGATCAGGAAAACCACCACAATGACTGCGGTCATCGATCCGAGAACGATCAGCCACAAATATAGTATTTGCTCCATCGGCATCCCCTAATTCTTTTTTCCGCGTTCGCACGCCGGCCGCCCGCCTTTCCGGGCATGTTTTTCCCGGCAGGCGTCACAGTTTCCCCAGTTGACACATTTCCGTTTCCGGCACGGACAATCCGCCCTGAATTCACTCATCCGACTTCTCCATCACAATTTTCAGAAACCGTTCTATTACTTTACTCGCAATGTCCGCGTCCTTTTCGGAGATATCCCTCGACGCGTCCGCGTAGAGGCTTGTCACCACCGCGAGGGTTTCGTCCATCAGGGCACGCCCATCGGGAGTGGTGCGGAGGATATTCGCGCGGCGGTCTGTGGGGTCGCTGTCACGCACGATCCACCCCTTTTTCTCCAGCCCGTCGCATATAACCATCGCGTTCGTGGTGTCTATCCCGATCATCTTCGCGAGCTCGACCTGACGTAGGCCGTCGTGACGGTACAATCCGTACAGAGCGCCCCATTGGGCATAGGTGATCCCATATGGGGCGAGCCGGTCGCTCACAAGCCTTCGTGTCGCGGTGTAGGTATACGCAATCATCTCGAACATATGCGGGATTCCTGTCTCCGGGAATAACATAAGCACCTCTTATAGTACTAACTATAATTGTACTATATAGTACTATTATAACATAGGTAGTATTGGGATGTCAAGGAGAGTACTGATTCTTATTTCAGCAACACTAATTGATTTTTTATTAATATATTATATAATTATTATTATATATTTAAATTATAGAGAAACTTAAAGAGGATATTATGAAAGAATACATTTATGATATATTAAACTCAGAGAATGAATTGGAAGTACTAATGAAGTATAGCTATTATTTTCATCAAGTGAAGGATTATTGCATTATTTATGAATCTTCAAATAACGCAAAAAATAGTAATAGAGTTCCAATAAAAGATGTATTTAATAAAAACTTTACGGCAGGATGTAGAATAAATAGCCTTTTTCAGACAAATAATTTATTTTTTTATGATCCGAAGACAATCGCAAAAAGGCTAAATAATGGATCATCAGAAATCCCTATTGATTTAATAATTTCTCTTGATACTCAAGCAGTTAGCTATTTTAGAACTTATATAAACAAAGGAGTTTCTCCACCTTCTGATTTTCTAGAAGTTATTAATTATTTATTTGAGAGAAATATTGACTTTGATCCTTTACCATACCTTATTGAAAACTATAAAAATATGCTAGAAAATGAAAATGTTATTCCTGAAATATTTGATACTTTAAAAGCATATGAAACACTTCGTACTTTAAACTATTCTGAGTTTATAAAAACAAGAAGACTCGTTTCATTGATTTCTAATTCTGAAATCAATAGTAATGTTCAGAAAATATTAGACATTATGCTAAATAATTTTCATGATCCTCAATTTACGGATGAATATAATATATATTTCGATTTAATTTACATTTCTTTGATGAAAATAATACAAATTCAGTTTATTTCACCAAAAAAATCTCTTTTTAAAAAATTCTGTGAGTTATTATTTTTCTTTGATACTGAGCTTTCCGTCTATATTGAAGATATTGCCATTTTAGCAATACATTATTTCAATTCTCATCAATTAAGATTCTTCTCAAAAATTCATAAAAACAAAAACAAAAACAAATTATTATATGAGATACAGAGTATGGCCGGTGATTTATTACATATCTTCTGGATGAAGCAACATTTTACTTTTCAACCTAAAGAAGATGCAAGATATATTATTCCTACTTTATTATCTTTCGATAAGCGTTTTTCTGATATATTTAGTATATTTTCAATAAAATCTATTGCATTTAAAAAAGATGAAAATGAATTCATTGTAATAAATAAAAACCCTATTACTAATTTTTTTAATCAAGAACAAAACCAATATATAAAGAATAAATTTTTTTTAGAGAATTCGATAAAAGAGCGTGTAAGAAATAAAATCACTGCAATTAGTAAAATAGCAGAAACTAAAACAAATCTGTTAAGATTAATAGATAAATTCACAGCATAACTATACATTCTGTGTAATATTCTATTTCCTACAGCACGACCATGTTGTCGATATGGATGACATTATCCTGCGATCCGGGTACTCCGAGGATAGCCTCGATCTCCGACGTCTTATGCCCGGCGATCTTCGCGCATTCGTCCGCGCCGAAGTTCACCAGCCCCGCCGCGACCTTCCCGCCCTCGTTGTTCGTCACCAGCACATTATCCCCGCGCTCGAACTTTCCCTCCACCCGGACGATTCCCGACGGCAGCAGGCTCTTGTGCGCCCGGACAGCGTTGACAGCGCCGTCGTCGATAATAATCTTACCGCGCGTATGTTTCGACGATATCCAGCGCTTCTTCTGGTTGAGTTTGCAACGGTTCGATACGAATACGGTTCCCTCGCGGAGGTTGTCGAATATCGCGGGGAGGACGCCCGCCTTGAACCCGTTGGCGATCACCGACGGGACGCAGCTCAGATTGGTCATCCGCGCGGCCTCGATCTTGGTCAGCATTCCGCCGGTCGAGAGATGGGACTCATTATCCCCGGCGTGCTGCGCGAGCGACGGTTCGGTGTCGAGGTCGACTACTTTCATCAGGCGGCTATCGGGCGTACCGTAGTCCGCGTAGAAACCGTCGATATCGGACAGCATGATATACAGGTCGGAATCGGTGAGAAGCGCGACATGCGCGCCGAGACGGTCGTTATCGCCGAAACGGATCTCCTCGACCGCGACCGAGTCGTTCTCGTTGATGACAGGGAGAATTCCCATCTGGAGCATCGTGTTCAGCGTGTTGCGGGCGTTGAGGTATGTGTTCCGGTTCTCGAAGATGGCGTGGGTGAGGAGCACCTGCCCGACAGGGATACCGTGCTTCGCGAACTTCTCCTTGAAAAGCTCCATCAGCGCGACCTGCCCCACCCCGGCGAGCGCCTGTTTCTGCGGTAACGGGAGTTTGCCGACGCCGAGCCTATCGCGGAATTCGAGCCTTCCCAGCCCGATCGCCCCGCTCACCGTGAGGATGAACTCGATCCCCGACGCGCGAATCGCCGCCACTTCCGCGGCTATCTTTTCGATATTCGCATGATTGATCCCGTCGACATCGGTGACCTGCCGGGTGCCGAGCTTGAGCGTTACGCGCGCGACATTAAAAATCAAACCGTTTACTTGCAGTTTCATGGAGCGCCGCCTCTTTATCTCTCTTTTCACATTCCACATACGTATTGTAGATAGTCCATTCCAAATCTTTCAGGCCACTCCCCTGGAGCGCGCATACCGTCATTACATCGGGAGTGAGCTTTTTAAATTTTTTCGTAATCTTCTCGGTTTCCTTCTGATCGGGCATGAGGTCGATCTTGTTCAGCGCGACCATGAACCTCCGTGACGCGAGTGTCTCCGAATACCCGCGAAGCTCGTCCCGCAGTATTTCGAACTTCTTCATCGGTTCGTCCGAGATATCGAGAATGTAAAGAATGATCTTCGTGCGCTCGATATGCTTGAGGAACTCGATCCCGAGGCCTTTTCCCTCATGCGCGCCCTCGATCAGTCCGGGGATATCCGCTATCAGTACCGACGCATACGCCCCGTCGGGTGTCATCACTCCGAGGTTCGGCTCGAGGGTCGTGAACGGGTAGTCCGCGATCTTCGGGCGGGCGTTGGTAATCTTCGATATCAGCGTGGACTTGCCCGCGTTGGGGAAACCGACCAATCCCACATGCGCAATCAGTCTGAGGTCGAGACGGAGCGTCCGCTCCTCGCCGGGCTTACCGGGTTTAGCGTAAAACGGCGTCTGGTTCGTCGAGCTTTTAAAGTGGGTATTCCCCGCCCCTCCGCGCCCGCCGTATGCGACTATAAACTCGCTCTCCGGCCCGGTCAGGTCGCATATCAGTTCGCCTGATTCGGTGTCGTATACCTGCGTACCCTGCGGCACGGTTATTGTAATCGATTCGCCCATCGCCCCGGTCATATGCTGTTTTTTACCGTCATGCCCGTTTTTTGCTTTGAAACGCTGGCGGTTATGGATATGCGACAGCGTACGCAGGTTGACGTCCGCGCGAATCAGTACATCCCCGCCGTATCCGCCGTCGCCGCCGTCCGGCCCGCCGTGATCGACATACTTCTCCCGCCGGAACGTCGCCGCCCCGTCCCCGCCTTTCCCCGCCTTTACATGTATCTCCACTTCGTCTTTAAATATCACGTTGGTTCCTCCGCGTATCGATTATTATAACCGATTTTTAGCGAACTGTAAAATACGCCCCGACTTTTGAAAATTGTTTGACGAATCTGCCCGTCCGTGATACTCTAATCGAAACGGAGAAAGGGAGGATTTTATGAGCGTAATCGATAAACTCGCAACTAGTCTGGGGCGGCGCGACGAGGTTCCCAACCAGGAACTCGCGAAGGAACTGCGGGAGAAGGACGACCGGGACGGTATCCGTGAACTCGCGGAGCATCTATTCGATAAGGATAAGAATATCGCCAACGACTGTATCAAGACGCTTTACGAAATCGGGTATGTCAAGCCCGAACTGATCGCGGACTACTACGAGAGTTATGTAAAACTCTTGAAGAGCAAGAATAACCGGATGGTGTGGGGCTCGATGATCGCGCTGTCGACTATCGCGGCATTGCGCGCCGACGGGCTTTTTCCGCATACCGATCTTTTTGCCGAACTCCTGAACACAGGATCGGTCATCACTGTGGACGGCGCGGTCAGGGTTCTCGCGGGGATCGCGTCAGGGAAGACGGAGTATGCCCGTAAGATTTTTCCCGTCCTCTTCGAACTCCTGAAAACCACCCGCCCGAAAAGCGTACCGCAGTACTGCGAGAGTATCCTGCACGCCGTATCCCCGGAATTCAAGGACGGGTTTGTGCGCGTCCTGCGTCTGCGCGAACCCGATCTTTCCCCCACTCAGGCCGCCCGCGTCAATAAGGTTATAAAGAAGTTCGTTTAGGCGCCGAGAGTACTGCGCGTGTCCGATCACCCTTCGACGTGGCTCAGGGTGACAAACCCGTCATGCCAAGTCTACTTCGTACACTAATCCCGAGTGCTGCGTGTACTTAGTACACTAATTCCGTTATGAAACTTCGGGTAAGAATTTATCATTAGCCCGTGCTGATTGATGGCGCAGGATTTCATTTGGTTTCACATACTGCGATTGTCCGATTTCCCTTCGACGAGGCTCAGGGTGACAAGCCCGTCATGCCAAGTGTACTGAGTGTACTTCGTACACTAATTCCGATATGAAACTTCGGGTAAGTATTTATCATTAAGCCCGTGCTGATTGATGGCGCAGGATTTCATCCGTATTCACGTACTCCGCATATCCGATCACCCTTCGACGAGGCTCAGGGTGACAAGCCCGTCATGCTGAGCGTTGTCGAAGCATGCGCGTTTTTAACCAATTCCATCATCACGGGATATTTTTTTCTGCTTACACCAAGTTTGACATCGGCATTGGCAGCCGCGCAGCGACCAATATTTGCTTTTCGGCGCGGATACCGTTACAATTTCTATCATTGCATGGAGCGAATTATGAAATCGTTGCAGTATAAGAAGGACGAGGTCAACTGGACGCTGGTCGCGCTGCTTGCCGGAATGTTTGTCCTGATTGCGGTGTTCTGGAACTTCGTACTGTTCTATCCCTTCAAACTGTTCGTCGTGCTCCTGCACGAGATTTCGCACGGGCTTGCGGCGGCTATCACCGGTGGACGGATTGTCGGGATAGAAATATCGCAGGACCTGGGCGGGGTATGCACCACTATCGGCGGCTGGCAATGGCTGGTAGTGATGGCGGGATATCTCGGGAGTATGCTGTGGGGCGGGCTGATCCTGATACTCGCCTCGCGTACCAATCTCGATAAGATCATTTCGACTGTGATCGGCGTACTTGTTCTGATAATTGCGATTTTATACATCCGTCCGATCATCAGCTTCGGGTTCCTGTTCGCCGTCCTGTTCGGACTCGGCATCGGAGTCACCGGATGGCTCGCCCCGGAGATTGTGAACGATATCCTGCTGAAATTCATCGGGCTGACAAGCGTCATGTACGCGATCATCGATATCAAGGAAGACCTGATCTCGCGCGATATCCCCGGATCGGACGCGTATGCCATGTCGCGGATCATCCCGCTTCCCCCTGTGGTATGGGGCATTATATGGGGGCTTCTCGCTCTCGCGGCGGCGTTTTTCCTGATCCGTTTCGCCGCCACCGGAAAAGAAGAATCTCCATGGTCATCTACTAAAATTAAAAATAAGAAATGACCACTGTCGGCCGTCACCCATATTAAAATTATAACGGCTAATGGATTGGTGATAAAAGTAAATTACATGAGAGACAAACGCTGAATAAAAAGGCAGGGAAAATGAAAACACCGATAAAACGCTCGAATTTAAGAAGATACGCCGCCGAAATGATCGGAACGTTCGGGATAATATTTTTCTGGACAGGGATGACGGTTATCCCAACGTCGATGGGGATATTGGGGCATTCCCTTCTGGAATACCTTTTCCTCGGTCTCGCTATCTTCGGGCTGACCCTTGCAGTGGGCAGAGTGTCCGGGGCGCACTTCAATCCCGCGGTCACGTTTGCATTCTGGGTCGCGCGAAAAATCAAGACCCGCAGGATGCTGATTTACTTCGCGTGCCAAACAATCGCGGTATTCCTCGCGGTGGGGTTATTCAGAGTATTCTTTCCCCTGCTCGGCGAGCCTGAATCTATCCAGCCGGGCATCAGTCTCCTTAAAACCCTCGTATTCGAGAGCGTAGTCATATTTCTATTGACATTCGTAATCATGCGTGTGTCGCAGAGAGGAAAGATCACCGGTCAGCGGGGCGCGCTCGCGGCTGGGTCGATGTATGCGGTTATCACTTATCTGACAGCGCCGTTCCATTACCCGGCGGGTCATTCCCTGCGCGCGGCGGCTCTCGCGTTATTCTCGTCGCGTCTGGATGAAATATGGGTTTATTTTGCTGCGGCAATCATCGGATCGGCAGTCGCTGCGTTCGCGTCCACCATGATCGATAAGATCGATCCCCTGAAGAAAAAAGAAGGGACGGTCATTAAGCGGCCGCCCCGTTAAATTTTACGATTTCTTTTTTGCCAGTTGAAATATGGTCTTTCCGATAATCAGCATCCCGACCGCAATCAGTAAGACCGCGATCATCAAACCGAAGTTGAAGAACGCAAAGTAAAAAATGAGCGCTAAACCGATCAGAATACCCGCAGGAATATAAAATCCGACCTCTCTGCCGTACAGGCCTGCGGCCAGAAAACCAAGTCCCGGCGCGAGAATAAAATTCGGCCATGTCTGCGCGGTCGACGCCCAGCCTACTATGTTCAGCCACAGGAAGTACACGGTCAGGAATGTGAGAATGACTATCGGAATAAGCGCTCCCGCCGCCTTCCGGCGGTAGGTAATCACGGCTATAGAAATAAAAGGAACGGGAAACATGATAAAAAGCGGCCATAGATTTCCAATCCTGAAGAACGGAAAGAAGTGCCCCAATAAAAAGCATCCCCCCGCGACTATCAGGATAATCCCGAACATGAACGAACCCGTTTTCTTATCCTTCTCGTTTAGACTGATGTCAATTTTTAAATCTGCGCCATTGCACATCTCCGGTTCGGTTTCCGTTCTGAATTCACTCTTTACTTTTCCTTTTTCTTTTGGCATACTTACTCCTTTGCGGTGGTAATATTATAGAAAAATAAAAAAAAATTAGCAATAATTCATGGGTCTGCTGATAAGCCGTATGAAATGAACCCTGCCCCCGCCGACCGCGGAGATAGACTTGTTATCATTTTGTCCTATTCCCTTAATCATTAATGGGACTTATTTAAATATAAATGATTTATTGCATAATCACGCTCAGCCATGTATATATATAATTAACATATTAGCAAATATATTCTTATGATATAAAAATACTATTAAAATAAGTATTGACAAATTGATTTATTTCTGTAAAATAAACCAAATAGTATTATAATTTCATATTTTGAGGGGAAAATATGCAAAAGAATCTATCCGCGGACCACCTGATCGTCAAGAACAGGGAGATTTTAGACCATATCACCGAGATGGTGATGAAAATGATTACCGCCGTATCGGACTGCGGAAAAATGGCTCTGCGTTTGAGAAATGCCGAGGACGATTTTCCTTTCTATTTTTATCAGGGTTATTCCGAGGATTTCATAAAAACAGAGAACTCGATCAGAGCGAAACATAACGGGATTGAGAAACAGTACGAGTGCCTTTGCGGATACATTCTCGAGCATGAGAGAACCGACGCGTCCATACCGCTTACCGCATTCGGCTCTTACTATACCAATTCTTTTCATACCGAATCCCAAAAAATTAAGTCATCCCTGTTCAATCCAAGAACCATCTGTATGACCACAAAAGACCATTCTTCAGCGTGGATACCCGTGAAAAAAAGCAGTAAAACAACCGGAAGATACTGCGACGGATTGATCCTGCTTTCGGACGATAAAGACCTGGGGTTTGACGAGAAAATAATTAACCGTATCGAAAAAATCGCGGAGAATTACGCGGAGATCTATCACCGTCTCGATTCTCTGATTCTCAAGGAAACGGCTCTGAGATTGAATATCATCATTGCCGACGATAACGATGCGATCAACCAGTTATTAAAAAAAATTCTTTCCAATTTCGGGCACCGGATCACTATCGCCCAAAACGGTCAGGATGCGTGGGAAGAGATTCAGAGTCAACGCTACGACCTGGTGATCACCGATCTGCATATGCCGGTCTTGGACGGTTTCGGATTGATCAAGAAGATTCGTGATGAATACAAAATATACGGCCCGCGAATAATTATCCTGACCGGTTCGCAAATCGAGATTTTACAAAGCGAGAGTAAAAAATGGGACATCTCCGCCGTCGTCCGTAAACCTCTGACGGACATTTTCGTCCTGCAAAGAATCATCTGCGATATATTCCAGAATGGATGATCCGCACGGTTCCCCGAAACACGTCCCCGCATTGCCCGGGATAATAGTCACCCTGATACTGCTGACCGTTGCGATACTGTTCAGGGTTTTCGGCAAACCCGGAGCAATCACCCTGACACTGCCCGATCATGCGTCGAACTACACGATCATAGCCGTCTCGCAGGATTATTCACTGACCCTCGACCGTCACCCCCCCGTGTATCTTGCGGGCGTATTGTTTCCCGCAGATAAAAACCCGTCGCCGGTGAAGGAAACTGTTATGCAGTATTTTCTGACCGAGGTAAAGGGGAAAACCTGCCATATCGAACCAGACCCGCTGATCACAAATTCCGATCCCGCTCATCCTAAATACTATGTTTATATCGATAAAACATTCCTGAATCTCGAAATGATCCGGAAGGGTATTGCCATAACGGAAACCGAGGCGTCTTTCGTTTTCAGAGACGATTTTCTCAACGCAGAAAAATCGGCATGGATGAGCAAAGCCGGATTATGGAAAGAATATTCGTCGCATCTCCTTCTCATGCGTTTCGAATCGCTATCCCCGGAGAAGCAGAAAGATGTTTACAGCGCGATGGCCGGAAAAACCGCAGCAACCGATAAACCCCCGTCCGTCCAGCCGGGAAAAACAGCTCAATGGGAGGACGCCCATCTTTATTATGGCCGGCAGGTCACGTTCGAGGGGAAGATTGTGCAAACTAAAAACACGGGAAAGGTATGCTACCTGAATTTCCACCCGAATTATAAGAAGTTCCTGAGCCTCGTAATATTCGCGTCGGACCTGCCGAAATTTCCCATGAACCCGGAGAAGTTCTATTTGAATAAGACGGTCAAGGTAACGGGCATTGTAAAGGAGTATCAGGGAAGGCCGGAGATCATCCTCAATTCTCCCTCGCAGATAACGATCATAGTGAAATAAAATCAGTTTCGATCCCCCGGGAATAGCGGATACCGGACGCAATTTTCCTTTTAAGGGAAATACCCGCGGCATCCGCGGAATGTTTTTTATCGTGAACCGGAAAGCAGGGAATAAACATGCCGGATATAAAGAAAACACCGATCCCGGAAGAAATGAAAAAGGACTGGAAGTGGGATCATGTCTCATGGAAGGGCGGTTACAAGGTTGAAGGCGTACACACCTATGAAGGATGCCTGACATGGTATACCGATTATTATCCGGGGTGGGCAGGCGGGGGCGCATGCCAGCAGTCATTCGACGATTTCTTTAACAACGGCCCGCATATAAAGAATGTTCCGCCCGGTATTCTCGACGATATCCGCCGCACGCTTCTCCCATTGAAGAAATAAGGTTTATGATGCGGTTTTTTCCCTCTGCCCCAGCGCTATAACAGACGCAATAATTATGACGCATATACCCGTTCCCGATGCGATTATAATCGGCACACCCGTGTCTGGATTGTTCACCGAGCGTTTCAGGATAATCCCCACGAGCGCCCATACGATCACCAAGGCATATGCAGCATCCTTCCGCGTCATCAGCATAAAAACCGCCGTCACCGCGCTGACAATAATCATCAGAATCGTCCAGACAATCGCAGAAATGCCCCATCCGTCCCATCCGTACTTGACCAGAAACGTTGTGGCGTTCGCAATAGCCGCAACCGTGATCCATCCGAGGTAAATACTGAACGGCAGCCCTACCATCCACTTTCCCGGATTAGTCATTTCCTTCAAAACGGGCAGGAGACGCATATAGACCAGAATCAACGTCGCCAGTAAAAACTCGATGATGATTAGGGATAACCAAACAAGTTCATAATGCCACGCGAAAATCCATCCCATATTGAATATGCAGCTCAGTATAAATAAAATGCTGATACGCTCGAAAAACTTCGGCGTTTCGGGCGAACGGAAAACCTCGATGAACTGATAAACAATAAATATCAGTTGGAGAAGATAGATAACCCCCCAGATCGAGAAAGTAATCCCCGCCGGAACGAAAAGGGTGGGGATTTCATCGGACAGTTGTCCGGGAGTTTTCCCGTTCAGAGGTAATGCGGTCGATAGATAGTTAACGAAAAGGGTTCCCGCAAAAAACAAACCGTTAGCGATTGCAAGAATCCGGTACAGAACTGTTTTTTTCATATTGCCCCCAATATAAAATATTCACGCTTCGATATTCCGGGAATCAGGATGTTGTCCGTCTTGTCCTCACCAGCGCGACGATCGAATCGACGAGTAATATCACCATTCCGGCGCCTGCTGCTATAATAATCTTCAACCCCTCGTCGGGATAGCCCGACATCTGTTTCAGTATGATTCCCGTAAACGCCCAGATTATGACCGATGCGTATCCCAGATCGCGGCGGATATAGAGTACCGTGGCGGCGATAACAGTTGATAACGTTATCATGATGATCGTCCATGCGGTGGCGGAAATCCCCCACCCGTCCATCCCGTATACCGACAGCGCGGTAGTGATATTCGCAACCGCTGCGATGGTGACCCACCCTGTGTAGACGCTGAACGGAAGCGTCAGCATCCATTGCTGGCGAATCGTGAATTCCTCAAGCCCCGGCCGGAGACGGACATAGATGATACTTAACGTTATCAGGAGTCCGAACATCATGACGAGCGAAAGCCAGACAATCTGGAGATGCCATGTATAAATCCATGCGGAGTTAAAAATACACGCGAAAAGATAGAATACGCCGATTCGTTCGAAAAACAGCGGAGGTTCGTTCGCGCGGAATACCTTATATATTTGATAGATCAGAAACCCGAACTGCAGCAGATAGATTATAGCCCATATGGAAACATTAATACCGAAAAATTTTAAAAGCTCCGGCAGTTCGCCTGAGAGCTGCCCCGCAATTTTACCGTCCGAAGCCTCGGGAATCGTAATAAAGCTGACGATTACGTTGCCGAAAAAAAAGATTGCATTAGCGACAGCTAAAATCCGATACCACATCATTTTCATCGTTTTTCCTCCAAACCCCGGCAACTCAATTCTATCTGCCGGTACCCGTGCTCCCGAATCCGCCCTCGCCCCGTACCGTCTCAGGCAGTTCGCCCGATTCGGCGAATACCCCGCGTATCACAGGCGCGATCACCATCTGTGCGATACGGTCATGATGCCGTATGACGAACGGTTCCTTGCCGAGGTTAATCAGGATGACCCTCACCTCGCCGCGATAGTCGGCGTCGATAGTCCCCGGCGCATTCGGTACCGAGATACCTTTGGAACCCAGCCCGCTTCTCGGGCGAATCTGCGCCTCGTACCCCTGCGGGAGCGCCATCGCAAACCCGGTGGGGATCATCTGTATCTCGCCGGGATGCAGAGTGACCGCTTCGTTCAGACACGCGAACACGTCAGCGCCGGCGCTCTGATCGGTCTGATATGCCGGGACCATCGCGTCGTCCCGAAGTTTTTTTATTAGTACCTGCATAACTTCTCCTTTACACATTTTAGCACATCCATGCGGTTGTGTAAATATCCCGGCTGAAAATTGTAATAATTCATGAATACGGTTAAGATATTTTCAAATAACAGCATGAAGAGGATACATTATGCTTCCGATACCTGAACTCATTTCTCCCGCCGGAAATCTGGAAAAACTCCGGTTTGCGCTCCATTACGGCGCGGACGCTGTTTACCTCGGATGGAAGGAGTTTTCCCTCCGCGAGGGAGCTGGAAACCTTTCGCTCGACGGCCTCACCGAGGCTGTAAAGACCGCGCATACCGCCGGAAAGAAAATTTTCCTCGCTGTGAACATCTATTTTCATAACCGGCATCTGGAGCCGTTCAAAACCTTCATCCGCGAGATCGATTCCATCCCGGTCGACGCGTTTATCCTGTCCGACCTCGGAGCGATCGCGTGGATGCGGGAGAATTACCCCGGGAAGGATATCCATGTCAGCACGCAGGCGAACACGACGAATATCGAAACCGCGCGTTTCTACGAGTGCCTCGGGATCAGCCGCGCAATCCTCGCGCGTGAACTGACCCTCGAAGAAATATCCGAAATCGCACGGAATACGTCCCTGCGGATAGAGACGTTCGTGCACGGCGCGATGTGTATCGCGTATTCCGGCAGGTGCCTTCTGTCGAACTATTTTACTGCCCGCTCGACCTACCGTCCCGGCGAAAAACCGGGCGGAATGCGCCGCGATAAAATTCGTTCCGCCAACCTCGGCGACTGCGCCCAGCCCTGCCGTTGGAATTACGTCCTGATGGAGCCGACCCGCGAGCATCATTATCTCCCGATCGAGGAGAATAGGCACGGTTCGACTATCCTCAGTTCGCGCGACCTGAACCTATCGGGGCATATTCCCGCCCTTCTGCGCGCCGGGATCAGCGGGTTCAAGATCGAGGGGCGGATGAAAAGCATCTACTATGTCGCGAATACCGCGCGGGTGTACCGTCACTCTCTCGACCGGGCGCTCGCGGGGACTCCCCCCGACCCGGCAATCCTCGCCGAACTGGACACGGTCAGCCATCGTCCGTACACCACGGGGTTCTACTTCAACGAGAACGAGTACCGCACCGGGGAAAGCGTGTCCGCGACCGAAACATCGGACTATACCCGAAAGTATAAATTCGTCGGCACCGTGCTGGAAAATATCGGCGGCGGCAGAGCGATTGTCCGCGCGCAGAACCAGATCCGTTCCGGGGAGGTTCTCGACGCGATCTCGCCGCGTTTCGCCCATACGGAAATCCGCGGCTTCGGGATGCTTGTCAAGGGCAAATCGGTCGACATGGTTCAGCCGAATACGGAGTTTACCATCGAATGCGGAGTAGAACTGAATGGGATGGATTTAATCAGACGGTCGCTGAGTGACATCTAATGCTTCGGCTGGTTCAGCATGACAACGTATTGAAGGAGTAATTCACTCACCCCGCACTATTACACACTAGCATGGGGATGGAACTTATCGTAGCTTTCCTTAAGTTTCTCAGGCGAAAGATGGGTATAAATCTGAGTAGTGGACAGGCTCGCATGTCCGAGCATCTCCTGTATGACACGGATATTCGCGCCGTTCTCCAGCAAATGGGTCGCGAACGTATGCCGCAGGGTATGCGGATGCACGTTCTTGTTGACTGCGAGTTTCTCGATATACTTCTCTAAAATGTAGCGTACCATCCTGTCGGTGATACGTTTCCCGCGGCGGGTCAGGAAAAGCCCCCGTTCGCCGGGCACGGGGCGGAACTCGTCACGGACAGCAAGGTATCTGCCCAGCAGCCTGCGCGCGGTATCGCCGGTCGGTACGATCCGTTCCTTCGATCCCTTACCGACCACACGTACGACGCCCTGTTTATACTCGATATCGAGGATATCGAGGCCGGTGAGTTCGGACACACGCAGACCGCTCGCGTAGAGAAGGGTGATCAATGCTTTATCGCGCAGGGACAATGCCGAATCTTCCGGGATAGATTCCAGCAGGGCGAGGACCTCGTTCTTCTCCAGCACGGCGGGAAGGCGTTTCTCCTTCTTCGGCGAACTGAGCAGGTCGGCGGGATTCTTTTTTATAATACCCTCGCGGAGAAGGTATTTGTAGAGGGATTTCAGCGACGCGATTTTCCGTTCGAGACTCGACGCTTTCAGGCGGCGCCCGCTGAGATCGGTGAGATAGTTCATCAGCACACGGTAGTCGATCTCGGCGAACAATCGAATCCCGGCCTCGCCGCAGAATCCGAGGAATACCTCGAAATCCTCGGCGTACGCCTTCAGGGTGTGCTCAGAACTTCCCTTCTCGTATTTCATATGCCTGAGATAGTTATCGATATGCTCTTTCAATTTCGTACCCCGTTATAATATCGGTAAAAACCGGCATACGATGATACCGTACTGTCAAAGGGGTTAACATAATCGGAAGTTGAACAATCCCTATAATACTCGCAGTATCTTGTGCACCTGCGGGAGAACCCGGATCTCGAAGTCAAACTTGTCGATTATTTTACAAATGACTTCAAGATTATCGCCTGTCACCACTTTTTCATCATGGGTCACAGGCTGAAATACGAACGACATCCGCGGGTTCAGTTTTTTAAACTCGTCCGCCATAGCCAGCGCGGCCTTCAGTTCGGATTCCGGAGTCTCGTCCGAGAACACGGTCTTGATAACCACCTGCTTGGCGTTATCCAGCCTCTGCAGAAAGAACCGGTTATCCTCCATTACGCTCTCGCCGGACACCGACGGCAGTTTGATATCGACAGACCAGACGTCTATCCGGTCAACAAGCGCGGGGGTGATATTATCCCGCAGGGTTCCGTTTGTCTCCATCATCAACCGCTTTCCCTTCAGTCCGGGGAACAGCGCTTCGATGAATTGAGACTGCAGCATAGGTTCCCCGCCGGTAAAACACCAGTTCCGGTGCTTGAATCCCGACATGATCGCCAAACAATCCTCGAGGGAGATGGGATTGAAATGGTGCTCGGCGATATCCGTACTGCATTTCAGTACCCTTGCGGATTCCAGCGGTTCGTTCGCCCAATCCGTATCGCAGTAACGGCACTTCAGATTGCATCCGGTAAAACGAATAAAGTTGTAGGGAATCCCTACTTCAGGGCCTTCTCCCTGAATTGAAGAAAAAATCTCGGCAATGTTAGCATTTTCCATATCAGTACCCGAATATAAACGCGCGGACAAGCGCTAACGCCTCACGGAGCGTGTAAATCCATAACTCCTTCAGGCGAATCTCCTTACGTTCGGCGGCGATAAACTCCGCGTTCGTAATCCCGCTGCGTCCGGCAAACAACACTATTCTCGGAATGTGATACTTCTGGCTGATGAACACAATTCCGTTCACATCATTTTTTATCGAATATTCTTTAACATTTTCCATAGTCTCGTGGGTGGTCACTCCCATCTTATCCTCGATAATTTTCGCAGGCGAAATACCGTGCTGGATCAGGTAAGCCTTCATGCTCCGTACTTCGTACATAGTCCCGCTGATAAAAAAAAGCCGTACCTGTTTTTCCTGATAAAGCTCAATTCCCTTATCCAGCCGCATCTGAAGCGCGATACTGGGCCCTTCTTTTTTGATACCCGCCCCGAAAATCACCGCAAGCTCCTTTGTCCCGTTCATATCCTCCGACACAGGATAGAACTGTACTACCGCGAGCGAAGTGAGAAGCAGTATAAAAACCGATGATGCAAAGATGACCGTCAATCTCAGGAGGATTTTCCCAATGCCCGCGCGCTCTTTTTTTGCGTCATTCCTCATCCGCGCCGCTCCGGTAATAAAAAATCAAACTATTCTCAGGGTATCCGGTGAACTCCGCCACTACGCCGCATTTTATCTTGAAAAGGTGATAGACCGGGCGGTTCAACAAACGGGATTCAAAATTCCCCTGCCCCTTCGCGATCACGATATCCGATTCGCCGAATATCCCCGCGAACTCCGGGGTACGGACTGGCGATATACCCGGAATAGCGTCTCCACCGGGCGAGATCACTTTCACGATCTTATCAAGGCCGACCGCGCGCGCATCGTCAAGAGTCACATCGTTAATAATCGGCCCGGAACGGGTTACCGCGGTAATCTCAAGTCCGGGATATCTATCCAAAAGGGTCTCGATCAGGAGCATATCCAGAACAATTTCCCCGCTGTTGTCTAAAATATATAATAACGTTTTCGCGCGCCTGAGATCTTCGGTAAACCGTCCGAACTCATCGATACGAAACTCCGCATGTTCGGCTTCCTGCAAAATAGAATCCGCATCGGGAACATGCCCAAGAATCGCAAGGTCGATGATATTTCCGAGGGCGGCTAATTTAACCCCCGCGGCGACAGGATCGTCCGCTTTAGCCACATACTCACTGAATACGGGGTATAGCTCCAACGCCTCGCGATTAGACATTTCCTTCTCCGCGCTGAACGGGTCCGCTATCCCGGTATGACTGGTAATCATCGCATAAACCATCTGGGCAATTTCGGGAGGGCTGAACTCGCCGGCAACTTTTTCACCTATCAGCTCGTTTAAAAGTTTGCGGATAGCGTCCGCGTGGCTTTCATCGTCTATAGTAAGCCGGATTAATCTATCAACCTGATTGGTGATACACGGGATGCATGAGGGGTTTACAATCATGCTCAGCCCCGTCTGCTTTTATTCGGGTCGTAACAGTAGGAGCATCCCTTAATAAAAACTTTATCCTCCGGCTCCGCTTTATAAGTTTTTACATAGACAACATCTTCGTCGGAAAGCGGTGTTTTACAGACCGGACAAACCTTTTCGGAATCCTGCTGGATCGTTCTCACCGCGCGGACTTCTTCACCCTCGGCGCTGCTCCTTCCACGGCGCTTTCCGCGTATCACCGGCAGGCTGTATAAAAATATCACTATCGCGGCAAGCACGCCCATGCTGATGTAGATGATGGTCATCGGTTCCATGCGTACCCCGCTTATAAAATATACTTAGTAACATCGCTGTCTTTGATAATCTTACTCAGCCGTTCCTTCACATATTCGCTCGTAATTTTCACTTTCTCGCCCGGCATATCGGGAGCGTTAAACGAAATATCCTCCATCAGGAATTCCATAATCGTATGGAGACGCCTCGCTCCGATATCCTCGAGAGTGCTGTTTATTTCGAACGCGATTTCGGCGATTTTGTCGTACGCCGCCTCATTGAAGCTGACCTTCACCCCTTCCGTATCCAATAATTCCGTATACTGCCGGATCAGCGAACTTTTCGGTTCGACCAGGATACGTTTCAAGTCGGGGCATGTCAGGCTTTCCATCTCGACCCGGATGGGGAATCTCCCCTGAAGTTCGGGTATCATGTCCGACGGTTTTGAAATATGGAACGCCCCGGCGGCGATAAACAGGATATGATCGGTCTTGATTACCCCGTACTTGGTGCTGACGGTCGTACCCTCGACAATCGGCAGCAGGTCGCGCTGGACTCCCTCCCGCGATACGTCAGGGCCGTGCCCGGACGCCTTGTCCGCGATCTTGTCGATTTCATCCAGAAAGATGATACCCATTTCCTGCGCCCATTTCAGCCCCATCTGGATTGCTTTATCCTTATCGATACGTTCGTCCATAAACTGTTCTGTCAATGTATCCCGCGCGTCCTTGACGCTCATCTTGCGTTTTTCCTCGGTCTCAAGCCCGCCCTCGCCGCCGAAAAGCGACTGAAAATTGGTTTCTACGTCGTCCATACCGGGAAACATATCGACCATCGGGAATATCGCAACGGGTTTTTTCTTCACCTTGATTTCCACAATCAGATTAGCATACTCTCCGGCATTCATCTTTTTTACAATATCCGCCCGGAGCTTCCGCTTATCCGCCGGAAGCATCTCGAATTCGGCAATATCCCCCTGCTCGGTCAACTGACTCCAGATTGATTTCTGAAGGATTTTATTCACCTCGGGAATAACCGATTCGCGTACTTCCTCGCGCATCCGTGACTTGATCCTGTTGACCGAATGGTTCACGAGCGCACGGATCATATATTCTACATCGCGCCCGACATACCCGCGTTCGGTAAACTTGGTTGCCTCGACCTTCACAAACGGAGCGTCGACAAGCTGAGCGATGCGGCGCGCGATCTCAGTCTTTCCGACACCGGTCGGCCCCATCATCAGGATGTTTTTCGGCGCGATCTCCTCACGTAGTTCCTCGGGCACAAGTTTCCTGCGCATCCGGTTGCGGAGAGCTAACGCCACAAGCCGTTTCGCGCGATCCTGCCCGACAATATACTGATCAAGGAGTCCGACAATATCTTTCGGTTTAAACTTCTGCATATCGTTATCGAATAATTGGATTGTATCGTTTTCGTTCACCGGGGGCATAATTTACTCCGAGATTTCTTCCACTTGTATACTGGAATTGGTATAAATGCATATTTCCGACGCGATCTTCAGAGAATCCCGCGCAATATCTGCGGCGGACATTTTTGCCCCCGAACGCATATACGCAAGCGCCGAAGCGCGGGCATATTGTCCGCCCGACCCGATCGCCGCCACATCGTTCTCAGGTTCCAGCACATTACCGTTACCGGAGATCACAAGCATGTTCTTTTTATCCGCGACCACTATCATGGCCTCAAGCTGACGGAGTATCTTATCGGTGCGCCATTCCTTCGCCAACTGCACGCTTGCGCGTACGAGGTCTCCCGAATGCTCCTCGAGCTTCCCCTCGAACTTTTCGAGCAGGGCAAACGCATCGGCAGCCGAACCCGCAAATCCTGCGAGTACGGTTCCCTTACGGAGCGGACGGATTTTATTCGCACTTTCCTTTATCACAGTTTCGCCGAACGTGACCTGACCGTCGCCGGCCATCGCGACCTTTCCGTCACGGCGTACCGCTATTATAGTCGTAGAACGCCATTTACCCGAAGCCATGCTTCCTCCGTTACTATACGCGCAATATAAAAGTATAATATTAAATCGGGTTTTCGGCAAGAATCGGCCATAGCTATTCGATAGGAAAATCAATAACACTGCTGCAATATTTGAAACATATGGAACCTATTTGCGAATAACTATCAGATTATCTAAATACGAATTAATCCGCTTTTGATAGAATAAGTTCCCCTAGGCGTTTCCGGTCCAATTTCCGTTCATACAACGGCGCGAGATTATCGCGATAAGCCGGTATAGTATCCGTAAGCGTAGTCCGTCCGTCCTGTTTAAAGATTACCCCTAAGGCGAGCTTACCGTCACTCATCGCAATTTCGAACGCCTTAGCGCGGTCGGTGGAATCATGCGATGAATCGAGAACATAGGTATTTTCCTTGAACCATTGATAAGTATTGACTTTATTAAAAGATACGCAGGGATGAAGAATATCGACAAGCGCGTATCCCTTGAATAAAATCGCCTGCTTCATGATTTCCTTAAGCATGGGGATATCCGCGCTATATGCGCGCGCGATAAACGGCGCATCGAGAGCGAGAGCGACTGAAATCGGGTTGAACGGTTCCGAGGTAACTCCATTGATCTGCACGGGGGTTTTGAATCCCACCCGACTGGTCGGGGACGCTTGTCCTTTTGTCAAGCCATAGACCATATTGTTATGCACGAAATGGGCGATATCGGGATTGCGCCGGATGGTGTGCATAAAATGGTTTCCACCCTCGCCGTACATATCTCCGTCCCCGCCCTCTGCGATAACCGTCAGGCCGGGGTTCGACATTTTTATCCCTGTCGCCACTGGAAGCCCTCTCCCGTGGAGCCCGTTAAAAAAACTTGTGTTGACATACTGGGGCATCTTCGCGGCCTGCCCAATTCCAGAAACCATTACAATCTGGGTGCGCGGAATACCAAGTTCCGACAACGCTTCCTTCAAAGCTTTATTAATCGCAAAATTTCCGCAGCCCGGACACCATGCATTATCTATTTTTTCCATATCGAATGGATTCATTTTTTACCTCCATTACCTAAGATATCTCCGATGCGAACAGTCAGATTCTCCGGCGAGAACGGGAAACCGTCATACTGCAAAACGGAAGCATCGAATTCGATGCCGTACATCCGCTTGATCAAAGCACCGAATTGCCCGGTAGCGTTATTCTCTACAAGTATCAGTTTTTTCGCCCGTTTCAGATAGGCCTCGCCTTCCGGGGATAACGGGAATACCTGCTGATAATGCGCGAATGCTAGTTTAGGAAGGTTTAACCGTTTCAATGTTTCCGCTACCGTATTGCGGACGGAACCCCATCCCACGATCAGAGTATCGAAATCCTTCGGGCCGATAATCTCCGGCGGCAGGGCGCTTTCTGTCATAGGTTTCAGCCTCGCCAATCTCTTATCCATCATTTTCCGGCGCACTTCGGCGCTTTCAGTAATATGTCCGGTCTCATCGTGCTCGTCGCTGTCCGCGCAAACAACCCCCTCGCCGTACCCCGGAACACCGCGCGGGGTGATTCCTCCGGGAGTATGATGATACCGCGCATAATCGGAGGATGTTTTTTCAATGAACTGCTTGGTCTGAACCGGTTCCGTACTTAAGGACGGAATATTATAGTACGAGTCGAGCAGGTATTGATCGGTGAGGATAAACACCGGAACTTGAAATTCATCAGCAACCTGAAACGCATACGCGCTCAGCCGATACGCCTCGTCGAGATTACCGGGCGCGAAGATCGCTCGCACGAAATCCCCGTGCCCTCCGTATAACGCAAGATCGAAATCGCCTTGTTCGGTACGTGTGGGCAGTCCTGTAGCAGGGCCGGGACGCTGTCCGATATGAATCACCATCGGACTTTCTACCATACCCGCGAGACTTAAACCCTCGCACATCAGGGAAAATCCTCCGCCCGATGTGGTCACCATCGCACGCGCACCCGCATACCACGCCCCAATTCCCATATTGATTGCCGCAATCTCGTCTTCGGCCTGTTCGACAGCGATCGGGAAATTGTTCGACTGCCCCGCAAGAAAGTGCAATACCCCGCTGCCCGGCGACATGGGGTATGAGGCAATGAAATTACATCCGCCCGCGAGCGCGCCTAAACCCACCGCCTCACTGCCAGAGATCAGTATTTCATCCTCCGGCACGGAACTTCGAGATATGTCTATGTTTATTATCCCGTCTGCAATCCATTTTTTTCCTAACTCATACCCTCTGTGCGCGGCTTCAATATTTTTATTCAGTATATCCTCGGATTTTTTACTGAAACGTTTTCGCACATCCTGCTCCAGCAGAAACAGTTCTATTCCGAATAATGCGAGAAGCGCTCCCGAAGCAATCGTATTCGAAAAGACACGATTTCCCAGTTCTTCCGCGGTTTTATTAAACGATACATCCAGTACGTGAATATCTTTATCTAATTCCGCTGCTTCGCCTATTACTAATGTATCCGGTCCGATTCTACCGCGCAAACGGCTGATATCGGGATCGAGAGGAATGAGAAGATCGATGCGGTCGATATAAGCATCAACCCGAACAGAGGATACACGGATCTCAGTCGAGTTGCTACCGCCGCGTACGCGCGACATAAATTCTTTGGTGGCACAAACATGAAATCCCGACCTTTTCAAGAGACGGGTAAGAATCACTTCGACAGTCTGAATACCCTGCCCGGCCTCCCCTGATAATACAATCGATATCTCGCCTTTTACGGATATGTTCGGCATTTTTGCCTCCCGCTATTTCTATGATATTCAGCTTATTATATATCTACTATATATATTGTCAATTTATTCATTGGAATTTAATAAAATAAGGCATTATGGGTACGTATGTGAGAAAGAAATACATTATAAGGCGAATACTTTTACTTTTTTGCATCCGCAAATTATAATCATCTAACTTCTGAGGAGGAATGTATGAAAAAAGTTCTGGGATTGATTGTAGGGGTGATTCTTATCGGGACATTTTCCGGATGCGGTCTGGGGCTGGTAAAACTGAACGACGATATGGTAAAAAAATATATCGCCGCCTACAAGGTCATGCAGGAAAAGGGGATTACCAGCGAAGGCGAGGACGTGAATAACGCGGCGCTGGAAGAAGCGGCAAAACAGGCGGGCTTTAAGGATCTGGGCGAGTTTATGAATGTTCAGACCAGCATTCTTGCAGCCTACAGTATTATTGCCGACCAGCAGTACATCGATGATATGGAGGAGATGCATTCACCCGAATATGCCAAGTGGAAAGAAATTTTCGATAATCCCGATGTTCCCGCTGCTGAGAAGGAAAAAGCAAAAAAAGAAATGGAAAAGGCTAAGGAAGAGTGGGAAAAAAACAAGAAAATGGCCGAACCTGTCATGGGTTTCGTCAACAACCTGATCGATAAGGATTCCGCCGCAGTGGTTAAGAAATATGAAAAAGAACTCGCCGCGCTTTTCACACAGAACAGTGAAACTCAACCGTCAGAATAAAGCGAATAAAAATTCAGACCGCCTTCGGGCGGTTTTTTTTTTTGCATAATAGTGCAGGTTTACCTGAGCAATAATTATTCCCCCCCCGCAGGTTGCAGGAAACCTCAGTTTCTGTTATGATATTTTTCATGTTTAAGGAGCCGTTTATGAAACAGGTTAGAAACTTTCTGCTGATGATTACCCTAATTCCCCTCACTTTTGCGGGATGCCGTAAAAGCACTGCACCCGGGGTCATCCCCCCGATGCCGAAACCCGCGTTTACGGACGCCGAACAAAAAAGCGATTACCCTTCTCCGGGCCATCAGTTAAAAAATATTATCGGAAAGATGAATGAGGGCAAGGATAAGGAGGTCGATTCGTTTGTGCTGTATACAATGGATATGCAGGCCGAGGCCATATTATCCAAACAGCCGAAGGATTGGAACTCGAAGGATAAGTACAGTTTTTGGCGCGATTTCACTAAGAACAAATCGGTTGTAAAAATAGAAATCCTGAGCGAGAAAATCGCTGACGATTATGCGATAGTATGGTTCAGGTTGAAATACAAGGACGGCTCGCTTCTCGATAAGGAGACAGAAATGCATTGGGACGGGAAAAACTGGCTGATGATGGCGCATCCTAAAATGCTGAAATAATTACTTCTCCCGGACTGACTTGTATGCCGAATGGAACGGGACCTCGATACGGGTGACAGTCATACCGTTTTTCGAACCGATCCGGAATAGGCTGGGGTCAAGCCCTACACTCTGCATCAGAATAACCAATAATGCGATCCCCATCCCTGCGCCTTCCGAATGGTCGGGTTCGCTCTGATAGAATAAGGCAATATCGGTATAATGCATGGCCTTTTTCAATTTCATCCGGATTCGTGTTTCTTCCAGTTCGATAATATCCGTATTATTCACCACCTCGATCCGAAGCCCCTCGCTGTTATGGAACAAGGTGTACATAACCCATAGATCGGCGTTCCGAAGCTCGGCATAATACTTATACGAGTCGCGGCTGTCTAAAAGCGACTTGAACTTTGTCAGCCCCATCACATACTGACCCATGTTATTGATATCGAAATTATTTTTCTGGAAGAACGCGCGTTTCAGGTTCGCCTTAGTCGCGTTAATAACCAATTCTTTTGTGCACCCATAGAGCGCATGCGAAAATTCGGGCTTACTGTACTTTTTTAACGCCTCTTCTATTGAGTACCTGATCAGCTGATTCGTCGATTCGTCGTTCTCGTAAAATATTATCTGGATCTCGCGATCTTCTGCCAGATACTTCTGAATTGTTTCCTTATCCATTTCCTTCTCCCGATTCACCCTCGAATATTATAGTTCACGGTTATTAAAATGTCCACCGGTTTTTTATTTCTCTAAAAAAAGCGCTTTGCACTACCCGCTTTCGGAAAAAGCTTGATGTATTTTTCTGTTCCTTTTATCCTTAGATAGAAAAAAACAGGGGGATTTATGAAAACCTTTTTCCTTCTATTGGTCGCGTTCTTTTTTATTCCGTCGATAACGCAGGGAAAAGAACCCTCCGGGGTACAAGCGATACGAGACTGGTATCAGAAAACAGGTCTGATGATCGATTCGTCGCAGGGTATATATATGTCCGAGTGGGTTGTGAATAAAAAAGGCGTCGAATACCCCGCGATAGGTAAGATGATGGGCAAGATATCATTCTACTGGATTCTCGATCAGGATAATGTCACCGCAAAACTTGTAAAAGCGGTCGCCGAATATGATTTCAGCGAGTTTGCTTCCTATGAGGAGTATCTCTACGACACCGATGGAAATATCCTTTTCATCTTTAACAAATGGAGAAACGGCAGTGCGGACGTCAACGAACTTCGTATCTATTTCAAGAACGGTAAGCCGTTCTATGTCACCGCAACCGACGACAAGACGAAAAAAGTGACCGAGTACTCTAAAATCCCTGAAATTTATGCCCCCGATTTCTTCTTGGTGCAAAAGAATATCAAGGACTTACAGACATTCTTTAAGGCCCGTATCTTCTAGTTACCTTGATTTTTTTCACCCCGCCCCTTAAAATAATCTTCACCTATTTTTATGGAGGCGTATATGGGCTTTTCATGCGGTATCGTCGGTCTTCCGAATGTCGGTAAGTCGACCTTGTTCAACGCTCTCACACGGGCGAACGTCGCGAGTTCCAATTACCCGTTCTGTACGATCGATCCCAACGTTGGCGTTGTCAACGTTCCCGACACGCGCCTCGATATGCTCGCTGAACTCTCGAAAAGCCGTTCGGTAGTGCCTACCACCGTACAGTTTGTCGATATCGCCGGACTGGTTTCCGGCGCGAGCCAGGGCGAAGGCCTCGGCAACCAGTTCCTGTCGCATATCCGGGATACTGACGCTATCGTGCAGGTCGTCCGGATGTTCGAGGAACAGGATGTGACCCATATCGGCAAAGTCGATCCCGTACGCGACCTCGAGATCATCAATACGGAACTTATTCTCAAGGATATAGAGACTGTCCAGAATACGATGGAACGCCGCGCTAAACTCGCGAAGAGCGGGAACAAGGAAGCGCAGATCGAGGTCGCGATCCTTGAAAAAGTGATGGACGCGCTTAATAACGAAACCCTCGCGAGGAATATCCCGCTCGACGAAAAGGAACGTACATTCATCCGGCAGTTCAGCCTGCTCACCGATAAGGCGCTTCTGATCTGCGCGAACGTCAGCGAGAACGAGATCACGTCATACGAAAAGAACCCTCTCTATACACAGCTTGCCGCGAAGGCGAAGGAACTGAACGCCGATATCCTCGCACTGTCCGCGAAGATCGAGCAGGAGATTACCGAACTCGAACCCCCCGAAGCGGCGGACTACCTGAAAGACCTCGGCCTCACTCAGAGCGGACTCGAACGCCTGATTATGGAAGGGTATAAACTGCTCGGCCTGATCACCTACTTCACTACCGGCGAGAAAGAGTCCCGCGCATGGACAGTCACCACCGGGACAAAAGCGCCCGCCGCCGCCGGGAAAACCCATTCCGATATGGAACGCGGTTTTATCCGCGCCGATACGGTCGGCTACACCGAGTTTGTCGCAAACGGGGGCTGGACGGGTGTAAAGGATAAAGGACTTCTCCGCAAGGAAGGAAAGGAGTATGTGGTCAAGGACGGCGACATCATGCTGTTCTTCTTCAACGTATAACCATTATTGCAATATAACTACCGGCGGAATGATTGACAATCCGCCGGTTTTTCTTTACCATTTTTACAGCACATCGAGGAGAGTTAAATGATAAAACGAATTGCTTTTTTATTATTTACCGTAGGCCTGACATTATCGCTTTACTCCGCGCAGGAAACTGCGCAGTCTGCAAAGAAGATACTGAAAGTCTCGCTGAACGAGGCGATTACGCCGGTCACTGAAAAATATATGAGCCGCGCGCTCACGGAGGCGAAGGAAAAAGGGTTCGGAACAGTTCTCTTTACGCTCGATACTCCCGGCGGCCTCCTCGACACCACCCGCGAGATCGTCAAGATGCTGCTCGCCGCTGACGACGACGGTATCGATACGATCGTCTATGTCTACCCGCAGGGATCACGCGCCGGTTCGGCGGGAGTATTCATCACCCTCGCCGCGAAATACGCCGCGATGTCGCCCGGATGCAATATCGGCGCGGCGCATCCCGTGTTCATGCAGGAAGGCGGCGGGAAGGACGACGAGGGTGTTAATAAAAACATAGAAACACTCCTTCAGAAGGTCGAGAACGATACGGTCGCGTTCATCCAGTCCATCTGCCTGAAACGAGGCCGCAACGTCGAATGGGCGACGCTCGCTGTCAAGGAAAGCGTATCGATCACCGCCGACGAAGCTCTGAAGAAAGGGGTTATCGACCATATTGCCGACAACGAGACCGACCTCCTGAAAAAAATATACGGCGCGGATACCGCGATTGAAATCATCCCGTTCGAGAAGTCATGGGCGGAGTCTTTACTGTCGGTGCTCGCTAACCCGAATCTCGCGTATATTTTCCTATCGCTCGGCATGCTTGGAATCTTTATCGAGATTCTTCATCCCGGCGTGATTTTCCCCGGCGCCTTAGGGGCAATCCTGCTGATACTGGGATTGTTCTCCAATTCGGTCCTGCCGATCAATTTTGCGGGCGTGGCCTTCATGGCGCTGACATTCGTCCTGCTGGTGCTCGAGGTATTTATCACCTCTTACGGGCTGCTTTCGATAGGCGCGGGTATATCGTTTATCGTAGGTTCGGCCATGCTGTTCGATTCGCCGCTGCCGTTCCTGCGGGTATCGGTATGGATTATCGTAGGCGTGGCTATATCTTTCGCGGCGCTCATTGTGCTCGGCTTCATCTTCGTATTCCCCGCGATCAGAAACCGTACGGTTTCGGGTCATGAGGGTATGAACGGTGAGATCGGCGAGGCAATCCGCGATTTTGAGGGCGGAAAGGGTAAAATACGGCTGCACGGCGAAATCTGGAGCGCGTTCTCAGACGAAATGATCAAAGAGGACGATGAGGTAGTGGTGGAACGGATCGACGGACTGAAAGCATTCGTAAAAAAGAAATAATCGCTGAGCGACGGCAAAACGTTGAAGCAGTCTGTTTTATTCATTATAAGGTAATAAAATAGACTGCTTCGGCCCAGGCCTCGCAATGACAATACTGCTTCGCAATAAAGGCCCCCTTGGGGGCCTTTCATTTTTATAAGAGGTTATTATTATTGTTATGTTTATGCGGCGGAGGTGTCCTTCTTGCCCTTACCCCCGCGTGTGCGGCGGTATCCGTTATCGAGCGGGATCTCCATCCGCGCGACCGTATTCCCCTCGATCACGCCGATGCGGAAGAGCGACGGGTCGACGTTGAGCTGACGCAGTAGCTGTACGATGAGTACCAGTCCGAGCGAGGCGCCCTCGGCCGCATCGTCATCCTCGTAGTAGAACGCCAATTCGGACGCATCCTCCGACATCGCGGAACGGAGCGTAGAGCGTATCTTCGCTTCCTCGTCCGCCCATAACGGGCTGGGATTGGTGACCGATATCACAATACCGTTACCGCGATCCTCGATATCGACCTTCACATCGCTGTCGTGCTTCATCAGCTTTATCCGGATATATGCGAAATATTCCTCTCTCATCAGGCGTTTGACTCGCGTTTTCGCGATCTCGTATAGTTCGCGGTCTTCCTCGCTGATCTTCGCCTCTATGAAGAATGTTTTTTTAATATTCGATTTCGACGCGTTCACCATCAGTTCCTTAACACAGGTATAGATCACGTCCTGAAGGTCTTCCCTGCTTTTTCCGTCGAAACACCGCCCGATCTCCTGTCTGACCGATTCCTCGACCCTGTTATCAAGAGTATAAAAACTGATGGATGTTTTCCCGCTGCCGCTGCTGATTCGAGGTTTTTCCATATGCCCTCCTGGGAATTCTGAATTTATTATTCGATATCTGTATAGTATTTCGGCGTTTCGAGGGAAACCATGAGTGCTTTTTGCATATTGTAGATGCTAATTTCAAAAGAGCGATTGCTAAACTAAATCCGTCATGAAACTCCACCCCTTTATGACCTCCGTGACAAGGCCATAAAAAAGGGCGGCGTCTGGTCTCGACTTCACTTCCAAAAAAAGAGGCCGCTTGTGGCCTTTTCTTTAGTTCCACAAAAAAAAGGCCGCCGAAACGGCAGCCTCTTTATTATTTGAATTGTTTATTCGCCCAAATCGTTCAGCATGTTTTTCCCTTTGCTTCCGGGTTTTTTCGCGCCGCTGTCGGTAGGTGCGGGTTCGGTGGTTTTCTTCCCGGCGTTCTGTTTGGCTTTGTCCATAACGCCGCCCACTTCATCCTTCTGGATATCTTCCTGGATAGATGTAGGCGAATCGCCGACCTTATCTTTGATAACCTTTTTTCCGTCTTTACCCATTCCGGAATTCTCTGCGGCTTTGTCCATCACCTTCTCGACTTCTTTATTCTTGATATCCTCTTCGATAGTGGTAGACTTGTCGCCCACTTTATCGCCGGTCTTACCCATTCCGACGCCCTTACCGAGGTCTTCGAGGGCTTTCTTATCCTTCGCGGATACGCTCATTTCTTTATACTTTTTCATCTTCTTGTCCGAATTGATTTCTGCGAAGTCCGTATTCAGCATCGCCTCATCGGCGGGAGTCTTTTTCACTTCATACTCTTTGCGGACATCCTGCACGGCGCTGAGAACATCTTCTTTGTTCTTCGCATCCTTAATCGCGGTATTGAGGGCAATTTCCATCTTTACGGAACTTTCCTTCGAAAGTTTGGCCTGCTCCATCGAATTCACAGGAACCTGAAGCGCCGATTCTATTTCCATTTTAAGCGCGGGATCGGTGACAGAAATCTCGATGTTTTCAACCATATTCACCGTACCGTCCTTTACTGCCACGGTTGTATCGGCGGGGGTAACCTCGACCACAAATTCGGTACCGCGAACCAACGCAACTGAGCTTTCGGTCTCGACCTTGAAGGTCTCCTTTTCATTCAGCTTATTGATGACATTGATAGCGACCTTTCCCTTCTTGACGCTGATATTCTCCGTTCCGCCGGAAAGTTTCTTCAATGTAATTTCCGAATCGTACGATACGCGGAAAATACCGCGGTCCGGCATTACGATATCCACATAAGATTTGGCGCCCGTTCTGATCACATCGTTCTCCGCGAGCTTCATATCCGCAAGCGCGTTTTCCCATGTTTTACCGGCGTCATGTGAGATTTTCACATCTCCCGCGAACGATTCAAGAACATACTGGTCGGTTCCTGCCGCCGTCCCGCCCTGATCGCCGCATCCGTTATACATTAATGCGGTTATCATAATTGATAAGAACACCAAACCTTTTTTCATACTTTCCTCCTGATTTGAATCTCGTACAATATATATTATTTTTGTAAAAATCACAAGAAAAACTATTTTGGTCTATGAAAAGACTTGTCTTTTCAGCCCTCTACTTTTATAATTACCAGTATTTGTTTTTAAGGAGAAATCGATGGGCAAGACTTTCCTACTCGAACTCGGTACCGAAGAAATCCCCCACGGGATTCTTACCGACGCTATCCGCCAACTGAAAGAAATTACAGTCGAAAAACTGAGCGCGGCTGGAGTCGAGTTTGGAAAACTGTTTCTCTACGGTACTCCGCGCCGTCTCGCGGTACAGCTTACCGATGTCGAGGAAACGACTGCCCGTAGAACCGTAGAAAAAAAAGGGCCCGATTGGAATAACGCGTACGATAAAGACGGTAAACCCACCAAGGCGCTGCAGGGTTTTCTCGCGGGAAACCAAGCGAAAGTTGAGGATATCGAGAAACGAGACCTGAAGGGGAATTTCTACGTATTCCTGACTAAGAAAGAGGGCGGAGAACCGACCAGCGAACTTCTGCCGAAACTGTTGAAGGAAATCATATTATCGATATCATTCCCTAAAGCGATGCGATGGGCGAACTTTCAGACCGCGTTTGTCCGCCCGATCCGCTGGATAGTCTGTATGCTTAATAAGGACGTGCTCGATTTCAGTATCGAAAACGTGCGCTCGGGAAATCTTTCCTACGGCCACCGTCTCCTGCATAACGAGGCGTTTCCGATCAATAACGCCGCCGATTATAAGCAGGCGTTGAAGGAACAGAACGTATTCGCCGATAACGAGCAGCGGAAAGAGATGATACTTGATATGATCGAGAAGACGGCCGACCGCCTGAACGCCAAGCCGTATCTGACCAACGAACTGATCGATACTCTCGTGAACCTTACCGAGTTCCCCCAGATCGCGGTCGGAAAATTCGAGGAGGAATTCCTCACCCTGCCGCCAGAAGTTCTGATCTCAGAGATGATCGATCACCAGATGTTCGTACCCCTCACTGATCTCGACGGTAAGCTGGTAAATAATTTCATCATAACAGCGAATATCAAGCCCAACAATAACGTCATAGAGGGTAACGAACGGGTCATCCGCGCGCGTTTCAAGGACGGAAAGTTTTTCTGGGAAGAAGATAAAAAGAGCCGCATAGAAGAATATGTCGACGGGCTAAAGAACGTCGCGTTTGCGAAAGGACTGGGGACGCTGTACGATAAAGCCGAACGTATGCGGAAACTGGTCGAGTTTCTCGCAGGCGATATCGGTTATACCGATGCATTGGAAAACGCTCTCCGCGCGGCATACCTTTGTAAGGCCGACCTTGTTACCAGTATGGTCAACGAGTTCGACGAACTTCAGGGCGTGATGGGGTATTACTACGCGCTCAATTCCGGCGAGAAGAAAGAGGTCGCGCTGTCGGTCAAGGAGCATTACCTGCCGAAGTTTTCCGGCGACAAACTCCCGTCGCTCAAGGAAGGGATTCTGGTATCGCTCGCCGACCGGATCGATAACCTGTTCGCGTTATACGCGCAGGGCCGTTTCGTATCCGGGTCGAAGGATCCGTACGCTCTCCGCCGGCAGACTCTCGGAATTATCCGTATTCTGATAGAGAAAGAGATTCATCTCGACTTCGCGAAACTGCTCGACGAAAGCATGTCCGTCTATGAGCCGTTCCTCGCGATTGACAAAGCCCAGTTCAAGAAGGAACTGCTGTCGTTTATCACGACCCGTATCAAGACGGTGTTTAAGGAGTACGAGTTCGCGTACGACGAGATCGAGGCTGGAATCCTCACCGACGTGTCCGATATCTACGATTCCTACCTCCGCATCAAGGCGATACATGAAGCCCGCGGAACAGAGGATTTCACTAATCTCACTGTGGCGTTCAAACGGGTCAAGAACATCATTAAGGGACAGAAGAACGTCGGCGTCAACGAGGGATTGTTCGGACAGGACGCAGAGAAGGAACTGCATCAGTCGTTTGTCTCCAGCGAAAAACCCTTCACACAGTCGCTCGACAAGAAAGACTATGCCAGATCGGTATCCATGCTGACCGGGTTCCGCGCGCCGGTGGACAAATTTTTCGACGACGTACTGGTGATGGATAAGGACGAAACATTGAAGAATAACCGCATCGCGCTTCTCGCGCGGATAGACGGGCTTTTCATGCAGTTCATCGACTTCGAGAAGCTGGTAGTGGAGTAAATAAACCCCGGAGGAATAAATATGCCCATATATATCTATATCATTGTTACGGTAGCAGCGTACTTTCTCGGCGCAGTCCCGTTCGGATACATCTACGCGAAAATCCGCGGGGTGGATATCCGTAAGGTAGGTTCCGGGAATATCGGCGCAACCAATGTCGGACGCCAGTTCGGCTTTCTCGGCGGATTTCTGCCCGTATTCCTGCTGGACGCCCTTAAAGGCGCGCTGCCTGTGCTTGCGGTACGCCTGATCGGCGTCGAGGGTTTCGATACCAATGCAATGGATATGGCGATGCTGATTACGGGTATTGTAGCGTTCCTCGGCCACATTTTCCCCATCTACCTCGGCTTTAAGGGCGGTAAGGGTGTAGCGACCGCCGCGGGGATATTTATCGTCATCGCGCCTATCGAAGTCGGGATCGCCCTCGGCGTATTCCTGATCCTCTACGGCATTACTCGTATCGTCGCAATCGGCTCGATCGCCGCCGCGATAGCGTTCCCGGTGATTGTAGCCATCCTTTCATCCCATCGTCTCGTTCTCCTGATTGTCGCGATAGCCGCCGCTGTAGTGATCGTTATCACTCACAGGAGCAATATTGCTAAACTTCTCGGGAAGAAGGACGACACGGCTAAGGAAGAATCTCCTCCCGATCAGCCCTAAATATCAATAATACCTGCCCAACCCTGTTACTTTTTCTTTTTTTTCCGATATACATAAAGAGAAAGTACAGGGAGCCGGTTTATGGTACTTCCGGATTATACCGAATTATCCAATTTTTCCACGCGAAAGGACGGAAAGAAACTTACCGTCGACCTTTCCGTCTGTCTGGTAATTAATAAACTGTCCGATCCGGTGGACACTATTAATTCAATCTATCATTTTACCTCGCAGACAAATTACAAGACTGAGGTATTAATCATCAATGTCGATAAAGAAGGATACAAGTACGACCGTCTGCTGGCGAGTTTTCCCCAGTTGCGTATTCTTCTTCCCAAAGAAAAAATATCGTTCAATCAGGTATTGCCCCTCGGTATCCGCGAAAGTCTCGCGCACTATGTAATGATTCTGACCGACGATTTCAAGATCAAATCCGTCGATATGGAAATACTCCAGACATATTTTTCGCAGAACAGCACGGGTATTCTGATACCTCAGATTACAGGTGAGTACGACGAGATTATCCCGAATATTATCAAGGCTTCCGTAAAAAACGGTTTTCTCGATACGGTATCGATCGACAAACAGGGAACCGCCCTCTCGTCGTTCTATGCAAAATATCCCTGCTTTATTATCAATAAGGACATGTTTCTCGCCCGTAATATCGAGCTTTCCGATTACGAAGATCATTCATACAGCCTGCTGGAACTCGGACTTCGTGTGTGGCGCGAAAGTTATATGATTTTACAGGTCAGCAATTATAAGGTTCGTCTTTTATCCGCCCCGAAGCAGGACGTACATTTCGATTCAAATAATCCCGACTATATCCGTTTTAATTATTCCAGTTTTACCGGACAGGACTCCGCGGCGGGCCGCGGACGGAAAATTTTCGGCATCGTGCTGAAATGGGCTGTCACGTTCCGTTTCGGGAAAATCGGCCGTCTATTAGGAGCGATAAAGAATGTCGGGGATATTCCTAAAGCAGATGAAAAATATCCTGTGGACGACCGGACGGTTTTCCGCACGGTGAACGGGGATCTGGATTGACAAGGAGGCTACCATGAAAAACGCGATAGACGCGGTACTGCAGGTGCGGATGGATTCGAGCAGATTGCCGAACAAGGCGGCATTGCCTATACTCGACAAACCGCTTGTGGCGCATATTATCGAACGACTCACGTTGTCGGAGTATATTCGGCATATTATCATAGCGACTACCGAGGATTCGATGGCCCCGCTTAAGAAGCTCCTCCGGGACTACGATTTTCTGAAATTTTTCGCAGGAAGCAAGGATAACGTACTCGACCGTTTTTATCAGGCTGCAAAAATCTATGGAACCGATATTATTGTCCGTGTAACCGGGGATAATCCTCTCACCGACCCCGATTTTCTCGATAAAGCAGTGGAACTTCATCTTGACGCGGGCGCCGACCTGACCCATTATCTGGGAATTCCCCTCGGCACGGGCGTGGAGGTAGTCTCGTTCGATTCGCTCGAAATCGCGTCGCGTTCCGCATCGCTGAAGTACGACACCGAGCATGTCACTCCCTATATCTATAAGAATCACGAGTTTTTCAAGGTGCTCGAACCCTATTCTACCGGAGGATTCTTCGAACCGGACGCCCGGGTTACGGTCGATACTCCCGAGGATTATGATTTGGTGAAAAGTCTGTTCGAGTACTATTCCCCGAAAATCTACATAACTATGGAAGACATCATCCATTACTGCCGCATGGTGAAAGCCGCGTCGTTCGAGGTATCGGAACCCCCCTTAGCCGTCTAATCCGTTGCATGGGGGCTAATCCCGATATAAATCTGTTTATCGATATCAGTACATAGCCCGTGATGACAGTTGTTTATTCAATATATCCGGACATGGGCTAATCCCGTCACCGCACTTGTCTGTTACCTGCATTCTTTGTCTGCGATAGACAGCCAGCCATAACAATCGTCACAGGTATTTCGCCGACTATTCCCGGTCACTGCGTGACGGCTAACCCCGATATGAAAGGGGTACGAGTTATAAAGATATAGCTTGTGTTGCAGTGTAAGTAATCATAAATGTCGCTTAGCGACCTGCGCGGCAGTTGACTTTTCAGATTTTTGAGTTATAGTATAGTAGGTAGTTTTTCTCGCCATATTATACTTATCCCATAAATATTCGGAGGTCTGTCAATGAAAAGGTTATTCGCGTTGTTGTTTGTCAGTGTTTTTATAGTATCATGCGGAGGACCGGGAACAGTTCCCGCCGATCCCATAACTGTTACGCCGACTGTCCCGGTAACTATTTATTTTCTGAACGGTTATAATATGAGCACTCCCAATATGTGGTTCTATAAATCAGGCGCGGCCGGTTCGCAGGTCACATCATCGGGTACCACCAATATAGGCGGGTACACATTTACCGTCTTTAATACGGTTGCCGCCCAGAATTCGACGTACGGACTGCAATTCAGAAGCGGGACTTCCTTTGAGAAGGACCTCTATCTGCTTCCCGCGGACAGGGTACTGCCTGTAGGGACTACGGCGATTGAAAAATACGCTATTTCCTATAACCGCCAGCTATGGGATTCGTCCATCGTGACCAAGCTCTCCAATCCCGATAATTGGGGGATGGTGACCAATATGCTCGGCGCGAATATCGCCGCCGACGGTACGACAGTCTATTTCTCGGTATTCGCCCCGAATTTCATGCAGGCAAAAGTTGCCGGCGAGTTTACATCATGGGCGACCAGTCCGGTGGATATGTACCTTACCCCGGACGGGAAGTACTGGTGGAATAAAATCACCATCGCCTCGCCCAATGGAAAACAGTATAAATTTATACTCGGCTCCGGCACATGGACATGCGACCCGTATTCCAAGGCAAACATGTACAGCAGCGGGAATAGCCTGATTATATCCACCAACTACTCATGGACGGACGGCGGTTTTACCCGTCCGACCCGCGCCCAACTGGTTATCTACGAAATGCATATCAAGGACTTCACCTCCCATGCATCGAGCGGGGTAACGGCTGCGGGAAAATATCTCGGCGTACTCGAGAAAATCACCTATCTGACCAATCTGGGTATCAACGCGATAGAGTTTATGCCGCCGTCCGAATTTCCCGATGCGGGTTACAGCTGGGGATATAATACATCATTATTCTTCGCCCCCGAATCCGGGTACGCCTCCGCTAACACGGGCGCGCAGGTTACCGAAATGAAGCAGATGATCGATGCGCTCCATAATGCGGGTATCGCGGTGATTTTCGATATGGTGTACAACCACACTGCCAGCAGCGATAATTATTTATGGACTGTCGATAACGTGTACTACTTCGATTATAACAACGACGGCGACCCGAATAACGATTCTACGGCATGGGGGAATAAAATGGCGACATGGCGGCCGGAAGTGAAAAAACTCATGTACGATAACATAAAATACTTCATGGACGTATTCCACGTGGACGGTTTCCGCCTCGATTCTACGGAAAATATGGATATCGCCGCTACAATATCCGTCGTCGGAAGTCTTGTGAATAAGGGTTACAGCAATCAGTACTACATTTTTGAGGAGTTCGACGGCACCCATAATTCCGCGATACAGACATTCAACCTCAATAACGGAGATTATATCGCGTCATGGGGCAACGGTTTCCGGAATGGCGTATGGGAAGCCCTTTTCAATTCGGCTCCGGGATATCTCGGCGATCTATCCTATCATTGCAATAACGGTGGCTGGAAAAAGGGTACGCATATCATCACCTACACCAGTTCTCATGACGAAGGTACGCTCGCCGGGCGATGGTCTGCTGCGAAAGCAAAAATCAAGCTCGCCTACGCGCATATGATGACCGTTATGGGTACGCCGATGGTCTGGATGGGCGACGAGTTTATGCGTCTCCATTATGGGAATTATATCGCGGGCAATACCGACGAGGCGAATAATATCATGGACTGGTCGCTTGCAATCACCAACGCCGACCTTGTATCGTACGTCTCCGCGCTGATAAAGCTCCGGCTGAGTAATCCCGTTCTCAACCAGAATGTAACGGCTCCCACAGGATTTGACTGGCTTGTTTCCAGTTGGGGGAACGGATCTATCGGATATAGATATATTGGAGTATCCGGACAGCGTGATTTTATCATTCTCGCGAACTTCTATTCAGCGAGTCAGAGCTATACAGTTGCGTTTCCGGGCACATGGTATATGATGTGCAACGGAACGAGCGCGGCAAGCGCCGCACCTGGGCTTGCGACTGTTACGTTCCCCGCTAGTACGAATATCACAGTTCCCGCGGGTACGGCGTATATCTATATGAGTTCCACGATTAATTAGAAGTGCGTTTATAATATAGGCCGCCCTTTGGGGCTTGATGACGAAGTAAGAAAATATACGGGCAGTAAGCATTTGCGAACTGCCCGTTTTTATTTTAAGATAGCGGGGGAGGAAAATATGCTGAAGAAA
>JAGVBZ010000006.1 GCA_020059465.1 Brevinematales bacterium
GGCTTTCTTGCGCCGAATTTTTATCTGGTTCATTTCGCTCTGGAAACGCCCTGTTTTCGACTTGCTTTAATAAATCTGTGGGTTTTTCAGGATGGACTACATAGCTTAACATGAATAAAAAAAATTGCAATAGTTTTGCTGAAATTTTAAAAATATTTTTTTCAAGATAGAATTTTATTATGATAGATGTGTTTTACGATAATATATTGCGCGGTTTTTGCTTTTTTAGATCATTTTGAATAACATTGAGATCAGCCAAAGCATAAATACGCCATATCCGAACAATATGACGATTGGAATCAGCACCCCGGCGGCGGAAACACCGCCCGATTTTTTCAGAGCGGTTTCCAGATCTGTCCCCGCCGCTTCTTTTACTCTTGCGATTTTCCGGTCGACATGCCCTAAATAGATCTCATTGGCTTTTATCCCGATATATGCCCACAATCCTAATGTAACAAATCGTCCGATATTGATGCTGATCGGTTCGGGTATACCCAGGGAAGTGAGAAGGATTTGTATAATAAAAGATATTACAATTAATCCGTTTAAGATGCCCATGCCGATCAGGTACATTTTCCGGTAAAAGAACCAGAATATTGAGAACGCGGCTTTATTCACCAACACCTTCATTCCGTTATTCTGTGACGGATCCCACTGATTCATATAGTATTCCGAATTCTGTCCCACAAAAGCCTTGCGCATCTCCATCTGATCCATATGATTATCTCCTGCAAGTTTAGTTTCTTGTTTTTCCCCGCACTATATTTACTTGACGGGGCGCCGGATCGCATATATAATATTATCCGGTGAATGGGGCTATAGCTCAGCTGGATAGAGCGTCGCACTCCGGATGCGAAGGCCGGTGGTTCGATTCCACTTAGCTCCGATATCCATAGCCGTCCGTACAGGGCGGCTTTTTTCATACATCGACACCCCGTATGAAATACGGGCAAGCGCGCGGTATGACATACACAAATCTATAACCGCAAAGGCCTGTCTTATTTAATAATCAGCAGTAAAGCACATATGTCCTTCATATATTACCACTATCAACAGAAAAAGAAACTCCCCGGCTTATAAAAATTATCATTGCCCCAGCGGATACTTTTTTTTCATTTCTGCGATTGTAATTTTATACGGAATTAATCATTTTCAAAAAATCATCCCCGCTCACATCGAGTATCTTCCGGAATACCGTATGCCCCTTTGCTTCCTCGGAAAATCCGTATAATGAGTAGATATTGATCGCCAGATTCGCCATAAAATCGTTGTGGAGGTTTGTCTCGATATCCGCCAGATCGTGAAAGGTGATCTCAAAGGGCGCGCGGTAAACGATGTAATCGACATCGTGGGTCTTAAACACCGAATAGCTCCGTTTTTTAACGGTCTGATCGACATTTTTCAGCTTCAGCGCTCTATAGATAAATTCTTCGAATACATTATGGTCGAGCGTAAAAATATTCTCCAGCTTAGGATTCTCAAAATGAAGCTTGAATTGATCCGCGATCCCTTTCAGGTCCTTATATCCGGGATCGATCGCTATCGCGCCTTTCCAGTTCTTCAGCGCGTTATTGATATCCCCTGCTTTGTAATGCCCGCTTGCGATCAGATAGTAGAGTTCGACTTTATGATCCTCGCTGATGGTCATAATCGAATCGTTCATAATGTTCACTGCCTTATCGAGCTGATTCATCGCCAGATAGGTTTCCACCACTTTAATAACGGCTTCATCCGATACCTCCGGAACTCCAATCAGCGGTTCCAAAACGGGTAATGCTTCCTCGTAACGCTTTATATGAAGATAGGAATCCGCAAGTAGAAGCGATGCTTTAGGATAAAGCGGATCGTTCGCGGGAATATGCGATAAGAGGAAATTTAGATGCTCAGTACACAGATTATAATCCTGATTATTAAACCCCACCTGCGCCATCAGATAACGTCCCTTGAGATTGTTCGGCGCGATTTTTAGCAGAGTTTCCAGAAACCCCTGCGCGCGTTTGGTCTTATTGGTTTCAACCAGTATCTCAGCAACATCTAAGAGCGCTTTCGGATTTTGGGGTGCCTTGTCGAGTACCATCATATAATACCCGATTGCTTCTTCATTTTTATGCTTTTTTTTATACAGATTCGCTACTTTAAGAAAAAGAGCCGGTTTCATTTCGTCGTTTCCCTCTACAGTAGCAGAAACAGCGGCTTTTTCGTAAAAGGATGCAGCCTGTGAAAACTCCTGCATCCCCTCGAGCGCCTGCCCCATATAATATTTCAGCACAAAACTGGTCGGCGATTTCTGGAGTTCCTTCTGGGTTAACTCCTGAGCTTTTTTAAACTCCCCAGCGTTGATGAATTTTTCTATTTCCTGAATAGGATTATATTTAAGTGTAACCGACCGGACTATCAATATTACGACAACCGTTACTACCGTAATACCCGCTAGAACAATAAGAAAAACTAAAGATCCTTCCATTAGCTATACCACCGAGAACGTACTAAAACATACCCGTCACTTTTCCGGTACTTCCTTGACCTTACCATAAAAATTATTCTTCTTCCTTGAACCCTGCTGGTGAAACGGAATAATCTGCTGAAACTGATGATCAATATACATACTCTCATTACTTAATATTACAAAAGCTAAACCGTGTCGAAAGGACAGTGCGTAATCGAAGATCGGTTCGACGGCGAAATTCCCATGCATATCAACAAACCCGTATTTGCCATCGACCCTCACCGCAGCAAGCCCCTCCTGAAAAGATTCCGCGGTATCGAAATCCAATTTAAACGCATACCCTCCATGTCAGGTTATATAATAATGCATAGTCTCATAATACACAAGCGCGAGACCCCCGTAGAACGGTTTCGCGGATAAGTATTTCGGCGGAATAACCATCATGCCGTCTTTATCGATATATCCGAACTTTCCGTTCAGCATGACTGCCGCAAAAAGCTCGGAAAATCCGCCAGCCTCGTCAAATTTCGCCGGAATAACCATCCTGCCCTTCCCGTCTGCGTATCCCCATTTCCCGTTGGACATCACCGCGGCAAGTCCTTCGGAAAACGGCGTAATATATCCGTATTGAAGATCGAAAATATCCTGTCCGTCGGCCATCGCCAACGCAAGGCCATCTATAAAGGGGAACGCTTCCTCAAAGACGCATGGAATAATGATCCGCCCTTTCTTATCGATAAATCCCATCTTATCACCGGTTGAAACCCGCGCCAATCCCTCCGAAAAATAATCGCAGGCGTCGTACTGAAACGGAATTATTATCCTTCCCGCGCCGTTCATGTATCCCCATTTGCCATCGCGGTTTATCGGAAACAGTCTGTTGGTATCCAGCTCTGATCCCTTATTGAATACTGATGTATCCGTACTGCCGAATGAACTGATGATGAAATAAGTCGCGGAAACAAACCCGATGATAATAACGAATGGGATGATCCGTATTCTGTACATCACCGCCGCCTGTCTATTCTACGTTGATTATAATATGAATTACCGATAAGTCAAGCCAAAGGATCGTATTGTGTCATAGCAAAATAAAAATGTCACCATAACAATTAAAACAAGACTAATATCCCCGGTGTTCTGCGGGAAGATTTCACGGTATTTCTGTATAGTGAATCTTCTAACCGGACAATAATATAGTTCGGAGGAAGGAAAATGACCACAGCAGAAAAGAAGGTTGTCAAGGCAAGACATACGGCGTTCAAGTTGGCGGAGAAGCTTGGAAATGGTACCTAAGCCTGTAAGATGCTGAAATTCAACAGTCGCCAATTCTACGAATACCAGAAAAGGTTCAGGACACTAGGGATAAAAGGGCTTTTCGATCTCGCGCCTAATCATCATCTATATCTCCTACCAGAACTCCAACACCTTCTCCTCCATTTCCAACGGCGGGATGGACGGCGCTTACACGTTCAAGTTCAAGCCGAGTTTCTACGCCGATAAGATTGTCTATAACGGGCAGGGGACGATCGACGAGTACTACACTAATGTGTACAAGTACTCTATCCTTTCAAACGTCTACGGATACAGGATCGATATGGAAGTCGTCGCGTTCAACTCCGAGTCGCATTACCTGAAACCGTCGGGCCCGTTTAAGGTACTCGGATACTCCACCAACGAGTATACTATCAAAACGAATTATCTTCAGAACTTCAAGATCACGAATGTCACGACGAGTACAAATGTGACAAGTATCCTGATCTCCAAGACCAACGATTGGGTTTACCATATCGATAAGCAGAAGATCATCGACTCCTATTCTTTCTATTACTCGACGAATTTTGTATCCGGATTGAAATGGAATACGAATGTAGTGCTGGGCCCCGATACGAACTACTATCAGCTTTTTGTCGACGCAAATGTGAAATCGTCCCGGCAGGAATCGGTGAGTATAACATACACCTACAACGGCTGGGGCGCTAGTACAACCCCGTACATCAACTTTATGCTCGACCAGAACAAGGGATATAAGTTATTGAAAATTAAGGAATAGTTATTCCAGCAATCCATTGATATAGGCCGCCTTAAGGGGGTTTTTGACGAAGTCAGGATTTCAGCCATTTTTTGTCACTGCGATACCGCAACGCGGTGAAGCAGTCTGTTTTATTCCTTAGATGGTATTAAAATAGATTGCTTCGGCTCAGGCCTCGCAATGAAAAAAACAGTTCGTCAACAAGCCTCAAGGCGGCCTTCTTTTATGCATTGTTTTTACAGTATCAATCATCCTTCCCGATCCGCAGCATAATTTCCTCCCAAAGACCGACAGAACATAACGCGGGCTTCGATTTTTTCGAGTATGCCGGGAGCGGCGCGCGGCGAATCCCCATTTTTTCAACCTCGGACGAGTACGGGATATAGGATTTTAAAAACCCCTTATTCTTCGATGAATACGCCGCGATGAATTCCTGATGAATCTTCTTGCGGATATCCGCCTGCGAGAAGAATGGCAGTATCCGTCCGGTATCGAGAGAATTCTCCTCGTAATAACGGGCAACCTGCTCATATGCGCGGATCGATAACGGTGTGGGAATTAGCGGCATCAGTATATAGTCCGCCGCGATAAAAAGATTTTCCGATAGGAGGGAAAAACCCGGCGGGGAATCGATAAATATATAATCATAGAACTTCTCGAACTCTTTGAGAAAAGTCCGGAACTGCTTCTTGGAATGCTTCATATCGTCCAGGATAATATCGAGATGCCGTTCGGACAAATCCGCCGGAAGGATATCAATGAAGTCGTAATCAGTGGGTTTGACATAGTCCCCGATATGGCCCTTTCCCTTGATCATCTTTTTCGCGCCGCCCTTAAATCCAGCCCGGACATTAAAATAATAGGTCGCCGATCCCTGCGGGTCGATATCCCATACCAGAACCTTCCGTTTATCCATCGACGCAAGATAGGACAGGTTGACGCAGGAAGTCGTTTTCCCCACCCCGCCCTTAGAATTATAAACCCCGATAACTTTCATTACATTCTCCGGCCTTATTATACCCTATTTCCTACTTCCAATCAATAGCATATATCCGGTAAACATTGGATAACGTCTGATTAAGCGTCATCATTTTCACATTCAATCCCCGCGATATATCAAGTATAAGTTTTACTATCTGATAATTGGTCTTCATCGAGGGAAACTCGGGGTCATAAGTTTTCATATTTCTCCAGAGCGGGATGAACGAGTATACCGGGGCGGGCTTATGTTTCGCGTCCTTAATTTTTTCAGTCAGCTCGACCATTCCGATTATTGTCGCGCGCATATTGGTGTTGTCGGTCTGGGGGAACATAAAATTCCCCATACTGTAGAAGATCATCCCATTTTTATACTTCTCGATCCCCTGGAGGATATGCGGATGATGTCCGATTACCAGATCAGCGCCCGCGTCGATCAGCCCGTGCCCCATCTCCTTCTGGGAATTATTGGGATAGTACACATATTCCGTACCCCAATGTATCGAGACGATCAGGAAATCCACCGACGGGCGGAGTTTCCCGACCTCGGCGTTCATAAATCCCGGTCTGATCGGCGCCACCCCCGGTTTGGACGCATCCGCGATTAAATCAGGGGGATTCATATACCCAAACGATAGTATCCCGATCCTGAACCCGTTCGTCTCGATAATAATGGGAACGACCGCGTTCTTCAGATTTTTTCCCGCGCCGGTATAGAAAAGCCTGTATTGCTTGAGATACTTCAACGTATCCGAAAGCGCGGCGGGGCCGTAGTCCATCGAATGGTTATTCCCCAGCATCGCACAGTCGAACCCGGCGTTCGTGATATACGACAGGACATCCGGCGGGCATCGAAAATTATACGTTTTCTCAACCTTCGCGCCCCCGGTAGAAATCGGGGTTTCGAGATTAAACACCGCGACTGTCGCGCTCCCTATCAGTCCTTTCACATATCCGAACGGATCGTACCCCGACGCGATTACTTTTTTTACCCCCCAATCGAAGCATACGTCCCCGACAAACAGGATGGTAACCTTTTTAGGTTTATACTCATGCTTAGTTGAAAATAATACTATCCCAAGAATAATGACAGCAGCTATGACCGGCACAGCCGTAATGATCTTCCGTTTCATGAATTCTCCGCATTTTATCGGTATATCGCAGGGAAAACAGTATAATATGAACTCCCGTATATTTCAATGATAATCATATATCCCGTAAGAAAAAAGAAATAATATTCTTTATCCGTTATTGACATTCAGGAATCCCGTATTATAATTATCAAAACGTCGGAGGATAGCTATGAAAAAACTATTGTGGAATCGAATCGTCCTTATAATGACAATTCTGTTCCTGATACCCGGAATTCTGTTTGTGCAGACCGCGGCTAAAAAACCTAAAATCATCAATTCCAAACCTCCGGAGACCTACAAAGCGGGGATGTTCGGGGAATTTCCTATCTCGTTCTCCCTCCCGATAGTGGAACTGTCCGATTATGATATGATGACCAATTTACTTGCGAAGAAGATAAAAATCACAGTCGACCCTTCCCTGAAAGGATTCATTGTAGCGAAGGGTACTCAGACTGCATCTTTCGTTTTCCTCGAACCCCTCAAGCCCTCCACTAAATACGTTTTTACCATCAACGCGAATGAGATAAAATCGGTAGACGGCAAAGAAGTGGTCACTTCGATCAAATATGAAAAGGTAAAGAATAACAAGTACGAGTATACCACGCCGCTTATTCAGGTAAGTTCCTGTTATATTCAGGATAAAACCCTTTCCCCCTATCTTTATCTTTCCTTCAATTCCCCCGTCGATCTCGAAAGTTTTAAGAAATCTCTCGAAATTGAAGACGAAAAGGGTAATCGGGTCGATTTTTTCGTGAAGTGGAACGTTATCACCAATAAAAGAACCGAGAACGGTCAGCCCGTCTGGTATATCTATACCAATAATAACCACTTTTATATTTATCCTCAGGGACTGAAACCGTCAACACAGTATTATGTAACCGTGAAATCCGGCTTGGAAGCGGAGGGCGGGACAATTCCGCTGAAAAAGTCATACTATTATAAGTTCAGTACCTACGAACCGTTGGAAATAATTGAATGGAAGAGCAGTTATTATAATGCAAAGTCAAAGTATTATCCCGGTTCCGCAATTGTTGTCGTGTTTAATAACACACTCAACGAATCGGAAAAACTGAAGCAATTTGTAACAGTAGCGCCGAAGGTCGAGAATTTCAGGGTATCCGCAAGCGGAAGCTATCTCTATATCAACGGTGATTTTGTCGGCGGCGAGACCTATAAAGTGTCCGTACAAAAAGGCGTCGAGGATGTCTACGGGCAGAAACTCGCGAACGGCGGCGAGGAGAGTATATCTTTCGAGCATGCGTTCTCGTATTTCAGTTTCCCCACAGGATATATGGTGATGGAGAATTATCTCCCCTATCTTCTCCCGTTCAAGGTCCGCAATGTCAGCGCGCTCGATTTCTCTTATGTGTTTTTCTCGTCCATTGACGATATAGCCAAGAATCTCAAATACGAGAACAGCGCTAATCAGAAGACGGATGTCATACAACTGAAATGGAAATGGGATAAACTCTATTTCTACAAGCTCGACCTTTCAAAAAAAGTTTCTAAAAAATCGGGGCTGATGTTCTATACGGCTTATCCGGAACGCGAAAATGTTTCGAGCGCCTACAACGACTATGATTATCCGTATCATGGGATGATCCTTTTTACCGACCTCGGCGTAACCGTAAAATTCGGGACAGGCGAGACTATGGTGTATGTACGCAGCCTGAAGAATAACCAGTCGGTTAAAGGCGCGAAGGTATACGAGATATATGACGGTAAGGCTGCCGAACTCGGTTCCACCGGGATGGACGGGATTCTCGTATGCAAAACCCTCTCGACCACCCCGCTCATCGGAGTTGAATACCAGAGTTCAATCGGCCTGAGCTACGGGGGCAACACGAAATGGTGGGGCGATCCCTATTATGTCAACGAGACCCGCCTGATGATGTTTTCCGACCGTTACCTGTATAAACCGGGCGATAGTATCGAAATTAAGGGTATAGTCCGTTTCCGCAGCGCCGACCAATGGACGCTGGATAAATCACTGATGAAGAATCCGGTTACTATCGATGTTTTTAACAGTAAAAACGAAAAAGTTACCAACTTCAATACCTCATTCAGCGATTGGGGAAGCTTTAATTTTAAATTTAACTCCGACCCCAACGGGCCGACGGGATACTATTATGTCTACGCCTACTTTAATAAAAAGAATATCGGTTATTATCAGTTCCGTGTAGAGGACTACAAGCCCGCCAAGGCGGAGATGAAGATTATTCCGTTGCAGGATACTTTTATCTGGGGGGAGAAGTTTAAATGCGACTTAATCGGCTGGTACCTGTTCGGCGCACCGATCATTAAACCCATTTCTTACAATATTTCGGTTTCTCCCGCGACTTATTGGAGCAGCCGTTATCCGCAGTACAATTTCGGGCAATACTCCTACTATTGGGACGATACATACGAGCGCGATTACTCGTTTACCCTTGCCTCGGAAACCATGATGCCCGATAAGGACGGACGTGTCAATGTCGAGCATCTGCTGGAGAATACGAGTTTCAAGGGCGACGGTCTGATCACGATTTCGGCCTCTACTGTGCTTGACGATAAATCCACAGTCTATTCCTCCAAGTCGGGAATGTGGCTTTATAATCCCGTCCATCTGGGTATCAATATCGAAAATTACTTTGTCGAGCAGGGAAAGCCTTTCAGCGTCAACCTGATCGCTCTCGACCCGCAGGAAAACGTTTATGCGGGGCAGAAGGCCACTCTCGAGATCGTGAAACAGGAATGGAAATCGGTGCAGAAGGTGCAGACCGGGGGTAAAGTTTATTGGGAATGGGTGCTGAAAAAGAAGATTGTTCATAAAGAGGATGTATTACTCGGTAAAAAGACCGCCACAGTAAAATGCAACGAGCCCGGGTATTATCACGCGAACCTGAAAGGGATTGTCCGCGGGCATGAACTGACCAGCTCTTGGTCGTTCTATGTAATCGGTAAGGGAAATGTAGGCTGGAAAATCGAGAACGATAACGTCCTCTCTATGGAAAGCGATAAAAAGGAATACGAGGTAGGCGATACCGCAAAAGTATTAGTGAAAAACCCTTATAAGAACGCGAAGGCAATGATCACTATCGAGCGCGAAAAAATTCACTCGGTGCAGTTTATGGACGCAAACGACAGCATGCTCATCATCCCGGTGAAAATCACCGAGGATTATATTCCGAACATCTATGTTTCTGTAATGCTCTATACCGCGCGAAGCGGAACAGGGATTTCGAATATTGTAGACGGTGTGGACACTGCCAAACCGGCATTCAAGATGGGTAATTATAATCTTTCGGTGGTATCGAAGGAGAAGAAACTTTCGGTTACCGTCAAGGCCGATAAAGAGAAATACGAGCCCGGACAGAAAGCGACTGTCACAGTAACCGTAAAGGATTACCAGAATAAGACTATCCCCGCCGAGGTAACTCTCGCGGTAGTTGATAAGGGCGTGCTGAATCTGGTCAATTACCAGATACCCAATCCGATGAGTTATTTCTACGCGCAGCGCACGGACGCTATCTATACGAGCGACATCTCGGATCTGATTATCGGTCAGCGTTATCTCGCTGAGAAGGGCGAAGTGATCGGCGGAGACGGTGATATGGAAAAGAGTATGGAAGCGCCCTCTGCGATGGAAGGCGCAAAAAAGAGTAAAAACGGCGCGGGCGCGCCCGGGATGATAGTCCCCCGTATCAACTTTAAGGCTACCGCATATTATACCGCCAACCTGATTATCAATCAGGGCGTCGGGACTGTTTCGTTTACCGTCCCTGACAACCTCTCGACCTTCAAGATCATGGCGGTCGCCCAGACTAAGGATTCCAAGTTCGGATACGGCGATTCGGCGATAACAGTTTCAAAACCTCTGATGATACTGCCGACATTACCGGAATTCGTGCGTCTGCTCGACGAGGTCGAAGCGGGCGGAATGGTTTATAATTATACCGGCGCGGACGCGAATGTCACGGTATCGATTAAAGCCGACAGCATCGTGCAATTCATGAGCAAGACGACGACAAACGTATCCATTCCGAAGAACGGTTCGACCGAGGTAAAATTCAAGTTCAAAATCATCCCGACCACCCGCGAGAAACTCGACTTTGTAGTCACCGCGCAGGCCGGGAATTTCACGGACGGGGTGCAGAAGACCCTGCCGGTCAAAATGCCCAAGTTTCTCGAGACTACCGCGATCTATGAAAAAACTCCCGATAAGGCGAAAGAAAAACTCCTGATATCGGAAAATGTTGTCCCGGAAATGAGCCGTCTCGAATTCAATCTCTCCCCCTCCGCCTTCTCGGAACTATCCGGAAACGTCGACTATCTGATCCGCTATCCCTACGGATGTCTCGAGCAGAAGACCTCGCAGGTTCTCCCGCTGATACTCGGCAGCGATATCATTATCAAGCATAAACTCCTCAAAGAGAAAACCGCGGACGACCTCAAGGAGATTGTCAATTACTATATTGGCGAAGTAAAAAAGTATATAAAATCCTACGGCTTCGGATATTATCCCGACAGTCCCTACCACTGCCCTTACCTGACTATTTATACGACCTTCGCGTTAACAATGGCGAAGCAGGCCGGGTATAATGTCCCCAACGATGTACTGCAGCAGGCTAAACAATGGATCGTCGATTACGGCGCAGACCGGGGGAGTTTCAGCACCTACGGATGGCAATACTCCGAGTACTTCCGTTATCTTACTCAGGCATTCGCGCTTTATGTAGCCGCAATGAACGGGAATTTCGATATCCAGTCGCTGAAACGTGTATATAATTATGTAAGCTCCAAGCTGAAGGATAATCTCCCCGCGAAGGCGAATGTGCTGAAAGCGGCGTATTATTATAAAAAAGCGGGAAAGAACGTACAGGAAGTCGCCGCTATGATCAACGACCTGCAGACCGATTTCTACGCCCTCGCGCGTGTAGAAACCTCAACCGTGTACTTCGAGGGGTATTCCGATTGGGGATGGTTCTACTATAATAATATCATCTCGACATCGCTGATTCTTCAGGGTCTATTGGAATCCGACGCGGATTTCAAGGACGCCCACAAGGTTATCAACTGGCTTATCAAGGCTCGTAAGGGCGATCATTGGACATCCACCCATGAGAACGCGATGGTATTCTGGTCGATGAGCACCTATCTCCGCAAGTACGAGAAAGAAGATCCGAATTTCGCGGCGAGTGTCTATATCAACCAGGATAAAATTATCAACACAATGTTCAAGAGTCCTACAGACCCGATCCATACCCAAGGGTATAAGTTTAAAGCGGGCACCAAGGGGGAACTGAACATTAATATCGAGAAGATGGGAACCGGTATGCTTTACTATTATGTCAAGTACCAATATATGCTGAAGGAATACCCGAAGAAGAAGGATGCGGGCTTTAACGTCTCGAAAGCGTTCTTCGACTACGATACCGGGGCGGAGATTAAAAATAATGTGTTTATCCGAGGGAAACGGTATATTGTTAAAATATACCTCTATACCCCGAAAGACCGGGTGTTCGCAGTCATCAACGACCAACTGCCCGCCGGATTCGAGCCGGTGAACCTCGATTTCGCTACCGAAGCGAACGAGAAAAAAGTGAAGGAGGGCGGACAATCGTGGTGGGGCAGTTTCTACCATAATGAGAAGTATATCGACCGGGTGATATTCTCGGCGGACTACCTCTACTCCGGCAGTCATACCATTACCTATGTCGTACGCGCAACCACGCCGGGCAACTTCCAAGTCCCGCAGATATGGGCTGAAGAAATGTACTTCCCGGAGACGTTCGGATATGCATACCAGCCGAATGTTACTATCATTGAGGAAAGTCAGAATATTACGGTCGATAAGCAGAAGTAAAGCCGATTAACTAGACGGAGGCAGCCATTCGGCTGCCTCTTTTTTTTGGCCGCCTTTAAATCATGGTTTGCCCAATCCGCGAGTTTAAGTTATAATAATACATCACTCGGGAGGGCGTATGGCAGGGTTCGTACTAAAATCGAAGTTTCAGCCGGCGGGAGATCAGGGCGCCGCAATCGAACAGATTTCCGAAAATTTCAAGAACGGGGTAACCCGGCAGACCCTGCTCGGTGTTACCGGCAGCGGTAAAACGTTTACGATGGCGGGTGTGATCCAGAACCTCCAGGTGCCTACCCTTATCATTTCGCATAACAAGACCCTCGCGGCGCAGCTTTTCCGCGAATTCAAGGACTTTTTCCCCGAGAACGCGGTCGAGTACTTTGTCTCCTATTACGATTATTATCAGCCGGAGGCATATGTCCCCCAGCGGGATTTATATATCGAGAAGGAATCCGATATCAACGACGAGATCGACCGGATGCGCGTATCGGCGGTAGCGTCGCTGATGGACCGCCGCGACGTGGTGGTGGTGGCGTCGGTATCCTGCATCTACGGCCTCGGCGCGCCTACCGACTACCGCGAACTCATGCTCCATGTCAAGAAGGGGATGCAGCTCGACCGCGAGGACTTCCTGAAGCACCTCGTACGTATCCAATATGAGCGGAACGATTTCGACCTCGCCCGCGCGGGATTCCGTGTCAAAGGCGACGTGGTGGATATTCATATCGCGTACGCCCGCGAGGTGGTGCGGATCGAGTTCTTCGGAGACGTCATCGAAGCGATCAAAATCGTGCATTATATCAACGGGAACGTGCTCGCGGCGCTCGATCAGATGGTGATCTATCCCGCGAAGCTTTTCCTGACCACCGACGACAAACTCAAACGCGCTATCGGAACAATCGAGGCCGAACTTGCCGGGCGGGTACAGGAACTCAAGTCGCAGGGCAAGGAGATCGAGGCGCACCGTCTCGAAACCCGTACCACCTATGATATAGAAATGCTTCTGGAAATGGGATACTGTAACGGGATAGAGAATTATTCACGGCATCTGTCGTTCCGTACGCCCGGCGAGAAACCGTTCGTTCTATTGGACTATTTCCCCGAGGACGCTCTTACGATGATCGACGAATCCCATGTATCCATACCGCAGATCGGCGGGATGTATAACGGCGACCGCGCGCGAAAACAGAACCTCGTTGACTTCGGGTTCCGTCTCCCGTCCGCTCTCGACAACCGCCCCCTTAATTTCCCGGAGTTCGAAGGTTTGATCCGCCGCACGCTTTTCGTATCCGCCACTCCCGCGGACTATGAGATCGCGCATAGCGAAGCCATAGTCGAGCAGATTATCCGCCCAACCGGACTGCTTGACCCTGAGATCGAGGTTCGCCCGACAAAGGGTCAGATCGAAGATATCATCCTGGAAGCGCGTTCGCGTATCGAGAAGGGCGAACGCATCCTGATTACCACGCTCACCAAGAAGATGTCGGAAGACCTCACCGGATACCTGACCGAGAACGGCCTCAAGGTGAATTACCTGCATTCGGAGATCGAGACGATCGAACGGGTGGAAATCCTCCGCGACCTGCGGACGGGAAAGTACGACGTACTTGTCGGGATCAACCTGCTCCGCGAGGGGATCGATCTCCCGGAAGTGTCGCTTGTAATAATCCTCGACGCCGATAAGATGGGATTCCTCCGTTCGGCGCGCGCGCTTATCCAGACCATCGGACGCAGCGCCCGCCATGTCAACGGGAAGGTGCTGATGTACGCCGACCGGATCACCGACGCGATGAACGAGGCTATCGGCGAAACCAACCGCCGCCGGAAAATCCAGACCGATTATAACGGGGAACACGGCATCACGCCGTTATCGATACAAAAAGATATCCACGATATCCTCGAACGGAAGCTCCAGCAGGAGGAGGAGAAGAAGGACGGGAAGTCCGCGCTCAAGGAATATAAGCGGAAGTTTATCGAACGGAAGACGCTCGAGGAAGAACTTGAGAAGCTGATGTACCAGTACGCCGAGAATCTGGATTTCGAGAACGCCGCAATCATCCGCGACGAACTGAGGGAGCTGAGGAAAGATTCGGGAAAGAAATAGAAACGAATCATCTCATAAAAAAAGCCGCCACAAGGGCGGCTTTTTTTATATACTCTGTTATGTAAATAACAATTCCAACTTACATTCCATCCCAGTACCAGAGACCGGCCGCGGGATATGCCGGAACACTTGTAAGCGTGAAAATATTTGTCTTATTCGGGGTTATACTTACATTATTTATCGTTCTGTTTGTAGGTTTTGCAGCATTGGTGATAAAAACATTAAAAACACCGGCGGGAATTTCAGCGGGAATCATTTCGTACCAGTTAGTGGTAAATGGCGCATAGCTAATATGTGAAATTCCTGCATCAATAGCATTCACTAAACGATCATCTGCATTTTCAACAAGAATCGAACAAAAATCGAATGTGCTTGCATTAAGAAGGAGCAGTTTAGCCACCGAGTAATTTGAACGATTGGTGATACCTATCCAACCCGCAGCGAGTGAAGTATAATTTGTATTTGATGCAATGGTAATATCGTTATAGAAGGCATTGGTCATGACAAAATCGAAGTTGTAGGTTTCGTTATGAAGCAGAATATAGAAGTAATTAGTACCGGCATTCATGTTTTTAATCATGAGAATTTTACCCGCGGCTACATCCACGTTGGTGAAACCCTTGTCATTCCACTGCATAAAAGTCTGATCCACAATAAATGTTTTCATGGTATATTGTGAAGTACTGTTTGTAACAATGAAGTACGCTGCACCTGTACCACCAAAATCCACAACGACAGTATTAGGCGGAATGACATTGTTACCCGGAGAAACCGTCAATTCACAACCTACCATAAAACCGAGCGTTAATAACGCCATAATAGCAATCAGTCTAACTTTCATATTATCCTCCAGAAAATATTTCTATTATATTTTAGCATGCATTATAAAAACATATCAACTTTTCAGCGGGTGTTCTTTGTGAAATTAGGTTCATATGAGTTTCATCTATCGTATTTCATAACGCGAATAAAAAAAGGGCCGTACCGTTTCCCCATCCCCGCATGCAAAGACCTCCCGGCCTTTTCATCAGCGGAACGCGCCAGCCCTTGACCCTCTTCCTTCCTGTAAGTATCATCTAAGAAGGAATATACCATCAAACCGATGGATTTCAAGTTCTAATGAGGAAAAATCAGCCGGAGAACGATGGTAACCAGTGCTATGATTATCAACGCGGGCAGGAGGTTGATGACCCGTATCTTTTTCAGTTCGAGCAGGTTAACCGCAACCCCGAGAATAAGCACTCCCCCCACTCCCGCCGTCTGCGCGATCATCTCGTCGTTAAAAAGCCCGCGGAAAAGCACCGCAAGCAGCGTAACCCCGTATTGGTAGATAAACATAGGTATGACCGAAAAAAGCACTCCCGCCCCGAAACTCGCCGCGAGGGTGACCGCGATGATCCCGTCCATAATCGACTTGGTAAACAGCAGCGTCGGGTCGTTCCGAATCCCCTCGTCGATTGCCCCTACTATTGTCAGCGATCCCACGCAGAAAATCATGAACGCGGTCACCAGTCCCTCGGTAAACTTATCGTCCTTCGCTTTTATTTTCGCCTTCAGGAAATCCCCCGCCCTTACGGAACGGTCCTCGAGACGCAGAAGCTCGCCGATCAAACCGCCGACAATGATACTTACTATTACCGCGACAGGTTCTCGCATCTTGGCCGCCATCATAAAACCGATCACAAGCGTAAAAAGCCCCATCACGTTGAATATCATCTGACGGATACCTTCGGGAAATCCCTTATGCAGAAGCAGGCCGACTGTCCCGCCGGCTAAAACCGCTCCCATATTTACTAATGTCCCTATCGGCAGCATGCGCGTCCCCGTGTTTTATAAGCATATATTTTACCGGGATGCGGTGAAAAACACAAGCGCTAAGGCTGCTGAGCGAGTGTTATTATCGCCAATACGGGGTTTTCAAATGTAACTCATCTTCATTGCTTGACCGCGTTCATCCCGCATGTTAAAATATTCCCTTCATTTTAGGGGTTTCGTTTATGCGCCGATTGTTTTTTATTACCATATTTACCCTGTCCTTAGCGCTCGGTGCGGTGTATACCTCCGAGAAGGGATGGGTATATAAAGTCACCGCGCCGCTTCCGAACGTGTCGGTGAAGATGAAGACGCCGGGATTCTGGATCGGCATGCACCCTTATCCCGATAAGGTCATCATGACCTCCGCGCAGATCGCTAAATGGAATCTTTTGCTGGCCGATAAAAAACTGATAAAAAATATTCCCGGCATTCCCCAGTCCGATACGGGCGAGAAACTGATCAAGACCCTGATCTGGACATGGAACGATATCACTAACCGAGGGCCTTTCGTGAACTCCCAACTGAAGAAACTCGATATAGGTTATTTCAATTCGATGAAGGATAAAATGAACCTCAAGGCGATTCCCGCAACAAATACGCTGAAATACGGGATCATTGTGAAGTACGCGCCCCAACGGAATCTTCCGACCGCCGAACCGCTGTACGATTCCCCGTCGAAAACAAATTTCGACCGCAATCTGGTCAACCATCTCGATATCGGTACGCCCGTCGCAATCAAGCACGCCACTGCCGACGGAAACTGGATCTACACTGTCGCGCCGCTCACCGAGGGATGGGTCGAATCTTCGTCGGTAGCCATATGCGGACTTCAGGACATCAGGGATTTTATTGAATACCCCACATTCGCTGTCGCCACCGCTGTGCGCACCGATATCTACCTCGACCCGTCTATGACCCGGTTCTACATAGTCCTCCGGATGGGTGTGAAACTCCCCATATCCGCGAAACAGCCTTCCGGCGCGCTCAAACTTGTCCTGCCGTTCCGGGGAGACGACGGGAAAATCAAATGGGATGTGGGTTATGTCAAGCCGTCCGACGTCTCGAAGGGATACCTGAGTTATACCCCGCGCAATATCTACGAATTGGCATTCCGGCTGTTGAACACCCCTTACGGCTGGATGGGTTCGATGGGCTTCTACGATTGTTCCGATTTCCTGCGCGCCGTATTCGCGTGCACCGGGGTGATCCTGCCGCGATACAGTCTCTATCAGATCGCGACCGGCGACGATACCAAATTCGCTAAAGAACTCGCCGAGAAAGAACGTCTCGCCCTGCTCGTAAAAAAAGGGGTCGGCGCAGTCACACTTATCCGCACGCCTGGACATATTTTACTATATCTCGGATCCGTGAATAACGTGCCGTACGTCATTCACGATACGTGGGGATTTGAGGATAAGGATAAGAAGTTCTGGCAGATAGGGGGCGTGGTTATCTCAGACCTCTCGCTCAATCAGTACTCCACCAACGGGTCTCTTGCGATGCAGATGGAGGCGATGACTCTGATCAGATTACCCTAGACTCGATACAAACCAAACATCTAACACTCAGTCCAAGTCGATTGCGAAGTTACTCACACGTCATGCTATTTTGCGCGGTAACCACGGGATAATCCGGCTAGTACGCTTCCTGTACTCGGCATACTCGGGATACTTCCCCAGCGATATGCGTTCTGTCAGCGCGGTGGAACCCTGAAAGAGCAGGGTCAGGAGTATCGCGCCGATTATATTCCAGCTTAGCCATTCACCTGAGACCGCCGCGCCGAACAGATACACCATCCACCATATCATGATCTCCGCGAAATAATTCGGATGACGCGAGAAGCGGAACAACCCGTGAGTCTGGAACTTCTCGAATATCCTGCCGGTCTTCTTCAGTTGATGAAAATCCCACTGCTGTTGGTCGGCGACCGTTTCCATAATTAATAGTCCGATAAATAGGAGTGCCCAAATGATATCGGGCGCCCCCAACTGTTTCCCGCGCTGGATATACGCCTGATGTACCGGAAGCACGAACAGGACGAAAAGCGCGTTCTGGTAGCCCGAAATGAAGCCGAAGTTGAACGCCTGCCAGAGAAACTCGTTCCCGATAAACTTCCGAACTATCGCCCAACGGTAATCCTCGCTGCCGGAATACCCGCCTTTCCGGGCGAAGTTGAACGTCAGTCTTGCAGCCCACAAAGTGATCAGTACGCTGATGAGAATAAGCCTCGCATCCGGCCATCCCCGCGCTGTGAGTATCCATGCATATACCGCAGGGAGTATGCTCCATAACCGGTCTACCCACGAGTACTCGTCGAAGATCAAGCCGAACACGAAGCTGATCAGCGCCATCACGATCGCAACCGGGATAATCACCATCAGGGGATCGGCGCTGGCGATATAATCAAACGGGCTGCCCATCGACACTGCGAACAGCGCGCCGAATGCCCCGATAGGCAGTGTGAGAAAGAAAATAATAAATTTCATACTGTCTCCTGAATACACTTATTACAAATATTATAATGCGATAAACTTTTATGTCAACCGCGATTTGCAAAGCGCCCGATATTATGCTACAATATTTTTCTGTTGCTTTAATAATGATGTCGTTTCTATCTGCCGTATGCGGCGGGGTGTTATGTTCAAGGAATTCAGCAAATATACTGGGTTTATCTCAAACTCCCTGAAGACGGTATTTGCCTACCGTTTCGGCGCATTTATATGGATGATATTCCCGGTCGTATTCATGCTGATCCAGTACTTTCTGTGGACGGGGATATTCGAAAGCGCGGGGGGTACGCTCTACTCTATAAAACTATCGCAGTACCTGACCTATATCGGGATAGGCTACATCACGGTTCGTTTCGCCGCATGCGGGCGTGAAAGCATGATATCGTATGAGTTGAAAAACGGCAACGTCGCGACCTCGCTCACAAAACCCTACGACTATGTCACCATGAATTTTTTTCAGCATATCGGGCAGCGTCTCGCGTTCGGGATACAGTCCATCCCTATGATTATACTCATCATACTTATCGCGCAGATTCCGGTTCAGTCCTTTTCCATCACAGTGTACTATATCGTCAGCGTACTTTTCGCGTTCGCACTCAACTTTTTATTCTCGGTGTTTCTCGGCAGTATCGGGTTCTGGATCGTCAACGTGTGGGGGCTTTTCCTTCTGCGGGGCGGGCTGCGCATGCTTTTCTCCGGGGAAATCATAGCGATAACGTTTTTCTTTAAAATCGCCGAGGAAGGCGTGAAAATACAGAATTTCCCCCTTCAATCGCTCAACTCCGCTGAGATTAAGGGGATTTTCCATGCCCTCGGGGTCATCGCATACTGCCTCCCGTTTCAGGCGATGTTCAATACACCGTCGGCGATCTACAGCGGAATGCTCGCATCGGAACAGGACGTCCTGCTGCATTTGGGGCTTCAGGTGCTGTGGATAGTCGTCTTTCTGATTATCAATAAGGTGTTGTGGAAAAAGGCGCTTAACCGCGTGACTATTTTCGGGGGCTGATATGCGATTCCTGCGTCTGTATTCCGCGTTCATTAAACAGTTTTTCAAGAGCCTGATGGAATACAAAATGGACTTTCTGCTGGGGATATTCGGGCTATCGATCGTGCAGATCGGGTGGTTTTTTGTCCTGTTCGCCGTCTTCACCCAGATCAAATCGATCGCAGGATATTCGTTCCACGAGGTGCTTCTGCTTTTCGGGTTCGGCCAGATTATCCGCGGGATAGACCATATTTATAACGACAATATCTGGTTCGTCGCCTCGTTCTATATCCGCGAGGGGCGTTTCTACCAGTTCCTGATCCGCCCGATGAATCCCATCGCCCATATCGTCATGGAGCGGATCTGCGCGGACGGCTTCGGCGAATTCCTGCTCGGACTCATTATTTTCCTTTACGCTAAGGCTTCGCTCGGGCTGTCTTTCGGGCTGGCCGGGTGGTCGCTTATACTGCTCTTTATCCTGTGCGGACTGGCCATTTATTTCGCAATCAAACTTGCATTCGCAAGCATCGCGCTGTGGACAGTCACCTCCGGGGAAATTATGACCCTTGCCTACGAGGGCAGTTCGTATACCCGTTATCCGCTTGAAATATATAAAAACAAGATCATCCAGTTTTTAATCACCTTCGTACTTCCCTTTGCCGTAGTCAATTACTTTCCCATGATATATTTTATCCGGGACAGCGCGCAGATAGGGACCAATTTCGGTATCGCGGGATTTGATAAAAACTGGCTTATCCTGTTTATTCCGGCAGTTGCCATGTTCACCCTCGGCATCAGCCTTTTGGTATGGCGCGCGGGGCTGAAACGGTTTCAGGCTACCGGAACATAGGAGGCAACATGATCGATGTTAATTCGCTGACTAAAGAATTTAAGTCCCCCAAGAAGTACCCAGGGTTCGGCGGCGCGATCCGTTCGCTGTTTTCCCGGAAGTACGATGTCAAGGCCGCGGTCGATAACGTCAGCTTTCATATCGATAAAGGCGAGATGGTCGGGTATATCGGCGTCAACGGCGCGGGCAAGTCCACCACGATAAAAATGCTGTCGGGTATCATGGCGCCCACCGCCGGGGATTGTGTTGTCGACGGCATTATCCCGTATCAGCGCCGCAAGGAGAACGCCAGTAATATCGGGGTGGTGTTCGGCCAGCGTACCCAGCTCTGGTGGGACCTTCCCGTATCGGAATCGTTTGGCATCCTTCAGAAAATATACGAAATCCCGGAGCAGCGCTATCAGGAAAACCTCGCCTACTTCAAGGAAATTCTCGGATTGGAGGAGTTTTACATGTCCCCCGTCCGCAACCTGAGCCTCGGCCAGAAGATGCGCGCCGACTTTGCGGCATCGTTCCTTCACGATCCGAAGGTGGTATATCTCGACGAGCCTACAATCGGACTTGACATCATTGTTAAGGAGAACATCCGTAAATCGATACGCGACCTCAACGCGCTTAAGAAAACGACTGTCATCCTGACCACACACGACCTTAACGACATCGAAGAAATCTGCAAAAGGATTATCGTCATCGATCAGGGAAAACGGATCTACGACGGTTCCATCAACGAACTGAAGGTGAAATACGGACGGCGTAAGGAAATCCGCTTTATCGTCGGCGACGACCGCGAGAAGCCGAAAACCCTCGATCTCGATAAACCCCTCAAAGCCCCCAAGGGATCGTTCGAGGTGACATTCCCGGAGGGTGAAATACTTGTCCGGTTCGAACGCGACCGTTTCGATATCGGCGCAATCATTTCAGCGGTACTGAAGCGCGCGAGTGTCCGCGATATCGTCATCGAAGAGGTGGGGATGGAGGAAATCGTCAGGCAAATATACGCGGGTTCTATTGCGATGGATAAATAATCTATCTTCAACAAGTCCTGCCTATTCCGCGCGATAAAGCGGGGCTATATCATACATTTGTTTATTTTATTATACATTGACATTTTCATGCGCCCGATATATTCTTATACAATATCTGCGGAGGGAAAAGTATGAATACATTGTTATCGAAGATGAAGGAACTTCGCGATACGGGCATCAGCCCGCAGATATTGGAGAGGATTGAGGAATATATCGAACGCACCGATCCGCCGAAGCTTATCCAGATGTCCCCGTTCCGTCTCGCCCAGGAGTGGGATACGCCGTCCTATGAAACGATGGACGCTTTCCTTTACGGTACCCGGCTGGGAATTTTCGACCTCGAATGGGATATCAAATGCCCATCCTGCAAGGGTTCCACATCGGTTACAGGGAGTCTCGCGTTGCTCCGGTCTGTGTCGCATTGCCCATATTGTAAAATCGATATCAGCGGGGGTTTCGACGACGCGGTCGAAGTAACGTTCCGGGTGAACGAAAATATCCGTCATCTCGGCGATATTCCCCAGAACGTTATTATCGGAAGTAAGGTTGTCATGGAACCCGGGGTGGATTTTCATGCGAACCCGGGAGAAACTGCGGAGATGGAGATCGAACTGATTCGCGGGACATACCATATGTACGACGACCGTTTCAGCATAGGTGCGCCGTTACTGATTCGCGGGGAAAGCAAAACAACAACGGACACCGTCGTGTTCACTTATAACGGCAGCGAATTATCCCGCGGGACTGAGTTTTACGGGCCGGGGAAATTTATCATCCGCCTTACCAATAACAGCTCCCTGCCAATCGCGCTGCATTTCGGGCGCGCGGCGGAATTTCCGTGGGTGTCCGGCGCGGTTGTGGCCACCAGTCAGGTGTTCCGTGACTTATTTTCGACGGAGCTTATTTCGTCCGATGAGAACTTTTCGATAAAAAACGTCAGTTTCCTGTTCACCGATATCAAGGGCTCGACCGCGATGTACGAACGTCTGGGAGATTCGCGCGCGTATTTTCTCGTGAAGGAGCATTTCAAGATCATGAGGGATGTCATCGCGCGGCATCACGGGTCGATCGTCAAGACCATCGGCGACGCGGTCATGGCTACGTTTCTCGTATCCGCCGACGCTGTGGAGGCGGTTTATGATATCTATGAATCGTTCGAGATGTTTAACGCCGGGAACCTGAATCGCGACGATATTATTATCAAGTCGGGCATTCATAGAGGGCCGTGTATAGCCGTGACGTCGAACGATAAACTCGATTACTTCGGGCAGACAGTAAATATCGCCGCGCGTGTGCAGGGGCTATCCACGGGCGGGGAAATTGTTCTATCCGGTAAAGTATTCCATGAGGCGGATTCTATGGAAATAATCTCCCGTTCCGGATGGAGATATGTGGAGAGGAAGGCCGAATTGAAAGGTATCGCTAACCTTTACGATGTGGTTTACCTCTACCCTGCAAAATAGACAATGATCTAGGTTTCACGGGGAGGAGATTATATCCCTATTCTCCTTGCCTTTTCCAGATGGGCAGTTTAGAATTTATGATAGACAGTAAATAATCCATGTATCTTAATGTTTTTTAACGATCTGACGGGGGCTGTATGGGAAAAGAATCCAGTCATTTGAACCATAGCGCCTTCTTATCTTTCAGCCGGAAAGATCTTGTTATAGTTTTAATAATCGGCGTATTTTACTTTATAGCCCATCAGATTTCATTTCTATTCCCCGATACTCAACAAGTCCTCATGGCAATCAGGCCGGCGGGGGGAATCGGTCTGGCAGCGCTTCTCTTAAATCCCAGGCGTCTCTGGCCGGCAATCCTGATCACACTGTTTATCGCGGGAAATTCGGCAAATCTGATCGAAGGACGCCACATACTCAACAGTCTCGGATTTATGACGGCAAACACCCTCGAATCCCTCGGCAGCGCATGGCTGATAACCTTACTCTGCGGCGAAAAAGTCCGATTTAACCGGATTAGAGATGTATTTGCGCTGGCATTGTCCGCAACAGTTGTCAACGCGATAACCGCATTCATCGGAGCGGGAACCGCCGCGTTATCAAATACCGATTCGTTGTGGAATTTCTATGTAACATGGTGGATATCGGACGGGCTGGGAATACTTATCCTCACTCCGCTGATAGTTACATGGAGTGATTTCAAAGATTTCTCGCTGAGGAAAAATTGGAAGTGGATAACCGAAACAGTTATTTTTCTCGCAATATGGTGCATCGTCAGCTGGTTCATCTATGATATCAATAAGTCGAACACCCTTTTAAATCCCCAGCCATATTTTCTGTATATCCTCCTGATCTGGGCTGCATTGCGTTTAGGCCAAAAAAGCATGACCCTCGCGTTGGCAATCGGTTTTATCATAGCTATCACGAGCACCGGGGTGATTACGGGACCGTTATTATGGGGAGGTCATTCTTACACCGAACGTCTGATATTAGCGCAAATGTTTCTCGCTGTGGGGTCGTTTGCCGGGCTGATGCTCGCCGCAAGCTTCGATGAAAAGTCGTCCGCTGAAAAATCCGCCCGCGAGGAACAGACAAGAATGAAAGCCTTAGGCGATAACATACCCAACGGTATGGTCTATCAGGTAATCATAGATAAAAACGGCGGCAGGCGTTTTCAGTATGTCAGCGCCGGAGTTGAACGGATAAACGGCATTACCGCCAAAGAAGTGATGACTGATTCGATGAATTTATATAAACTGACCTTCCAGGACGATATCGATAGATTAAGAACGGCAGAGAAAATAGCCATAAGCGAAATGAAACAGTTGAACATCATAATCCGGTTAGTACGTCCCGACGGTCAACTGCGCTGGATGGAAATATCGTCATCACCGGAAAAATTGCCGGACGGCAGTGTGATATGGAACGGAATTCAACTCGATATCACCGAGAGGATGAAGACTGAGGAAGCGCTGCGTGAAAACGAATTAATATTTTCGTCTTTTCTCGAACATAGTCCTGTTTATGTGTTTTTCAAGGATAGAAACATCCGTTCGCTCCGGCTGAGCAAAAACTACGAACAGATGCTGGGCATGCCGATCGAAAACACGCTCGGAAAAAATATGGATGAATTATTTCCGTCCGATCTGGCAAAAAGTATGGTTGAAGACGATAAAAAGATTCTTGAAAAAGGCGAAGTTGTCAAGGTTGTGGAAGAACTTGCAGGCAGAACCTATGAGACCACCAAGTTTCCGATCTTTAAGGACGGCAAACCGAATATGCTGGCGGGATTTACCCTGGACATCACCGCCCGCGTAAAATCCGAGGAGGAGAGGAAAAAGCTTGAGGAACAGCTTCAGCAAGCCATGAAAATGGAAGCTATCGGCCGTTTGGCCGGCGGTATCGCGCACGACTTCAATAACCTGCTGACGGCGATTCAGGGAAATGTGGAAATCGCAATGATCGACCTAAAACCGGATGACCCTATTGTTCTCCACATGGGCGAGGTTCTAAAAGCGGTCGACAGCGCGACTTCCCTCACCCGACAGCTTTTAACTTTCTCTCGTAAGCAGGTGATCGAACCGACGATTGTGAACCTGAATACTATCATTGAAAAGCTGTACAATATGCTGACCCGCCTGATCGGTGAAAATATCGAAATCCTGACTATTCCCGGTGAGGATCTTTGGGCGATAAAAGTAGACGCAGGTCAATTCGAGCAGGTAATTATAAACCTCGCGGTGAATTCCCGCGACGCGATGCCCGACGGGGGAACGCTGAAAATTGAAACATCGAACACCTCGCTCGATGAAGAATACTCGAAGATGCATCCGCAGGTGCATCCCGGAGAATATGTACTTCTCCGAATCACGGATACCGGGGCGGGAATGAGCAAAGAAGTTCAGGAACACCTGTTCGAACCGTTTTTTACTACCAAACCCCTCGGTCTGGGAACCGGCTTAGGGCTGGCAACAATTTTCGGGATAGTCCGGCAGGCCGGAGGTTCGATTGAAATCTATTCCGAAACCGGTAAAGGAACATCGGTCAGCATCTATCTGCCGAAATTAGATGAAACGCCTTCCGCGCCCCAATCCTATTCATCCGACCCGGATCTGCCCGGCGGGAACGAAACGATCCTGTTAGTAGAGGATGACCCGAGCGTATTGAAAATGGCGCTATCTATTATAGAAAGACTGGGCTATCAGGTTCTTTCCGCTTCGAACGCGGAAGAAGCGTTCATCCTCGCATCAAGCTACCACGATTCATTAAACCTGCTGATCACGGACGTAGTCATGCCGGGAATGAACGGGCGTGAGCTCTCGGAAAAACTGAAAAGCATTCACCCCGAAATAAAGATTCTCTTCACATCGGGATACCCGGAAAACATTATTGCCCATCACGGGATGCTCGAAAAGAATATAAATTTTATCGGAAAACCCTACACTATGACCGCGTTCGCGATTAAAATCCGTGATGTGATCGAACAGGAAACATGATTAGTAAACGCTTATTTTTCTTTTCATGTTGAATATACATCGCCCAGAAATAAAGAAAGCCCGAAGGAGAAAGGGATGATCGAAGAGATCGGATGCTGCGGCGCGTATTGCGGGAAATGCAAAGAGTATCTTGAAAAGCGATGCAAAGGATGTAAACTCGGTTATAATAACGGCGCGCGAGATATCGAGCGGGCAAAATGTAAAATCAAGCTCTGCTGTTTTCGGGACCGTCAGTATGATACGTGCGCGGATTGCCCCGATTATTCCGCCTGCAGCACTATCGGGGATTTTCATAGTCATAACGGTTATCAGTACCGGAAGTTACGCGAATCCTGTGAGTTTATCCGTGAGAACGGGTATCACGCATTCTTAGAAAAGGCGGACTTATGGAAAGGGGTTTACGGAAAACTGAAATAGATACCTTGTTCAATATCATCTTATGAAGCGTACATTCTGCTCACCCGCGCAACAAAAATAAATGGAGCCCGGATTTCGCAGCGGTTTAAAAATACTCTTCCCTCCTTCATTTAGGACTTGCAGTCAGTGCTTGAATCGGGTTCCCTTCGGCAGGCTCAGGGCGACATCACTAGCCCTCGCCTTGAGAAAAACGAAATACCGAAAATGGGATAGCCCCCTCTGGGGGTTGCGTTTCCCGTGAGGATATGTTAAAATCATTGCTGTAATCGGGAGGGGATATGCGCCGAACCATGATTTATATTCCTATCGCAATTATTCTGTTTATCGCAGCGGTCTATTCCGCCAATGTAAAACCGTCCACATCCGCACCGTCTATCCTGCCGGGAATAAAGCCCGAAATGCTGTCGGCGGGATACTGGATCGGAATACACCCCTCGCCGGATAAGGTGATTCTGTCCCCGAAGCAAATCCGTCAACTGAATAAATACATCATCGCCCAGACAGGGGTTGCATATATTCCGGACTACGGCCCCAAGAAGAAAGGAAAAACCGTGAAAAACCTGATCATGGGAAATTATTCGTACATCCTCAACGATATCGGGCCGCTTGTCTCGGGGGGTAAAAAGATCACATCGACCAATCTGATCGATATTAAGAAAAACATGAACGCCGAATCGTTCCCGTACAAGGTTAAGCTGAAGTACGGAATGGTCACCGGGATGGCAGATCTCCGGGTGATGCCGACCACTTTAGGGATTTTCAATGAACCTGAGGAGAATTTCGACCGTCTCCAGCTTAGTCTCGCTGAGGTCGGTACTCCGCTCGCGATTATGCATAAGTCGAAGGACGGGAAATGGTTATTCGTACGCGCTGAACAGACTGAGGGATGGATCGACTCCTCAAAGGTGGTATACTGCAGCGTCTCCCAACTCAAGAGTTATATTTCGTCGGACCCTTTTCTGGTCGTAACCAGTCCGAAAGCCGACCTGTATTGGGACAAAGGGCTGACAAAACCCTTTGAATTCGTCCGGATGGGCACCCGGCTTCCCCTTACCGGAGAAGTAAATAGTTGGGTATGGAAAGTAAAAGTTCCTGTAAAGGGCAAGAACGGCGCATACGGCGTCCAGTCCGCATATATCAAGAAGTCCGACGTTCATAAGGGGTATCTCCCCTATACGCCGCGCGTCATACTCGACCAGGCATTCCGTTTATTGTTCACCCCGTACGGATGGGGAGACATGTGGGCGGAACAGGACTGCTCAAGGTTTATCTGGCAGGTATTCGCATGCGTGGGGATAGAATTTCCGAGAAATACGTCGGAACAAATCCTTTGCGGTAAATTAATATGCAAATTCGATACGAACGCTACGTACGATACGAAAATCCCCGCGCTGTTGAAACTTCCCCCCGCGACTTCGCTGATCTATAAGAAGGGGCATATCATGCTCTATCTCGGTAAGGTCGGTAATATCCCGTATATTATGCACGATACATGGGCGTACGCAGACACCAACCAGATTACCCGAATAATCGGAGGGGTTACCGTGTCGGACGTATGGCTGAATAAGGAATCCACCAACGGGGCAATCCTGAAGGATATCCGCGCGGCTATCCATGTTACGCTGCCGTAGACTATTTGCCCAGAAGAGAAATTATATCATTTTCTATCGCCGACGGGTCACTGCGTGACAGCTAACCCCGATATGAAACTACTATTCTGTATTATGATTTAGCCCGTGTTGATTGTTGTTATCAGTCCGTGCGGCA
>JAGVBZ010000022.1 GCA_020059465.1 Brevinematales bacterium
TGAAAAAAGAGACGATGAGCCTCCTTTTCGGGATGGCCTCGAAATTTAATCTCGCGACACACCGTTTTGAATACAGAGTTAAGCATAAAGTATAGATATCATTGATAAAACATTGTGTTTAATAAAATTTACTTTCCTATTTATTGACGATTCCCTGTAAATAAGTTACATTATTAGTGTACATGGAATTAATATGCGAGGCGAAAATGTCCGAATATGATGCGCGAATGGAAAACGCTGCCAATTTATTTAAATCAGAGAACTTTGAAGATGCTGAAAATATCTATCGTGAGATTTTAGAATCTCTTGAAGACGATTCTGAAAACAATCCTGTTAAAACAAAGGCTTTCATAGGTTTAGCGGGTTGTCTGCGGGAACAGTTGTTCTTTGACGAGGCCATACCCTATTATGAAGAAGCAATGAAAATTAATAAAAACGATAAAGACGCACTGATGGGTCTTGCCGATAGTTACCGCGGTCTCAAGCATTGGGACAAAGCGATGGATTACTGGAAAATGATCCTCACGCAGGAACCTCAGGATTACCTGGTTATGACGCGAATCGGCGACGCATACCGGAAGCGCGGCGATTTCGACAACGCCGAGCGTTATTACCTGATGTCCCTCGAGGTCAATCCCCGCAATAAGTTCGCCCTCATGGGCATAGGCGACCTGTACTATAAAAATAAAAAATATAACCGCGCCCTCGAGTTCTGGAAAAAACTCCTCGAAATCAATCCCCGATTTATTAATATTCTTACTATGGTCGGTAACGTATACCGCATATGGAAACAGTTCGATAAATCCATCGAATACTACCAGAAAGCGCTCGAGATCGACCGGAATAATTTTTACGCCCTCTACGGTATCGCCGATTCTCTCAGGGGCAAGGGTCGCTATAAGGACTCGCTCAAGTATTGGAGGAAGATACTCCGCAACGAGCCGGAAAACGAACGTATCCTGACCCGTCTCGGCGACTGTCTGATCCGTATCGGAAAATATCCCGAGGCCGAGGAAACCTACCGTCAGGTGCTCAAGGGTTCCTATAATAAATATGCTGTGATCGGCCTGATACGTATCAAACTCGAAGGAAAAGATTTCGATAACGCTATCGTACTCAGCCGGGAATACCTGACCCGGTTCCCCAACGACCAGCGCGTCGTGCTTCTGCTCGCGAAGATATATGAGGAATGGGGACAGGGCGATAAAGCTCTCGACGTATTCGAAACCTATAAATCGGTATTTAAGGACAAGAAGGAGTTTATATCCCGACTGGCCACGTCCACAATCGAACATTTTAAAAGTTCCATAGAAGAACTGGACGAAGGCGAATAGGTGCGGATATGAGAAAAAAACGCGCCGTTCTCATTATAGGTTTTCTCTTTTTACCCTTTATTCTCCTTTTCTCGATCAATCTGCCCAATAACGAAGTTATTCCCGTCTATCCGGGGTTTCAATTCTCGCTGACTTCCGATAAGAACAATACGATTAAGATTAAGACGGCAATCGATCTCCCGGAAAACTTTGTCGACTATAAAAAATTCGACATGCTCTGGCAGGTCCGTCTGACTTATAATAATACCGAGTTTGAATGGATGCTCCGTTTCCGTGTCGAGCGGAACGGGGATATGTACCTTGAATCGATTTCCGACAGCTATACTACACGTGTAATTCCTTCATCGTTAGACCCGCTTTTTCCGAGAAATACAGTGCTGAACAAGCCTGTATCTCTAGGTAAAAATATCGCATGGGTGGTATCAAAGGTAATTCCGTCAATCCAACTCGGCGGTAAGACCTACACCGATGTCTATCTCGGCGAACTTACCCTTTCGGAGAAGAAGATATTATTTTATCTTGCGAAGAAACGCGGGATTGTGGGTATACAGGTAGACGGTGAAACGTTCGCGCAGTAATCGGAATCTTTGGGAGGGAAAGGGATGAAAATTCCTTCCGAATTGGAGAAACGACTCCAACCGGTAGTCGACGTTTTTATTCAGAAAAAGAAATTCGAAGGCGCTATCGAGGCCTTGTTATCCGTAAAAAATAACTTCAGCGATTTCCATATCATCGATTATTATCTCGGAATCTGCTATATCAATCTGCTCGATTACGAACGGGGTATCCCGTATATGGACAGCATCAAACTTTCCAATCAGCTTTCCCCTGTCCAGATTGTTCAGGCAAATCTTATCCTCGGTTTAGTCTACTCTCAGCAGAAGGAATTGGACAAAGCCGAGACAGTGATCAAATACGCGATCACGCTGAACCCGCAAAGTTCGATGGGGCATTCCGCGTTGGGATATGTCTATTATCTCGCGAAACGATATCCCGACGCAATCCGCTTCTTCAAGCTCGCCATAGAGCTCGACCCGAATAACGCGGGGGCGCATAACAATCTCGGATATACGTACGCGGAGATCGGCATCAATGTCAACGAATCGATTCGCGAGGCACGCAAAGCGGTCGCGCTCAACCGGAACTCGGCGGCATACCGCGACAGTCTGGGATGGGCGTACTACGCTGCGGGTCAGTATTCCGAGGCGGTAAAAGAGCTTCAGAAAGCGCTCGAACTGGATTCGGGCAATCCCGCAATCGGCCAGCATCTTAAAGAAGCGATCCAGAAACGCGACCGCCATAAGAAAAAGTAACTACCCCGGCTATCGCTTGCCTGAATGAACGGGAACTTATCCACGAATAAACACGAATGGGCAGAATTTAAATTTCTTGGCGGGGATTCGGACTATCTGTCTTTGCGTCAGTCTGATTCCCATCCGTTGTGTTCTTAGGAGGGTAATCAGTATTTGATATTATTGGACCATCAATTTCAAGTTTTCTTAAATTCATACAATACTTAATTTTATATTCTTTTTTAATGCCATTACTTTCTTGAGGATAAATAATTTGTAAAATTATATTAATATTTGATGCTTTCTCAATAAATTCTTGTTCTTTTTCAGACTTTTTTCTATCATCAATACTATTAAAAAGATTTACATAGCCCGATGATAATACAAGGCTTATTGTAAATAACTTGTTATCAATAAAATAATCCAGATATTCTTTTTTTAATATTTCTTTTAAATCTTTTGGATAAATACCAATAATATAGTTTTTTTCTTCCTTCCATTCCTCTTTTGATACCAAACATGTAATAAGGCTTTCATCAAATATTGAATTTGAATAAATGTATCTTCTAAGATATATCTTCTGAATTTCTCTTTTTCCAATATTTGTAATTTTTAATTCATACCTTAATATTAAGTAAAATTGATCACTATCTTTCATATCTTCAAGTTCAATATTAATGAATTTAAAACCACTTAGAATAACTTCACCATGTTTCTCAGCTTGATGTCTTTCCTGCTCAATATCTGCTAACTTATTATTAACTTTGACCATTTCTTTTGTTATCATGTTTAATTCTTTTGATCTGTCCGCCAGCTTTTTTGAGAAATAGGCAGTGATTAATGCTGCTCCAAACGAAAGGATTCCTATTAATATCTGACCAAATGATTTATCAATAAATTTCAATACAGCTATTGAAAAGTTAAATAATGTTTTTAGTTCATCCATATTAATATTCTACCGCATCGTGTCGATTTAATCAAGCTTCCGTCCAGTCCTGTTATCCGAGCTTATCTGTGCGAATCCGTGAACAATTGGGGTAGATAAAAGTCGTCTCGATACGCCATGACGTTGTCATGTCCACTCGCGACCGGTTCTCGAATATCCCCACGGAGGGTTTAGAACTGGGAATAATCTCAGAACCCAATCGACCGTAAGTATACGAATACTGGATTTATCCAGAAATTATTCGAATACATTCGTGTCTATTCGTGGATGAACTTCTTTCGCTGTTTTGCTTTTCCCGCCGCAATCACAAAAATACCGTAAAGCCACCCACCCTCTCGATTGCTTTATATATAGTACGAACATGGAGGTTTATGATGGTAAACATTAACGCGCAATGGCATTCCGAAACGAAGGGAAGGAAGCCGTTGTACGGGAAGGCGCACCTTTTGGACATGATCATGCAGCATGCTTCCGGGGGATACAATCAGGCGCAGATCGCGCAGGCGATGGGAGTGCACCCAAACACGTTTACAAAATGGAAAAAGCGTTATCCCGAAATCGATCAAATTCTTTCGCAGGGTCGCGAGCTTCTGATAGGGCGGGTCGAGACCGCTCTCGTCAAACGCGCGCTGGGGTACCGGACAACGATCGAAAAACACAGCGTATCGTTTTACGGGTGCGAGAAGGAAGGGCGGAAACCCCGGCGTGTGGAACGGAATCATACAGTCGAAAAGGAAGTCGCGCCGGATTTGGCGGCGATAAAAACATTGCTGACCTATCTCGGTAAAAAGCTTGAGAAAACGAAGCGTGAGGAGATCGAGGACAGGATCGGCTATTTCCTGCAGGGACTGCGGGAGAACGACGATGAGGACGACGCGCACGGAAGCGCTAGTGCCGCCGGTGCTACGGATGGCAGTGAGGCGGTGGAGGTTGATGGCGAGAATGAGGAAGAATCCGTGGGAATCCGCGCAGACTGGTGTAATCCGCGTGAAATTGGGGTAGAGCTGTGTACCGCACCGATAGGAAATAACGAAATATCAGAAAAAGGTGGGAAAAACTATCCCTAGTATCCCTAATTTTAATAGTTTCCGGATAATGCGGGTAAATTAGCGGATAACTTATTTCTGAAACTCGAAATATTCGCGGACTGCCTCGATCCCCATATTGACGATGTCGATAGGCGGTGATTCGAGCGGGTTTCCGCCGACCGCCAGTATATCGCATTTATCCATCTCGAAAAACCCGCGTTCGAGTTTTTCTATCCGATTATCCCGCATGTAGAGTTCTTTCAGGGTTCTCAGCCCGATGATACTCAGCGGAGCTTTCTGTATCCTGTTTCCGCTGATATCCAGAACTTCGAGTTGTTTCATATTCGCGAATACTTCCGGCAGTGCCTCAATATTATTAGAACTAAGCCGGAGGGTTTTCAGCTTACTCAGTCTCTGGAAGCCCGACGGTATACTCTGAATCAGGTTGTTCCCCAGATCGAGTTCAACAAGTTCCGAAAGATTTTCGATCTCGGGGGGAATCTCCTCAATCTCGTTGCCGGCAAGGCTAAGACTGCGAAGCTGCCGCATCTGAAGCGCCGCCCTCGGGAACTCAGTCAGTCGGTTAGACGACAGGTCGAGTTCGATCATCCTGTTCAATGCCTCAAATCCCTGCGGTAATTGTTGAATATGATTGCCGCTCAGGTCGAGTATCCGCAGCCCGCTCATCTGCGGCATTTCCTTCGGCAGTTGCGAGATTTCGTTATTCGCCGCATGAATACCTACAAGCGAGGATAATTTGTGAATATCGGGGGTGATGTGTGAAATACGGTTCGAGGATATAAAAAGGATTCGCAGGTTAGTAAGGTTTCCGATCTCGCGCGGCAGGTCGGTCAAACGGTTGCGGGAAAGGTACAGGACGGCGAGATTTACCAGTCTGCCGATCTCGCCCGGAATTCTCCCGATCCGATTGTCGCCCGCGTACAGCTCCACAAGGCCGGTAAGCGACCCTATTTCGCGCGGAATATCAGTGAGCTCGTTCCGGTTGACATTCAAGTCGTTCAGCCCGGTCAGAGTAAAGATACTTCGATCCCAGTTTCGGAGATTCATCCCGCGCAGGTCGAGAGAAACCGCTCCATGTTTGACTTGTTCGATCTTTTCAGAAAGGTTCATGATAACCCCGTAAATGGCTTTCCCTCTAATTTTTCGGAATTTTACCTTAAAACGTAAGAAAAGGATAATAAATCCATTGTTTTTTGGAAGTATCAGTAAAAATAGGGTAAAATAATAGACAAATTTTTTGGGATGGGAAATGCACGATTCGAAAAGCTTTGCTTTATTCTCCTCGCCTCCGTCACCGGATTTAAAATTCATAGTCGAAACATTAAAAAACGCAGGCTACGAAACTTATCTTGTCGGCGGCGCTGTCAGGGATCTGGTTCACAGACAGGTACATCATATCGAACACATTCCGGAGATGGATTTCGATTTTGCTACCAGCGCCGACCCGCAGAGTGTCATTGCGGTCTTCTCCGGTAAACGGATTTTTACTATACCGACCGGGCTTCAGCATGGGACGGTTACGGTAGTCCTCAACGGGAAGAACTACGAGATCACAACCTACCGAATCGACGGGACTTACGCCGACGGGCGGCATCCGGAAAAGGTTCATTTTTCTTCATCGCTGCACGAAGACCTCGCGCGCCGCGACTTTACGGTCAACGCGATCGCATACGATATCCTCGAATCACAAATCATCGACCCGTTCGGCGGAATGGACGACATCGGCATGAAGATCATCCGTACGGTCGGAGATCCGGAAGCCCGGTTCTCCGAGGACGCGCTCCGTCTGATGCGCGCGTGCCGGATTGCCGCTTATATGGGTTATACGATCGAGGAACATACGCTAAACGCCGTCCGCGAATGCGCGCCCGGTATTAAGAAGGTCTCCCCGGAGCGGATTCAGGAGGAGCTGATTAAGCTTATGAAGGCCGATGTTCCCTCCATCGGGCTTGAGTACTTACGGGATACCGGGCTTCTCAAAATCATTCTTCCCGAACTTGCCGAGGGCGCTGACGTCGACCAGAACGAGTACCATTTATACGATGTATACCGTCATAATATATTTGCATGCGACGCCGTCCCGAAGGAAAAACCCTTACTGCGTATCGCCGCGCTTTTCCACGATATCGGTAAGCCGCGTTCCAAAGACTTTGCGATGCGGATCGGGAACGGCAATGTATTCTACAACCATGAGATCATCGGCGCGAAAATGGCGCATCATGTCCTGAAACGGCTTCGTTTCTCCAACCATGCCTCGGCCTATATCACCGATATGGTAAAAAATCATATGTTCTATTATACCGAAGAATGGACGGACGGCGCGGTCAGGAGATTTTTACGCAAGATCAACGGAGACCCCGAACTTCTGAACGACCTTTTTCTGCTCAGGAAGGCAGACCGCACCGCAAGCGGGGTGCGGAAAGGTGATACGAGCATTCTGGATCGTTTCCGCCGCCGTATTGAAGAGATTATGCAGAAGGATAACGCGCTAAAAGTGACCGACCTTGCTGTGGACGGGTACGATATTATGGAGAATTTTAAGATCAAACCCGGAAAGATTATTGGCGAGATACTCAATCATATGCTGGAAAAAGTGCTCGATAATCCCGAACTCAATACCCGCGAGGAACTGCTGAAAATCGGCGGGGAATATCTCGCCCATCCCCCTCAGGCCGCGTCACACGATGATGTTGAAATACTTATATAGAGGATTAAATGAAAATCAATGTACGAATTTTCACTCTGATAGCTGCGGCTTTTTTAGCAGGGTGTACGGTCGAGGAACCGAAATGGGTCGGATGGCTGCGGGATATGCAAGCGGCCATAGCCGAATACAGCGATATTGTCAACGCGAATCCCGGTGTACTGCTGCCAGGCACTGCTTCGAGCGATACCGACGATATCCGGAAGAAACTGGATGAACTCCGAGGAAAGATTGAAAAGATGCTGTCGGAGTACGAGGAAATGATAAAAACTGTTCCTGCGGAACAGCAGGAACAGTTTAAGAACGGGTACGATCTGATGGCATTGAGCGCGGAGAATACGTTATACCCGTGGAACCGTTGGCTCCAATATTATAATAAGATTACCTACGGGGTGGTCGCCACCGCGAAACATCCCGAGATCAAGGAGCAGTTTGACGCGGCATATCAGGAATGGAGATATCTGGAGGGGGTGATTGCAGAAATAGAAAAAACTATTCCCGCAAAAGATAAGCCCTTCTTTATAGCATCCGTACAGTCCAACCGTGACGCAGTGAAAAATGCGCTGAAGAAATAATATAATCATTGCTTTTCTTTAAAAATGACGATATATTAATATAACGAAGGAGGACGAGATGCATAATCTTAAACTAATCGGAAAAATATTCATGATTCTCACAGTTAGTATGGGAATACTCTATGCGGACGAATTAAAGAACATTACTGCAAACGACATGGCAAAGCAGCGGAATACATTGGAAGGTACGCTGGATTTAATAAAAACCCTTCAGACCAAATATAAGGCCGATCCCAATTCCTACGATACAGCATGGCAATATGCCGCTATTTGTTACTTCTACGGAGATTACTACCTCAAAGAAAACGATAAAGAAACGAAGAAGAAATATTTCACCCTATGCAAGGATGCGGCCGAGAAAGCGGTCAAACTCAATCCCAAGGGGATTGACGGGCACTACTGGCTCGGCATAGGACTGGGAATGTGGTCTGACGCGAACGGAATATTGGACAGCTTGTTCTTCGCAGACGATGTTGCCGAAGAAATGACAAAAGTGATCCAGATGGACCCAAGCTATTTCCGCGGTACCCCTTGGATGGTTCGCGCCTCGGTGTATGCGTTTGCTCCCGGATGGCCTTTGAGTGTCGGCGACACCGAAAAAGCATATGCCGATGTAAAGATGGCGTTTAAATACGGCAGCGATTATCGGGTTATCTATGTGCTTTATTGCAGAATACTGATACACAATTCAAAATGGAAAGAGGCGATGAATATTATAAACAAGGGTATGGCGCTCCCCTATGATAAGAATATCCCCGTCGAAGAGGACGCGGCTATCGCTAAGCTAAAGGAATATAAAATAAAGGTAGAAAAAGAATTGAAATAAATTTCCTCTTTCTTGCATAATCGGTTGTTTATTGCTACAATATTGGCGGGAGGAAATAATTAGGGTACAGGGTTTGTGGAAAAAAATAACAAAAACAGCGACCTAACGGAAGAAAAAATCCGTTTACTGCGTGAGCGTTTGACGGATCAGGATTATATAAATGGCGCTATCGAAAAGATAGCCGAGGATGTGAGTTCGGTAATTGTCCGTGAATCGAAAACCCAAAAATAAACCTTCTTGTATTCTTTCAATCAACTAAACCTTATTTTTTCCGATAATAAATATGTGTATCGCTATTAGGGGGCTAATGCGGTGGGGGAATTTTTTCAGGATTTTTCAATCTTTATGTACAAGCTTGATCTTCTGAACAATCCATATTTTCAGTTCTTTTTAGTGATCGTTGTTGCCCTAATCGCAAGCAAAGTACTCGAGACTACCGTCTCTAAAAAGAAGGATGAAACCTACCCCCAGAACCCTGTATTCAGGGAACTGGTCGGCGGGTATCTCACAAGAAACCTTTTGATAATATGGTTTTTGATCGGTCTCCTATTCGCTTTCGATCTGCTGCAGCTTGATATTCGTTGGATGAACTCGGTTCAATCGGTTATCATCACATCGATACTCACGATTTGTTTCTTCCTCGCTAAGAAGCTCATCAAATCGATATCGATCACCCTGCATGACAGTAAATCGAAGACCGCGAAGAAACTATTCCAGAATGAAAACATTATCAATCTATTCAAGCGGTTTTTAGAGGTGACCCTGTTTATACTTTTCGCGACTTTAATACTAGGAAGCTGGGGAATTCAGGTCGCGCCCATCCTTGCCGGTTTGGGAATTGTAGGTATCGCGGTAGGTTTCGCGGTGCAGGATTCGTTAGGCCATATTTTCGGTGGCATCTCTGTAATCCTTGATAATACCTACAGCGAGGGAGATTTTGTCGAACTGGAGAACGGAAATATCGGGACAATCTACTCAATCGGGTACAGAAGTTCGAAGATTCTGACATTGAACAACGAGATCATCATTGTCCCCAACGGGCAATTCGCAAAAATGATGGTAAAAAATCTGTCTCGCCCTACCCGTTTATACCGTCTCAATTTAATAATAAATGTAGCCTACGGCAGCGATCCCGAGCATGTAAAAAGCGTTATATTGGAAACTGTCAAGAAAATCGATGACGTGCTTTCCGAACCGCCGACTTTCGTGTATTTCGAAAAGATGGACAATTTTTCAATTAATTTCAGGCTTATCGTCTCAATCCAAAACCCGTTGGCGCGTCTGATTATGACGGATAAAATTCTTATCAGTCTTACCAAGGCGTTCAAACGGGAGAAAATCAAGATACCGTTCCCGACCACTACAGTTCTGTTAGAAAAATAAAAGGGGATACAAATCTATGCGTAAACTTTGGACCAAGCAGGTAATCATTAATCTTGCAATCGTTATTTCTGTTTTTATCGGTTTCGTTCTATTAGATATCAATCTCAGTAAAGCGAGCACAACGCCGGTATCGGAAACTAATCTTCTTCCGGATTCTGTTCAGCCGGTTCCCGGATCGCCGGAGTATAATTATAAAAATATTCCGCCCTTCGACTGGAATCCCAAGTACTATATCGATTACAATGTGCTGAATAATCAGACTAATTTCGAGAACGTGAGGGTGAATTCCAACGAGACCAAGTCGCTTGCATTTTATTCTTACCGGAAGGCATACTACCGTTTCGAGGTCGAAAAGTTTATCTTAAAGGGAAAGGTCGATATCAAGCGTGTCTATGTAGTAGTGTACAAAGACGGCCAGATTGTTAAACCGTTTTTAGCCGCGCCCGAACTGCGTTTTTGGAAAGAAGGGAATGAAATGGCCGCTTACTGGTTTGCCGACTGGAAAACTCCTACGGGAAAATACGAGGCCGTCCTGCATTACGACGGGAAACCCGTACTGACTAAAGAATTTCAGGTCATCAGCCGCCCTCCTTATAAATTTAACCGGACGATGAATTTCCTGACACTTGAGTCGAATATCCCTATTTATAAATCCACTAAGTTTAACCATCTCAACGAAAAGGTTAATTTTAAGGAACTTGTGCTTGACTGGATGAACTACGGCGATCTTGACGGATTCCTGATCCTTTCCGGGGAAACTGCGGGTTTCGCAAACAGCGGGGTTACTCCGGAAAAACCGTGGGAAAAATCGCCCCTTCTCAACCTGAAGGAATTCGGGACAGCCGTGCACAACGACGGCAAACTGGTCGGGGCATATATCATGTGTTTTTACACCCCGCAGGACGGGTTTAAGAAAGCCGGGTACGCCCCCGCGAAGGGAGTTACCTATGGCGCTAACGGTCAACTGATAGTACGGACATGGAAATTTACCTCTTTTAAGGACCCTAAGCGGTATGCAGATATTGTCGAACTTGCACGAAGTTTCAATTCCCTCCCTTATGTCGATATGATCGGTTTCGATTTTATCCGTTTTGGTGAAAACGTGGGATACGAAAACGCCGATGATTTTGTCAGGAAGATGAATATTCCCGTTCCGGAGGCTTGGGTTTATATGACCGAAGACCAGCAGGTATTATGGCTGGGGGGAATGCTGAAAAAGAAAGGGAATATCAAAAAACAATGGAATCTTTATATTGCTCATAAAACCGCAGAATTTATTTATAAAGTCCGTATCGAGGCAAAACTTACCAAACCGATATGGGCGTTTACGCTCGGATGGGAGCACGGTGTAGAGCATGGACAGGATCCCGCGCTGATGATGGACGCCGGTTTGATCGCGGATTTCCCTATGCTGTACGAGGCCACTCCCGATCAGTTTGCCGGGCTTACCGTTAGCTGGAAGGAATACCTGAAGAAAGAGATGCTGAATTATATTCCGGGAAACCAGATCGACGCTGTGCTGATGAAATCGCTGAAAGGACTTAACCCCGTCGAGGAATATTACTACCGCCTTTCAACGGCCGTCGACTTCGCGGCCTATCAGTCGAAGGGGGTTTTTATTCACGATATTGCGCGAGCATTCTGGGGAAGGAAGGGCGGATACTCCTATCACGAATGGCTGAACGCCGGATTGTCTGCGGCGAGCTATCTGAGATGGAAAAAAGATGAAATCCCGTTCATGATTACCGTCGATAAGAAAGATTTTCCCGGCGCTAAGAGTGCGGGCACTATTTCTGTTCCTATCACAGTCCACTTTAAGCCGTCCAAAATGAACCAAATTATCGGAAAAAAGTTTTTACTTGGCGGGGCGGGAATTTCTTTTACTCAAAAATTTGACATTACTTCTAAAACCAATGTAACATTATATATCAAAATTAATCCTAATCAATCAGGAGCATATTATTTCGCGGTAAAGGGTATGATTCAGGGGTATCCTTCCTTCTTCACATTCCGGTATCTCAATTTTAACTCAGTTCCAGCGGCTCCGGCGCAAGTCGCCGTATCGAAACCGGATAATAAAACCGCGCCTAAGCAAAAGAAATAACACATTGCCCGATTTAGGGATGGTTTTTAGCGATGCCGCTCGCCTATGATTCGCTATACTGGATGCGAAAGGGGAAATCTATCCAAAGGGAAACTTCTTACCCGATATTATTTTCATTATGGATGTTATATAAAAGACGGATGGATTCCGTGCTGAAATATCAAATAGGAGCTATTTATGCCGGTGGGCAAAAGAAAAGTAAAACTAAAATCGGATTCTGATTCTCTAAACGGGAACGGGTATTCCGAAAATAATTCCGAAAACGGCGGTGACGCACCCAAGCTGTTCGAGGAAACCCAGGGTCATTATAACCCTCCGGCGGAAAAAAATTCTGTTTCCGATGATGATGAAATGGACGATATTCCAAAAAACAAACCCAATCCCGAAGACGATGTTTATGTCGGTACTCCCGAAGACGAGATCGCGCTTAGCTCTCAGAAGAAGCCGCATCGGCATGAGACCCATATCCCCGGCTTACCCTCCGAAGCGGAAGCGAAGGAGATTATCGAAAAAGTTTTTCCCGGCGATAATAAACTATCTATCAACGAGCTGAAAAAACTCTCCATCGTAGGATTATCGATTGTCGCAATGCACCTGAAGCTCGATAATTACGAATCGATGCATACACAGGAACTGATATACAGTATCCTCCGCAAACATGCCGATAACGGCGGCGTGATCTACGGCGGAGGTACATTGCAGGTACTCGAAAACGGTTTCGGCTTCCTGCGCTCACAGCGTTATAACTATCTTTCCAGTCCAGACGATATTTACGTCTCCCCGTCGCAGATTTCATTGTTCCGTCTGCGTACGGGCGATCATGTCGAGGGGCAGATTCGTCCCCCGAAGAAGACCGAGGAGGAAAAGTTTTTCGCTCTCCTGCGTATCGAACTTATCAACGACCTTTCCACCGACGAATCCCGAAAACGAACACTTTTCGATAACCTGACCCCCTTGTTCCCCGACGAGGCGATAAAACTTGAGTCCGAACCTGAAGAAGTCGCTATGCGGATGATGGACTTGTTTACCCCGATCGGACTCGGTCAACGCGGCCTGATCGTTTCGCCTCCGAAGGCCGGTAAAACAGTGCTCCTGAAAAAGATAGCAAACAGTATTACCCGCAATATGCCCGATGTCAAGCTGATTATCTTTCTTGTGGATGAGCGTCCCGAGGAAGTCACCGATATGCAGCGTTCTGTGAAGGCCGAAGTCGTCAGTTCGACATTCGACGAACCGGCGGTCAAGCATGTCGCTGTCGCCAATATGGTGCATGAGAAGGCTAAACGTCTGGTAGAATGCGGATACGACGTCGTTATCCTGCTCGATTCGATCACCCGTCTTGCCCGCGCATATAATACCTGCGAACCCCCCAGCGGACGTGTTCTCTCCGGCGGGCTGGACGCCAACGCACTCCATAAGCCGAAAAAGTTTTTCGGCGCAGCGCGTAATATTGAAGAAGGCGGAAGCCTCACGATCATCGCGACAGCTCTTATCGACACGGGAAGCAAGATGGATGAAGTGATCTACGAGGAATTTAAAGGTACGGGTAATATGGAAATTCATCTCGACCGCAACCTTTCGAATATCCGTGTCTATCCCGCGCTCGACCTGAAGCTTTCCGGCACCCGCCGCGAGGATCTCCTCCAGTCGGTAGAAGTGCTCGAAAAGGCGCGTATGCTCCGCAGGATATTCGCGGATATGTCCAACGAGGAAGTGATCGGGAAGCTCAAACAGGCGCTTACCAAGACCGCGACCAACCAGGAATTCCTGAGCAACATGCAATATTTTGCAAAATAGTTTATTTCAAAACACTTATGATGACAGAGAAAGAAAAGATGCTGGCGGGCGAGTTCTATAATGCCTCCGACCCCGGCTTGACGAGCGAACGGTTGTCAGCACGACGATTGATGCATATTTTCAACTTATCCAGTCCCGACGAATCGCAAAAACACCGCGATATTCTTCGCCGAATCCTCGGCAGTATTGGGGACAATTTTAAAATCGAACCGCCCTTATCCTGCGATTACGGATACAACATTCATATCGGGGATTACTTTTACGCGAATTATAACTGCGTCATCCTCGACGTCTGCCGTGTCGATATCGGGAATCATGTCCTATTCGGGCCGGGAGTGCAGATATATACCGCCGCGCATCCGCTCGATCCCGCTGTACGCCTATCCGGTGCGGAGTTCGGCAAACCCGTAAAAATCGGCGATAATGTATGGCTCGGCGGGGGAGTCATCGTTCTGCCCGGTGTCACTATCGGGAAAAACTCAGTTATCGGCGCGGGAAGCGTAGTCGATAGGGACATCCCGGAAAATGTCGTCGCTGCGGGAAACAGGTGCCGGGTGATAGGAAGTATAGGAGATTAAAACCCGCTTTTCGGAAGGCTGGTCTGTCCCATCAGCGCCAGATCGATCTCGCGTGCGCAGTCCCGTCCTTCCATAATCGCCCATACGACTAACGATTGCCCTCGGTGCATATCTCCCGCCGCGTAGACCTTATCCACCGATGTTTTATAATCGACTCCCGTCATGACATTTCCCCGCTTGTCGTACTCGACCCCAAGCGCGTCGAGAAGCCCGTTATGCACCGGGCTGAGGAATCCCATCGCAAGCACAACGATATCCGCATCGATGGTAAACTCGCTGTCATTAAGCTCGGCCATTTTCGGAGGTTTTCCGGGCGTCATTTCCCAATGCACGCGCGCGCAGTGGAGTTTTTTTACGACGCCGTCGCCGGTAAATTTCTTGGTGGTAACCTGCCATTCGCGGTTGCCGCCTTCCTCGTGGCTGGACGTCGTTTTAAAGAGACGAGGGTAGTACGGCCACGGTTCATGAGACGGACGCTGCTCCGGCTGTCTCGGCAGGAGTTCGAGCTGGATGACTTTAGACGCGCCGAGGCGGTGCGAGACCCCGATACAGTCGCTCCCGGTGTCTCCGCCCCCGATTACAACAACGGTCTTTCCTCTGACATCTATCATTTCGTTCTCAGGAATTTTATCACCCATAACCTGATGATTGTACTGGATAAGGTAATCCATGGCGAAGTAGATGCCCTTGAGATTGCGGCCTTCTATCGGGAGATCGCGGGGTTCGCGCGAACCGCCTGTAAGTGCGATCGCGTCGAACGAACCGAGAAGCTCTTTGACCTTCAGATCGACGCCGACATTGACCCCGGCTTTAATATCGATTCCCTCCGCCGCTAATATATTAATCCGGCGGTCGAGGATTCTTTTTTCAAGCTTAAAGTCGGGTATACCGTAGCGGAGGATTCCCCCAAGGCGGTCGTCCTTCTCGAACAAGGTTACCGAATGACCGGCCTTATTCAACTGATCCGCGCATGCGATACCAGCCGGGCCGCTTCCCACTACGGCGACTTTCTTTCCGGTACGTACGGCGGGAGGATTAGGCTTGATATATCCCGTGGCGAAACCCTTTTCGACTATGGAAAGTTCGTTCTCGCGGATAGTGACCGAATCGTCGTTGATCGCGAGTACGCATGAGTATTCGCACGGCGCAGGGCAGACACGTCCGGTGATTTCAGGGAGATTGTTTCGTGCATGAAGGAGATCGAGCGCCTGCTTCCACTTCCCGCGGAAGACAAGGTCGTTCCATTCAGGAATGATATTCCCAATCGGGCATCCCCAATGGCAGAAAGGCGTCCCGCAGTCCATACATCTCGACGCCTGCTCGGTCGTCTGAGAATCGCCCCGCAGAGGCGTGACCTCGCTCGAATCGCTCAGCCGTTCGCCGACCGGTCTATATTCTGTATCCTTGCGGGATACTTTTAAAAATCCCATAGTATCACCCATCGAGCGCCTCCGCTAATCCAAGTTTTCTGGTCGTTTTTAACGCTTCCATCTTCACGCGTTTGTATTCAATCGGCATGACTTTGATGAATTTTTTCAGTTCGTCCGTCAGGTTATCGAGGATATGCTTCGCCAGCGGACTGTTGGTATACTGGTAGTGGTTGCGTACCAGACTGTTGATATTCTGCACATCCTCCTCGTCGAGTTCCTCGAGTTCCACCATTCCCATATTGCATTTACTCTTGAAGTCGCCGTTGATATCGCGGACATACGCGATACCGCCGGACATACCCGCCGCGAAATTCCGTCCGGTCGGGCCGAGGATTACCGCGATACCGCCGGTCATATATTCGCATCCATGGTCGCCTACTCCCTCTACGACTGCGAGAAGCCCGGAGTTGCGGATACAGAAACGTTCGCCCGCGCGGCCGCGAATATACGCCTCGCCGCGTACCGCGCCGTAAAACGACGTGTTCCCGATAATAATATTATCCTCGGCGACATAATCCGTATTCTTGTCGGGATATACAATAATCCTTCCCCCGAAAATCCCCTTGCCCACATAATCGTTCGTCATCCCTTCCACTTCGAATGTGATACCCTTGACAAGGAACGCGCCGAAGCTCTGTCCGGCGAAACCTTTAAACTTGATATGGATGGTCTCCTCCGGGAGACAGCGTTCGCCGAATCGGCGGCAGACTTCCCCGGAGAGCATCGCGCCGACCGTTCGGTTCCTGTTCGAAATAGGCAGTTCCGCGCATATCGGTTTTTCCTCGAGTATCGCGGGCTGGCATATCTCTATCAGTTCGCGGTCGAGCACATTCCCGATCTTATGCACCTGATTCGTGGTCTTATACACACCCACCTCACGGGGCACATCCGGCCGGAAAAGTATCCGCGAGAAATCAATCTGACGGGTTTTATCGTCCAGTAATTCCTCGTTGACTTCCAGCATATCCGTCCGCCCGATCATCTCGTTCAGCGTGCGGAAACCGAGTTCCGCCATAATCTCGCGCAATTCGTCCGCTACATAATTGAAATAATGCACCAGCCATTCGGGACGGCCTTTGAAACGGTTTTGGAGTATTTCATTCTGGGTCGCCACACCGACCGAACAATTATTCAGGTGACAGTGCCTGAGCATAATGCATCCGAGGATAATCAGCGCGGCGGTACCGAACCCGTATTCTTCAGCTCCGAGCATGGCCGCGATTGCGACATCCCGCCCTGTACGTATCTGCCCGTCGGTCTGGAGGCGTACCCTGCTGCGGATATCGTTGAGTACCAGTGTCTGATGGGTCTCGGATATACCGAGTTCCCACGGCAGTCCGGCGTGCTTGATCGAGCTTACCGGCGACGCGCCAGTGCCTCCGTCCCCTCCGGATATCAGTATCATATCGGCATGACCTTTAGCGACACCCGCCGCGATAGTTCCTACCCCGACCTCTGATACCAGCTTTACGCTGATACGAGCTTTCGGGTTAGTACTTTTCAGGTCGAATATTAACTGCGCGAGGTCTTCGATCGAGTAGATATCGTGATGAGGCGGCGGTGAGATCAAAGTCACTCCCGGTGTGGTATAACGGGTCTTAGCGATCACCGCGCTGACCTTGTGCCCCGGAAGCTGTCCGCCCTCGCCGGGTTTCGCGCCCTGAGCAATCTTTATCTGCAATTCTTCGGCGTTGATAAGATAGTTTGTGGTCACGCCGAAACGTCCCGATGCGACCTGCTTAATCTTCGAGCATCGCGAATCGCCGTTGGGGATAGGCGCAAACCGTTCAGGGTCTTCTCCGCCCTCGCCCGTATTCGACATCCCTCCGATACGGTTCAGCGCGATCGCCATCGTCTCATGCGCGCCCCGGCTGATAGAGCCGAAACTCATCGCGCCCGTAACAAACCGTTTGAATATTTCCTCTTTCGGTTCTACTTCGTCGAGCGATATTTTTTTCCCTTTCTTAAATTTCAGCAAGCCCCGGAGGGTCGTCGGCTGATCGATCTGGTTATTGACATGCCCGGCGAAATCCCGGTACTTGCTCTGGTCGCCCGAACGTACGGCATCCTGCAGAAGCGCGATAGTGACCGGGTTCCAAAGGTGAAACTCGCCGTCTTTCCGCCACTGATACAGACCGCCCGCCGGGAGAAACTCAGTCCATAATCCCGGTGTTTTCGGAAAACCTTTATCGTGAAGCTCCATCACAGCTTTCTGGATATTTTCAAACTTCACCCCTCCGATACGGGTCGCAGTGTGGGTGAAACAGCGGTCGACCACTTCGTGATGCACACCGAGCGCTTCGAATATCTGCGCGCCTTTATAACTCTGCAGGGTGGAAATTCCCATCTTTGACATTACTTTATAAATACCGTGATTGATAGCGTCGATATAATTCAACTGCCCTTTCTTCCATTCGATATTCAGCGAACCCTCGTCTATCATAAAACGCAGGAGGTCGTAGATCATGTACGGGTTAATAGCGTCCACACCGAACCCGAACAGCACGCAGAAATGATGGACTTCCCGGGGTTCCGCGCTCTCGAGGACAATCCCTATCCGGGTGCGAAGCGCTTTGCGGATCAGGTGCTGATGAACCGCGCCCACCGCAGCGAGGGCGGGAAGCGCCGCCTGTTCCTGATTGACACCGCGGTCGCTCAGGATGACAAAGGTATATCCTTCCTCGATCGCCTTTTCCGATTCCTCGCATATCCTGTCAATCGTATTCATAAAAGCGTTAGAATCGTTCACATTGAATAGGAGCGAAACGGTCTTAGTTTTCATCCCTTTCACGCTTATCGAACGGATTTTTTCAAGATCCTCGTTGGTCAGAACGGGCTCCTTGATATGCAGCCTGCGCGCCTGCTCCGGAGTTTGACCGAGTATATTTCCCTCCGGGCCGGTTATCACCTGATAGCTCATCACCAGTTCTTCGCGTATCGGGTCGATAGGAGGGTTGGTAACCTGCGCGAATAACTGCTTGAAGTAGGTGTAGAGCAGATGCGGTTTTTTGGATAGTACGGCGTGCGGGGTATCGTTACCCATCGATCCGGTCGGTTCTTTCCCGGTCTCAGCCATCGGGCCGATCAGCACACGAAGGTCCTCGCGGGTATACCCGAACGCCTTCATCAGTGCAAGAACGCTTTCATTTTCTTTTCTATTTTCTGTCTTATTCTCAAGCTTATCCAGTTCGACCAGATTATCGGCCAGCCATTTTCCGTAAGGAGCCTGCCCGGCCATGGTATCCTTGATCTCCTGATCGTCGACAATCCTTCCGGCTTCGGTGTCGATAAAGAATATCTTCCCGGGTTCGAGACGGCCTGATTTCAGGATGTTTTCCGGCTCGATATCGAGTACGCCGACTTCCGACGCCATAATCACACGGTCGTCCTTAGTGACAATATAACGAGACGGACGAAGCCCGTTCCGGTCGAGTACCGCGCCGATCTGAACGCCGTCGGTAAACGACATAGAGGCTGGGCCGTCCCACGGTTCACTCAGACAACTGTGATACTGATAGAAATCTTTATGCCTGGGATTCATCAGTTCATTCTGTTCCCAAGCGGCAGGTATCAACATCATCATCGCGTGCGGCAGGGAACGCCCGCTCAGGACGAGGAGTTCGAATACTCTGTCGATGGTCGCCGAATCGCTTAATCCGTCGACAACGACAGGCTTGATCTTATCCACATCTTTTCCCCATATGTCGCTGCTCAACAAACCCTCGCGTGCTCGTGTCCAGTTGATATTCCCGCGCAGGGTATTGATCTCCCCGTTGTGCGCAAGATAGCGGAAGGGCTGCGCTAAATCCCAGCTTGGGAATGTGTTTGTGCTGTAGCGGGAATGAACCATACAGATTGCGGATTCGATTAATTCATCATTCAGTTCGATGAAGAATTCGGAAATCTGCCCGGACATCGCCATTCCTTTGTATGAAAAAGTCCGTGAAGAAAGATTGGGTATATAGAACGCTTTCTTATGCTTCAATGTGGAGTTGGCAATCTCCCCTTCGATTCTTTTACGGATAATATACAGCTTTCGCTCGAATGCAAGCGCATCTTTTATATCGTTCGCTTTACCGATAAACACCTGCTCGAAATGTGGCATGGATTTACGCGCCGTCGCGCCGATAGCCGACGGATTCACCGGTATTTCACGCCATCCCAGAAGCATTTGTCCTTCTTCTTGGATAATACTTTCTATATTCGATTTACAGAATTTTTTTTCTATCTCGTTTGTAGGAAGAAAAACCATACCGGTACCGTACTCCCCCTCCGGGGGAAGTTTGATCTCGTTCTCGCCGCAGACTTTCTTGAAAAATTTATGCGGTATCTGTATAAGAATGCCTGCTCCGTCTCCGGTCTCAGGATCAGCGCCTACAGCGCCGCGGTGCTCCATACGGAATAATACCTGCAGTCCATCCTTTACTATCTGATTCGATTTACGTCCTTTTATATCGACCACAAATCCTACACCGCAGGAATCGTGCTCAAAAGCGGGATCATATAATCCCATCTTCGGGATTCGTTCATTCCACATTCTTTCCTCCGATCTTTCTATCACATAATATTGCATATCTATCTTGATAAGGGGATATATTTTAGCATATCTAACCAATTCTTTCAATAAAATATAATCCTAGAATTTTAATAGTGGGATTATACTTCTTATGCTATTCGAGACAAAAAGCAGGAGAAAGGATAGCCTTTCTCCTGCCGATTATTCTGGTTTTCCGTTCGATTACATATCGAAATACAGGAAGAATTCATAGGGATGCGGTCTGGAATCGATCGCGCGAACTTCTTCCTTGATCTTATAGTCAATCCATGTCTCGATCACGTCCTTTGTGAACACATCTCCCTTGAGAAGATACTGATGATCGTTTGCGAGATTGTTCAGCGCTTCCTCGAGAGAACCGGGAAGGTTTCTGACCTTCGCCTGCTCTTCGGGCGGCAGATCGTAGATGTTCTTATCGAGAGGCTCGCCGGGATCGATCTTGTTCTGGATACCGTCGAGACCCGCCATCAGCATAGCGGAAAACGCCAGATATGGGTTGGCGGTAGCGTCGGGGGTACGGAATTCGATACGTTTCGCCTTCGGATTCTCGGAGTACACTGGGATACGTACAGCGGCGCTGCGGTTACGCGCGGAATATGCCAGCTTGATAGGCGCTTCGAAACCGGGCACGAGTCTCTTATACGAGTTCATGCTGGGGTTGGTCAACGCGACCAGCGAAGGCGCGTGCTTCAGGATACCGCCGATATACCACAGTCCTTCCTGGGACATTCCGGCGTATTTATCTCCGGCAAACAGGTTCTTTCCGGCTTTCCAGATTGACTGATGGACATGCATACCGGTACCGTTATCACCGTATATAGGCTTAGGCATAAAGGTAACCGTCTTTCCATTCTTGATGGCGGTATTTTTGAGCACATACTTATACATCAGAGTCCAATCGCCCATTTTTACGAGTTCACCGAAACGCATATCGATTTCAGCCTGTCCGGCGGTAGCGACCTCGTGATGGTGAGCTTCGATTTCAATCCCGACTTTCTGCAGGTATTCCACCATTTCGGAACGAAGATCCATCTGGCTATCGGTCGGGGGTACCGGGAAATATCCCTCTTTGTGACGGACTTTATAACCCTTGTTCCCGCCTTCTTCGACACGCCCGGTGTTCCAGACAGCTTCGTCGGAATCAAGATAGAAATATCCGCCGCTCGGGCCGTAACCATAACGAATGTCGTCGAACACGAAGAATTCCAATTCGGGGCCGAAAAATGCTGTATCTCCGATCCCTGTTGATTTCAGGTATTCGACGGATTTCTTTGCGATATGACGCGGGTCGCGTGTATACTTCGCCTTTGTTCCCGGTATCGCTATATCCGCTATCATCACTAACGTAGGGTATTTGGCAAACGGATCGATAAATGCCGATGAAGGGTCAGGCATAAGAAGCATATCGGATTCGTTAATTGCCTGCCATCCGCGGATCGAGGAACCGTCGAAGCCTAAACCGTCTTTGAAAATGCTTTCGTCCTGGAATTGTGACACGGGATATGTACAGTGCTGCCATAATCCCGGAAAATCCATAAAACGAATATCCACTTGGAATATTCCTTCTTTTTTGATTTTCTCGATTACTGTTTTAGCATCCATTCATGAACCTCCAACTTTTTTATATTATTATGCAATCTTCATACCAAAATGTAAAGTATATTTGTCTCTATCTAACTCTTTATATATTTATCAGTTATAATATTTTTTCACCAACCCTATTTTATTAATATTTGATTATATTTTATTCATAACGTATAATAATGATTGATATTTAATCATTTGCAGGAGCATTACCTTGGATAAAAGAGAGACTGATATTCCGAAGGACACCGTATATATTCATAATCTTGAGAATCAGATAAAACGATTGAAGCTCATTCAATACCTTCTCGATACCATGAATTCTTCAAAAAATCCCAACGAACTGCTGGAAAAACTTCTCGATCAATGCATCGCTATGACCGGAGCCTCCTCCGGGTCAATCATGCTGAAACAGCCAGATTCCGACGAACTGAAGATTGTGTTTCACCGGAATCTTGACGAGCGCATTCTTCAGAAAACCCTCATCATGATCGGAGAGGGAGTGACCGGATTTGTTGTACAGGAAGGTCTGCCCAAACTTGTAAACGACGTCGATCTCGAGCCTAAGTATATACCGGTCCGCGACGATATTAAATCGGAGTTGGCTGTTCCCCTGAACATTCAGGGCTCCGTCCGGGGGGTACTGAACGTCGATTCCGATAAGAAGAACGCATTTACTGAAAGCGATATCGAACTGATGCAGACCGCAGCGCACCAAGCCGCGCAGATTCTCAGCCGTAATATGATGACAAGGGAACTGGAAAATAAAATCCAACTCCAGCAGATACTTATCGATATTTCAAACGATGTGGAAAAAATCATCGAGCTTCGCGACGCATTTGACTTAGTCATGAAAAGACTTGCCGATAACCTGAAAATTCACCGCGGCATGCTTGTCCTTTTCGATAACGCCGACATCAACCAGCTCTCGGTAGTTACGGCGTATAATCTTACCGAAGACGAGATGTCGCGCGGTGTGTATAAAGTCGGCGAAGGCATCATCGGAAAAGTAGTGGCAACACATACTCCTATCTCTCTGCCGGATATAAATAAAAACAAGGACTTCCTCAACCGGATGCGCATCAAACGGGAAAAAAATATCGCCATTTCCTTTATCGCTATCCCGATCAATATTGACGGAATGACGTCGGGCGTACTCGCTGTGGAGAAGGAATTCGACAGCATGAATACCCTGAATGACGAGACTAATTTTATCTACCTGATCGGGAAATTTATTGCCAATAAGGTGCGCGCTTTCCAGAGACTGACCGAGGAACGCCAGACACTGATGGAAGAAAACCTTCAGCTGAAAAAGGAACTTTATAAAAATTACGGATTGAATAATTTTATCGGGAAACATGATAAGATGGTGGAAGTTTTTGATATGGTAAAACTGGTGGCCGACAGTCAATCCTCCATCTTAGTACGCGGCGAGAGCGGAACGGGAAAAGAACTGATCGCACGCGCCCTGCATTATAATAGTTCCCGCCGCGAGCAGCCGTTCATCAGCGTCAACTGCGCCGCGATCCCCGAAAATCTCCTTGAATCCGAATTGTTCGGTTATAAAAAGGGCGCGTTTACGGGCGCGGCCGCAGACCGAAAAGGAAAATTCGCGCTCGCCAATAACGGTACCATATTTCTCGACGAGATCGGCGATATGCCCCTTCCGTTGCAGGGAAAGCTGCTTCGTGTCATACAGGAACGCGAGGTTGAACCGATCGGGAGCGAGACCAAAATCAAGATCGATATCCGTATTCTATCCGCGACAAATAAAAACCTGCAGCTTCTGATTAAAGAAGGGAAATTCCGAGAAGATTTATACTACCGCCTGAATGTTATCGAAATCGCCATCCCTCCGCTCCGGGAAAGAAAGGACGATATTCCGCTGCTGGTGAGTCATTTTAAAGCAAAGTATGCAAAACTGAATAACCGGAAAATCGATACTGTCTCGCCAGAAGCTCTAAGAGTACTCCAATCCTATAACTGGCCTGGAAATGTGCGCGAGTTGGAAAATATCATCGAACGCGCCGTATTGTTATGCAAAACAGGGGTGATCGAGCCAATCAATCTGCCCTCATATATCGCCGAAACCGGCCACTCCCAGATTACCGATATCAGCATCGGAAAGTGGGTCGATTCCTACATAAAGAACATTTCCTACGAGGGAAAGGTCTACTCGACGGTGGTTGGATATATCGAAAAAGAACTTTTATCACGGGCGCTTCTTTTTAATAACCGGAATAAGGTGAAAACTGCTGATTTTCTCGGTATTAACCGGAATACGCTTCGTTTTAAAATGAGAGACTATGGGATCAAGCTTTAATTCTTCCGGTCTTTTTGCGTCTTTTTCGCCCGCTTATCGGACAGCATCAATTCGTCGGAATGCTGGATCATGTCTTTTATATCGAGTGTATTATTTGCATCGTTCACCGCCACTCCGCAGCTTGCCGCGAGATTGTATTCTCTATTCGCTGAACGGTTATGATATTCCAGATTCTCGTAGAACCGTTTTCTGACCACCTCAGGAGTGAATTTCGCCGAGGGTATCAGAAATACCGCAAATTCATCCCCGCCCATACGGGCGACCACATCCATATTGCGGAACGTTTTTATCAGGATAAGCGCCATATCGCGGAGCGCGTTATCTCCCTGATTATGACCCAGCGTATCGTTAATCCATTTCATGTTGTCTAGGTCGGTATAAAATACCATAGTGGGAATATCAGACTGACGGGCCTGATATAACTTGTGTTCCGCGAGGATATCGAACCCCCGCCGGTTATACAGCCCCGTCAATTCGTCCCGGAGTACGAACTCGCTGAGCGCTTCCTCGACCTTATCCAGCGTCGTCATATCGCGGGTAATGCACCCCATCATATATCCTTTGCTTGTCTGAATGGGAAAGACCATCTCCTGTACGATACGGCGGCTCCCGTCGGGCCGTTTGATCTCATACTGTATGGGCTGGTTCTCTCCAGACAGCTTACCCTCCTCGAGATTGATCAGCAGGGTATCGCGTACCTTTTCGCCGACAGTTGTAGTATAATCCTCGCTGGGCGATAGACTTTCGTGGATATTCCAATATTTTTGCCCGATGGCGTCGGATGCGGAAAGCCCGGTGATGTTTTCCTCGCCGGAATTCCACTCGGTGACAACTCCTTCCTCGTCTACTATTACTATACCGTCCATAGCATTTTCGAAAAACGTACGGAACCGCGTGTATTCTTCCAGACGGGAAAGCTGGGATTTCTGTGTATTCAACGATGTGATATATAGAATAAGTATTATGATAAGCCCTATTCCGAGAACGATACTGAAACTAACAGCAAAAATCAGGCCGCCGTCCATGCGACATCCTTTTAAACTCCCTGAGGGGATTATTTGTATGTAACCTTTGCCCCTTTCGATTCGGAGAGAATATCTGTTGTTTCAAGGTAGAGATTGAAATACTTAATCTTGTCGATGCCGAAATTGAACTCAAGGTCCTGCAATACCCTCTGCTGAATTCGTTCGGAGAATCTTACGAAGTCGTTTTTTTCATCGGCGTCAATCCAAAGATTTATCCCTACCAGATTGTCTTTATAAACCTCTATCCGGGATTCGCAGTGATGAACCCCGCCCAATCCGGATACTGTATCCCGGATAAACATTTCGACCGCACCGCGGCCGAGATAAATGTTTCCTTTTTCGCTGCGCACCCAGAGATATTCCGACGACAGCCGTGAGAAGACCCGGAACGCGATGATTACAATCGGGATACATACCAATACTCCCGCCGAAATGCCGAGAAACGGGAATACGGGTATCCCTGTCTTTCCCGCGAATAACTCCTCCAGATTGGTGCCTGGATAATAACTCATGAATACCCGGTAGAGAAGTACGCCTATCACCACGGATATTCCGATGTAAAAGTAGAGAAATCCGACGCTAAACTTCTGCAGCAGCTTCTTTTTCATCGAAGATATCCTTTACATTCATTTCGAGCGATTTTACATTCACCTTCGTCATCTTGAGAAGGTAATCGCGGATCTCCTGCGAAACCTTCTCGACCGATTTGATTACATCCGTACCGAACCGCACATCCACATCCAGCACAATATCCACCGAGGACGAACCAGCATAGCTCATCCTGATCGGGGTGCTTTCGAAAAGAAAAAGCACCCGGTTTTCATGGAGACGTATATCCGGATTGTGCGAAACAGTATGCCGAACCAAGCTTTCCAATCCGTACTTTTCAACGTTTATGCGGTTTCTCAACAAGTTCTCCTAACTAAAACTTAAAATCTTCCAAAAATTTAGTCGTATACTCACCGCTTTTATACACTTTATTGTCCATTACTTTCTGGTGGAACGGAATGGTGGTTTTTATCCCTTCGATACGGAATTCGTCCAACGCCCGCTTCATACGCGCTATAGCCTCTTCACGGTCTTTCCCCCATGTCAGCAGCTTAGCAACAAGGGAGTCGTAGAACTTGGGAATTTCATATCCGGAATACACATGCGAGTCAATCCGTACGCCGGGCCCGCCCGGAAAATGCAGGGTCTGGATAACTCCCGGTGTGGGCATAAAGTTCATATGCGGGTCTTCCGCGTTGATACGGCACTCGATCGCGTGATTGCGGAAAACAACGTCTTCCTGCGTGAACGACAGCTTCTCCCCCATCGCGACTCTGAGTTGTTCCTTCAGGATATCCAAGCCGGTAGCAAGTTCGGTCACACAGTGTTCCACCTGAATACGGGTATTGACTTCCATAAAATAAAACTTCCCGTTCTCGAACAGGAATTCCATAGTCCCCACCCCAGTATAACCTACGTGCCTAACACCCTTGACACAGGCCGCGCCGATTTCAGCGCGGGTCTTTGCGTCCAATATGGGACTTGGGGATTCTTCTATCAGTTTCTGGTGACGGCGCTGAATTGAACAATCGCGTTCGCCCAGATGAACGACGTTGCCGAAGTTATCGGCAATAAACCGGATTTCGATATGGCGGGGATTCTCGAGATACTTCTCGACATACACGTCGGGGTTTCCGAATGCCGTCTTAGCCTCTCCCTGCGCGATAGGAATAATCTTACGCAGCTCATCGTGACTCCACGCGACCCGCATACCCTTTCCGCCTCCGCCGGCAGTTGCCTTCACGATCACAGGGTAATTCACTTCTTTTGCGAAATTAACGGCAACCTCGACATCGGTAATAATTCCCGTACCGGGCGTAATCGGAACATTGACTTCCAGCATGGTCTTACGCGCTGTGGCTTTGTCGCCGAGAAGATCGATCACCTCGGGTTTGGGGCCGATAAACGTAATCTTATGTTCCGCGCATATCCGCGCGAATTTAGAGTTTTCAGCGAGGAATCCGTATCCGGGATGGATAGCGTCTGCTCCGCTGATCTCGGCCGCACTGATAATCGACGGTATCTTCAGATAAGATTCCGGCGAAGGCGCCGGCCCGATGCAGATATCCTGATCGGCGAGCTTGGTGTGCAGCGACGTTTCATCCGCTTCGGAATGAATAGCGACCGTTGGTATTTCCAGTTCTTTTGCGGCACGGATAACACGTACCGCGATCTCGCCTCTGTTGGCAATTAATATTTTACGAAACATCGCGCCCTCCTATATCTCGAAACGCATGATCGGCTGACCGTACTCGATCGGCTGACCTTCTTCGATTAAGATTTCTTTCACTTTCCCTTCTACATCCGACACAACATCCTGCATGACTCCCAATACACGGACATGCGCAAGAATATCTCCCTTTTTCACAGTATCGCGGAGCTTGATATAGTATTCTCCGGTTTTTGTGTTTAGGCGGGTAAAGAAACCCACCCATTTTGAACGCAGTTCGCTTTCGTTATCATACGGTTCCGCCGCCTTCGCAGCACCGTCTGATGCGGGACCCGATGAAACCGCTGCCGGAGCCGGAGCGGCATGGATAGGCGCGGGCTTGCCGCCCATCACCATACGCACACGCCCTTCCGTGGTCTCAATCTCGATTTCACCGACATCGGAGTTTTTAAATATATCCTGAATATCCTTCATGTCCTTTACGTTAAACATAATCCACCTCCGGAATTATTATGCCGTTACTTAACACGCTCAATATAGCGGTCGTCACGGGTATCTACTTTGATTTTTTCACCTTTCTGGACAAAAAGCGGTACCAGCACAGTCGCGCCGGTCTCGAGAGTGGCGGGTTTAGTTCCGCCGGAGACCGTATCGCCTTTCAGACCGGGATCAGTCTCAGTGATCTCCAGTTCGACGAACATCGGAGCTTCGACCAGTATGACCTCACCGTCATAAATATGAAGCGTGCAGATCATCTCATCCTTCAGGTACTTCTGGTCTTCGCCTAATACTTCCGACGGAATATGGTGCTGGTCGAAAGATTCGTTATCCATAAATACAAAGCTATTGTCGCTTTCCTTGTAGAGAAGCTGTGCGCTTCTTTTCTCTACATACGCCTCCTCGAAAGAATCGCTCCCGCGGAATGTTTTTTCCATGACTGTACCGCGGATTATATTTTTCAGACGAGTACGCATCACAGCACCGCCCTTTCCGGGCTTATGGTTCTGCGACCAAAGCACGAGGTACAGTTCCCCGTCCATTTTAATGACATTCCCTTTCCTGATATCCGTGTAAAACATCTATTCCTCCTGATTATTTACAAATCGTAGGACGTATTGGTCAGCACTTCAGCCCCGTCCGCCCTAACCGCGATAACATCCTCAAGCCGGATGCCGCCCCTACCGGGGAGATATATACCCGGCTCGACGGTAAACACCATTCCCTCGCGGAGCACCGTTTCGCAGTTTGTAGCGATACGAGGCGCTTCGTGCACCTCCATCCCGACCCCATGTCCGGTCGAATGGGTGAAAAATGCGCCATATCCGGCTCTGTCGATCACATCGAAGGCGGCCATATGCACCAGCTTCGCGGGAATGCCCGGTCTCACCGCCCTCTGCGCGGCTTTTAACGCCTCGAGAACAATCCTGTGGATTTTATCAAATTCCGAGCCTAATATTTTACCAAAATATAAACATCTTGTAAAGTCCGAGCAGTATCCGTCTTTAAGAATCCCGAAATCGAACAATACAATCTCGTTTTTTTCGATCTTTTTCATACTTGCACGCCCATGCGGAAGCGCGGAACGCGAACCGGAAGCGCAAATCGTATCGAACGCCATCTTCTCGGCGCCCTGAATTCTCAGATAATGTTCAAGCTGGGCGGCGGTATCGATCTCAGTTTTTCCTTCCTCGACACTCCTGAGAGCATAATGATACCCGAGTTCGGTAATACGCAGGTTCCTGCGGATCGTCTCGATCTCGATCTCGTCCTTAATCATCCGCATTTCACGGATGACTTCGCAGAACTTGAAGCGGACGCCGGGAATATCCCCTTCCATCTTCCGCATCAGCGAGACCTTTATATCGTCCGGGTTAAGAAGAAGATATTGGATGCTTCGGCCGGAAACCAATTCTGCAAGAATGTTTGTCAGCGAGTTCCCCGGCGATATCTCCATCAGGTAACCGTTAACCTGTGTTTCCTCACGATACTGTTGGGTAAAACGTCCGTCGGTAATAAAATACATTTCGTTAGCGGTAACCAGACAATAGGCGCTGTCACCGGTGAATCCGGTCAGGTAACCGACATCCTCCGGTAATAACGCGAACAATGCTTCGTTCGCCTTCATCTGTTTCCGCACATTCTCCAATCGCAGTTCAAATCGATTCATATTTCGCCTTACGCGTTATTTTTGTCCGGACAACGCGGACTTCTGATTGGACAGTTTCGTTTCCTCGTCCTGCAGAAGCGTCGAATAATAATTCAAGTCGTTGTCCAGCCCCGCGAGCGCCTGATTGGTAAGATAAGAGTTCCTATATATCTCAATCAGAACTTCATATTTTTTATTTATTTCCTCGAGCAGTCCGTCCAAGCCCTCGATCTCCGCAATCAGGTCCAATTCCTGCTGAGATGGAATATACTCCTTGGGTACGGTTTTACCAGGCTGTTTAATAGGAGTAATCTGCTTATTAGTGAATATATTATCCGCCGTCATGTTTGTATTAGTAGCGGCGGCAACTTTTTCTTCGATCTTTACCTCAAGCGCCTGCTCGACCGTTTTATCCGAAACGACCAGATTTTCGAGGTAATTCATTTTGAACGATTTCTGCGCAATGACTTCCTGAGAATTATTATTCACCATCCCTACAGCCTTTACGCTGACATTAAAATTACCCCCGATACTTCCGCATGTCAGGTGCCAAAGTCCTTTTTTCGATTCGCCCGCCCCGACTTTGACAAAATCGATCGTCTCTTTTTCCCCTTCCACCAAGCTGAAACCCTTCGGATAGGTGATCTGCAGGGTCAACTTATCCAGCGCGGTCTTGGAGGTATTCTTGATATCCACCGAAACAGATACCGGGGGAGCAGCCGGCTCTGCGGGGATGCTGATGCTTACCGCGAGGTCCTGCGACGAGAACAAGGTCGCGCCGTAGAGACCGTAGACGGTGGATATGTACATCATTTCATTCGGCCCCATCTCCACAGGTTCGTAATATAACGCGATCGCGCTGTCATAATGCCCTGTCCCGACCCGTTTGAACTCCTTAGTGGAGTCGATAACAAAATCCCAGAGATTATCGTAGAGTCTGTCCCATGATGAAAATACGACTTTATCCGGCGTGGTCACGCCGAATCCCTTCAGGATACCCTGTGTCTTTATCAACGGGTTATCGAACGAATCGAACGAGTACCAATAGGCGGGGATGCTTTCACGGTAGAACTGCGCCTCATGTGAAATATCGCCGAGTTCGGGGAGACTGAACGCCGCGCCGTCCTTATCGCCGAGGTAGGTATCCAGCATGATACGCAGACCGACTTTCGACTTGATAGGATTTTCGTTTTTAACACGGTAGAGTATTCTCATACTGTCCATATTACCCGTGCTTGGGCCTTTTACGATCTCCACTTCCTGTATAAACACAATCCCTTTGATCGACCATTCGGTAATAATCTTATTGCCCACAACCTCGGCTCGCTTACGGAAATACCCGTCGGGCGACCCGAAAATAAACGGCTCGTCATTGATATAAACAGTCGTCAAGCTGGTAGGCGGAACTTTTTCGTACAGCAATTGCACATTATCGTCATTCGGATTCGCAGGGTCTCCCTTGAGCGTAGTCATTACATAACGCCCTGTATTATCGTCGATCCCTATTTTAACGAATTCGTTCTTTACTTCGAACACTTTCGCGTAAATTACGCTCCCGAAAAATATAAAAGCGGAAACTATATAAAAACGGAGTAATGTTTTCATTGCGCGCTCCTCTGCTCTTTTATCTGAACTAAGAGCGAAATCTTTTCCGCCTTAATCTCGAGCAGTCTTTGTTTTATCAGAAGAAGTTCGGAAATTTTTTCCAGCAGCTTTTTCTCCTGCGCGAGTTTCTGGTTCTTCTGTTTCAGCGTATCCACCTCTGAAATAATGGTCTCTACTTTCTTATTCTTTTCAGATTCTTCCATGATAATAGACTGGAGCTTATCAATAAAACTGCGGATATCGTACGCGAGGGCAGTATCGGGATACTTATTCAGGATCAATTCCATCGTGTTCAGTGAAACATGGAAATCTTTCATTCCCATATATCCCCGCGCGAGCCAGTAGAGCGCGTTATCGCCCAGATTATCCTTATCGCCGTATTTCGAGATATAATCGTTTAGGACGGTAATTCCCTCGCTGTATTTTTTATCCAGAACAAGCGTCCTGCCGAGTTTGTAGAGAGCCTTTGTATATATTTCCGAATCCTGAAAAGTCTGTACCACTATCCGGTAATTTTCTACCGCCTGAACATAATTTTTCTGCATAAAATATGAATCGCCGAGAAAATAATAACTCCTCGCCTGATAACGTTTTAGAGTACTTTTAGAATCCGCGGCAATCTCCGTGATGGAGATTATTGTCTTAAAACCGCTCATCGCCTCGGACAGATCGTTTTCAGCAAGCGCTTTTACCGCCTTCAGGTAGATATCCCGCACCTCCGTTATACCGATAGGATAGGCCTGTACGGCAATTAGAAGAAACGCGAAGAGAATGATCAGCTTTTTCATAAGCACCTCACCAAACTTTCAGGAATATTATAGTATTTATATTACTCTTTTTCAAGTATATTGATTAAAGCGCGCAAGCCCCATTCGTAAGAATCGGCCCCGAATCCTGCGATTACCCCTATCGCGATATCCGATAGATACGAATGATGACGGAATTCCTCGCGCCGATAGATATTCGTCAGATGTACTTCGACAAACGGGATGCCCACAGCGAGTATGGAATCCCTGATTGCGATAGAAGTATGGGTATACGCGCCGGCGTTGATAATCATCCCGGAGGCGTCGATACCCTCGCGCTGAATAAAGCCTACTATTTCTCCTTCCGCATTGGACTGAAAGTGGATTACGGGATATCCTTTATCGGCGGATATTTTTTTTACACCGGCAATAATTTCTTCAAGGGTACGTGAGCCGTACTTTTCCGGTTCTCTCGTACCCAGCATATTTAAATTCGGCCCGTTAATTATCAGGATATTTCCATGTTTACCAGCCATCGCTTTTTCCTACCTTCGGGGGACTCTGCCCCATATTGAGACTGTTTTCGATCACAAACCATCTATACCCCTCGACCGCCTCTGTTCCGGGAATACCGGTTTTCTTCAGAGTGAAAATTCCCTGTGTTTTCGAAAAATATGTCTGAGTGATCTTTGCGGTACTTTCCTGGGACAGATTGCCAATCACGATGAAGTTCTTATGGTTCGGCAGGTCGCTCATGAATTTCGCTATCCAGCCGTAGCCGTCATAATCGCGGGTAAGCACAATTATATGTGTATTTCTATACTCTATATAATAATATCCGTCTTTATCCGGCGAAATATTTTTCCCGTTATAATCGATCTTAAACGCGGGTATGATAATAGTCGAGGAGATCAGCGAAGAATTGGCATGGAAAACCTTTCCGAATTCCTCCGCGCTCATAGACGTCTTATCGGACATCAGTATCATGAAATTCGGCGCGCTCTGCGCTTCGATCTTTTGCCCGTTTAATTTGGATATCCCGAACGTAAATTGGAACACGTTCCCGTAGGGAAGCGTTTTAATCGATGAAACTTTCTGGAGTTTCTGGGAATCCGTGGCCAGTTCAAAACGGTAGACTGCGCTTTCCTCAAGCTGCTGGAACGCCATCTGGTGAAAAGCGCACAATGTATTATCATGCCTCACCCAGTCTATGTCCCCGACCATACTGAAGTAAACCACCGTTTTTTTAGGCACTGAAGTGAAATAATTCAGTGTTACCGATTGCATATCGTTTCCCATCGGAAGAAAGAACGGACCGTACTCGAGAGGCAGTTTCGCATGATCCGGGGAGGGCGTGTCATATTCGGGGCTGATTTTGCCGTCATCCATCTGGACGGTACCGGCGCCCGTTTTATCGGCGATCACCCATCCGCTTTTAAGAATCGAGACGCTGTTTTGTCCGCATGATACCGCCAATATGACAGGCAGAACAAATAACAGAACCTTTACCATATGATTCTCCAAAAATGTATTTCTATATTAATATCGGTTCATCAGATAAAAAATTGAAAAATCGGGGAAAATACTTATTTCTATTGACAAAAAATGAATTTATTCATAAAGTATTATTACAGTATTGGGGACAGTACTGCCGATAAATCCAAATAGCATATAACAGGAGGAGTTCTATGGCCGCGGGTAAAAAAAGTTTCAGATGGAGATATTTTATCGATAAACCTTTCCAACTCCGGTTTATCGCGAGGTTTGCTATACTTATTTTGCTGGGTATGATTCTATCCCTCGCAATAATACTGATCACCAATCTGAACAAGTACACCAGTCCTGTTTTCTTCCAAGCTAAGAACACTGAAAATATGGAAAAAATTGTCGCCTCCGTTGACTCATTGAACTCGCTGCTTGCGAAGCTTCAAGCCGGGGATACCTCCGAGATGGTCATCGTACCGATGAACGAGGGCCCGAAGACCAACAAGATTAAAATCACCGATAAACTGAAAGAAGCGGTGGCCGGTCTTGCTTCAACTACCCTCGCGGGCATCAGCGGAAACGAGATTAAAACTATCAATGAAAAAATCTCCCTTCTTGAGAGCAATCCTTCGGACGTGAACGCAATTACGGAGATTAAGAAAGCATTGGATGTAATGATGGGGCAAGGTATCTACACCGAAGCCTTCACATACGTTCAGGCGGTCAAGAGCGACCCGATCGGGGCGATCATCCTTTCGATCAATCTCGGAACCTCTTATAACCTGTTCGACCTGTATCTTTTCCCGATCGTTGGTGTCAGCGTGGTTTATCTTGCCCTGATTATCTTTTTCGGTCTCTTCATATCACACAAAATGGCCGGGCCTGTGTTCCGTATTAAAAAGACCCTGCAGGAAGCGGTCGACGGAAATGTCGATGTCAGCAAGATTCATTTCCGTCTGAGAAAAGGCGATGAACTGAAAGAACTGGTCGACGCGCTGAACGGATTTATCGGCAAGATCAATAAAAAATAGACTGCCTTTCTGTATACAAGGCTGTCCATCCGGGACAGCCTTTTTTTTATCCGGAATACATCTGCCTTAAATTTACCCACTCAAACCGTAGGCAATCTTTTTCCGGGTTGACTTTTTTCAATTTTACATTATCATTTATTTGCACTTGGAAAGTTTCTTGCTAAAAGCGCACCGGAGTATAGAATGCGGTTGGAGATTTCACAAACCCAGAAACAGATAATTTCTCCTGTAATCATGCAGACTCTCGAACTTCTTCAGATCCCCGCGATAGAATTGACGGAAAAACTGGAAGAAGAGGCTGAGGCGAATCCTATTCTCGAACTGGAATATCCCCAGGGGAAAGACACCGATTCGGCCGGGGTTGACGAGGAGGTCGAGAATACCTTTCAGGATTCCAGCGATAACGGTTACGATGCGCCGTCTCCCAAGAAAAACGATTTCCGCGATTACAATAATAAATCATACATTGAAAACATGTCCGTGGAAACCGTCAATATTTACGATCACCTGATGGAACAGGTTCAGTTTCTTATCTTCACCCCGTTGGAAATCGAGATCGCGGAGATAATAATCACCAGCCTCGATGACCGGGGTTTTTTATCCATGCCGCCCGAGGCGCTTCTAATGCCCGAGAAATTTACAGCTGAGGAATTCGAGAGCGTCCGCCAGCGTTTGCTCCGTCTCGATCCTCTCGGTATCGCATCGAAGGACTTATTCGAATTCCTCCTGATACAGATAGAGGATCGATATGGAAAACGCAGCCTCGAATACCGTATTATGCTGAGGTATGTCGATCTGCTTGAAAAAAAGATGTATAGTAAAATCGCAAAAAAAATGAATATCAGATTCGACGATGTCGTAAACGCGGTGGAAAATATCAAGAAGCTGAATGTTTCTCCCGCGCTGGAATTTTCACGTGATACCGTACGTTATGTTGTTCCGGATGCTCGCGTAGAGGTGAAGGAAAACAAGATTCAGGTGGTTCTGAACGACGAATATATCCCGAATATCAAGCTGAATAAGTACTACCTCGATATCTATACCAGCGCGAAAGACCGTACGACCAAGGGTTTCCTGAAAGAAAATATCGACCGCGCCAAGATACTGATCGAGAACCTGAAATCCCGAAAGGAAATCATATTCAAGGTGATATTAAAAATCGTCGAAAAGCAGCGCGATTTTTTCCTGAAGGGCACACAGTATCAAGTTCCTTTAAAATTGAAAGATATTGCCGATGAATTAAATATCCATGAGTCCACGGTAAGCCGTGCGATCAAGGAAAAATATATACAGACCGACCGGGGTATCATCTGTCTTAAGCAATTTTTCTCGACCCAAGTCGGAAACGATGATGTTTCTTCAAAGAGTATCAAAGAGATACTGAAAAGGATAGTTGAGGCGGAAGACAAAAATTCTCCCCTCAGCGATGATAAAATCGTGAGATTATTAAAGAACCGCGGTATGAATCTATCACGGAGAACTGTAGCGAAATACCGTTCGGAATTGAATATCCCTGCCGCTTTTATGCGGCGCAACCCGTTATAAGGGGGAATAAATGGACCGGTTAAGAGAAATATTAGAAAACGATCAGGCGAATGAACTGGAACGAAACGCGCAAAACTCAATAGACGGCGATTTTGACAATGAAGTCGAAGTGTTCGCGTTTTCTATCGAACAAGCCTTACAGAACGCCTCCGAGGCGTTGGGAACCAGCATGGTCAATCTGGAATATGAGATATTGGAAAAGGGTACCGTCGGTATCTTCGGTTTCTTTAAAAAACCCTACCGTATTCTGGTGCGTAAAACTTCCTCTCTGGATACCTCTCATCTTATGGGCGGCCTGCAAACCGACTTCGATTCTCACAATGTGGTTCTCCAGAATCTGGACGGTACGTTCAAAGTTCAGGTTCGCAAAGCGGGTGTCATGCTGAAAGTTACCGCTCCCAAAGGAGAGGGAAAACCGATCGATGTGAACGCTATTTTCGCTCATCTTCAGCGCAGGGAAATAAACAATTTTGACCAAGGCGCTGTAAAGAAGACACTTTCCCGCGCTTCGGGGGATTGGGTACGTATCGGAGACTATGTGCCGTCGCCGAACGACAGCGCTATCCAGATGCAGATCGCCCCGGATGAAATGAAAGCTTTCGTAACTATGACCAAACCCGAGAAATTCGGCCGTGTCCCGGATACCGAAGAAATAGTATCCCTTCTCAAGGGCAAAAATGTTCATTACGGGTTTAAGGAAAATGTGATCAAGGATGCCATTGAGAACGAACTTTTCAATATGCCCATCTTAGTGGCTGAAGGCGATATGCCTCTCGAGGGAAAGGACGCGGAAATCAGGTATCATTTTAAGACCGCGACCGACGAAGTAAAATTCCAGGTAGCCGATGACGGAAGCGTCGACTTCCATAAATTGGACATCATCCAAAGCGTTGTTGTCGGGCAGGTACTTGCCACTAAAGTACCCGGTGAAAAAGGAAAGGCGGGACGTACAATTACCGGGAGAATTATTCCCTCCCGAGACGGACGGGATGTCAAACTGATACCCGGTACAAACACCCAGCTTTCGCAGGACAATATGCAGATCGTTTCCACTATTAACGGTCATGTTAATTTCAAAAACGGCCGCGTTAATGTTGAAGAAGTATGGGAAGTCACCGGTGATGTGGACATGACGACCGGGGATATCAATTACCCGGGGACTGTTATTATCTACGGGAATGTCAACGATACGTTTAAAGTTTATTCCGGCGGTAATATAGAGATCAAGGGTAACGTAGGTAAGGCGGAAGTGGTCGCCGAAGGAGATATTATTGTCCGTCAGGGTATACAGGGTAAGGATGAGGCGAAGATCACATGCGGCGGCGAACTATACGCCCGTTTTGTAGAACGCGCAAATATCAAAACCGAGGGAGATATTTTTATCACCGAGGTAATACTCCACTGTCATGTGGACTGTAAAAGCAATATCTATGTGTCCGGCGGTAAACGTTCCCAGATAGCTGGCGGACATGTACGCGCTCTTAAGGAAATAAATGCGAAGTACCTCGGCGCGGAATCCTACACGGAAACGCTTCTCGAAGCGGGAATTGATCCCGACGCGGAAGACAAACTTATAGAAGTGATCAGACGAAAGGATGAACTCAGTAAGGAACTGACTGAAATCGGGAAACAGCTGAACAATCTGTCGATGATGATGGCTTCCGGCCCGCTACCCCCGAATAAAGAAGAATCCTATCAGATGCTTTCCGTGAAGAACATAGAATTCAAGGAAGAATTGAACGCTCTTTCCGAACAGTCTGAGGAATTGCAGAAATATCTGGAATCGCTGGGTAAGGACGCGAAGATCAGCGCATCGAAAACCACCTACCCCGGTGTAAAAATAAAAATCAAGAGCCTCACTCTGCCTATCAAGAGCGAGTTTAAATTCGTCACATTCTATAAGGAAGGTGCCGACATCCGTTATGTACCCTATGAAAAACCCAAAGAAGTGGATGAAAAGCTTTTGGCTATGTCCAAAAGAAAGATTTGATTTATTTCCCTTTTTTTTATATTTAAGCTAAAATAAGATATGTTTATTGATAAGAGGGCGCTATAGGAATGGAACCGGATGTTAAAGAACTTATTATCTCAGCAAGGGCTTACGTCGAAGAAAAACTGCTCCAGACTCGTAAGAAATTCGAATTAGTAGTAGCATCCTTAACAGATTCTAAAAAGAAAAGCGAACTTCTCGAAAGCATAAGGGAAGTCGAGCGTGATATAAAAAAGCTGAACGCCGGACTTTTCAACGAAGGCGATTTAAAAAAGTACAAACTGGAAATTCAGGATTTAAAGAATAATATCTCCGGAGTCTCTATCGAAAAAGGCATCGGCGAGTATAAAATACTTCGGAATATTCCAATCGTCAATCTGAATCAGCATTCGTTCAATCAGGAAATTAACGCTCTGTGGAGTTACATGCAGTTTTTTGAGAAGGAATACCTGGGACTTCTCAGCGAACAGAACCTTCGTTTGGATTACGGGCATGCTTATCAGCGGGATAAGTTTTTTACCGTGTTTAATGAGACGAACCGTTTTATTCAAAGGTACGGCGAACTTCTCGAACAGATTGAAGACGCCGCCATTCGCGGGAACAAGGATTATCGCGAGAGATTGATTTCCATACAGGGGAAGCAGTACCGGGATGTGATACTTCGCGCCGGGAAGTTTCTTCATAGTTTGGATTCATTTATAGAGAGTATTTTCGAAGCCGAGGGACATGGGGAAAGGGTGTTATTGGAACCGGAAAAAACTGTTTTTATCAGCGGAAATCAGGCAAGTATCGAAGGATTGACTTCCAAAAATGCTTTGCTGGATCTGAACCGTTTTGTTAAAGAGTTTATCGATTTTCTCAAGATACCCGAGATTAAAAAAATAGAGGAAGAATAATGGCAGCACCAAATACCCCGTCGCGAACAGTCAACCTGATCGGCGAGAAGTCGTTTTTTGAAGGCCGTTTCCTGGTAAACGGGACAATTCAGATAAACGGAAAGTTTGAAGGACAAATCCTGAAGGTCGACACTATTCAGGTCGGCCGCACCGGAAAATTAAAGACAGATATAGTCGCTTCGTCCATTGTGGTCGAAGGAGTGGTAGTCGGCAATATTCAGGCGCATACCCGCGTCATGCTGCTTCCGACCGCCCGTATGCTCGGCGATATTCATACACCCGAACTGATTATCCACAACGGGGTTATCCTCGAAGGGAAGTGCCATATCAGTACGGATATGACCCAGCCGGCGCACGATACTATTCTCAAGCTTTACAATAGTGAAGAATAAGGTTGTACTGACACTCGGCGACCCGAACAGTATCTCCCCGGAAATCTGCGCAAAATCCCTCGCAAAACTCTTGCCCGAACGGTTAGCTCGATTCATAATAATCGGTGAAAAGAACACTATCGATCGTTATTTTCCCCCATCCCTCATCGTATCCTTAAAAATCGAAACAATCGACCCGGCCGCATCGGGCGTCGATTTTCATTTATCGCCCGGTACGCCCGATCCGTCGTCCGGAGCGATGTCGTTTGGATTCCTTCGTCGCGCGGTGGAAATCCTCAAGACCGGGGACGCCGGTTATCTCGTTACAGCGCCTGTTTCCAAGTCTCTGATCGTCAGTTCGGGACTCCCCGCCACGGAAAATTTCCGGGGCCACACCGATTATCTCGCCGATTCGTTCGGGATATCAGGATACAGCATGATGTTCTATTCGGAAAATCTGAAGGTTATCCTCGCAACCATCCATACGAGTTTAAAGGATGTCCCTGCTGAATTGACCGTTGAAAAAATAGATACCGCGTTGAAGAACGCGCTGCTTTATTTTGATATGATTGGAAAGTCGGATTTCCGTATTGCGGTGTGCGGGCTGAACCCCCATGCCGGAGAATCGGGGCTTCTGGGATCGGAGGACTCCTCTGTGATCGCGCCTGTTGTTGACAGGTACCGCGCAAGGGGATTTGATATCACGGGGCCGCTTCCCGCTGATACGGTGTTTTTTCATGCTTACCGCGGGAAATACGACATGGTAATCGCTATGTATCATGACCAGGGCCTTGCGCCGTTTAAAATGCTTCATTTTATTGACGGGGTTAATATTACGCTGGGACTTCCATTTCTGCGTACCTCCCCCGATCACGGGACGGCCTTCGATATCGCGGGACGGAATATTGCGGACGAAACCAGTATGGATAATGCGCTCGATTTTATCCTAAACGCAGACGAAGAATGGAGTAAGAAAACCCGGCTTATCTAAACCTGATTTTGCTATAACTCCTCTCAGGTAAATATGATTGATAAGTATTCCTCATACTTATCCCGCGGCAATCAAGTAAATACGAGCTGCAAAACGGAGTTGATCGGCCTTTCAATAATCTCACATCTTAGAACAAAAAACCGCTTATAAAGGGCTTGTTTACGAACTGTTTTTGTCATTGCAAGACCTGAGCCGAAGCAATCTGTTGTACTGTCGTCAAAGGAATTAAACAGACTGCTTCTGCCGCGCTTTAAAAAGCTGGTGTAGCGCGGTATCGCAGTGACAAGAAGATAAGTGTTTTTCGTGTTTGTCATCAAGCCCTAAAGGGACAGTCTTTCATCAATTAATTTACTATTGAAATTCATATCCGGAAGAGTTGATTGATTCTCCCGAATCGTCAGGAACCTACACAAGTGTTGTAATAAAAACATTTCGATTCAAATTTGACTAAAAAAACATTTAGGTTATAATATATTTAAAAGTTAAGCTCAGGAGGAAAACATGGAATGGTTATTGATTACGTTAGGAGCAATTTTCCTGATTATTTTACTGTCCAGTCTGAAAATCGTTCGTGAATACGAGCGTCTCGTCGTATTTCGTTTCGGACGCTTTTTTAAGGTAAAGGGGCCGGGTTTTGTTGTTATCATACCGGGGGTCGATCAGGTTACAAAGATCGCTACCCGTACTGTGACAATGGATGTGCCGCCGCAGGATGTTATCACACGCGATAATATCTCGGTGACTGTAAACGCGGTCGTCTACTTCCGCGTAATCTATCCTGAAAAGGCGATTATTGAAGTACAGGATTTTCAGTATGCTACGTCCCAGATGGCACAGACTATTCTGCGCAGTGTTGTGGGCGAATTTGATTTGGACGGACTTCTCTCCCAGCGCGAATCTATAAATGAAAAGCTCGAAACCCTCCTGGACCGCGCGACCGATCCTTGGGGCATCAAGGTATCCGCGGTGGAAATCAAGCATGTGGATCTGCCCGAAGAAATGAAGCGTGCCATGGCCCGTCAGGCTGAGGCCGAACGTGAAAGACGTGCGAAAATCATCGCCGCAAGCGGTGAATTGGAAGCGTCCCAGAAATTGCTCGAGGCCGCTCAGCGTATGGCTCAGGAACCTGTCACAATTCAACTCCGCTACCTTCAAACACTCAATGAAATATCGGCGGAAAACGCTTCGACCATTGTTTTCCCGATTCCTATGGATATGTTCAAAATTTTCCAGAAATAAATTTATATCGAAGGCAGGGTTTTGCCCTGCCTTCATTTAAAAAACATAGTAAAAAAAATATATTCATCTCAATGAGAACGTCCTCTTAAGGATACACCCATTTATGCCGATTTTATAATAGTAATGATTTTTCAAGCGAGGGTTCTGCCATGGAAGGGTATAAGAATTACAGGGAAATTGAGATTGAGACAGCGAGCGGTTTGAAGCTTGTCGTAATGTTATATGCCGGAGCAATCAAGTTTCTTAATCTCGCAATCGAGGGTATTTCCGATAGGAAGCTTGATATTGCCAATAATAATATTATCAAGGTTCAGGATATCATATCCGAACTGATCACTTCCTTAAATTTTGAAGCCGGTGAAATAGCAAATAATCTCTACAGTCTCTATGTATATATCAATCGAAGGCTTCTGGAAGCCAATCTGCAGAAGAACAATGAAATTTTGCGTGAAGTAATCCTTCTCATAACAACATTAAAAGATGCATGGGAAATTTTACTAAAAAATCAGAAACCTGACGGAGTGAGAACTGCGGTATCTTCCGGTTTAAATATCTCAGGCTGATTCTAAATATTCTTTTTGGGGAAAAAGATGTCTTTGGAGAAAAATGAAATTTTCGACGATCTAGAAATCGATTTGAATATTGAGACAATTACCCTCGATGATATCGAATTGTCAGAGATTGAGGATGAGAATCTCAATAATTCAACCGATTTTACCAATGAAGAACTGAACGAGGTCAAAGTTACCGAATTGAACGCTGGAGACCTCGATTCTCCCTTAGAGAATAGCGACATCTCACTCGAACCGGCGGTACCTGTACAAGCCGACAAAGCCCCTCAGATCACATTGGAGGAAACCCCTGTCGAGATTGACGAACCTGCTCCCCCGGCAAACCTCGGAGCTAATGAAACTTTAAATATCATACAGGTTACTCCCGAGCCTGAAATACCTCAGGACGCACCCTTGCCAATACCCTCAGAGGACGACCGTTTATTTAACCAATCAAAGGCTCTGAAAGACGCCTATGTCATCGAGGCAAGTACGGAGATTATTTCCATCAACGGAAACGACTTGGATCGTATCATTAATGACGGAAACGAAAGCCATCTAAAGGAAACGGCTTCAGGCGACGAGGTGCCTGTTATCGACGAACCGTTGGTACTCGATACTCCTGATTTCGAGCCTGACGAGCCTCCTGTTCAGACTATTCCGGTATCGGAGGTCTCTCCCGAATTGGATTTGAACGAAATTAACGATGATAACTTCGAATTGAATATTGAAGAAAACGGTTCGGCTCAGGAGGAGGTCGTTTTCACAAACGAACCCACTGAAGAACTCCGGGAGCCGGAAATAGATGAAATTCCCGAACTCGACCTCGACCTTTCTGCAGTTACGGCGATTGACAACGATGATGATGACGGACCTATTGCGCTTTCGTTGGATGAACTGAATAATATAGAAGTGACCGAGGAACCCGAAGAGATGAGCGGGTCACCCATAGATGAATATCCTGCCTCAGGACCTGTTTCTATTGTCGAAGAGGAACTTGTTGAGGTCAGCATAGGCGAGCCGTATGCAGAGGAACCGTCTATGATGGATGTAGGCCTCGAATTTGAATCTGATTTCCCGGAGACTGAAATCAGCGAAGATGAATATCCGGAACTCCAGTCCTCAGATGAGGATGTCGCTGTTTCTGATATTTCTCCGGTTACCCGTCTCGATGACGGCGATATGGAACTCGAAATGATGATTGAGGAACCGCAGGACTTGACTGTCAACGAACTCCCTACTCAACCTGCATCCGAGGATGAGTTGCATCTCGAGGCCCCGGAAAAGTTCGACGCGATCGCTCTTGACGCCGGTTCCGAACCAGAATTGGAAGAGGTGTTTGCAGAGTCGCCCGCTGAGAGCGAACCGATCATTTTGGTCTCCGATGAAACCGAACTTTCACCTATTCCTTCGTCAACGGAAGAACCGTTTGTATTAGCGGAAGTCGATTCCCCCATCCTATCCGATGAATTAGAGACACCTGTTATGATAGATGAAGCGCCCGCCGAGCCGGTCGTATTAGTTTCCGAAGATATCGAACTTTCTCCCGTTCCTATTGAAACGGAAGAACCCCTGATTCTTGATGATGACGAATCTTCCTTTATTGTGGATGATTTTGAGACTCCTGTGATGATAGAGGAATCTGCAGACGAACCAATTGTTCTTGTTTCCGATGATGTTGAACTTACTCCTATTCCTGCCGAAACAGAACAACCGCTCATACTCGAAGAAGAGGAATCCCCTGCTATGGGTGACGTATTTGAGACGCCTGATATGATAGAAGATATTGAAACACCGTCTGCGCAGGAAGAAATGCCCGAGCAGTTTTCGATGGACGTTACGGAATCTCCTATCATGCATGAAGAACCTGAATTCGAGATGATGGAAACCCCTATTCTTCCCGACGAACCCGTATTCGCACCTGAAACGGACATCACCATACCCGAAGAACTTCCAGCATCCGCGTCGGAATCACCGGTCGAGCCGGGTGTTCAGGAAGTACAGGAAATGCACGATATTATCGATATCGATACCGAAACAGAACCTTTATCTGCCGGGCCGATCTTAGAAGAGCCCGTACAGGCGTTGGAAGAACCGATACTTGAAACATTGGAATCCCCCACGGAAGAAATCATTTTTGATAGTTCTGAAATCAGCGCAGTCATGCCGACTACCTATGATTTGAGCGAACAGCCTGTGATAGAAGAAACGCCTGTGGCAATAGAAGAGCCGTTGGAAACTCCGGCCGAGATGGAAATGGAGCCTTTCGGGTCGATTTCCGAGGTAGAGGACACCGCTCCTCAAGCCGCCGCTCCGGCCGCGCACCCTCACGAACTGGAAAAAACGCCTCAGCGCACTCTCGTATCTACCGACGAGCAGGAAAAAGCATCGCCCTCCGTGGAAATGGTGCCGCTTGAGGAAGAAATAGAGATGTCCCAGAATGATTTCGAGGAAATCGCAAAAATAGAAGAAGCTGAAGAATTTGAGGGTATACAGGAGACGGAGTTCGATTCGGTCAATATCAGCGAACCCGAAGTTCCCGAAGAAATGCAATTTGAAACTTCCTCAATGGACTTCTCCGAACCCGAGCCCGAAATGGAACCCGAACCCGAAATGGAATTGGAGCCTGAACCCGACTTTGATTCTACCGAACATGTTGAGATCGCAGTCGATGAACTGAACGAGATTCAATCAGGAATACAGGGCGAGGCTATTCTATCCGAGATACCTTACGAAATGGAATCCGCGCAGGAAACCGTAGTTTCACCCCATGATGAGCCCGGAATTCACCTGTCGCATGAGCGAAAAGCCCAGATAATCGATGAAAAAGTAGTCAGCCTGAGCGACGATACTAAAGTCGAAGTTAAAAAGATATTGAAATATCTCGATACCCTGCTCGAAGACCTGCCTGAGGATAAGATCAGGAAATTCTCCCAGTCGGAATACTATGACCTTTATGTAAAAATCCTTGATAAACTGGGTGTGTAAATATGGGGCTTAGAGAAAAAGCGTCAAGATATCGAATCGGAAAAAGTGAAGACATCATTGAAAACTTTGAACTTCTTTTCGCGGGTAAAACATTAACCCAGTCCGAACTTACTGATATAAAGCACGAAATAAAAAGCCGTATCTCGGAAATAACATCTATTCTTGACCGCAAACTGATTGATATGAATACCCTGTTCGAGATCGGAAAGGAATTGAACTCTACCCTTCATGTGGACGATCTGATGCAGATCGTGATATTTACCCTGATGGGGCAGTTCCAGATATTCGATGTCGCGATTTATTTTATCCGCGATTCACATACCGATCTTCATGCCCAGAAGGGTTTTACAGATCTGCCGGGATTCGAGTTTTCCGCTAAGTTTATCGATTTTATCGGGTCAAAAGATAACGCGCTTGCGGTCGACGAACTTCTCGAATACCCCGACGAGTACACCCATTTATTCAATTCCGGCGCGACCCTAGTGATCCCCGTCAAGGGAAAGAACAGACTGATGGGGATGATTTTCCTCGGCGCGAAGATGAATAACGAAAAATTTGCCGACGAGGAAAAGGGTTTTTCATATACCCTCGCCTCTCTTGCGGGAATTGCCCTCGATAACGCGCGTTTGTACAGCGAGCTGGATAAGCGTTATCAGGAACTCTCTACCCTTTATAAAGTCAGTAACGTCATCAACTCGTCGGACGATTACGACCTCGTTCTTGCGCTGATACTCGAGACGATTACCACCGGTTTCGGCGTTAAGAAAGCCCTCGTGCTTTCCCACGACGATAACATATATCAGGTTGTCGAGACTGTCGGAATGGACTCTTCTTTGAAAACTATGGAGATCAATTTTACAAATACTGAAAATAAAATGATGGACGATAACGTCACCGGGATTTTAGATATCAATCCGGACCTTTCCCAGTATGCGTCCGATTTCCTGCGATGTCTGTTTATTCCGTTGAGAAGCGTCGCCGCGAAAGTCGGTGCGATTATCATCTTCGAGTTCGATCAGTATACCGTACACCCTGAAAACACCGACCTGATCAATCTTTTCTCCATCATCGCTTCACAAATCGCGCCGCCTGTTTTTATGACAAAGCTGATCAAAATGGAGAAGGAAAAGATTCAGGACCCGTTCACCCCGTTATTGGAACTGATAAATAAGGAAATAGAGAAAGTTGAGAATTTCGGGGTCGATATCACCTTTGCGATGCTTAAACTGACCAATTTCAATAAATACATCGAATTTTACGGCGGCGGCAAGGCGTTCCAGAAATTCGACGCTCTATCCGCTAAGATCAAGAAAGACTTGCCTCCCGAAGTGAAACCTGTCCGCTACGGATCGAATAGAATCCTTTTTATCATGCCGGCTATCGCGCAGACGGATTTTGAGGACGTAAAAGATAGTATTCTTCTTACCTCCCAATCGTTTTTCAAGGACGATCAGGAAGTGGATATCGGCATAGATTTCCTCTCCGTCAAATATCCTGACGACACCGAAGATAAATTCGCGATTCTCTCAAGAATAGAATAAGGGGCGTTTATGATCGAGAACCTTCGAGAAATCGCAGGAAATGTCAGCCCTGAAATGAAGAATATCGAGCATGACGGGCCGCTTGTTGTCCATGGAAATGTCGAGAGCGGCAGTTTCATTGTCGCTACAGGCGATATTATTATCCACGGTGATGTCGAAAATTCTAAAATAAAATCCATCAAGGGGCATGTCGTTATCGACGGCGGTATCCGCGGGGTAAATTCCATTGTCTACGCCAACGGAGGCGATGTCAAGACCCGTTTTGTCTATAACGGGACGATAAAATCCGAGGGAGACGTAATTATTAAGGATAATGCGATCGACGCGCATATTATCGCAAAGCATTCGCTTTTCGTATTTGACGGCGAGGGAAAAATTGAGGGCGGCGAAACCGAGGCCGGCATCGATATTGTCGCTAACTTTATCGGGAACAACACTTCAGCGGCGACCGTCATCAAAATCTCCGATTTCAAACAGCGTGAACTGTTCGCGGTGCTCTCCCGTATTGATTTTCAGATAAAAGAAATTTCCGATCAGATGGGCAACCTTGAAAAATTCATCGAGGTAATCCGCCTTCTCGGTAACAAAGTCATCACGCTTCCGTTGGAAAAAAAACAGGATCTTGCCCTGAAGGTGAAAAAATATAACGAACTGAAACTCCAGCTCGATAAATTCACCGGGGAAAAAAGCAAGATTGTCGTCGAGCAGAAGAAAGAAGACGAGCTTGAACGCGCGATCATTGTTAAGCGCACCCTGTTTTCCGGCGTGTATGTTTATATGGACAAAGCCAAACTTCCTATCCAGCATTCCTATGCTAATGTGATCCTGTACAAACGAGGCATAATCATCATCGGCGATTACGACAAATTTATGTACCGGAAAAAATACGCATATTAAACACCATTTTACTAAGGGGGAGTAGATAGTTTGTAAGGTGAACCGCATATAGTTTGCTCACAGGATTTATAGATATTGTAAAGAGTTAGATACAATAAATCAATAAATAAA
>JAGVBZ010000025.1 GCA_020059465.1 Brevinematales bacterium
ATACCTGATAATTGAAGGGGATATGTAATGGTAAAAATCGACATGTCTGATAAAGCCGTACTGATAACAGGCGGCACGAAGGGAATCGGCCTCTCGTCGGCGCTTTATTTTGCGGCCGCGGGCGCGCAGGTCTATCTCACTTATAAGTGGGGTTCCGACGATTATGCGCCGTTATACGCCGAGTTCGAAAAAGCCGGCGCGAAGAAACCCTTACTGTTACAGGCCGATGTTTCCAACGACGAGGACAACGACGCGCTGTTCGCTCAGATAAAAGAAAAAGAATCCAAAATCGACTATTTTATCAGCAACGTCGGGTTCGCGCAAAGCCCGAAAGACCTCGACGATTACAAAAAACGCTCTCTATACAAGACTCTCGATTACAGCACATGGCCGATGATCGATTACACGCGCAGGATAAAGCAGGTATTCGGGAAGTACCCCGACCATGTAATCGGGATATCGAGCGACGGGCCGTCCCACTTCTACCAGGGGTACGATTTCGTCGCGGCGTCCAAAGCGCTCCTCGAATTTTTCGGGAAGTACCTTTCGGTGCATCTCCAGAAAGAGGGCGGGCGCGTCAATGTGATCCGTTTCGGCCCGGTAAAAACCGAGTCGTTTATGCTGATATTCGGCGAGGCGTTTTTCGAGTTTGTGCGTTCGCGCGGAATACCCGATGATCTGATTCTCAGCCCGGACGAATGCGGCAAAGCGGTATTCGGATTGTGCTGCGGATTTTTCGACGCGATGAACGGACAGATCATAACAGTTGACAAAGGCTATCCGTTCCAGGATAATATTATGACCCAGTACCTGAACTCAAAAATGAATAAAGATTAAAAACTTAGATTGGAGGAAATAGAATGACGAAAGCTGATGTAATTTCGGTGATCAAGAAAAACATCCTTGACAACCTCGAGGATCTGAACGAGGCCGACATCGATCCTAAGAAATCGATGAAGGACTATGGGGCGAACAGTCTCGATATTATCGAAGTGGTATCCACCTCGATGCGCGAAATAAATATCAAGATACCCCGTTCGGAATTGGCGGATATATCCACGATCGACCAGCTCGCGGATAAGTTTATGGAGCATCTATCATAATACAGGAAGTAGATGATGAAAAACGCATTAAATTTTAGTTTAGCGGACTTTTTTTTCAACGACAGTACGAATGTCCTCACTCCTCCGTCGGATTTTCTGGAGTGGATGCAGGATGAACGGATACAGGCCGGTTTCAGCTTCTTCGAGCAGCAGCTCCTCGACGCTCCCCGCGCCGTAACCAAAATCCATAGCAATATCGACGGAAAAGACCGCCGTGTGATAAACTTCACCTCGTATAATTACTTGGGTCTCTCCACGCATCCCGAAGTGGTGCAGGCGGTTATCGATGGAGTGAAAAAGTACGGAATGGGCGCATCCGGTTCCCCCATGCTGTCCGGCACATTCGACGTCCATGTAAAATTTGCCCGTATGCTCGCAGACTTTAAGAAAAAGGACGACTGTATCCTTTATTCGAGCGGTCTCGGCGGTAATGTAGGTGCCATGCAGGGTCTCCTCCGGAAAGGCGACCTGCTGGTTATGGACGAGAAGATCCATAAAAGTCTCGTAGACGGGGGAACTCTCTCCGGTGCGAAAATGGCTTTCTTCAAACATAACGATATGGAGCACCTCGATCAAATTCTCTCGGAAAACAAAGGCAAACGTACCCTGCTCGCAGTGGAAGGCGTTTACTCGATGGACGGCGATCTCGTGAAACTTCCCGAGATTGTTGATATGATCGACAGCAAATACCCGAATGTCGGGATTTATCTTGACGAAGCGCATTCATCGCTCATGTTCGGTAAAAGCGGACGCGGTGTTGGCGAACACTTCGGTCTCGAAGAAAAGGTGGGTATGGATTACGGCACACTATCGAAATCGTTCGGCGGCGTCGGCGGATTTATCTGCTCGAATAAAATGATTATCCGCTATCTCAAGGGTTATTCCTCGCCGTATAATTTCTCATGCGCCCCGTCACCCGCCATTGTATGCGGGCTGATGAAGTCGCTCGAAGTCGCTACCCGTGATTCGACCCTGCGCGACAAGCTTTGGGAGAACACGAAGTACTTCAAGGAAAAACTTCAGGCGCTGAAGCTGAATATCGGTCAAACTGTTTCGCAGGTCATACCGATCATCATCGGTTCGTCCGGCGAGATGCTTTTCGAGATGGCGACCGAACTCCAGACGCACGGATTGTTCCTCCAGCCGGTGGACTTCCCTGCCGTACCCGCGCACGAACGCCGATTCCGTCTGTCGATGACCTCGCAGATTACCAAAGAAGAGATGGACGAGGCGCTGAATATTATCGAGGACGTTATCGTCAAGAAGCTGAAAAAGGCGGGAACGATTTAGTGACGGAAGATGTAGAAAAACTGCTTCGACGTTATCGAAAGAAACCGTTAGCCGAAACCGAATCCCTTACCGGGCGGGAAAAATATTTCCGCCTCGAGTATGGGCGCGAAGCTATCGAACGGATAATCCCTCATAGGAAGCCGTTCCTGCTGGTCGACCGTCTGACGGGACTCGATCTCACGGACGGCGAGGAAACAATCATCGGGGAACGCCTGATCAACTCATCCGATCCCCTGTTCAAAGGGCATTTCCCGGGGCATCCGGTCTATCCCGGTTCGCTCCAGTTGGAAATGGGCGGACAGCTCGGATTGTGCCTCACCTACTTCTTCATGCATCAGTCGCACCTGATCGCGTACGACGCGAAACCGGTGAAGGTACTGGTGACGAAGGTTTTAGGCGCGATGTTCCTCGATCAGCTTCTGCCGGGCCGCACCGCAGTCATGGCCGCCCGAAAAGTGTTTTACGACGGGACGTTCGGCACAGTACTCTCGCAGATTATGTCCGACGGAAAAATCTGCTCGGTCTCGGTCGCGGAAGTGATGTTTTTCGACGAATGATAGAAAGTTTTTATAACATAGCCGCCTCCCTCACGGGGGCGGTTTTTATTTTCCTATTAGTTGCATATCATATTTATCAATGATAGAATATTATTGATCTAAAAATTATTAAGAGAGTCATATGAGTAAGATTCTACTATATCTAGACAATTGTTGTTATAATCGACCTTATGACGATCAAACCAGCGAGAGTATTCGTTTGGAAACTGAGGCAAAACTTTTTATTCAGGATTGTATAAAACAAAATGAACTTGAACTTGCATGGTCGTTTATACTCGATTTTGAGAATTCCGCTAATCCGTTCGATGAACAGAGAGACAGTATCTGGGAATGGAAAACCATTGCAAAAGCAATTATATTGGCTGAAGATGAAATTAAAATTCTAGCAAAACGTTTTGAAAAAGAAAAGGCAATAAAACCGAAGGACGCTCTTCATTTAAGTTGTGCTATATTTATAATGTGCGATTATTTTTTAACTACCGACAAGGATCTGGTAAAAAAAGCAAAATCGATACCTGAAATTTCTGTACTTAATCCGATAGATTTCGTATTAGAATGGGAGGAAAAATGAAGGCTGATAATGTAATACGGTCTGAAGGAATGAAGGTTCTGCGTGAAAAACTTGGGCTTGTCGAGGCTGAAAAATTTATTACGCTGATTCGGCGGGATAACTTCAATTATACCGAATGGCAAAAGGATTTATGGAAGGATAAATCCGTCGATGAAGTATTCGATGCGGCTAAACAATTTTCTCATAAGTGAAAACATTCCTTCCGCTCCCGTCACGGGAGCGGTTTTATTGACATTATCCTTCACTTTGAATATAATTGAATAAATATGAATCATCTACGGGGTAAAAATATGGCGAAAACCATCACAATGAGAGTGGACGACGACCTGTACCGTATCATAAAAAAAGCGGCGGACGGCGAGAAACGCTCGGTATCGAATTTCCTCGAATGGGCGGCATTTAATTATATCACCGGCGAACTACAGGTCGATAAAAATGAGATGGAGGAAATCCTCAGGAATACCGCTGACATCGATAAGGGATTGAAGGAAGCTAAAGAAGGGAAATACCGCGTTGTCGAATAGTTTTTCTATCGCTGAAACCGAAACCTATCGGGAAAAAATCTCAGTCGAACCATACCGGAAAATCGCTCGTAAAATTTCGGACTTCGTTTATTCCCAACTGAAAGAAAATCCCTTTTTCGGCAACAATATAAAAAAGCTGAAAGGCGAGTATAAGGATGTTTACAGGTACAGGATCGGCGGTTTTCGCTTATTCTATATTATCGATGAAGAAAAAAAACTCGTTATTATTATCGATATAGAACAGCGTAAAGACGCTTATTAACAAGGTGAAACAATGGATATTTTTAACGGCATCGCCCAGCGCCTGAACGCCCTAAAAATCGCGTTCCATTATACTCCGGAACTCGCGCCCGAAAGTTCGCTACATCCCGATGAACTCGCGTCCATCGCGCACGCCAGCCCGTTACGGCGGCGGGAATTCGCGGCAGGGCGTCTCTGCGCGCGTGAGGCTGTCCGTACGCTCGGCGTCGCAGGAGATATTTCCCTTCCGCGCGGACAGTTCCGTCAGCCTATTTTCCCCCCCGGCATCGCGGGAAGCATTTCACATACCGACGGCATGACCTGCGCGGCGGCGGCGTTCGCGCGCGATTACCGCGCGTTGGGTATCGATATCCAGATCCTCGGCCGCACCGTCAGCGAAGATGCGTCGGCGCAGATACTGAACGGCGACGAAATGGAATGGATAAGTATTCCCGACGGTATACTGACAGTTTTCTCGATCAAGGAAGCGTTTTTTAAGATGACGAGATGCCTGACCGACACCCCCTACTGGTTCGATAAGGTTTCCGTACGGCGGACGGAAAAAAGCGATACGTTGATCTGCATGTACAGCACTCCCGCCGGAATTTTCGAAAAAGAGACCGAATTCCGGCGGAACGACCGTTATATATTTTCCTTCTGTACCTTGCGCGCGGATGAAAAACTAACCGGGATTAATCTTTAAACCTCGTCAGAACGATTGACGAGTTCTGCCCGCCGAAGCCGAAGCTGTTCGACAATGCGACGTCGATCTTCTTTTCCATGAGCTTATTTTTAACGACATTCAGGTGGATCTCCGGATCCTGCTCGAATACGTTCATCGTAGGATGGATCACTCCCTCCTCGAACGCCATAATGGTCGCGATCGCCTCGATACCGCCCGCCGCACCGATCAGATGTCCTGTCATCGATTTCGTGCTGTGGACGAGAACATCCATCGTACGACTGCCGAATACCTTATTGATGCCTCTCGATTCGGTAAGGTCGCCCAACTGTGTGGATGTCCCGTGCGCGTTGATGAGCTGTACCTGAGATTTATCGATCTGTGCGTCTTCGATAGCGTTTTCCATAGCGTTCGCGCCGCCCCTTCCTTCGGGATGAGGAGCGACCAGATCGAATGCGTCGCACGAGAATCCAAAGCCTTTGAGTTCGGCGTATATTCTCGCCCCACGCTTCTTGGCATGCTCGAGTTCTTCGAGCATGACTATCCCCGCGCCCTCGGCAAGTACAAAACCGTCCCGGTCTTTATCATACGGACGGCTTGCGGTCTCCGGGGAATCGTTCCGGCGGGAGAGCGCGAAAATCGCGTTAAAACCTCCGAATCCCGGAAGAATCGCCACCGCCTCGGTACCTCCCGCAACCATCACGTCGGAGAGTCCCATCCGGATCATCATCGCCGCGTTTCCGATCGCATGGTTGCTGGTCGCGCAGGCTGAGTTGACCGAAAAATTCGGGCCCTGGAAATTATTTTCCTTGGCGAAGTATCCCGCAGGGGTGTTCGGGATCACCCCGACCACATAGAACGGAGATGTGTGATCTAATCCGAAATTGCGCATTACGTCGAACGTCTCCCAGTGCAGGCCAAGCCCGGCTTCGCCTGTGCCGATGATCGCGCCGTAACGGGTCGGGTCTTTTTCGATCACCGCCGGATCAAGTCCGGAGTCTCTAAACGCCTGCGTGGCCGCCACATGCGCGAAAATAGCAAAACGGTCGAACCTGTTCAGCATTTTCTTCGATATAAAATCGGTTATATTTTCAGGGTAGTCCACCTCCGCGGCGATCTTCACCGGGAAGTCCACGAGATCAGGCGCAAATTTTTCCGCCAAACGGACACCCGATTTCCCGATTTTCAGGTTGTCCCAAAACTCCCGCACATTATTTCCAATCGGATTCATCGTCCCCATTCCGGTGATCACAATCCGTGTTTCATAAGGGTTTCGCCTTATTGTACCCATTCGAACCGCCTTAATTATTTTTACAATTATTTTAATACATTACAATAATTTGTCAATATGTGTAACAATTCACAAACCATGACAAAACACCCTGCCAGATTTCATTTGGATTTTTCTAACAGATTTTGAATGGTCTCTTTTAATCAGGGAATATCTTTGTGAATCAAACTCTTCGCCAGTTGAACATCAATATTCTCATATTCATGCGTCAGAATATTCCTGAAATGGTATACTTTTTTTACAGGGAGCGCTTTTCTATACTCCGCGTCCCGAAGTTTCTCTATTTTTTCACCAATCTGAAGGAGACACATAGATAAAGCATGATATCCAGCGACATCATTAAAAGCTTCATCCATATCAGAATACTTATTTGTTATTTCTTCCATGTCGTCAATAATCTCGAGAATAAAATACAGCCTTACCTTATCCGAATCATTAGACATAGAAAGTTTCGGGTAGAATAAACTTTTTACCCGTTCTCCTTAAAGAATTTTTATTAACCATGTCAATTTTCCTGCACAGTTTCCGCTGGATTTCAAGTCTGATTTTATCAAGTTTGACATACGCATCGAAGCCTGAATTCGCGCTTAAAAACCGCTCGTTAAGTTCATAGAGAATATCGATATCGCTTTTTTCCATTTCCGTATCTTTCGCGAATGAGCCGAAAACACCGATAATAATAAACCCTTCCGGTAAGTATTTTTCCTTCAGCGCTTTCAGGTTCTGAATAATCATCTCATTCATAATTAATCCTATCTCTTTTTTTAGCCTAATGCCGGAAGTGGCGTACGCTTGTGAATACCATCGCGATCCCTCGTTCGTTCGCCGCGTCTATAGACTCCTGATCGCGCATCGAACCGCCCGGCTGTATGATCGCCGTAATTCCCTCCTGGGCGGCGTTATCCACACTGTCGCGGAACGGGAAATATGCGTCCGACGCCATTACCGCGCCGTCGAGTGTAAAGCCCGCGTCATGAGCCTTCATTACCGCGATACGCGCCGAATCCACCCGCGACATCTGCCCTGCGCCCACCCCGATAATCTGTCCGTCCTTCGCGTACACAATCGCGTTCGATTTGACGTACTTACAGATTTTCCACGCGAATTTCATATCGTCGATAGTCCCGTCGGGGGCCTTCTTCGTCACGCAGTCGAATTTCTCGGTATCCATACCGGGCATATCCCATCCCTGCGCGAGCATTCCGCTCTCCACCCGGCGGTACGACGTGCCTTTCTTCGTCCAATCGTTCCCCTTTATCTCGATAATTCTGAGGTTTTTCTTTTCCTTTAGTATCTCGATCGCCTCCGGTTCGTACCCGGTCGCGATAATGATTTCGTAGAACCGTTCGTGTATCAGTTTGGCGGTTTCCGCGTCGAGACGGGTGTTGAATCCGACGATTCCGCCGAACGCCGAGGAGGGGTCGCCGGCGAGCGCGCGTTCGTATGCGTCCCGTACGTTCTTTCCCTCCGCCGCTCCGCACGGATTCGTATGCTTGATGATTACACAGAAACTCTTTCCGCCCGCGAACTCGCGCAAAATATCTATCGCGGCGTCGGTGTCCATAATGTTATTATAGGAGAGTTTTTTACCGCCGTGTACCTCGGAATTCAGGACAGAAATATTATCCGCGATACCCGAACGGTACAGCGCGGCCGCCTGATGCGGGTTTTCGCCGTAACGCAATTCCTCGGTGAGTTTCATCGGTATCGATCCTTCCGCCGGGAACGCTGTTTTTCCCGAACGCGCGACGAACCATGAAGAGATCAGACCGTCGTAGTATGCGGTATGCCCGAACGCCTTTGCGGCGAGCGCGAGACGTGTTTCTTCCGATGTGGAACCTTTCTCATCGATCTCTTCCATTATGCTCTCAAAATCTGAGTTATCCACTACTATATTTACGAAACGGTGGTTTTTCGCGGCCGCGCGGATCAGGGTCACCCCTCCGATATCGATCTGTTCGATAATATCCTCAGGCGACGCCTTCGGGTCGGCGGCGGTCTCCTCGAACGGATACAGGCTGACTACCACATACTCTATCGGCTCGATATTATGCTTTTTCAGGTCGGCGAGATGATCGGGATTATCGGTGCAGGCAAGGATTCCGGAATGCACCATCGGATGCAGGGTTTTCACCCGTCCGCCGAGCACCTCCGGGAACCCGGTGATCGCGCTGAGCTCGGTGACCGCGACGCCCTTGTCCTTCAGGTACTTATAAGTCCCGCCGCTCGATACGATCTCGTACCCGCGCCCGGCAAGGAATTCCGCGAATGTCTCTATTCCGTCTTTCTTATATACGCTGAATAACGCCCTTTTCATCTTCCCTCCATGTGTTTAAGGTTTTAATTCCAGTATTTCCCGTATTACCGAATGCCCGTCCTTCAGACCGATGACTTTATTATGCCTGACGGGCAGTTTATCCAGCCCCGCAAGCGACCTGTGTACCGGCACCCCGGTCAGGGTCTGGAGCTTATCGAGCAGAACGAACTCGTCATCGACCGCCTTCTCGCCTGTAATCGCATGGTATACCGCTTTGTTGAACTTGAAGGGCGACGCTGTGGAATCGATCACAGTCGGAGTGGTGTCGCCGGTTTGTTCCACGTATGTCCGGTGGACATGCGAACCGACCGCAGTATGGGTATCGATCAGGTAATGGTCCTCGCGGAACATCCGCCTGATCTCGGCAAGAGTCGTTTCTTCGTCGGCGAAACCGCCGTAAAGCGAGTTAAATACCCGTTCGCGCGTCGTCTCGTCGACCTTGAACCTTCCCTTCGTCTTCAGGTCGTCGTACCATCGTACGATCTTCTCGGGGTTGTTCCCGGTCACACTGTACAGGAAACGTTCGAGGTTCGACGAGATGAGGATATCCATCGACGGCGACACAGTCGGGTAAAATTCGCGGTTTTTATCATAGATACCGTCCGCAATAAAATCGGTCAGTATTTTATTCTTATTGGAGGAGCAGATAAAACGGTTCACTGGAAGCCCCATCTGCTGGGCGTAGTAACCCGCAAGTATGTTGCCGAAGTTTCCGGTAGGCACATTGAAGTTCACCGGATCGCCCATGAAAACTTTCCGCTTCTCGACCATCTGGAGATACGCCCAGAAATAATACACGATCTGCGGAACAAGCCGTCCCCAGTTGATGGAATTCGCCGACGAAAATTCGAAACCCGCCGCGCTCAGCTCGTTTACGATACCGGGGTCGGCGAATATCTCCTTTACCATGGTCTGGCAGTCGTCAAAATTCCCCTCGACGCCCACCGTATAGGTATTCGACCCGGATGTCGTCACCATCTGGACTTCCTGCATATGGCTGACCCCGTTTTTCGGGTAAAACACGATGATACGAGTCCCGGGCACGTCGCGGAATCCCTCGAGGGCGGCCTTACCGGTATCCCCCGATGTGGCGACCAATATAACAATTTCTTTCTCGGACTTCTGTTTCTGCGCCGCGATTGTCAGCAGGTGGGGCATGATCTGAAGGGCAAGGTCTTTGAACGCGGCGGTCGGGCCGTGCCAAAGCTCCAGTACAGCAAGGTTATCGTGGAGCACCCGGAGCGGAGCGGGATTGCTAGTCTCGAAACGGTCAGGGCTGTACGCCTCGGCGACCGCGTACTGGATCTCGGAATCCGTAAAATCAGTCAGATAGAGTTTGAGTACCTCGAACGCAAGTTCCATATATGTCAGGCCGCGCAGGTTGAAGATATCGATCTCCGGGATGGTCTCAGGGCTGAATAAACCGCCCTTCGGTACCATCCCCAGCCTGACCGCTTCCGCGCTCGGAACAGGCGGGTAGTTTCCCCGTGTGCTGACAAAACGCATAGAGTACTCCGATTGAAATAAATAAGATATATTTTAACCGGAATCGGCGAAAAAAGAAAGTTTATCGGGATTTTGTCGCTTAATGAGACGGAATCATAAAGTCTTTCCCCGAAACAGGATTCCATTCATGAAGGCTGCGCTTAATTCACGGTCATCGTATACCCGTTATTATAATGCACCTCGAAATCGTTGCTCACCCAATAGATACCCTGAATAGACTGATAAGGCCCGTCATCGGAATAAGTGCTCCTGATATACCATTTTCCATTTTTCTGATAGGGAAAACAATAATAATATCCGGTCGGGTCGAATTTGGGAAATTCAATTTTCGCATAATTTCCGTACGAGTACCCGTTGATCTCGATACCGTACCCCATATCGCCCTGATAAATGAAACTATAATGGTGCTTCCATTCTCCGACATTGGTGTCAAACACTTCACGGTAGGGCCCCTGCACTTTACCGCTCTTTATGATGTAATAACGGACATACCCGTCGTCGTCTTTCCGCTTGAAGTAATAAATATAATCGCCGGAGTATCCGTAAAAATATAAGTACCCCGCATCCTCATACGGCCCGAATATATTATCGTTGATATTCACATAAGTCTTTTTCTCCCACACATAGACAAACCCGAAATCGGGGGTGTTCTCCGCGAAAGCGAGCGAAAAGGCGGACGGGAACGGGCCGTATTTTTTATTGCCTATCCAGACTTCTTTACTTATCCCGTCTTCGCTGCGGATCAGATACCCGCGCGCGCACGCGCCGGATAGAAGCAGAATAATCATGATGGGCAGTATCGTTTCTTTCATCTTTATCTCCGTGAGAGATTATACAAAACATCGCCTCGTTTCGCAACTTCTTCTCATGAACAATAATACTCCCGTTAGATTTTACCAGATTTTATCAATCCTTTGACATTTTATTTTTTAATAATATACTATTTCAGGGATAAAACATGTAGGAGAAGGGAAATGTCTAAAAAATATCAATCGATTCTATCGATGATCGCACTTATTCTATTATTTTCATGTTCCAAACCGGCCGAGAAGGATATATTCGTCTGCGCGGAAAAAGGCGATATCGCCGGGATGAAGCTTCTGATAGAAAAAGGCACGAATGTGAACAAGGTTAATCCCGCCAATTATTCCATCCTGTTTGTCGCGATCACCAACGGGAACGCCGAAGCGGTCGAGTTCCTGATATCGAAGGGCGCGAATATATCGAACCGGATAGTCAACACCACTCCCCTCATGCTCGCCGCGGAATGCAACCAAACCCAGATCATCGTCATCCTCGCAGATAAGGGCGTGAAGCTGGACGATTCCAACGGGATACGCACCGCGCTCATCAGCGCCGTCGAAAAGGGGAATCTTGCCGCGGTGAAGGCGTTAGCCGAAAAGGGAGCGAATATCAACCTGAAAAACAACCTGAACTGGACGGCTCTGATGTTCGCGGTTAAGTACGATCATCTCGAAATCGCGAAATACCTGATATCCATGAAGGCCGATCTGAAGGCAAAAGATTATTTCGACGATAGAACCGCGCTGATTATCGCGGTGGAGAACAATAATCCCGAAATGGTGAAGCTCCTGATAAAAAGCGGAGCGGAGGTCAATCAGCCGATGAAGGACGCCTCGGGAAAGAAAATGATGTATTACACTCCGCTCGACGTCGCCCAGAAAAAGGGGCTGAAGAAAATAGCCGACCTGCTGGTCGGTTACGGGGCGGCATCCAGTACGATCAATGCCGACACCGATTCCAAGACGGAATAACAATTTCCATTTAAACGAAAAAACCGTTGCGTTTCGATGGAAATGGGGTTAAAATAGTGCAAAAGAATCGAGGGGCTTCCGATGGCGAAATTTCTGAAAGATAACGGCATTTTAATCGCAATGGTCTTATTGGGCATACTGATGTCCGTTCTTTCCCCCTCGTTCCGTTCGACCGCCAATCTCTCCAACCTCATTCTCCAGATGTGCATCACCGGGACTCTCGCGGTGGGTATGACAATGGTCATCCTGCTGGGCGGTATCGACCTCTCGGTCGGTTCGGTGATCGCGCTGTCCGGGGTGGAGGCCGCGCTCCTCATGCAGTCCGGGGTGAACGTATGGCTCGCGATCGGGATCACCCTCCTCACCGCGGGGTTCCTGCTCGGGCTATGGAACGGGTTCTGGATCGCCAAGTTCAATATCCCGCCATTTATCATCACCCTCGGTATGATGACGATTTCACGCGGACTCGCGCACCTTCTGACCGGCGGAAGCACGCCGCCTATCACCGACTCGACCTTCTATTTCATCGGGAACGGGTATATTCCGCCGCTTCCGTCACTGATAATCATTATCCTCGCGCTGGCGGGATTTATTTACAGCGTATTCGCGGGAATCGCCAAGAAAAAGAAATATTCGATTCCGATTAAAACTATAGAATGGCTGCCGAACTTCATTATCGGGATAGTCGGGTTCGCGTTCGCGTCATGGATATTCCTCAGTTCGAGGGGCGGCGCGAATATGGACAAAAACCTCGGTATCCCCGTGCCCGCTGCGATTATGTCGGTCGTCATATTCATCGGCTACTTCCTCCTGACCAATACCCGTTTCGGACGGCGCATTTACGCGATCGGCGGGAACCAGGAAGCCGCGCGCCTTTCGGGTATTAATATCACCGGCGTAAAAATGGGCGTCTATTCGATCATGACCGTGCTTGCGGCGGTCGGCGGCTTCATCGCGGCGTCCCGCGTCAGTTCGGCGTCCCCCAACGCGGGTACGATGATGGAGCTCGACGTGATCGCGGCGGTGGTGATCGGCGGCACAAGCCTCTCCGGGGGATCGGGTACCATCAAGGGCGCGATCATCGGGGCTATATTCATACAGATACTGATGAACGGTATGAGCGTGCTGTCGGTACTCGAGCCGGTACAGAACGTTGTCAAGGGCTTTATCATTATACTCGCCGTCCTTTTCGACGTGCTCCAGAAGAAGCGAAAATCAACAGCGGTTAAGTAATAAGGAAAATTTACCGAAACTTAGCTTAGTATTTTTGCCTTTTTTATTTTCGTGAGTTATAATTCGGTTAGTAAGCAACGTTTAAATGGGGAAAGGGAATGAAAAACACATTTTCAGAGTTCCTACTTGGGAAAAAAGTAGGTACGGCTCGTGTCGTCCCGCTTTCTACGAAAATTCTACTGGTGTTTGTTATCTTCATTTTAGCTTCGAACTTTGTTTCGAACTATATCAACCTTGTCCTGAACCAGGGCGAGCTTATTCAGTCGATGAAACAACTCCTCATCAAGGATCTGAAAGAAATCTATCTTTTCTGTAATAATCAGCGCGAAATCTACGAATTCAATAAAAATATGGACATGGCGGTCTCGAATATCGAGACCCGTTCACTGAACACGTTTAAAAATAAAAAATCCGTCCTGTTCGGTATCAGGCCTGACGGGACTTTTATGTTCCAAGGCTCTAAGATAGAAAAGGCCTCCATATTCGAGGATCAGAACGCGCTTCAGGCAATGATTGCCAGCGGTACGAATATCAGCACCGAAGGGGCGCTTAATTTTTCATTCCACGGCGAAAGTTATCTGGGTATCTATAAATACAACCCGAAGTGGGGCGTATATCTTGTCCGCGCCGAGGAAATGAACGAGTTTAACGAACCGTCCCAGCAGATTTTCCTGAATATCGCCCTGATCATAGCGATCATCACACTGGTGAGCATGATTGTCGGGGTGTTTATTATCCAGCGCCTCACCCATTTTATCGGCCAGATCACCAACTCCATCATGGCAATGAGCGATAATCAGCAGTTGGATTTTGTCGATATTAAAAAAGCTCCTAACGACGACATTACCTTCCTTGGAATGGCATTCAACTCGCTTTCTACTACTATCAACAATCTTCTATTAATATTCCGGAAATTTGTTAATAAAGACATAGTCAGAAAGGCGTATGACGAAAAAGAAGTCCGCCTCGAGGGAAAACAGCTCGAACTGACGATGCTGTTCACCGATATCAAGAGTTTCACCTATATTACGGAAACCCTCGGTACCGATATCATTAAGCTGTTAAATATCCATTACGACCGCGCTATCCGCGAGATCGTGAACCTCGACGGTATTATCGGGTCGATCATCGGCGACGCTCTCCTTGCGGTATACGGTGTTATCGATGAAATGCAGATGAACAAATCGCTGAAAGCGGTACTGTCCGGTTATAAGATACAGGAAGTCGCGGAAATGCTCCGTCTGGAAATGCATAAGCGGAAAGAGGAGATTATCCGTACTAAGGGCGCGTTGACTGAACTTGAGGAAAAAGTTTATAAGGCCGTACTCCTCGAAGTCGGCGTCGGTATCGACGGCGGACTGGTATTCTATGGAAACATCGGGTCGTATGTCCGCATGACCAACACCGTAATCGGCGACAACGTAAACGCGGCTTCGCGTCTCGAAGGCCTGACACGGGTATATAAAGTTCCCGTCATATGTTCCAAGTATGTCAAGGACGAGATAGAAAAAACATCGTCGAAATTCGGTATTACTTTTGTCGAGCTCGATACGGTGCAGGTAAAGGGTAAGACGGAAGGGGTGACGGTTTATTGGCCTATACCCCAGGACAGAATGACTAAAGAGATTCAGGATAATATTAAAATATTCTCCGATGCCTTAAAAGATTATTATAAAGGCGACTGGGTAAAAGCGAATGAGAAGTTTGTAAAAGTGGATCTTGCGCTTGCGGAAGTGTTCAAAGATCGCACCCAGAAAAAAATACCACCCAGTAACTGGAGCGGCATATGGACAATGACAACAAAATAAGCCAGGTTGTAAACCAGGCCAAATCGAGTTTCCTGAAAGGTGAAGTAGTCGATTCCACCCGTGAGGTAATCGAGTACTCGCTGGATAAGGAGTTTTCCAAATCAAAGAAGAACAGGCGCGTGCTGATTGTCTGGTCAATCGTGATCTTTTTAGTCCTGATGGCCGGCGCGGCGTTTTTTACCGTATATATGATCCAGCAGAAGCAGACAAACGTGCAGGTCGATATCGCAGAATTCGAGGACCTCAAACTCACGGAACTTCTGAAATCCGCCAGCACCGATAAGTCTCGTATCACGTTCCTCGAACAGGATATCAAACAACTCGTATTCCAGAAGAATCAGGAAATCGACCAGATAAAAAGTCAGACGGAACAGCTGATCCAGATCGCCCAGCAGAAGGGGCTTTCTAAAGCCGAGGAGAACGCCGAAGTAGCCATGCTCCAGAAGCAGGGAAGCGCAAAAGTATCCTCGGTCGGTCAGAAATATGATTCAAAAATCGCAATGAAGAAGGAAGAAGTCAGCGACCTTAAGAAGAGCCTGCAGGAAAAAGGCGAATCGGGGGATGCGTCCCAGAATACCGGAGCGTATTCCGAGTATGAGAAAATATTTGAAATCCGTCTTGAGAAAACAAAAGAATACTACGACTCCAAAATAAAAGAGCTCAATAAGCAGCACCTCAAGGATATTGCGCAGATGCAGAAACTGAATCAGGAACTGATCAAGGTTCTTATCCTGAAATACAACCCTTATATAAAAGACGATGCAGTTAAGTCTCTGATCGCCGTAAAGTACGCCCCGGTCGGCGGGACGCTTGGCGAATACAACGCGCTGCTCGGCAAAGAGAACATTATGTCGAAGGCCGATTTTGACGCTATGAAATTGAAGAACGCGAATTTTTCGTCAATTTTCACCCGTGTCTATAGTATCCCCTACACCAACTCGGTACCGTACGCGCTCGCGGGGATCAAGTACTTCCACGATTCGGCGCTGAAAGACTATGACGTCTTATGGCAGAAAGCGATAAAAACTGTCGAGAAGAAGAATAAACTGATCGACACCTACGAATACGCGTTCGAATATTATACGAAGCTCGGACGCGAGACAGGATATATCCTCGACCCGCGCGACCCGAAGAAAATGGTGGTCTATATTAATAAGGCCTACCTCATTAAAAAGGGCGACACCGCGATCGTGTTCCGCAACGACGACGAGTATATCGGGAAGATCAAACTTGACCCGCAGGCCGACGCTGTTATCGCGGAAGTACTCGAACTCGCGGAAGGGGAAAAGATTCTCCCTCTCGACCGTATCCTGATTAATATCAAGCAGTAGAAATGAAGGAGTATTCCATGAAAGCAAAAATATCCGTATTATTTATATTTCTCGCGTTTATCGCCGTCCCCGCATTCGCGTCCGTATGGGACAGCACGGGGCTGACACAAGTATCCGAGGGCACCGAAGAAGATAAAAAGACGATTAATCTGCAGAGCGGTTCAGGCTTCCAATTTAAGGTGATCTACGGGGCGGATGTTTCCGATAAACAGGCAGCGAAGATCGCCGATGTCGCCGCCGAAATTACCGGATGGAAAACCCTGACGCTGAGCGATCTCCGTTTTTATGTCGCCGATAAGACCATCGATGTGGTAGTCGTTCCGGTTAAAATCACCATCGATTCCGCCGATTATTCGACCTATTTCCCGTCCGGGCTGTTCTTTTTCGTCGACCTGACCGATTATATCCTGCGTTACGATTTCAGAATGAACTACAAGGGCAACCTGTTCCTGCGCGTCAAGGGAATTTATGTCAACGAGACCGAACTACGCAAGCAGATCGAATCGGCGGTCGCCAACCCCAAGGCGTATATCAAAACAGGGGATGTCGAATATCTTGTCAATAAGCTCGAAGACCTTGAAGCGAAAGTCGCGCAGATGAAGTACGACATGTTCGAACTCCAGAAGGAGAACTTCCGTCTGAAAGCGGCGGTCGTTTCGCTCCAGAATCGTGGCTTTTTCGGCGACGTATTCCCTGTAAAGATAGAGACCATCCAGAAAGTGGTCGATTTCAAAAAGGATAACCCGTCGATGAATAAAGACCAGATTCAGAAAGAGATGGAGAAGCAGGGAGTGAAGGTCTCCGGAAACGAAGTTTTTCTGATACTCAGCGTCTATTACAACGAGTATAAATAGCCCGCGCAATCCCTTTTCACCACAGTTACAGCCCGCGCTATCAATATAGAAAATCATAATACCGGTTTCCGCGCATTCTTTTTTCGCCAAAATTTCCCGAAATCCGTAAATATTCTAACCATCCCCGCTAGAATTTGTCTATTCCAACAGACACAGCGTGAAAAATCCGGCGCCGATTTTTTCTTGTCAATGCGAACTGTAACGCGGGATAGAGCATTCCGTTTGTTATAGTGTAACAGACTGCTTCGGTTTACGCCTCGCAATGACAGCGGGTTATTAGAACTGATTTTGTATAGCAGGGAGCGATATTAAGAATTCGCTTATCCCCGCCGCCGCGCAGGCCACCGATTATTTTTTGTTCAGGTTATCGTAATGGATAAATTGTACGCAGTTAACAATCGCAAGAATGCGCATATCTACGCCGTCGCAGGCTACCGATTATTTTATGCTCGGGTTTTCGTAATGGGTTTAGTGTACGCAGTACTTGATTTTTACCCCGTATCCTGTTAAAATAGAATTGTCCGGAGGAAACAATGCACCTTGCAAATAGGGATATATGGTTATGGATTCTATTGGCCGTGCTTGCGCTTACCGGCCTGATTATTTGGAGTTTTATGCGGCGGCGCAGTATTGTCAGACGGGCTTTTTCCGAGGGGCAGAAGGCGTCACTGCTGTCCAATTTCAGTCCCGGCGCGCGCCTGTTCCGTACGATTATACTCGGAATGTCGCTCTTTTTCCTCGGCCTCGCAATTCTCGACCCGCGTTGGGGCTCGCAGGCTGTCGAGCGCGAGATGTCCGGAATCGATATCGTGTTCCTGATGGATATCTCCGCCAGCATGGATACCGAGGATGTCCCCGGAAGCCGCTTGGGGTATGCGAAACAGCTTTCCCAGCAGCTCATGAGTCTTCTCGCGGGCAATCGTATCGGTGTCGCCGGATACGCCGGATTCGGGTTCAAGGTCATCCCTCTGACCGCCGATATCAACGCGGCCATCCTTTTCCTTAACGAACTATCGACGTCGATGATCGACATACAGGGCTCCAATCTCGAAGACGGCCTGAAGACCGCGATGGAGCTTTTCGATAAACAAGCCCTGACCCACCGCGCTATCGTGGTATTTACCGACGGCGAGGATTACGAATTTTCGCCGCTCGAGCAGGCAAAACAGGCAAAACAGTCCGGTATTCGCGTCTACACCCTCGGTATCGGCACCCCCGAAGGCGCAAAGGTCCCAATCCTCGACCAGTACGGAGCGGTTAAGGACTATATGATGGAGGGCGGCAAAACCGTCGTATCCCGTCTGAACGAGACGCTGCTGAAATCGGTCGCTCAGGAGTCGGGCGGGATTTACGCTCCCGGCACAGAAGACGGAATCCTGCAGATCGCGAAGAATCTCGGCGAACTCGAGAAGTCCAAATTCGGGAGTAATATTTACGAATTCATGGAGCCGCAGTACCAGTATTTCCTGACAGCCGCCGTGCTTCTGCTCCTGATCTTTATCCTGATGCCCGACCGGAAGCTGAATACCCGTAAACCCGCGGTACCGCTGGCCGTTCTCTTGTTGGCGCTTCTTCTGCCGGTCGGCGGGTATGCATCGGATGCGTCAGACGGGGTAAAATCATATAAGAAGAGCGAGTATCAGAAGGCGCTCCAGTTTTTCCAGAAAGCCATCACCGCCGACCCGAAGAACGAACTCCTGCGGTATAACGAGGCCAACTCGTACTACCAGATGAAACAGTACGCTCCCGCGATGACAGGGTATCTTTCGCTGACCAATTCGAAAAATAACGACGCGCAGGCAAAGGCGTTCTATAATCTCGGAAACGCATTCGCCGCGCAGAAGGATTATAAGAACGCGCTGCTTTCCTATAAATATGTCCTCGACCATGCCGACCCTAAATCGGAGGTATTTCAGCGCGCGCTGAAAAACTTTGTGTTTCTGAAGCAGAAATTCCCGCCCCAGCAGCAGAAGGACGATCAGAAGGAAGAGAAGGACAACAAAGATGAGGAGAATAAAGACCAGAATAAAGATCAGAAAGATGACAAGAAAGAAAAAGAACCGAAAAACCCCGATAATCAGCAAAAACAACAGCAGCAGCAGGCACAGCAGCAGAAACCTATCTCGCCGACCGATATCGAGAACCTTCTCAACCTGATCGAGGAAGAGGAAAAAAAGCACCTGACGGACAAAGAAAAACCGACGGGGAAGCTGATCTATCCCAAGATAAAGTATTGAATATTCAATATTTAACGTTATTTTTCCGATAAAAAAATATCCGTTCAACGCAGAGATTACGGGGAGAGAATGCGTTATTTTGTCAGTATATTCTTATTCTTAATTCTTAAAGCGGGGCAGACAGGCGCCGCATATTACTTCATGCTGTATTTCCAAATGAAACATGACATCTGGCTGATCGCGTTCTATGGGGGCGCGTCGCTCTTCCAGTTCGCGTTTTATCTCTACGCCACCCTGATCTCCGGAAAGGGCGGGAACGCAAATATTCTGATAAAACGGAACTCGTCGATCATCACCTACTTCATGGAACTGGTAGCGGTCGGGGCGTCGCTCTATTATCTTTTCATGCTGAGGAACCCTCTTCTGCCCCTGGAATTCATGTTCGTAGTCGCAACCTTTATCGGTAATCTTTTCTTTGCGGCTCATAAAACCGTGCTCTCGTTCCTGATTAAAAACTCCAAAATAAAGATTCACAGTTCCGGAATCGTATCAACCATTATCTTCCTGTTTTTCGCGTTCGCCGTACCTCTCGCTTATATCGTCGCAAAGGAGTTTTACTACAAGCAGACCATCGAGCCCATCGATATCTACCTCATCTCCGGCGCGCTTCTGATAAACTGGATCGCCGTGCTATGGCTTATAATCACCAAAAACCGCCGGGGAAGATTAACCGCGCGCACCCTTCATCCGATTGACGTGTATATCGAGAAGGACACCACACAGGTATTCGACGACAGCGAAATAGGATACATTCAGACCGAGATCAAAGAACTGATCGCGCGCCTGATTCGTGAGAAGTCCAGTATCATGCTGTTTAATAATTACACATCCGCGCAGATCAGGGAGCACGCAGTCCGGTACGGGATCGAGATGAACGGCGAAACCAAGACTGCGACGATTGCGACGTTTATCTACGATGTCCCGAAGGATATCACCGACCCGCAGGAAATCCTCCGAATAAATAACCGAATTGTAGGAATAATCGGCGAGATGGCGGGCGACTACGACGGATACCCGTTCTTCTATCACAACCATGCAATCATCGTATTCGGCATCCCGTTTTATTTCGAGCACCAGAAATACAACGCGGTCGAATGCGCCACACGGGTCATCTGGGATATTTATAATTTTGCCGGGAATGAAAGTCTGCATATCGATATCAGCACGGGTATATTTACCGGCCCGCTGGTGTTCGGAACGATGAACACGCCCGGAAAGGGGCTGAAAGAAATCCGCGCAGTCGGCCAGTCCATCGATAATTCTTATAAAATTGCGGCGATTTCCAAAAACCTTAAGGTGAAGCTTCTGACATGTAACGAAACTATTGAAAACCTCAAGACCAAGTTCTATGTCGAGAAAACCTATAAGATAAAACTCGATACCGGCGAGATGATGCTCCTGAATAAGGTAAAAGCATAACTGTCCCGGCGAACCACCCTATCGAAAACCTACTGAATTTCGAGCTTGCCCTTCAGATTGCCGTTTTTATAGAGAAGCTGCAGAATAGTGATAATTTCATCGGTGCTTGCCCCTAGCTTGTTCAGCCCGTCCGCGAGTTCCGCGACAGTCGCGCTGGATTTCATCACCTTAACGGTTTCGCTGGCATTCTGTCCGCCTGAGGAACCGCCCCAGCTTGCCGCGCCGCCCCCGACCTGCACCTTCGTCCCCTTGAACGATACCGCCGCCTCGGTAATCATTACGTTCCCGCCCGAAACAATTACTCCCTGCTTCGCGTCGATCAATACCCTCGGCTCCTGATCGATATCCACCGACATTTTATTCAGTTCGAAAATGAAGTCGTATATTTCCATCCCCGCGGGAATTTTCATCCGTATCTTGTAATTCTGCACTTTAGTAATCGCATCGGGGTACTTTTTCTGAATCGTTTCTTTGACCTTACTGACCACGCCCATACCAAGCTTTTCGTTGACATAGATTGTCAACTGCCCGTTGGTATCGGTGATCTGGTGAAAAATCTCCTCCTGCACAATCCCGCCGAGAGGGACGATTCCGGTGACGCTCTTGGAGCCGTTCTCGACCATCAGCCTGCCCTGCGCGATCGCATATATCTGGTTGTCCCCGCCCAGCAGCGGCGTGATAATCAGTTCTCCGCCTTCCAGCGACTTCGCGTCGAAAACCGACGCCACACTCACATCGACATGACTCCCTATGGGGGCGAACGGGGGAAGCTGCGCGCTGACCAGCACGATTGCGGAGTTCTTCGGCTTCAGGAGCATGGGGTCGACATAAAACCCGAAATTATTCGCGATCATCGATAGGACTTCCTTTGTCTGCGACCCGGTCGTACTGTCGCCTGTCCCCTTCAGCCCGACCACAATACCGTAACCGAGGACAGGGTTGACCTGCATCCCTTCTATAGAGATAATATTTTTTAACGGTACGCTTTCCGCGAAAAGCCCCGCAGCGATAAAAACAAACAGTCCTGTTATGAATAAACCGCGCATTATTTTCCCCTATTTTTTAATCAGTTTCGCAATCAGCATTTTACCGCTGTTGATATTCTCTACCAGATAAGTCACATCGTCCAGTTTCCGGATGATCCGGGCCTCTACAGTAATTATCAGCCCGCCTAATTTATACACGAGATAGGCTTTATAGTCCTGTATCTTATCGATATAAACCTCGTTATCAGCCGGCTGGATAGCATTGGGATACCCGGGCGCCGAGGGCACAGTATTGTAGTTTGTCGGCCATACTGCAGCTGCCGCCGGAACAGCCTGCGGTAAGACCTCCGGCGCCTTCATCGGGAACGACAGCATCAGCATGGACGGGGTTCCCATTTCTTTCGTCAGATCGATATAATTCACCGACACGACTACTTTATCGCCTTTCATGTTATAGTCCGAGTTTACGATATAAAACTTCCCCGGGAGCATCTCCGGTTTCAATGCCGGCACAGCGTTGGGATATAGGGACAGAAGGCCGTTAATGATATCCTGCGCGGAGGACAGCGAAGGGATATACCGCAGGTCGATTCCGCTTCCGACTAAAGTAAAGTCCTTATATCCCGCGTTTTGAAACAAAACACCCAATTCTTTATTCGAAAAAACTTTACTCTTATCGGTGGGTATGATATAATTACTTCCGAAGGGCGCATGACAAAGCGACGCGAGACTCATTTTAGGCTGAGTGGTATAAATAGTTTTCGGAAGATAGATCGTAATTGAAAAACCGGGAACGCCCGTTAAAATCAGTAACATAATAATGAAAAATATTCGAACGCGCATGGAGATTCCTCCTCAATTCAATATCGGAATAAACCCTGAATAATGTAGTAAAAAGTACAGGCGGGGCGGGCGTTTGCACTTGTGCATTTTCGTGCGTAATGCCTACATGCAGGGGCAAATTCAATTATTAAACTTAGTATAAAAATGGTATATACTTATAGCATATGTATTTAGAAATTTTTGCTTTTTTTGGCATAGTAATTGCATATTAATATTACACCCCCCAATATATCTCTCGGCCTAGGCCGGGATTTCACCTCCTCGAAAGAGGAGGTGGTTAAAAAAAAGCCCCCTTAAATAAATGTCCAAAAAAGAAAACCCCTCTTGATTTGGGGTTTTCTTTTTATTCATGCACAATGAATTCGGTGCTGTATGAGTGAATGATGTCGGGGTGGAATCTCTCGACAAGATTATAAACGTTCGACAGGACGCTGTTCAAGTGATCGGTCTCGTTGGAAACCGCCGACACCGCTATGATGGTTTTCTGCCCGAAATGGTCTTCTTCGACAATCTCCGATACGCTGACGTTGAATTTCTTCCTGATTTTATCCTTGATGCTCCGCAGCAGATTCCGGCGTTCCTTGACCGTTTCCCAATGAGGGATATCGATTTGTATGGTGAGCAGTCCGATAATCATGAGGTCTATTCCCCCATCAGATACTTCATTCCTTCCGCAATTTTCCGCCGTCCAATCTTTCCCGCTTCTATGACCTCGGAATGATCGAGCTTTTTCCCGCCCAGCCCGGACGCCTTATTCGTGATCAGCGACATTCCTGCAATGCGCATCCCGTAAAACCGGCCCATGATCGCTTCCATGACAGTGGACATACCCACCGCGTCCGCGCCGATCGTCCGGAGATAACGGATTTCCGCGGGTGTTTCGTAATGCGGGCCGCGAAGCGCGGCGTACACTCCCTGAGTGAGGCCGAACTTTTTCGATAAACCTACGGCAAGCCTTTTATCATAAGCCTCCGTCATATCCTGAAATTTTTCCGATCCCGGCGCTCCCGATAACGGGCTTCCGGACTGAAGGTTGATCTGGTCGTAAATAACCATCACATCCCCTACTTCGAGCGTGTCAAGTACGCCGCCCGCGGCATTGGTCAGCAGAAGATTCTTAATACCGAGTTCCCCGAACAGCGCGACCGAGAACGCCACCTCGAAAGGGGTCCAGCCTTCATAGAGGTGGGAACGTCCCAACTGCGCGAGGACACGTTTTCCTTCATACTCGGCGATCATGAATTCGCCGCGGTGCCCGGCTACGGCGGAATGCGGCATCCGCGCGACATTTTCGAACGGGAAACTCCCGATAATTTTAAAATCGTCGAACACATCGGAAAGCCCCGACCCCATGACCGCCGCCCATTCGACCGGTTTATCCCATTCGGGTACTGATTTTAAAAACGATTCCCTCGCCTCGGCGAGTTTGTCTTTGTTATATAGTTTCACCGAAAAATCTCCGTCTGTTTTCTTTTAAAATATTCAGCATATTATAAAAAATCGCGTCTTTTTCAGGCTTCAGCCTCGCAACCCCGTCGGCGATCGCCTGTTGTCCAACCGCCTCCGCCTCGTACGCAAACACTTCAAAATCGTATACCGACGGGATAATCTTTCCCTTATCGAGGTCGTTCTGGGTGATCCGTAACGCGATAGCCTCGGCGGCGGCTTGTTTCATATTTTCGGTCACCGACATCGCGCGTACGTCCAAAAGCCCCCGGAAAATCGCCGGAAACCCCAGACAGTTATTGACCTGATTCGGAAAATCGCTGCGTCCGGTCGCGACAACCGCCGCCCCGGCAGCCTTAGCCTCATCGGGCAGAATCTCCGGATCGGGATTGGCCATCGCGAATATTATGGGTTTCGTTCCCATCGTTTTCACCATTTCGGATGTCAATGCGCCTTTCGCGGACAACCCGAGGAATACGTCGGCCCCGCGAACTACATCCGAAAGCAGCCCCTGCTCTTTATCGGGGTTGGTCGCCCGCGCTATTTCTTCTTTCATCGGGTTCATATTATTCGTTCTGCCCTCGAAGATCGCTCCCTTCGTATCGCAGAGTATCACGTTTTTCGCGCCCCCATGCAGCATTAGACGGGTAACAGCAATACCTGCGGCGCCGCTCCCGTTTACAACAATCTTCACCTCGTCGATATTCTTCCCGACTATCTTTAACGCGTTGATGAGGCCGCCGAGCGATACCACCGCAGTACCATGCTGGTCGTCGTGAAATATGGGTATACTGAGGTTTTTAGACAGCCTTGTCTCGATATCGAAACAGCGCGGCGCGGAAATATCCTCAAGGTTGATCCCCCCGGCGATCGGCGAGATCAGTTCGACCGTACGGATGATGGTCTCCGTGTCCTGGGTATCGAGTACAATAGGATAAGCGTCCACCCCGCCGAATATCTTGAACAGCAGGGCTTTCCCCTCCATCACCGGGATGGAACCTCTGCATCCGATGTTTCCCAATCCAAGCACCGCAGACCCGTCGCTGACCACCAGAACCGTATTGCCCTTGATGGTATAATCGAATACTTTTTCCTCTGCGTCCGCGATTTCCAGGCAAGGCACCGCTACACCGGGCGTATATGCGAGCGATAATTCTTCGCGGGTTTTGACCGAAACTTTGGGAATCGTCTCGATTTTTCCGTTTCCTATCCCGTTATTCTGATGGTATTTTAATGCGTGTTCCCTCACTGCAGGCTCCTTTTTTAGGTGTAAAGATATTTTATTCGAGATTCAAGAGAATAGCAATCAAATGACGAAAATAAATAGCATACCGCTTGAATTCTTTAGGAAAAGAAGGTATAATTCTTTTTGGGGTGTAATTTTATATCATTTAATAACCATTCGTATCCATACAATATTTTTGCGCTTTTTGTATATGAAAAAAGCTAAGTTTTTATCGTACTTGTTTTGAAAGCGGGGGATTTTTGCAGTTAAGAAAGTTACTATTAGCTTTCTTTGTTGTAACCGGAACTGTGTCTTTAGCTTCTGCGGTCTGTATGAAAGGGGCGTACAATTCATGGACAAGCGTGAATTTTACCACCACATACTCGCCGCCCGGGTATTGCCGGAACGTGATAACCGGGGTATCGCAGGGAAACACATTTATCGTCGGCGCGGGCATCAACGACGACTACACTACTAAGTACTGCGGCGGTTATTGGGTTCCGGGTTCGGCCAATATGAACGCGGTATGGAGCCTGCCCGTCGGCGGCGCAGACGCGGCTTTCGATGGAGCGAATTATTCACAGGTAAAAACTTATATCATTTTCGTATCGAGCACCGTCGCAAACGGCAACTTCGGTATCATGACCGTTTCCGGCAATCCAATCAATATTTCCGCAGTATCCGCGGGAACAGTTTACCCGCAATCCAATACTATAGTCAATCTCACCCTCTCCGGCGCGAAATGCGCGGAGGAAATCGTCTATATCCGTTACAGTACCAATAACTGGACGTCCTCGGCGTTCGTTCAGGCGACGGGCGGCGGTACCGCCTATACAGCCGTCGTACCCGGAATGCCCGGCGGTACTATTGTCAGGTACTACGCGCTGACCACATCGGCGAGTTCGGGAAACCTCGCGGCGAATCCCGACCTTCTCGCTATCAGCGTTAATAACAATAGCGGCGCGAACTATTCCTTTACTGTCCCGAAGACGACATGGCATACCGTTAAAATCGACGGGATAAACGATTTTTACACCAACGAGTGTTTCCCGACCACATCCGCAGGGTCGGGGTATACCAACTGGATCACATGGGACAACAGCTATCTCTATATCGGATATAAGGGCGCGGATATCGCAAACGACCCCTTGGGGGCGGGAGTCCTCGTAATCTATATTTCCACCAATACCAACACCGGGTCAGCGTACGGGGTATTGTATAATACGCAGAAACCCGTTCTGCCGTTCCGCGCGGATTACGTGTTCAATTTCGTCAACGATTACACATGGAACAGCGCGGTATGGAACGGTACCGCGTGGAACTGGAACTCGCCGTTCACCGTAATCACCGGCACCGACCTGAACCGGAACAGTACCTATCTGGAATTCCGTATCAGCAAGTCCGACCTGAAGAATCCCGCAAATCTCGATATCTATCTTCAATTCGTGAAGAAAACCGTGGGTTTCGAATGGACACACGGCGCGGTGCCGTACAATACGCTGACCGACGGGTATAAAAGCAACCCGTCAAATTATATCTCCTTCAAGACGAATATCTGGAAGATCAGCAAACAGCCGTACCAATCCGCCTATAAAACTTTCGACCCCATTCCCCCGTACCAGAATATCCTGCGGTATCCCGTCAATAACCAGACGGTCTATTCCAACTACTCCCTGACAATGACCAATACCGCGCAGGATAAGATCGGGATATATAAAGTCGAATTTTACACCAATTACAACGGATTATACGGCACGGTCTATGTGACGAATTACAACAGCAATTATACCAAAACTATTCCTCCGAACATCCTCAAACCCGGAACGAATCATTTCTACACGATCGCCTATGATACCCGGAATAAACTCTACTCCGCGACCAATACGGTAGTCGTCAAGGTGAATTCGCCGCCCCCCAAACCGGTGCTGACATTCCCGGTCAACGGCGATATGAACTTCTATCTCCTCAAGCCCCGGTTCAAATGGTATATAGGCGCGGATCCCGACGGGCAGGTAATATCCAATTACCAGATCATCGTCTCGATAAATTCGACACTGACCCCGCAGTACTTCAATCATACCTTTGTCTCGACGTCGTCGAATTTCCTGACAATCTTCACCAATTACCTGCAGAATAACACTACTTATTACTGGTCGGTACGCGCAAACGACGGCATCATATGGGGGCCGTGGTCGACTACCAATTATTTCCGGGTGAACCCCGCTTATATCAAGCTCGACGGCAGCCTGTCCGAATGGAACACATCCATCGGCGGAGTGAACACCGATTTCATCAGCAACGGGCAATGGATATGGAACGACAAGACGAACGACGCGGTGGTATCCGGCGACGCGCTGCCCTACGACCATCTCGATATGCTGAAATTCGGGGTCACCGCCGATAAAAACTGTCTGTTCTTCATGTTCACCGTACCCGACCTGTCGGACGATGTGACCTACGACTCCCCACGCCCCTACATCAGCGTCTCGATCGACACGAACCTTGTAACCGGATCCGGGAATAACCAGACGGTCGAGAGCGAAGTGGGCACTCCCGCCGCCGCGAGATGGGAGCTTGAAATCATCGCGAATGTCGATGGAACCGGTTACTATACCGTTTCCGGGAGCACGACTAACTTTCACGAGTGCGGCGAAAACTGGATCACCCATTCGGCCCATCCCGGCCTGGGCGAGATCGCCATCCCGTGGGATGAGATGGGATTTAAATCGATCCCGCAGAAGCTGAATATTATCGTAAACACCGGGCGCGTAGTGGACGGCCTCGGGAATTACCATCTCCAGCCGATTTCCGGCGCGCCAAACTTCCTCGACTGTGTTTCCACCAACGATCCCGCGTCGGCGGAGTTTTCCGACGGGGTCAACAATATTTACATGAATATCTGCTTCAATACCAACGGATGCATCATCGAGACATCGTTCAAGGTCACCTGCCCGACCAACGCCCTCGCGGGAATGCCGTTCCCGGTGGTGGTCAAAGCCCTTGCGCCGCTCGGCGGAAAGGTTTACGACTTCAACCGCGCGATCGTCTCCGCATTGTTATTCGGCGGTACGGCCTATGTCGTATCGAACACGGCATGGAAACAGGGCGTTTCCACAAACTATGTCGTCATCAATTACCTCGGTTCCAATAAAATCGTCATCCGCGACCAGCAGTTTACGAATATCGGCGGGATCAGCGGATGGATCGTGATCTACCGTCCCGACGTAGTCATAAACGAATTGATGTTCGACCCTGTCGGCGCGAATACCGACGGGCAATGGGTCGAACTGTTCAACCGCGAGAACAAGTCCGTATACCTGAACGGATGGGCTATTCACGATTACGACGTCGCCTTCCCGATGTATAAAATTACGAACGTAATAATTCTGCCGTCCTCGAATTATATCGTGCTGTGGGACGGGGCGGGTGTGAACGACCTCGATTTCTCCGACGGGCGCGGTATCCTCTACGGGCAATGGGGCGCGGCGCAGCTTTCGACCGCGCAGGACGAGGTCGGACTTTACTGCTCTTCTACGATGGAAAACCAGTACACCCTGATGGACTTTGTCGCTTACGGGGCGGACGCGGGTACCGACGACGACCTTGCTGTGACGGCGGGCATCTGGACATCAGGCGCGTTCGCGTCGACGGCGCTCTACACCGAGGGGTCGTCCCTCGTACTTCTTCCCGACGGCGACGATCATAATCTCGCCTCCGACTGGACGGTCGACCATACCCCCACCCCGAAATGGGGCAATAAATATATCATCGCGCAGAATATTTCCAATACCGTGCAGACCAACGGCGCGTATGCCGGGACGATTATGCTGGCGTTCCAAATCCGGCTCCCCGACCCCGAGAACGACGCGGCCGCATCGGGCGACCGTCTATCCAATATCGTCATCTGCCTCGGCGGGAATATCACGACCAACGGTATCCTCGAAGCCAAGCTCTGGAACGGCAACGGCGCGGGACAGTTCAACTACGGATACCGGAATAACTCGGCGACCAACAACCTGCTGATGGGAACCGGGACTTATTCCAACGCGGTCAACGGATACGTATTCAAGAACCTCGCGAACAATCTCATCGCCGATTCGGCGGCGGGCGGATATATGACGGTCTATTTCTCGCTGAAGCTCGCGACCAATATCACCGCAGGGCAGACGGTCAAACCCTTCATCCTGCCGAACAGTATCAGGATGCAGTCCGTGCCGGGCGAGTTTATCGGCCCGAAGGACAAAGGACTGACGAATTCGCAGTCGATGCCGATAAAACCCGGGTACTTTATCGTGTACGAGTACAGCGACGCGAAATGGGCGGGCGTAAACAGCTATCTCTACGACTTTATCGAAATATATAATAATTCCGCGGCCGGAATTACCCCGTCGGGATGGAATATATCGACCGCGCAGGGGAACGACAACCTCGCCTTCTTCCGGGGGTCGACGTTCGCGGCGGGTAATATGCTCCTGATATGCGGCGGGATAACCACAGCGCAGACGTTCACCAACTTCTACGCGGAGAATCCCTCGTCGCCGATCATGGCTCCCGCCTCCGGCACGAAGATCGCCCTGAACGGACTTGCCGCCGCGGATACGCCGTTTATCCTGCGCGAGAACACCACCATAATCGCAATCATTAATTATACGAACAATATTACAACCGCGAGCAATACGGTCGAAATGATCAACCCGTGGGGAGGCCAGACCGCCGCGAATTATCAGGCGTCGTCGTATATCCATGGGACGCCGGGGTATCTCAACGGATTCCGGGCGATCGAAATGAGTCTCGCGAACGTATCCAACTACAGTCTCGATATCAATACGACAAACAACCTCGTGCTCGATTTCTCTATCCCGAACAATAACGGCGCGGCGGATACGCTGCAGATGATCACGATTAAGAATAACGCGACCGCGGTCAATACGGACGTGTCGTTCAAACTGTGGAAAGAGGGCGCGAGCGCGGGATACAACGGCGACGAGACGCTGGTCGGGAGCCTCACCTATCAGGGTTCCGGCCGATGGCAATGGAGCGGATCGACATCCATCCCGAATACGGGCGCGGTCAAGAAATGGAAATTCTATATTACAGCGGATGTGGCTCCGACGGTTCTGGACGGGAACATGGTCAAGCTCGGTGTGGAGGGGCTATCCCCGCCGGCGCCCGGCCCGTATACCGATAGTTTCACGATGGGCATCAAAGTTGCGAGCTGGAACGACGGCCCTGTCGACGGCGCTGTCTCAAATATATCGTACCAGATATGCGGCGTACCGTTCCTGACCCTTTCCAAAACGGTGCAGAGCGTTCAGGTAATGAATACCAACCTCGCACTGCCGGGGTCGCTCATCCTGTACAAGCTCGAGTATTCCAGCCTATCGAACGGACGGGCGTATCAGGTCGCGCTGTACGATAAAATTCCCGCTAACACCAAGTACTACACCAACTACGCGGGAACCGCCGCGGGATGGACGGTGCAGTTCTCGCAGTTGGCAAATCCCGACCAGAGCTATAACTCATCCGACTATAACACAAATCCCACGAACGCGCTCTGGATACGCTGGAAAAAAGGGCTAGTATACCCGAACGAGGATAACCGGACGCTTTATTTAGGAGTAACATTAAACTAAGGATGGAATAAATGAAATTACTCAGGACATGCATGCTGATGATTTTACCCGCGCTCATTTTTGTCAACGCTTACGGCGCGATCAAAATCCAGTCCGTGATGCTGAATCAGCCCGATGCAAAAAATCTAATCGACGGCGATAAAAATACGCTTACAAAATTCAAGCCCGGCGAGAATATCCTCACGCTCCAGATGGGCGCGTTGAAGGATATCGGAGCGATCAAAATATTTTTACAGAAGGTAACCGAGTTTAAGAATTTCAAACTTTTTATATCCGACGATTTTATTTCCTGGTCAACTGTCGCGGAGTATAAGAATATCAAAAGCGATCTGATCGACGTCAAGGCTGAAAACATTTCCGCGATGTTCGTGAAAATCGTACTCGAGTCCGGGTCGGAATACGCCGTCCGGGAAATCGAGTGCTATGAGAAAGCGTCGGGGAAGAACGAAATAACCGATGTGAAAGTTTCCGGGGTTTCAGAAAGTTCCGCGGTCATCACATGGAAAACGAAGATCAAATCGCAGGACCATTTCCATTACCAGAAAAAGTATAACGGGAGTAAAGAGACGCTGATCGAGGTGAATTATATCACCAATCATTCGGTATCCCTGCAGGGGCTTGTGAAGGGCTCGGACTATAACTTCGTGATAGTGAGCGAATCCCCCGACGGCACCCGTATCGAGAGCAAACAGTACGGATTCAAGACCCTCGGCATCCCTCTGCCGGAGTTCTGGCAGTTGACCGCGAAAAATATTACCCCGTTCACCGCGAAGCTCTTCTATGAGTCGAATGTACCCGTCTCGTACGAGATCTTTTTCGGTCAGTCCCCCGACGGGATGAAAAAGCTTAAGGAAGACAAAGGACTTGCGGCATCGCGGGATATCGATATCACTGGGTTACAGCAGGAGACGGCCTATTATTATCAGCTTTACCTGAGGGACGCGCAGGGCAACGTCATCAAAACCCCGCCGCTGAGCTTTGTCACCCCGCCGGACAATATCGCGCTCGGTAAAAAAGTATGGGGCACGTTCAATTACGTCGATCCGACTATCAAGGAACTCGGCTACGGCGAGACGTCGATCGACAAACTCACCGACGGGAGCCTGAACTACTTCGGCGGGATGGCGATCTCGTTCAACGCGGACAATTCCGACCAGTACGCGGTGATCGACCTCGGCAGTATATCCGCGATCAAACGGCTGGATATCTACTGGTGGGCGTTATCGTTCAGTAAGGACTACCGGATCGACGTGAGTATCGACGGGAAGTCGTGGAAAACGCTGAAAGAGCATCTGGACGCATCGCAGGGCTCGGATATGCGCTCCCCGATGGGCGACTATATCGTCCTGCACTCCGTCCCGCTTGACACGGCCGCGCGGTTTGTCAGAGTATATATCACGGCGAAAGCGCCCCGGGGAACACGGGAGAAAAAATGGCAGCCGTGGAAGAACCTGTTTATATGTGAGATTGCGGTAATTGCAAAATAAAACCGCCTCTAAGGTGCGGTAAAGAATATTTCAGTCATTGCGAGGCATGAAGTGACGAAGCAGTCGAATGAATTACTGAAAACGATAAGGATTGCTTCACGAATCCTGACGGATTCATTCGCAATGACAAAGAATGGCATGAGATTAAGGTAACAGCAAAATAAACTGTTTTTAGGAGGATAGTATGAAAATCAGAAGAAGCCTGGTATCGCTAGCCCTGCTGACGGGCGCGATCACTGCTGTGCTGGTGATGTCGCCGTTCGGCGGACGCAGCGCGGAAGCCGCGCCTACCCCGGCGGGCACACCGATCACCAACACCGCCACCATGACATGGGGCGGAGGTATGTCCACCAACGTGGCTACCACTATGCCGCGCGTCGGTACCAACTATGGGGGAACATGGTCGGGTAACAACAGTACGAATGTCGCACCCGGTACGCATTCGTACAACAAGACCTCGTTCGTAAACGACGGAAACCTTGCGGTCAACTTTCAGTTCAGCGCGGGTGAATTTCATTCCGCCGCGCAGTGGGGTTCATGGTTCTATGAATACACCAATACCGCCACTACCGCTCACGGTTTGCCTCTTACGGTAAGCATGTCGCCTCAGGCTGTGGTCACCACCCTTTGGTTCCATGTGTATGTGCCGGGCGCCGAAATCGACTCGTCCTACGCCCAGTTCAAATGTGTAGCCACCGGGCCGAACACCACCGCTATTGCCACGAACTATACGGGCTACAACGCTCTGCGCTACGGCGGAAATATGGGGAAATGGGCCGCCGGCTTCGGTAAGGTTATCCTGACGAACACTACGGGTTCGGGCAACACGAACTGGAGAGTAACCGTACAGGCGGCCGTCATGGCGCTGACCAAGTATTTGATCATTTCGAACGCCGGGCCTTTCGCCACGGATACCACACGCCCGTTCCCCGGCGGCATCCTGATCTGGCGCCTGAATTATTCCAACGGCGGATCGGTTCCCGCGACAAGCGTTAAGATTGTCGACGTGTTCAACACGAACTTTGTGACGCTGAATATTAACAGTCTGAAGTCCAACACCTGGGGTTCGCCCTATCCGTGGGCCGCGGCCGCGTTTACAACCAACGCCGTAGGAGACCCGGGTGCGTCCACCAACGGCGCCAGCGTGATCTTCGCCCCGTTCACCACCACTCCGCTTAACGGCAGTACGGTCGGGGCCGGCGGTAAAGGCGCGTTTTACTACGTGAACTACGTGAAGTAACACTGTTTAACGGATTACGATATTAAGGCTTGACAAAATAGATGGGGCCGCCCCGAAGGCGGGCGGTTCCAGACTATTTAATGAGGTTGAAATATGAAATTTTTAGGGCTTATACTATTTTTTCTCCCTGTGTTATGCTGGAGCAGTGTTCTATTAAAATATCAGGACGGGTGGTCTGCCGTATTGCGGCTTGACAATATGAAATCGTTATCCAAGCCCGTCGTATTCATCATCTATCATAAATCCATGACCAATTCCGCAATGATGATCGGCGATTCGCCGGAACATACGGTTCCGCTGACCCTGCCCGCCGGGGAGTGCGCCTATCAGGTGAAGGACGCGAATAAAAAAATTATCGAGCAGGGAAAACTATCCCTGAGCCTCCCGGTCGACGTAAAAATAAAATCCGTAGAACCGAAAAAGGTCACTTTCAGCCTCTCGTCCGCGCAGGACATATTTGTCGAATGCTATCTGACGACCAATAATACGATCGCGCACTACCAGAGAATCGAGTTGAAAAAGCAGGGCGAGGCCGTGTTCTCCGGGTTGGCGTCCGGGACGGAATTTAAGGCCGAATTCAAGGTCAAGGATACCGCCTTCTCGAAATCGTTCACTACCCCGCTTTTCAACGCCGCCCTCCATAAGCCGGTCTCCGGTACATTCAACCGTCTCCCGGAAAGCAAATTTGTCGACGATTCCACCCCCGCTATCACGAGGGTCAACGACGGGCTAGTGGAATGGTATAAGGGGATGGCGGTCAGCACGGAAGTGGGAATGGAAGCCCAGTATGTGATTATTAACCTTCTCGGCACGCATCACCTGAAGAGCATGAAGGTCACATGGAACGCCAATTACTACCCGTTATCCTATTATATCATGTACAGCATGGACGGGGTGAAATGGGATTATTTCGAGCGGAAGGAGAAGGATTATCAGGCTTCCGCCGCGCCGGATAATTCTCCCATCAGGGTGGATGAATTCCCGGTATCGTTCGACGCGGGTTATATCGGGGTATGGATCGATAAAAACGCCGCAATCCACGCACATCAGGATTATAAGAATTACTTACAATTAATGGAGATAGAGGCCTATGAATAGGCTCGCGCTGATACTTCTGCTTGTCGTCTGCACCTGCACGCTGTCTCACGGGGCCGCCGGAACCCCTTCGGGAACTGTCCTCTCCAACATCTCCCGGATGGACTTCTATTACTGGGGTATCCCTTTCACGAATTATATTATGGATACGTCGCTGACAATGGGCAGTATCTACGGTATAGACGGAATCTATTCCCTCCCCGCGTATAACGGCTACCCGAATTATTCCGTGCGTATCGACCTGTATATGACCAACCTCGGGAACGACGCGGATAACGACGCCGATTTATTCGTCTCATCGTTCTCGAACTCCCCCGGCTATACGGCATCGCCGTGGAGTTACCATTTCGAGGTATTGTCGGTCAATGTCGGAACGAATTACTCGATCCCGTTCGCGCTTTTCGGGGTGGGCGCGGTATTCCACGCGGTACTTGTGGTGGATATCCCCGCCGACGCCCCGACCAACTCGATGGGGTATTTCACTATCGGCGGTACGACGCTCAGCAACTCGAACCATGTGGCGGGAACATACACCGGATACAACGGGCTACCGTACGGCGGTAAGACACAGGCCGGAACGATGTTCACCGTGCGGGTGATCCCGCCGAACCGGATTGTCGACCTCTACGCGAGCGACGCGATCGATACGATCCGCCTTTTCGACGGGACTCTGTACCTGCGGAAGATCGAGAATTTTATATACGCACTGCTGAGGAATACACCTGTCCGCGCGACCACGGTCAACCTGTGGTACGCGGTCGACAGTCTCCCGGACGGCCCGGGCGGGAATCCGGACGACGCGAGCGTACCGATGATCGAAATCTCGCAGAACCTGTATCAGGCGAAGATTCCCGAGAGCGCGGTCAAGTCCGGCAACTTCACGGCGTTTTTCCTCGAGATCGACGGGCTGAACTATATCACGAACTTCACTTATCTATTGAAGGGCGTATACGAACAGGGTTATGAGACGATTGTGATGAATAATATTATCCCGCCGGGCTCGGCATATATCAAACTCCCCGACAAGACGCTCGGCAAACCGGGCAAGATTACCGTATACTCGATAGCGGGCGATATCGTACGCCACATATTCGACGGCGATATCGGGAATACGTTGTACGGATGGGACGGTACCGACGATCAGGGCTTCATGGCGCAGACAGGGATATACTTCATCGTCGTCGATATCGAGAATCTGAAAGAAGTACGTAAAATTATGGTGAAATAGGAGAACGGTTTGAACCGGAACCTGAGACCGCGAGCCGCCGGATTAATCCTGAGCCTGACATTTGTCTTCATTACTCTATCATATCCGCTGACATCGGAATCGGACTTCCTGAAGATTCCGAAGAGCGCCCGCGCTATCGGCCTCGGCGACAGCTATACGTCCATTATCGGCGACACCACCGCGATCGAGTACAATCCCGCCGCGATGAATACGATCGATAATCTCGCGCTGTCGTTCATGTACCAGTCGTGGATCGATAACGCTTATGCGTGCTATTTCTCCGGCGCGATGAAGATATACGACTTCGTGATCGGTACGAGCCTGTACTATGTGGATTACGGCGGGTTCAGCCATTACGACTCCTACGGGATGCTCCTGTCGGAGTATCAGCCCCACGATATCTGCTGGAAGGCCGCGATATCGATGGACGGCGGACTGCTGTTCGATTTCCTGACCGGGTTCTCGGTCGGTATAGGCGCGGGAGTGATCGGCAGGGGATTGGCGGACTTCGGGACATGGGGACTCACCGTCGATCTGGGGATCAATTACACGTTCACCCTCCAGCGGCTGGGATTCAAGTATGACGGCGAATTATTCAGGATGCCGATCAACGCCGGATTCGCTATCCAGAACATCGGGTTTACCGGGGATTCGACCGCGCCCCTCAAGGGGACGCTCGGCATATCCGCCGGACTGGCGAAGGGACTGTACCTGTCGATGGATGTCGCGATCGAGTACGGCCGCCCGTTCCTGTATAAAATGGGTATCGAATACACTCTCTTCAATATATTAATACTGCGTACCGGGTTCAATCTCGGAAGGGACACCGGTAATCTCGCGTTCGGCCTCGGCCTGCGCTATCCGGAGTACTTCAACGACCTCCGGCTGGATTACGCATTCTCGTATCTGGATACCCTCGGGAATAACCATAACTTCTCGGTGTATGTCGATTTTCCCGTTTTCGTCGACCATGTATCGCAGTACTATCAGCAGGGAATCTATCATTATCTTCATGGCGACTATGAGCTTGCGAAGGAGAAATGGCTAAAGGCGCTCGCTATTGATCCCGAAAATAAACTGGTACAGAAGAAGCTCCACGATCTGGAAAAACTGATGAAGCTCAATCAAATGATCGAGAATGAAAAAGGGATGTCGAAATGAAAATCCGTTACCTGCTTTCTCTGCTGATATTCATTGCGGGACTCGCGTACAGTCAATCCGATCCCGGCGGCTACGACAAGGCTCTCGAATGGTATAACAAGAAGCACTATGTCAAATCGGTCGAAATACTCAAGGAGTATATGGACAATTTCCCTCTCGACCCCCGCGCGCCCGAACTGCTGGAAAAGATGTATGAGAAGTACACAGAGTTCCAGATCGTCTATCTGCAGGGCAAGGAATTTTATAATAAAAAACTCTACCTGAAAACGATCGAGGAGTTTTCCAACGCGCTGAAAGTGGGTTTCAGCGATAAACTACAGTTCTACCTGACCGAATGTATCCGCACCGTATTCGAGCTTGAGAACGGGTTTGTGCCGAGCACGGTCGCCGAGACCGCCGAGAGCCTGACCATCTCGTGGAATAGCGATCTCCTGACCAACGCCCGCGTCGTATTCGTGAAAAGCGAAAATATCCCGCTTCTCAATATGATCCATTACCTCAACGAGAACAAGATACCCGTCGCGCGGCTGGAAAAATATTTCACGCAGGGGAATATATTTAAATCGTTCACGGTGAACGGAACCAGCGTAACCGTCTCGAAAAATCAGCCCGCCGAATCCTTTCTCGTTATCGTCTACCCCAAGACCGTGGAGGACGTCCGTTCCCAGCCCATCATCCGCATGGTAGTCACCAAGGAGCCGTCGATCCAGAATAAATTTCTCATGCTCGAACCGATCCGCGATATCCCGCTCCTGCCGCTGTATACCAATATCCATATCATCATACCCGGCCAGCCCGAACATACGACCACCAATGTGACCGGTATTCTGACGAAATACAGCAACCTGATCATCAGCCTGAATACAAACTCGATAACCAACCTGACTAACGGCAGTCTGACTAACGCCTACCTCAATGCCAGCGGGATTAAAACCGTTAACGGATGGGGCGCTTTCCCATGGTGGCTGCTGATTATCCTGCTACTGATTATCCTGCTTGTCCTGACGGGTTTAATTCTCCGGGAGAAACGGCGGCGGGAACTTGCAGGAAAAATCGAACAATGGAAAATGGAGAACGAGTACGATCTCACGGATGACGGCGCGGAGAAGAAATCCCCCGTGTTCAAGAAAAAGCCTGCGCCGAAAAAGAGCGCCCAACAGTTGAAAAAGCCCCTGCAGCAGGAAAAAAAGCCCGTACAGAAGAAAAGTTCGCCATCCGGAAAGAAATCCGCACCTGCCAAGCCGAAGCCCAAATCGGGTAACGCCCCGTCGCGCCCGAAGGGGAAGAAACTCCCCGCGGTCATTGTGCTTATTCTCAGCGGGGTAATCGCCGTATCCGCGCAGGAATTCACCGACGCCCCGGGATGGCGGGATTACGCGCAGAAGTCGCTCGCTCCAGTTGTATGGAATTATTATGTCGAACACGCCGGGATTACCAACCTCCCGCAGTCCTACTATGACAACATCGCAAAATTCTACTCGTTTGAGAAAAGCGCACACCTGCCCCAGCATTACCTGAAAACCCTCGATTTCCTCCGCGAAACCGCGAATTATCTCCGAAATATATCGTCGGTCTATTTCAGGAATTTCGATTACGAGAATTACGCCCTGACATCGTTCATGGTGTATTATATCGATAAGGATTATTCGTTTTTCTCGCAGTCCATCTCGGAACTGAAAAAAGCCAAGACGGAAGCGATAGCGGATAAGATATTACAGAAGAGCATCGAGTTTGAAAAAAAGGGGCTGTACCTCGGCGCAATTGTCCGAATCACCGGATATATGTCGTTATCGGCGAATATACAGCCCGATCTTTTTCAGCGCCTGAACGACCTCTACGCGAAGAATAAAAAGGAAATATCGCAGTACGAGTACTTATCCGCGACCGCGCGGATCAATAAAATCCTTTATGACGGCGAAATCCCGGCGGTAATCAAGGATATCCTCTGTCTGAGGGAAACATTCGAATACGAGGCGCAGTTCGGTCCGTTGGAATCGTTCAGTTTGTTAAGGAAGGATGCGGTCGAATTCCTGCGTCTGAACTACCGGATTCTGCTTTACAACGACCTGCTCACCGAAGGATATAAATGCTACCTGAACTGTCAGCTTCAGCCCGCGAAGGAATGCTTCGAACTGGCGTGGCATATCGCCCCGAAGAAGGAATTGCTGCCTTCCATCGGAAGCAATATCGCGATGGTCAAGGGCGCGATGAGCGGAAAGGGAGTGCATATCTATATCACCAACGCGCTTATTCCCTGATATCATCCCTCCTTCATAACATAGTTCACCACAAAATGGGTCGCGAGCACCTTATCGTTCAAGAGGACTTTTTTCATATCGTCCCGCGAGATAAACACGTCTTTTGTGGAGGTGTCTTTTATAAAAAGGTCGATCACCTTCTCATATTTCGGCAAATCGATCCATCCCGGTAAATCGTTCAATAAATCGGCTAATTTCATTAAATCCATGTTACTTCCCTCCTAAAAATCCGTAAATTTCTCTATGTATTATCTTGAATTTTTTAAATTTTCCACTATAATATGCAAAGAATTATTTTAAGGAGTTTTCTATGAAAAGACACGTTATTGCAGTATTAGCACTGGTTGGGTTAGTTTTAGCAGGGTGTGGTTCACAGGATAAGGCCGCTGAAAAGAGCGGCGGTGCTGTCGAAGGGAAGGCCGGGAATATAGCCTCCGTTAAAAAGGGCGGAACGCAAACTTATGCGAACATTTCGATAACTGTTCCAGCTGATTGGGAAGTCAGCGAAGAAGAGAACCTTGTTCGTGTTTACAGCCCCGGCGATACAGTTCTTCTTCAGATCGAGGAATTTTCCTCAGAGTCATGGAAAGATTATGTAGCAAAGGCTGAGAAAAAAATGACCGAATACCTGAAGAACGATTTGGGCTCCGAATACAAAGTCAGTAAGAAAGGCGAAGAGAAGATAAACGGTATCAATACCTATTACTTCAATTATTCCTATGAAGATCCCGACTACGGCAAGGCGATATGCTATACTTATGCTGTAGAAACCGGCAAAGGGATAACCATGCTCACATTCGATGTACTCGAAGAAGGCCTCAACGATTATAAGAAAGCTATGGGCGACATCAAAGCAAGTTTAGCGGTAAAATAAGAATAATAATCAAGCATAACATTTCATAACCCGGGAGGTTGTGATGAAGATATTTTTTACAGTACTTGTAACAGTTTTATGCGCTTTGAACGGCGGTTTTGCCGAAAGGATACGCGCGGTTTCACAATGCGGCTTCTCGAAAGAACCCGTGTACGATATGCGTGATTTTTCCTGTATACCTATGGCTAAAACAGACAGCGCGGAATCGATGAATAAATATACGGTTTCCGGGGCGCATATCGAATTATCTTTTCCCGGCGACTGGCAGGTGAACGCGCAGAAAAACACACTGAGCGCTTACTCTCCCGGGGATATTGTCCTGTTTTATGTTGATCCGTTCGAACTCGGCCAAGGTAAAGACCTGAAGTCCTCGATGAAAAGTTATATCGAGCAGGAATACGCCGGAGACGCGCTTGAAATCGGGAATTTCAGCGCAGTGACGGTGGGCGAGTTCAAAGCCAACTCATGGACATTCTCTTATGTTGACGGCGAGTACGGAAAGGCGTCGGTCATGCTGATAGTCATCGAGACTAAAAAAGGAATGGCCATGCTGACTGTCGATATGCTGGAGGATGGGAAAAAAGAGTACCAGCCGCTTATCGATAAGATCCTCGCGACTGTAAAGTATTCCGAGGGTTCCGCTGATGTGGAAGTCGACGGTAAAATGTATACCCATGCCAAATCAGGACTGAAAGTCTGGATACCCGCATCATGGGATACCCTGAACGACGTCAACCGTCTCGATTCATATTCCGACGGAGACGTCGCGCTGATTATCGTTGAAAAACTTTCGGATAAGTCTTGGAAGGATTTCAGTAAAAAAGCGTACGATACTTTGAATGACTATATCGCGGACGATATCGGCGACGATTTTGAAGTAAAATCCAAGGGCGAGACCGAAATCAACGGGATGAAAGCCTACAAGATCGAATACGAGTATATCGACGGAAGCTACGGGAAGGCGATCTCGATGTCTGTCGCTCTCGAAACAGAGAAGGGTATCGCGGTATTCACCTACGATATCCTCGAGGATGGGCTAGACGAGTACCTGCCGATAGCCAAAAAGATGGTTGCCAGCCTCGTTCAGGCGTCTCAAGAGACCGACGGGGGCCAAACGAAACCCCTCGATTCCGCCGCTCAGAATTATGTCGTAAAAGGCACATACCTCGAACTGAATATCCCTACCGATTGGCAGGTGGATAATTACTCGGGCAAACTCTCCGGGTACTCACCGAACGATACGGTACTTCTGTATGTCGAGAGGATGAACGATAAATCGTTCGGCGATTATCAGTCGAAGGATGAATTAAAGACCGATCTGGAAAAATTCGCAAAGGGCGAGTATAGCTATAAACTCACATTCGGTAAAATAAAGGATACGAAAGTCGGCGGCATGTCCGCTGTTTCTATGCCGTTTACCTATCATGACGATTCCTACGGCGATATTTCCTGCGAGTACTACGGTATCGATACCGGAAAGGGTATTTCTACCATTATTTTTGATACTCTCGAAGAGGGCGGAAGCGAATATGAGCAGATCAACGCCGGCATACTCGCAAGCGTCAAATTCAACGACTCCGGTCCGGGCGAGACAGTCGAGCCTGATGCCGAGAAATCGGGAACCAAGCTCTATGTGGCTGGGTCATCCTGTATCGAACTGAAAATCCCGGCAAACTGGGACGTGGATAACTCGCCGAATAAACTTTCGGGATATTCTCCCAACGATACGGTTCTGTTATACGTCGAGCCGATGAATAATAAATCGTTCGACGATTATAAAAGTGAACAGGAGTTTCTCGACGACTTCAAGAGTTTCGCGAAAAACGCCTACAGCTATGATCTGACATTCGGTAAAGCGGAGCAGACTGAAGTAGGCGGGATGGACGCCGTATCGCTGCCGTTCAGCTACTATGACGAATCCTACGGCGATATCCACTGTCAGTACTACGCTATCGATACCGGAAAAGGTATCGCCACTATCATCTTCGATACGCTGGATGATGGCGGAAGCGAATACGAGCAGATCAACGCGGATATTCTTGCAAGCGTCAAATTCAATGACTCCGAGTATTCCGACAGCGGGAACGTAACAGTGGATTCTACCCCGGGCGAGTATAAGCATGCTAAGTCTCATCTGATGCTGACTATCCCCAAGGATTGGTCGACATCCGCGTACGATTCCGACTTGAGTTCCTATTCGCCGAATTCGTCGATTATTCTGTATATGCTTCCCCTGAACAACAAGGCGTTGAAGGACTATAAGAAAAACGCCGATCTCCTGAAGGAAGTGGACAAGGCGCTGAAAGACCGTTACTATTCAAGTATGGACTATAAGCTTCAGGACAAGGGTAAGGAAAAAGTCGGCGGAATGGATGCGATGAAGTTCTTTATGACCTACTCCGATTCGACGTTCGGCGAGATCGATGTCACCGTACATGCAATCGACACCGGTAAGGGTATCACTCTGGTCATTTTCGACGGTATCCGTAAAGAGGCGGAACCCTATCAGGAAGCGATTGCCGGGATTTTAGCAAGCATCAAGTTCTACGACGAAAAAGCGGCGCCTGTCGCGGACGATACATCGATCGATGTCAATAAACTTTCCGGCAAGTATTATCAGGTCAAAGCATCGCGGTTAAAAATCTGGATACCCAATGATTTCGATGTGTACAGCGAACAGTCGGGGTCGACTCAGTATGATTACCAGTTCTACACCGGTTCGCGCGACGGCGCGGTCATTCTGAAAATCTACACTTATCAGGACGATTATCTCAACATTCAATCGCTTGACAGTAAAACCGTACTGATCGATTTCCTGAAGAATGCCGGGTTTGATACGCTTGTCGTCAAAGGGGCGAAAACCGCTAAGTTTAACGGGAAGGACTCTTTGATCATCGACTTCACTTATATGGTGGATCAGAACCTGACTGCTGTTTGCCGCGCGGTTGCAATCGATACCGATAACGGGATCAGCGTCTATGTTGAAGATATACTTCAGCCCGATCTGAAGAAGTATAAAGATGTCATGGGCAAGATTTCCGGGTCTGTCGAAGTGATCCGTGTTCTGTATGACGGTACCCAGCACCCGTGGGCGAAATAAATATTTTCATGAACAGTTGAATTTTTTATGGATAGATGATACATTAATGTATACAAACTTAACTCCAAGGAGACCGATATGAAAAGAGTACTTTTGGGTGTTTTAGCTTTAGTTGTTTTCGCAACCGTAGGCGCTTTTGCAAAATTGTATAAGTTCAAATCCGGCAATTTGCAGGTTGATATCCCTTCCGATTGGGAAGTCGAAAATACCTCAGGTAAGCTTTCTGCCTATTCCCCCGGCGATGTGGCTTTGTTCTTCATCGAAGAATTTTCCGAAGCCGCGGATGCGGATGACGAGGATGCAGGAAAGCAGTTGATCCTCGATTATATCACCGCCGATATCGGCAGCGATTATGAAACCGGCGAAACCGGCTTCGAGACCGTGAACGGACTGGATATCTATTATGTCGATTATACCTATGATGACGAGAGCTACGGCACCGCGATCTGCACCACCTTTGTGATAATGGCGGGCGACAGCTATTCTATCGTAACCATCGACGTGCTGGAAGACGGCTACGATGATTATGAAAAAGTCATGGATAAAATTGTCGGCAGCCTCAAAAAGATAAAATAATTACTCGAACATGTATCCGGGGAACGGTTATGCCGTTCCCCTTTTTTCATGTTTACCGGATAAAATTTCAGTACCTGACAGGACGACAATATGAAACGGTTCGTATTCGGGATATTTGCGATACTGCTCTATATCGGAGGATTTCACCAAGCCGGATATGCCAAGAATGCGGATGAAAGGAAGCAATATGTCATTAAGTATATCATTCGCAATCGCGGGGATAAAAATGAATCGGGAGATTCCGGTACAGAAATGATTAACGGGATGGATACATATCACCTGAAATACTTCTATAAAGAAGATTCCTGCGGAACCGCTCTCTGCACTGCCATTGTAGTAAATGCGGGAGGTATCTTTTCCATTGTTACTGTCGATGTTGTGGAGAGCGCTTATCCCGAATATAAGGATATTATTGCGGGCATTGTCAATCGCCTTAAGAAGATTCAATAAACATATTTTAGGGATGGGATATTTCCAACAGATTTTCCTTAAGGCCGCCTCTATTACCCTAAAGAAAATCTTCGACGTTACCGAATTATTTATAGGATCTAATAAAAACTATTGGGGGACATCATGCGTGTTTTTTTCAGTGTTATACTTTTTTCCGTTTTTATCCTATTCGCGGGATGTTCTACTCCTCAGGCGGTCAAGCTGAAAGACGCCGGGATCAGTATCTCGTTCCCGTCAGACGACTGGAAAGTCGAGAAGCAGGGCGGGCGCGAACTGATCGCGGCATTAGGCGGGACTGAAATCAATCTTTACATCTCGCCGCTCGATGAAAACTCGCTTGAAATGATAAACCTCGATCTCGCCATAAAACAGACCGTATATTCAATCACCAATGCCCTGATGGCCGCCACGCTTACACCGAAAGAACCGCTGACTGTCAACGGGATAGACTTCTATCAGATCGAGTTCACCGGACAGACGAAAGGGACTCCTACGGTATATCTCGCGGGACGCGCTATGGTGCTTCGTACGTCGCGCGGGTATTTTTCGCTGATCTTCATCGGCCCTGTCGAGGAATACCGGCAGTTCGAAAGCCAGCTCCCGTCTATCATCAAAACCGTCAAACTCATCGATTGAGCCCGTCGGATGAAAATGAATCAAATACCCGGAAATCGGTATCGGTGTCTATTTATACTTCTATTGCTGGGGTTATGTTTACCGTCGACAGGCTATGTAAAAACAGTATATTATGAGGCGGGCGGTCTGTCAATCGACCTACCGCAGGGCTGGAAGGCAAACCCTGCCGGACATATCCTGCTCTGCGAACCGCAGAAGAATAACGTCCTCCTAACCCTCGAAACGCTTTCTTCCAACGGGTTCGGTACAAATCAGTCCGCCCAGTACAAGCTGCTGGAATGGTATTTCCGGCAGACGCTTTCGATCGAATTCCTCGCGGACGATTATTACGAAGAGGAGGCGGGAGGATGGTATGGGTTCGCGATGACCGGGTCGTATGTGCAGAAGAACGGGAAAACCAGTTTGGGTTACTGCGGGATTCTCGGGATAAAAGAGGGCATACTTGCGATCACGCTCACAGGCTCGTTCAGCGGTCCCGTCGAATTCCATCAACTCCTGACCCGTCTGCTGAGCGGTCTCCAGCCCGTCACTGACCGTTAGGCGTATTTTTCAATCGTTCGAGAGTCTGCCGGATAGCCCCGGCGGTTTTATCCGCTTCATCCATACTTTCATACAGTTTTCTCGGCCATAAAAAATGACGCATCCCGTCGCCCTTGCTCCGCGGCAGGATATGAACATGGAGATGCGGGACGCTCTGACTGATTCGATTATTGATGGCATTGAATATCCCCTGAGAACCCATCGCATCCTCGACCGCGCGGGACACCAGCTTCAGATTGCTGAAAAATCCGTATATCATTTCATCCGGGAATTCCATCATAGTGGTAAAATGCTTTTTAGGAATGAGCAGAGTGTGCCCGTAGAAAACGGGACGCATATCCAAAAATGCCAGGGAAATATTGTCCTCGAAGACCACACAGGCAGGTTCCTGCCCGGCGGCGATTTTACAGAAGATACAGTCGGGATTCATTTATTCTGACCCAGCTTTTCGCTTCTGAACTTTTCCAACACCTCGATAAATTCGTCGGGCTTGAAATTAAAAAGCCCGGTGGAGATATTGAATGTCGGGTAGCCCATATTCCTCGACCATTTCGCCGCCCGGCGTTTGCCCTCCGGCAGCCGTAAAAGCACCGACTCGGGATTTTTCACCTCGATCCCGATAATTCTCTGGAGACGGAACGGATAGATGAAAATCTTGTCGATCTCCTCCCATCTCAGCACCTCGGACGACGGAAGGATATATCTCCCTGAAATACCCTCGCTGTTGATGATCAGTAACGGCGATCGATCGGTAATCTGCCTGATACCGAGTATTATTCCAAGAAGGAAGGCGGCATCCAATAATACCAGTATTATCAGAAGAGGTACCGGTACCTGATTGAGATTGGAATATATCATCCATGTCGCGAAGAGCGACCCGAGAAGCATGACCGATAGAATGATTATGGAAATCGCGATGATTCCTTTCGACGAGTATAAATGAATCTCTTTTTCGTCCAAAACTAACTCCTTAATGGGATGGATAAATTATAACCTAAACCCTCTTTTTCCGCAATCTTTACTTTTTCCAATCGTTTACAAACTCCCTGTTCTATGCTATCATTTAGTAACAATCAAGGGACAATTATGACACGGGCGTTTGTATCCGATTTCGACAATACCATCACATTGAAGGATTTCTACAGCATCGCGATCGAGAAGTACCTTCCAGTCGAAGGAGAATTATACTACCGGCGCTTCAAAAACCGCGAGATCGGGGTTCTGGACTTCCTCGGGCACGTGTTCAATAACATGAACTCCGACCGCTATTCCCTCCTCGAGGATATCCTCTCTATCCCCCTCGATCCGTACGCCCCCGATTTTATCCGCTGGTACTCCGCCGAGGTCGGGCCGTTTTATATCCTCAGCGCGGGATGCTCGTATTATATCGAGATTCTCCTCGAACGGTACGGACTGTTGGAAATGGTCACCCTGATCGCCAATCCGGGATATTATTACGAGGGAAACATCTTCATGCTCCCCAACCCCAACGACGAGTATTATTCGCCCGGGAGCGGGGTCGATAAAGGGAAGGCAGTGCAGATGATCAACAAATGCGCGGACTATACGTTTTTTGCCGGGGACAGCGCCCCCGATTATCCCGCGGCGCTGCTTGCCGATACTGTGTTCGCGCGCAGGGGATTCGAGCTTGCGGAACAGCTGGCCGGGAGCGGGATACCGTTCACTCCCTTCGCTTCGTTCGGGGATATCCTCGCTCATACCCGCGATATCCTACGTAAACAATCGTAAATATCCCCGGCGCGCATTTTTTCCGACGGAATATTTGATATTTCCGATTTATAATGCTACATTCTAGGTACAGGATTTTTTACAAACGAGGAGGCTTTATGAAAAGATTTGCGGTAGTGTTTGGAATAATTTTTGCGGTCGGGGTGTACGGTTTCGCGGATACCAACGCGGATAATCTGGTCGGCTACATGCAGGGCACCTATCAGGAAATAGCGGTAGCTTTATCGACGCCGATGGCGCCTACGATGACGATTTATAACTCGGCGGGAAGTGTATATACCGCCGATACCCGCGACTTTCTGGGAATAAAAATAGGTGTAGGAATAGGCGTTGTCGCATCACCTGCCTTAACTGGTTACCTTTTAAGCGGTTTGAAAACCGATTATTTACCCGCCTCAGCCAGCGGAAATTCAAATGCCAGCGCATATTCAACTATGGTTGGTATGTTCTCACTTATTCCCATGCCTTACGATACGATTTACTTTAAAATCGGTATGATAAAACTCCCGATCTTGCCGCAATTTGATGTGGGTGTCCGTGTAGGTTTCTTACCCGATGTAGGCGGTTTACTCGGATATGGAGAAAACAACCCATCGGGAATGGTTTTAAAAACCGGCGGTTTCCATTTCGGTGCAGAGGTGCGCGCAAAAATGATCGATGCGGGTGTGTTCCAAATCGGTTTGAACGTCGGAATAGATTTCGATAACGGTGGAATTGAGTTCTCGCAGAGCATTACTCAGCCGCTATCGGTTCCGGTACCCGGCGGATTTACCCAGACTATCACCAGTAAGTATACCACAGGGATTAATTTCGGATGGATGGGCACATCGATCGGCGGGAAGCTGATCGCCGCGCTGAATATACCCGTCTTTTCGCTCTACGCGGGTGTCGGTATCAATTTTAATATCGGATCGGTTTCGACTAAGATGTACACGACCGGTTCAATGGAAGTAGTCACTTCATATTCTGAATTCTTTAATGTAGAAGGCGTATCCACTATTCCGTATTACTTCACTGAAATCCGCGCTATCGCTGGATTCCAGCTCCTGATTATCAACGCCGCTGTGGAATACAGCATCAACACCGGAGCGGTAGCTTTAACAATACACCCGTTAACACTGACATTCTAAAAGCACAGTATCAATAAAAAAAGGGCTGCATGCAGCCCTTTTTTTATTTTATGTTATCTCTGTTTAGTTCGAATTCATGAATTCTTCCATAATCGAATCGTCGATATCCGCGTTCTGCGCGAAATCCTGCACGTCGTCATGGTTCTCGAGTTCGTCCATCAGTTTCAGCAGGGTGAACGCTTTATCTTTTTCGAGCTTGATAGTGTTCTGCGGGATACGCGAAATCTCCGATTCGGTCACTGCCAAACCCTTATTCTTCAGTTCCTCGATAATAGCGTGAAAAGAGTCCATTGATGTGTATACCGCGATCGTATCGCCTTCCTTCACCACATCGTCAGCCCCGATTTCGAGCGCGATTTCCATCACCTCGTCCTCGGTGTGCTTTGCGCCGTCTATCCCGATATAACCTTTTCTGTCGAACATCCACGCGACACATCCGGCCTCGCCGAGGTTGCCGTTATGTTTGGAGAATATTTTTCGTATTTCAGCGGCAGTGCGGTTCTTATTGTCGGTCATTGTATCTACAATTACGGCAACACCGCCGGGCCCGTAGCCCTCGTACGAAATCTCCTCATAGGAAACCCCTTCGAGTTCGCCGGTACCGCGCTTGATCGCTTTTTCGATAGTATCCTTCGGCATATTCACGCCCTTAGCCTTATCGATAGCGACCTTCAAACGGTTATTGGTGTCGGGATTGCCGCCCTTTTCTTTCGCCGCGACAATGATTTCCTTAACGAACTTGGAAAACACATTACTCCGTTTCGCGTCCTGGGCGCCCTTTCTCTGCTTAATATTGGCCCATTTATTATGACCTGACATATTACCTCCGGCTACGGTTTTATTCGCGATTATTATACACCAAACGGCGAAATTTTACAAGAAAAACCGGGCTGGACAAAAATATAGGCCGTCCAGCAGGACGGCCTTTTTATAGAAAGAATGATTACTTTCCGGCTTCGACATACGCCGACGGATCGGACGCGTCTACGGAAACCTTGTATTCAGCTAACTGACTCTCGTTGCCGACAGCATCGACCGCTATCGCTTTTATCGTGTGCTCGCCGCTGGTGAGTTTAAACGGATAGCTGTACTGCATCGCCTCGCCTGCATCGATATAATACATAATCGACACGACATCGGTATCGGCATCCTTCGCGGTAATCGTGATAGAGGATTTCCCTGAGATATAATTTACGCCGTCTTTCACAAACGCCGCAGGATCGCTGGCGATGGTCACAACAGGCGCGGTACCGTCGATATAGAATACGTTGGTCATGGTTTTACTGATATTCCCGACATTATCGGTAGAGCGGTATAAGATCGTATGCATCCCGCTTTTATCGGCCAACACGATATTCTTGTCATAAGCCATAAATTCGCCGCCGTCCACGGCATAACTGATTGATTTTACGCCGGAAAGTTTATCCTGCGCGAGAACCGTGAATTTATTATTCGCCGGTACATAGACGCCGTTGGTCATTTTAACACCTTTAAACGCGCTGACAATCTTCACAGACGGCGCGGTGGTATCCATAATAAACGAGTAGGTTTTCATGGCTGAAACGTTTCCGACATTATCTTCGACCTGAAAGGCGATCGAATGACGCCCTTCATTGGTGAAGCCGACAGGAGTGGAATATACCTTCATCGCGGCGTTATCCACCCAGATGTAGATATTCTTTACACCGGCGCCTGCATCCTGGCTCTGGACAGCGAACTTCGCGCCGGCGGGCGCGTAGTCGATAGAACCGTCGTTATACAACGCTCCGCCCGTCGCGATCACTTCCTTCTCGGGAGTTACCTTCGCCGCTTCAGGTTCGACCGTATTCGTCGTAGATACGACAGCGGGTTTGGAAACAGCATCCTGATCGGGCGCATCCGTCTGCTGAGCGGTCAGTAATACAGGGCAAATTCCTAAAAACAACACGGGTAAAAGAATCGATATTCTTTTCATTTCTTATATGCCTCCTGGTTTCTTGATTATTCCATTATCTCTTCTTTAATAAAAGTTTTTTCATCGAATCCGATCATCTTTTTCACATTGAGTATGATAAAAACTTCCTCGCCGATCTTCGCAACTCCCTCGATAAACGCGCGGTCGACGTTGGTAGATACTCCCTCCGCGGATTGAATCATTTTTTCATCGATAGCGAAAACCCGGTCGAGATTGTCCACTAAAAATCCTACTAATACTCCTTCGATTCTGACAATTATCATTTTACGCGCCGCGCTTTTTTTCTTGGCGCGCATAATCTCCGCGATTTTTGCATTAGTGCTTTCCAACGGTTTCTCACCAGCTTTAGAATCCGCATTATTTCCGCCGGGAGATTCTGTTTTTCCATCCGCAGGGGGTTCGGAGGTATTATTAACTGCAGGAACTTCATGGTTCGTATGGGATACCGGCATAATCTCATCGGATTTGTCCAGGCCGAGCTTCTTCTTGACCGACATCACAGGCACTACAATACCTCGAAGATTCATGATTCCTTCGATAAAGCTGGGCATATCCGGCATCTTGGTAAATTTTGTTTCACGGACTACTTCTTCGACATCCATAATATCAAGACAATATTTTATGCCGGTAATATAAAAACTGACAAATTGCCTTTCCATACGTGTTTCTTCCCGTATTGAGGTTTTTGTTATATATAATAATTCAAATTTTGCAGGCGGTCAATTTTAAAGGACTTATTTATAGAAATTTATTTCAATCGTCGTGTTCCATCCGTACGGCTTATCGCCCATATCGGGGTTTCCATAAACATAGATATCTTTAATACCTGTAAGGAAATCGCTCGTCAGCTTAAACCCTCCGGAGTTCACGCTGCTGAAAAGGCTCTGCACGTCTACGGTAAAATAATACCCGATTTTATTCTGGATCGACGCCTGACTGAAAAAATCAGGCAGATTTTTATAATATCCGTTCTTATTGTCGAATACATTCTTTACCAGCGCGACAAGAAGGTCCTTATCGGTTGAAAAGAAAAAATCTTTTTCAATCTGTCCGTAGAAAATAGAAACGTTTTCACTTTTGTAGTGGTAAAACGGATAGGTGAAAATATCGAATGTAAACAATTTCTGACCGGACTTCAGAATGACACCCTTCAGCGTCTGAATAAACTCCGCCGACTTTGCAGTATCTTTCACGCCGATAGAGCCGTAGATCAGATACTGTTTCTTGAGATCGTCGTACTTCAGGATAACCAGCTTAAACCTCCCGTCGGAGTTCGCAATCAGGTCTTTTTCGATGCTGATCGAATACTTTTTCATAAGTTCGGCGGCAATCCCCTTTAAGCCGAGTACATTCAACTGATCGATGGCGAGATAATACCGGTACAGCTCCGCGAAGTTCATGTATAAATTCCCGACCAGCACGGGACTTCCCCATCCGTAGTCGAGAATATCGAATTTTCCTTTCCCGTCGGCGACACGGATCAGTTTGATAAAGTCGGTCTGCTTATCGGTCATCAGCGCGGAGTAGAGCTGGAGTTTGATTTTATCCGCACCGAAATCGATTGTACCCGCGGTAAACCCGTAGGGAATCTGCACCTTCGACGATATCATCGAACTCCCGGATATCGCGCTCAGATACTTGCTGTCGATCCACACGAACGGTTTGTCCCATTTGAATTGCAGACGTTCGGCCGACAGCTTGAATCCTTCGTCAGCGATCAGGAGCGGAGTTTTCATATCCGGCATGACCTTTGGAGTCGCGGATAGAATGGCGTATTTCCCGACAATCGCGTACGGAACTGTATTCTGCAGAATGGATTTTACATAAGTCTTGAATTTCGCCTCCGACTTGAGGGTGACCAGGATATACCCGATATTGCTGGTAATATGCACGTAAGCAATCGGCCCGGCGATATCCACCCCGATTCCTTCGAGACTCTTTTCGTTCAGGATATCCACACCCAGACTCGATTCGGAGTTGAGGCTGTATTGCTTCTCCATTTGGGGATAGTTTTTCCCGTAGAAACGCTTCATGAGCGCTTTGACAGTCCCATGCAGGGATTTAAACGTCGGAAAGTAAATGACGAGTTCCGACTTGACGATACTATTCTCAATCCCGCCTCCCGCAAAACTCACCGCAGGGATAAGCAGAGACAGCGTTATTATAAGTTTTTTCACATGACCACCTCGTTTTCGTAACGTTCGTCATCGATTATTTTCTGCATATTGACCGTGTTCATAAACGATGACACAGGTTCGCCTTCGAGGTTGAATCCGATCATCATCGGTTCGAGGATTTCCTCGGATACCAGAAACGGCAGGTCATATTCGTTTCCGATAATAATGGCTTCCAGCAACGATATCTTTATTCTTCTGCTGAACAACCCTTTCCTGACAGCACATTCCGCCGAATCCGGCGTATTGTCTTTATTAAACAGGACAATTTCTTTTACCTTAATCCCGGCGCCTTCGAGAAAACCGGAAAAGATCTTATTCTGGAATATCAGCGGGAGCATGATCGCCTCCTCGCCCTCCATTCCCTCGAACGCCACAAGGCCGGTTTTATTCTTCGACTGGTCCTCGGACTTCATGAATATCATAAAACGATGCGAAATCCCGTCATAAGCCATCTTTTCGACACGCATCAGAGTAAAACGGTCTCGATTATTTTTTCCGCCGAACATGCGCCTGATTAGTTTCATCATGTAATTATTCTCCTTGCCCACACCTATAATTTAATATGAATTCCAATAAAAATCAAGGTGCTGCGCACACTATTCCCGACTGCTGCGCAGGCTATCCCATTGCATCAAACATATCAATAATCAATCGCCGGCCTGCCGCCGAATTATAACCCCCCCCCGGCATGCTCGGGGTGACTGTATCATATATCATCACGGGCTGCCGGTTGATGCCTGTACTTATTCTATATCGGGTCTGGGGTACGCAGTACCTTGATTTTTCCGGCGTTCGTCCTTAGAATATTCGCAGGAGATATACTATGAAGCCTAAACGCAGTTTTTGGAGCTATGTTTTCCGTTACAAGGGGTCGCTCATTTTTTCCATCCTCTTCGCCATGACCTACTCCGCCGGACAGGTCGGCGGCCTGATGAGTGTGGGCGGCTTCTTCCAGAATACGCTTATCGGAAACAATTTTGAGTATATAAACTTTTTTACAATAGCGTTATTGGTCGGTTTCGGATTGCTGTGGGCGGGATCGCACTATCTGGCGTATCTTTCGTCGAATACCCTCGCGGTAAAGGTCATACACGACCTTCGCGGCGAAATATACGAACGCCTGATCGATCTGCCCATCTCCTACTATAAAAAGAACCGTTCAGGAGAAATACTCTCGCGTATCCTGAACGATATCGGGGTGATCGAGGTGTTCCTGATGAATATCGTGGTCGATATGATCGCCCAGCCCATCACAGTAGTCGCGATTGTAGTCATACTCCTCCTGACCAATACCCAGCTATCGTTATACTTCTTTTCGATCGCGCCGGTTATCGGGCTTGCCCTCGGCGGACTGGGCGCGCTGGTACAAAACCGCAGTATGAAAGTTCAGAAAAATATTTCCGATATCACCTCGCATATTCAGGAGACCGTGTTCGGGATCGAGGTCATTAAGGGCTTCGGGGTGGAAAGCGAGGTACGGCATCGGTTCGGTAAGGCCAACGACGCGCACCTGAGCTCTATCAAACGCGAGGTGCGTATCCGTCTGCTGGGTACTCCGACCCTCGAATTCCTCGGCGTCATAGGGATGATTATTATACTGGTACTCGGCGCTATGAGCGTTCAGTCCGGTATGGCGAAGTCCGGCGATATCATCACGTTTATCCTGCTCGCGCTGGGGCTGTCTCTGCCCCTCTCGCAGGTCGGTAATATTGCGATGGTGCTCCGAAAGCTGAAGCCCGCGTCAGACCGTATTTTCGAGATTATCAACTCCGAGGAGAAGGAAGATTTTTCCAAACCGGACATCGGCGCAATTGAAGGCGCGATCGAGCTGAAAAAGCTCTCGTTCGGGTACGACCCTTCCCGGACTATCCTCGATAAAATCGATCTGAAGATCAGACCCGGCGAAACGGTCGCTGTGGTCGGATCGAGCGGCGCGGGCAAGTCTACAATGATATCGCTCATCCCCGTGTTCAACTCGCCGACATCGGGGCAGATCCTGATCGACGGGAAGGATACGTCCGGGGTGAACCCTCTTTCCATCCGCAAACAACTGAGTATAGTGACTCAGGAGACCATCCTGTTCTCGGGTACCATCCGCGAGAACATTCTGCTCTCCCGTCCCGACGCCTCCCCTGACGACGTGATCGAGGCCGCGAAGATCGCGAACGCTCACGATTTTATTATGGAGATCCCAGCAGGCTACGACACGGTAATCGGCGACCGCGGCATGACATTATCCGGCGGCCAGCGCCAGCGTATCGTGCTCGCAAGGGCGATTATCCGCAAACCGAAGATACTGATCCTCGACGAGGCCACCAGTTCGCTCGACGCCGAATCGGAGAAGCTGATCGCGGAGGCGATGAAACGAATCCTCGGCAAACAGACTACCCTGATTATCACCCACAAACTCTCGTCGGTGGCAAACGCCGATACGATTATCGTGATGGAGAACGGAAAGATTATCGAACGCGGGACGCACAAGGAATTGTTGGAAAAGAAAGGGATTTATGACAAACTGTACCGGATACAGCTAAGCGTTTAAATAACAGTCTAACGGTAATTCTTCATTTCGCGGTCCATATCCCGCTTGATATCTTTTTCGCGGATCGCGTCGCGTTTGTCGTGAACCTGCTTACCCTTGACCAATCCGACCTGCAGTTTCGCGAACCTGCCCTTGATATATATCTTTAACGGTACGAGCGTATAACCCCTCTGCATAATCAGGTTCGTCAGACGCAAGATTTCCTTTTTATGCAGGAGCAGTCTCCGGCTGCGGGTCGGGTCGTGATTGAATATGTTTCCGAACCCCCACGGGCTGATATGGATATTGAGAGCCTGCGCTTCGCCGTTACGGAGAAGCACGAAACTGTCCTTGAGGTTGACATTCCGCGAGCGTACCGATTTGATCTCGGTACCGCGCAGTTCTATCCCGGCCTCCATCGTTTCGATTATCTCGTAATCGTGATAGGCTTTTTTATTCGTTGCTATATCGGTGAACGCTCTTTTTTCCGCCATTTTCCTTTCCGTTACTGAATCACTCCGCCGGGAGTATTGAACCCGATATTATCGGGCAACGCGATCTCGCCGAACTTCTTCTCGAAATTTTCGACATTGTTCTCAAGGGCCTTCATGAACATCTTCGCGTTCTTCGGCGTCATTACGATACGGGAGACAACCTTAGCGCCTTCCTGCCCGGGCATGATCCTCGCAAAATCGATGACCAATTCTTCGGGGGAATGCGATACGATCACGAAGTTCGAGTATTTGATAAATCCCTCTTCGTTGGGGACCTCCACCTTTAAATTCTGCGGTTGGGGCTGGTTCTTCTCATTCATCTGATTCTCCCTGATTTTTGCTACCGGTAATATTAATCATGCAGATAAAAAAAATCAAGCGGGACGACGCCCGCTGATTTATATTTCTTTATAATCTGATAAAGACTATGGCCAATCTCAGTTTTCCTCCGGCCGCCTCGCTTATTGGGGAGGAAGAAGCTGAATTCCGTCCGCGCCCTGTGGCATCGGGAGATTTTGTACCGGCGCCGCAGTGTTCGGGTTGGAGTAATAATATATTTTCGCTTTCGCAAATTTATACCATTCGGAGTTCGTATAATTTTCCGATACCGCACGGTAGATATTCAGTGCGCCGTTGATATCATTCATCACTTCGAGGTTCTGCGCCTTGGCGATCATCGCGTACGGGGTAAAGCCTTCCTTCGAGTACTTTTCGATCACCGTATCATACTGCGCTATCGCGGAACGATAATCGTTCTTTATCTCATGACAGTAAGCAATCCCCAATGTGCCCATCGCCCGGTAAAAATCAGTCTTAGCATTAGCGACCACATCCGTATATAACGTATACGCCGCCGATAACACCTGATTCATATCGGCGTCGCTTAACGATGATCCGACAGTGCGCTCAAGATAATTATTGGCGAGAAACATTCTCGCGCGGTTTGCGCTGACAGTTTCAGGATAGGTCTGAATAATGACGAACAGGTTGGATATCTGTGTCCAGAATATACGGTTCTGCTCCTGCGCGTTGGTAACATAATTCAGGTTCTCTATCGAACTGAGTGCGATATCGTAGATACGTGTCGCCTCGTTCTCATCGTTGTTCTTATTCTGATTATTAATGAAAAGCACAATACTTCCCAAAACGATTATTACAAAAACCACCAATAGAGCGCGCTTGTTTTTATTAATAAACTCGACTGTTCTCTCGAGGAGAGTCGTTTTTTGAGCGTTGAATGCGGGTACAGGATTACTCTTCGACATCGGTGCTCTCCGTATCTTTTGATTTCTTCTTTACAGTTTTTTTAGGCGCAGCGCTCTCGGCTTTCTCGGTTTTCTTTTTCTCCGGTTCGATTTTCAAGCCTTTAAACTGGTCGGCCAATAACGATCCCATCGAGGTCGAATAAGCTTCGGTTTTACCGGATTCCTTAACGATATACTTTTGGAACTCGCGCTGTTCCTCAGCCTGCATCAGGTCTTTGCGGCTCAGTTCGATCTTCGCCTTTGCGACATCCACATAGCGGACAGCCGCGCGGATCGGGTCGCCGACCTTCAATGTATCCTCGGTCTTTTCAGCGCCGTCCTTATTGATATTGGAAATATGAATGAAACCTTCGAGATTATTCTCCAGAGCGACGACTATTCCGTATTCCTGTATCGCCTTGACAGTACCTTCTACCACCGAGTTCTTCGGGTAGTTCATCGAAAATGCCTGCAGAGGGTTATCGGAGAGCTGTTTGATGCCGAGGCGAAGTCTTTCCTTCCCCGGCTCGATCGACAGTACGATAACGTCAGTCTTGTCGCCCTTCTTAAATCTTTCCTTGAGATCGACCTCGTTCTCCATCCAGTCCACATCTTCCTTGCGGAGAATGCCCTCGATACCGTCGTCGAACTTGATGAAAACCCCGAAATCGAGCACAGACGATACCGTGCCGGAAAGCTTCTTGCCCCGCGTATAATTCGCCTCGGCGTCGTCCCACGGGTTGGCCTGGAGTTCGCGCAGGGAAACATCCATTCTGCGGCGGTCTATTTCGATATTTTTTATCTTAACTTCAACCATTGCGCCCTTCTTCAGGGCTTTTTTCGGGTCGCGGACACGCTGGGTCCAGGATATTTCCGAAACATGCAGGAACGCTTCGATTCCTTCCTCCACCTCGACGACCGCGCCCTCCTTGCGGAAATGCACGACCCTGCCCTGAATAACATCGCCGACCGCAAAACGGTTTTCGATGTTCTCCCACGGGTTCGGGAGAAGCTGCTTCTTTCCGACCTTGACGGAGTCCTTGGTCTTATCGAGGGAAATGATCTGTACCTCGAACTCGTCGCCGTATTTTACCACACCGCGAAAATCGCTCAGATACTTCCATGAAAAATCGGAGATATGCAGGAACGCCTTGATGCCCTCCACCGAGAGAATGATATAGTTCTGGTCAATCTCCTCGACAGACCCGTTGACAACATCCCCCACCTGATGGGTCTCGAAAAATTTTCCATAGAGTTTTTTTACAGTCTTCTGCAGATAAACCCTGCGGGAAATAATGATGCTAGTGCCGCGCTTTTCCAGCACGACAAAATCGAATTTCTGTCCGATGATATTCTCGGGTTTTTCATATCTGCGTGTATCTATATGGGAATAAGGAAGGAACGCTTTTAAATCGCCGCCCAGATCGACGGTAAAACCCTTGGGAATATTGTCGCGAACTACAACTTCCTTAACAGTGCCTTTCACCGGAAGTTCGAGACGGATTGCCTCATGGATGCTGTCGAGCACACCCATTCTCTCCGCGCGGGTTTTAGAAGCGATAGGGACACCTTCCCGGCGGTCACCGGTCATCATAACATCGACCTTCGACCCGACAGCCGGCGGAGTTTCAAATTCATCCAACGGTACTACTACCTCGGATTTTCCCCCCATCTCCAAAAAGACGAGATTATTATCCACCGAAATAACCGTCCCGCTCCTAACAGGACCCTCGGCTTCGGTGTCGTTCTTGAGCTCTTTTTCCATAGCTTGCAAAAAGATCTCGTCATGAGTGTTCGCTTCCATATATGCCTCTTCATATTAAAAATAATGTCTACTATTTTAGATAAAGCTCTTCTTTTTGTCAATTTTCACGCGGTTCATCATTCCTGAACAGCTATATCGTCCAAATCGAATATCAGCACCTTTTCCTGCACGCCCTCGAACACCTTTACCAGAAACTTCTGGGGAATCAGGTACTCTTTTTTCCCTTTTTTTACGACATAGATCACACTGGTAGTGGTAATGAGGTCTTTCCCCAGAAGGTAATCGACCCGGACGATTTTTTTCGACGAATTCTCGACATATATGTTCAGCTTATTCTCCGCATTGGCGGGCTTCAGTTTCAATGTCAGTACTTTTGTGCCGGGAGAATCCAAGAAGAACGAAAAATCATATTTATTCAGAAGGCTTTGTTCGCTCTGATTTGAAAGAATATTGCCTAATGTGAAGAAACTGACATAGTCGCCGAAAAGGTCCTCGTAGAATTCGTCCACATTTTTCACTTTAACACTGACTCCGGCGTCCCGCTTGAATACCAGTTCCACCCACGGCTTTTTCTTCCCGTCGAGCAGCGCGGTCTTGGGTATCTTATCCAGTTCCTTTTCGATCGGTTTCCCGGTCAGCTTAGCGGAAAATGAGACCGGTAGTTTATCATAGACCGCTTTTCTTACTTCAAAGAAGTACTGCGCGGGGTTTGTCTGAGCATAGGCGATCACGAACAACCCGATCAGCGCCGATAACAATAATATTTTTCGAGGCATAAATATCTCTCCTTCTATTAACTATTTCTTTCTATTATTTTATCATAAAATCATCCATTTTTCAACGAACACTGAAAAACAGAGGAGATACTTCCGCCCCTGAAAATCGAAATCTTGACATATTATAGCCGGTATTTCGAAAAAGAAGGTTTTGCTTTAGTTCCCTGAAATTTTAAATACCTTGATGCCCGCCGGCCCGTATGCGGCATAGATGAACGGCGTTGTGTCGGTGGAATAGAATATCTTGGACGCGATACCGCTGCTTTCGAGATACCGCCCCTTCAATACTACCGAACTGGACGACGCGATACTCAGCCAAAGCATACCGACCGAGCCGTCCGCTAAAAATATGTCGCTTCCGTTGACAATAACATCGCGCGCTTCGCCGGAAGTATCGTAGGAGGCCTTCAGTTTAGGTTTCGTAGGATCGCTGACATCGTACACCATCGCTCCGTAAAGCTGGTCGGCAATTACAAGCGTGCTTCCGGAAACCGATGTGGCATTCGCCTGACTGAGCGACCAAGATATGACCGAGGAAATCTTTCCGCTGGCCAAATCGACTATATAGACTCCGCCTTCCTTAGCCGCGACATAAGCATACCCTCCGGAGACGCTGATATCCGAGGCGGGCTTATTATCCAGCGATTTCGCCGCCGCCCCTGCAACACAACCGCCGGCTGCGCCGGGGGCTATGGTATAAGTAACCAGTCCCTTGGCCGAATCCGCGACATATGCCCGGGTAAAATCGTCCTTGATGGCTATCGTACCGCTGTTGTATCCGGCCAGATCATTCGTTAAGTGCCCTGCGGGGAGAAGGATATTCGACGGGGTAGTGACATTGAGAATCATCATACCGCCCAATTCGTTGACGCTCCCGAGGGGAATGAACGCGTAATTCGATCCGCCGGTGGTTTTCACCACTACATCGTTTACAGGGACGTAAGTACTGTATGTCCCGCCGGTAACTTTTACCAGATTACTGGGATTGACTATTTTATAGATAAGAAGTCCGTCATATCCGGCGGCCGCATAGAGGTATCCACCGCTGACATACACCGATTTTATCACCTCGGTAGTGGTAATTGTGGCAACCAGCGATATATTTGCGGTCCCGGAGGATGAATCCGCAGGTAATGTACACGCGCTATATCCGAATAAAAGCATCGATATAAACGCAATCATTGCAAACTTTTTACCTTCCATGAAATGCTCCCCATTACTATTATATATATTATCTGCTATTTAATAATATAACTTTATCACTCGTTAAAATCAAGTAATGGGGGAATTTATTCCGAAAATATATTGATTATTCCTTTTTTTTATATAGAATAATAGGGTTACCAAACGGAGGCGAAAATGAAAAAAATCCTTGCCATAGATGACCATGAAGAGATTCTGAGCATCATCAAAACCAAGCTCTCCAGAAGCGGATATGAGGTGGAGACCCTTTCCGATTCGATGATGGCGATAGAGACTGTGCGAAGGTTTAAACCTGACCTCATCCTGCTGGATATCATGATGCCGAAAATCACAGGATTCGAGATATGCGAGGAACTTAAGTCCGAATCAGAGTTTAAGGATATCAAGGTGGTGTTCCTGACCGCTAAGGATATGGACTTCGCAAGAAAAAAAGCGCAGGAGCTTCATGCCGACGGTTTTATCGCCAAACCGTTCTCACCGAAAGATATAGTCACATTTATCGAGGACTTGCTCGGAAAGAACAATGACTAAGATATCCCGTTTCTTCCGCGCGGTCGGTAAAACGCTCAGCGCCCCGTTCCGGTGGGTCTTTCATAAAATGATGGATAAGCACGACGCGGTATTGGAAAAAAAGATCCGCCGCGAACTGGAAATCAGTCTCAGCCACGAGCTGAAAACCCCTCTTACCAGCATTTTCGCATATTCTGAACTGCTCATCGAGAGCCTGGAAAAGTACGGGACGAAAGAGGATAAGGAATCGATCAAGCTGATTTACCGTAAAAGCCAGGAACTGATCCGTTTTATCGATAATATCATCAATATCTCGATCCTCGAAATCAACCCGCAGGTTCTGTTTTCCACGAAAATCAACCTGTCCAATATTATAATCGAGGCCATCAACCGTTTCCGGACATTCTATGAAATCGGGCGGGGTGTGACAATCACTACCAGTATCGAGCCGGATTTGAACGTATTCGGCAACGACCGTCTCTTTCAGACCGTGTTTTTCGAGCTTCTGAGCAACGCCTACCTCTATAAACGGGATAAAAAACCGGTAAATATCGATCTTTCTGTAAAAACTGTGTTGAAAAAAGATAAGGATAAAACCGCCGAATTCTGCGAATTTACCATCACGGATAACGGGATCGGTATCAAGCCGAGCAACCTCAACAGGGTATTCGAGAAATTCTTCCGGGTAGAGGAAGCCGATACCGCGCAGACCTCTGGATTGGGGATGGGACTGACTCTTGTAAAAAGGGCGCTCAGTTTTTATAACAGCACCATAGATATAACGAGTATTTACGGGAAAGGGACGACTATTACTATCGAGTTTCCGTTATACCGTTAGGAGCCGTATAGTTGAAGATACAGCAGAAAATGATTGTTTCTCACCTGATCGTGGGCGTAATACCTGTCATGCTGGCATTCGTGATACTTTCGCTGGCGATTATCAACAGCTCCCGTCAGGGAGTCGCCGGGCGTCTCGAGGCCACTCTCGAACGAATCCGTTTTCTGATCGATTCCGATATGGAGAAGAACCGGGTAATCTCGTCCGTATTCAGTAAAAACATTCTTATTGAGTCGCTCAAGAAGGGCAGTACGAATATCATGCCGCCCGGATTTAGTCTGAACTCCTTTTCGATAGATATGGTCTCATTTACCTTTTATACGAATATTGTCCTGAGATATAGTCTCCATCCAGAAAGTTCGGCGTATTTCACCACAGATTCCATGCGCCGGTATATTTGGGATTTTCTTGCAAATCCGTATTATACCCCGGAGCATTCGCTGACATTCCCCGATATCGTTTCGAATATGGTTGTTATGCGGAACTGTTCTACTATCTACGACAACGAGAAGAAAAAGAAGATCGGGCTATCGATCGTCAGCGCTGTCCTGGACACTGACTACCTGAAGTCGCTCGATCAGGGGAATCCCGACCTCATTGTATTCATCGAAACTCCGCAGGGAATCCTTTTCAGCCGTTCCGTTTCCAAGAACATGAAGGAGACCGAAGCGGTCATCAGGGACACGGAAACCGTTAAACCGGGAGTCCCTCAATTGATCGACCTGAAGGCCGAGGGAAAGTATTATGTATTCAAAACCGCGCTCTATTCCCTCCCCTCGAAGGGAACAATCCATCTGGGGATTCTTTACGGCTTCGAGACCGTGAACGCTATGCTGAACCTGTTCCAGCAGGTCAGTTTTGTCATTTTCTTCATCGGAGTGCTTCTCGCATCGATTATCGCGATCGTATTCGCGCGGAAAATCACGATACCGCTTCTCGTGCTGAAATCGATGGTAAAAGACTTTCAGAGCGGTGTTCAGGCGATCCCCTCGCCGGATATGGTTTCCGATGAAATCTCTCTCCTCCAGCAGAGTTTCAGCGAAATGGCGACCGATATCCTCTCCAATAAGGAAAAGCTCAATTCATATAATTCCGCGCTTTCCCGCGAAGTGGAAACCAAGACACAGGATTTGCTGAATAAAGTCCGTGTCCTGACCCTGATAAACGATTTCAGTTCGTTCAGCATGAAGACGGAGATTGTCGACGAAACCCGATATATCGAACGGGTCATTCTTGAACTGCGTAACCTTCTTCGCCTGAACTATATCTCTGTTTTCAATCAGATGCGGAGGGAAGTAGTCAAGATGCATTTCCTCTACTCGAATCCGAAATTCCCGGAACCCGATAAGCGGATATTCCGGATCGAGGAACGAGCCGCGAAACGGGTGTTTTCGTCCGCGGAAATCATTTCCCGTTCGAGCGGCGGCTTCTGCATAATGGCGTTCCCCGTATACTTTGTCGACCAGCTCGAGTACGGTATTGTAATCATGTGCGAATCGAAGAAGGGCAGCTTCATTCTGGACACCATGAGCACGATCCTCAACCTGATCGCTATGAAAATATATTCGATCCGCATCAATTCCGAAAAAATCCATTCGGAAAAACTCGCCTCGCTCGGACAATTCGCGAGCACGATTATCCACGATATCAAGAACCCGTTGACCATCATCCGCAGCGGGATCGAGGTGCTCGGCGACGAGGACTTTACCGCAAACGAGAAGGACGAATACCTCCGCATGATCATGAGCGAGATCGACAGGCTGACCAATATGCTCAATGATATCCTCGATTTCGCGAAGGGAAGCATAATTCTGCATTACGAACAGGTCGAGATCGATCCGCTGATCGAGAATCTTTCCCGCATGTTCGTGCAGAAGGCCGAAAAACACAACATCAAGCTGGTAATCGACTGTGAATCGGGAATCACCCTGAAGATAGACAAGTACCGGATGATCCGTACGCTCAGCAATATTATCACCAACGCTATCGAGGCGGTAGGCGACGGCGGAAAAATAACAATTTCCACCCAAAAGAAAATATTCGACCTGCTGATAAAAATCGAGGACAACGGCCCGGGTATCCCGGAGGATATCAAGAACCTCATCTTCGAACCGTTCATAACACATGGAAAGAAAGAGGGGACGGGCCTCGGACTCTCCATCGTAAAAAAGATCATCGAAGCCCACGGCGGCAATATCACATTCAAGTCCGCCCCGGGCAGCGGAACAACTTTCTATATTTCCTTGCCATTATAACCTAAATATGTAAAAATATCCGGCAGAATATTTAAAGCGGAGAATATAACCGTGATCGAAATCCGCGGCCTGACCGTACTCTACCCCAACCGTTCCATCGTTTTCCCCGGGAATATCGATATCCCTCCGCGCGGAAGTTTCCTGATATCCGGCGACAACGGGTGCGGAAAAAGTTCGCTTGTCCGCGCCGTACTCTGCCTGCACGGGGAGTTCGACGGGATGATCGGTATCGACGGCGCGGATAACCGTTCTATGAAGCGGATCGATATCGCGCGGAAGGTCTCGTACCTGCCCCAGACCGGCGGTACACAGATCGAGCTGAACGTACGCGATTTTATTATTCAGGGAATGTACGCGCTCGGTCCATCCGCGGACGCAGGAAAACGCTATGAAACCATCTCTGACGCTCTGGGATTAACGGGGTTTTCGGAACGGAATTATGCCGAACTGTCGGGCGGGGAAAAACAGCTTTGCCGGATCGCGCGGTCGCTGATAGCGCCGGTACCCTACTCGTTCCTCGACGAGGCCGACGCGTTCCTGAGCAGAAAAAACCGCACGCGGTTCTACGATTATCTCGGCATACTTTCCGCCGAACGCGCGGTGATATTGGTGACCCATTCGCCGTCGGACGCTCCGGACGGATTTGAAACTCTTTTAGAAATGTATGAATGACGGATTTATTCGAATTCTTTGGCCTTGGCGAAATCGAGGATGACATGCACCCCGAACGATACGGCAAACCCTCTGAGAGCAAGAGCCGCTTTGGGATTTGAGTAATTTGCCTGGGTGACATTCGCTCCCTTATCGCCGTAATAAACCGTACCGGTCAGATTGAGCGGCGCGCTGACATAGAGATACGACACCGACAGGTCGAACGAGAAGATGCTCCAACGGTAGCCTATTCCGCCGCCGAACGTATAACCCAATCCGAGTTTATTCTCGAAACTCATCTGCGAATAAGCCGAATCGTACCCGCTGGCTGCGGCAAGGTCTTTATCGATATTACCCTTGAGAGGCTCCAGATTGATATTCCAATTCACGATACCTCCGACAAAATACCGGAAGAAAAGATTTCCGAGGGGTATCCGTCCCTCAAGCTGTGTCTGGAACATGAACGAATCTGCAAAAAACCATCCGCTCGTCGCCATACTCTCGTTGACAACTTCCATACCGTAGACCCGGTTATAACGGATAGACAGGGGCTTGAAGTAGAGGATATCTTCGATCAGGGGAAGGAGAAAAAAATCGGAAACAATATCGCCGCTAATCTCTGCGGAAGCCGCGGCTTTATTGGGAAAAAGCAGCGTGAAACTCGTGCCGATTTCGGCAAAGGCGCAATTCACCATGATAAAAAGAAGCAGTATGCCGCGTAAAATTGTCACATTCATCTCCACAAAAGTATGAAATATTTTATCATAAATCGGCAGGAAGTCAAAAAAAAGCAGAATTCTTCCGCTTAATAACAATAAAGCGGAAATATTTGAAAAAATACTTGCATTGTTTCTCAAAATGATGCATAATACATGAACGATTAGGTTTGAGTATCCAGATTAGATTTCGGTATTTGGTTTAGTTTTTGAGAAGCGGATTTTGTATCTCGTTTTCCGGAGAAATTCAACAATGTGGGGTTTTACTCATCTTCTTTTTCAGTTCACTTGTTTCAACTCCGTTTTCATTCCTTTCTCAAAGCAAGAGTTACCATCTACCATCTTGCTGCGCTTGAATGGTACCGATCCGACCGTTGGCAAGCTTTAAGGAGGTTTTTATGCCAACATCCATCTACGTGGGCAATCTGCCCTTTTCCACCACAGAACAGGATCTCGCATCTTTGTTCTCGCCTTACGGCGAAGTAGTTTCTGCTAAGATCATCCAGGACAGAGAGACCGGACGCAGCAAAGGCTTCGGTTTCGTTGAAATGGGATCGCAGGATCAGGCTCAGAATGCGATTGCGAGTCTTGACCAGTCTGAAATGGCGGGCAGGAACATCAAGGTTAATCTTGCTAAGCCTAGAAAGCCCCGTTTCTAAGGAAATTAACTGACAAACCGGCGCGGCCCTTTTTAAGGGCCGCGCTTATTTTTTCGCTCCCCCCGCGCTTGACATTTTATTTCCGTTCACTACAATATTGCCCTGATATCATTCCACAAGTTCGGAGGATATTTTATGAAAACCGTCCTTTTACTCCTGATCGTTCTTTCCTTCACGATGCCCGGATGTACCGTGAAACAAAAAAGCGGAAAACCAGTTATCTTTGTCAGCATCCTTCCCCAGAAGTTTCTGGCCGAACGGATTGCGGGCGGCAAGGCTGAAATCCACTCGATGACCCAGCCCGGTCAGGATCCCCATACGTTCGAACCCGCGCCCAGCCAGATGTTCGCCCTTTCCGACGCCGTGCTTTATATTACCGCAGGTATCGAATTTGAAAATATATGGATAGGCAAAATCCGCGAGGCCAATCCCTCGATGAAATTTATCAGTTCTATCGAGGATATCGTGCTGATCCCGTTCGAGTCCGCAGATGCGCACGAACACGGGCACAGCCATGACGCGCCGGACCCGCATGTGTGGCTCTCCCCCGTCAACGCGATGACAATGGCGAAAAACATCCTGCACGCGCTCGAACTCTGCGATAGTACAAATAAAGGATATTTCCGTTCGAACTACGATCAACTGATAATCGATTTGACCGAACTCGACCGCCTCATCCGGGCACAGTTACAGAAGGCCGCTGTGACCAATATGCTGGTCTTTCATCCGTCATGGGGATACTTCGCGAAGGAATACGGACTGAAGCAGATCGCGATCGAGTACGAGGGCAAGGAACCGTCGCCCCAGCAGGTCGGGATGATAATCGACTTCGCGAAGAAGTACCGGATCGACACCCTGTTCGTCCAGCCCCAATTCAACGAGGCTTCGGCGAAACTGATCGCGGAGGAAGCGGGATGCAGGATCGTTATCGCCGACCCGCTCGCGGAGAATTATATTGAAAATCTAAAATCGGTCGCGGGGGCGCTCGCGCAGCCGAAGTAACGGATAAATATGGTAGAAATTAAAGAACTGAATTTTTCCTATGGAAATATCCCCGCTCTCCGGGACGTCAATCTGACTATCGATGCCGGGGATTTTGTGGGGATTATCGGCCCGAACGGCGGAGGCAAGACGACGCTCCTGAAGCTGATGCTCGGCCTCCTCGAACCGGACGGCGGTTCTCTGATGATCGGCGGGCTGACTCCCCGCCGGGCGCGCGGCCTGATCGGCTATGTGCCGCAGACCCCGCATATCGAAGCGGGATTCCCCATGCGCGTCCGTGAAGCGACTGCGATGGGGCTGATGACCTCGCGTTCGTTCTTTCCCCGATTCTCCCGCGCCGAATGGGAACGGGTGCACAGCGCGCTTGAAATGACCGGGATTTCCGCGCTCGCTGACAGGGGCTACGGCGAACTCTCCGGCGGCCAGCGTCAGCGCGTACTGATCGCGCGCGCGATGGTGTCCCAGCCGAAACTCATCCTGATGGACGAACCGACCGCGCAGGTGGATACGTCGGCGGAAAAATCCATTATGGAACTGCTCGCCGAACTGAACCGTAACGGAATTACTATCGCGCTGGTCTCGCATGACGTCGGATTTATCAGCACATTCGTCACACGCATTATTTGCGTCAACCGTGAAGTCCACCAGCACCTGTGCAGTGAAATCCTCCCTGAGGACGTGGCGCACGAACTCTATAATTCCCATATGGCGCCGGTCGGGCATCACTCCCATGGAGGCGCGCTATGATGGAGTTTTTCAGCGCGCTTCTCACGAAGCCCTACGTGCAGAAAACGGTAATAGCGGGAATCCTTTCGAGCGTGGCGTGCGGTGTGACCGGGACATTCGTAGTGATTAAACGGATCGCGTTCATCAGCGGGGGTATCGCGCATGCGGTGATGGGCGGGCTGGGTATCGCGATTTTCCTCGGGTGGAACCCGCTGATCGGTGCGCTGATCTTCGCCGTTCTTTCCGCCGCGCTCATTACGCTGTTTAAATTCCGTTTCAGCCAGAACCTCGACACATTGGTCGGCGCGCTCTGGGCGATCGGGATGGCGATCGGTGTGATTTTTATCGCGCTCACCCCCGGTATAAAAAAAGACCTCTCGTCCTACCTTTTCGGCAATATCCTGCTTGTCAATACCGAGAGTCTCATTATTCTTGCGGTGCTCGACTTTATCCTTTTAATACTGGTACTCATCTTCTATCGCCAGTTCCTCTACCTCTCGTTCGACGAGGAATACGCGAAGGTGCGGGGAATCCCGGTAACGCGGATGACCCTGCTGTTATTGACTATGGTATCCGTAAGCGTGGTGATCCTGATCCAGACGGTGGGGATTATCCTCGTCATCGCGCTTCTGACCCTACCCTCCGCGACCGCAGGGCTGTTCTCGAAATCGGCGGGCAGGATGATCATTCTATCGACCATCATTTGCCTGATCGTGCTCTTTATCGGCTACTGGTCGTCTTTCACGATTCAGAATCTCCCTACAGGAGCAGTCACCATTCTCGTCGCGGCGGTGATCTATATCATCGCGCTTGTGGGGCGCCGGTTCTATACCCGTAAAAGAAACGCGAATAAGCCGGACAATAAACTTCATTAGTTGACACCCCGTCTGCATCCGTTAAGATAATCGTGGGAGAAACTATGAACGATATAGATCTTATTAAACTGGAACTCGCGGAGTACGCGCGGCTGATGTACAATCGCGGCTATGTGACCGCGACCGAGGGTAATATCAGCGTACGGCTCGATAACGGCAATACCCTGATCACGGCATCGGGAGTGCTGAAGGGGATGATTACCCCGGACGATGTGACCGAAATCGGCGCGTCGGGCGAGCCTCTCCCCGGCGGGAGGAAACCGTCCACCGAACGCTTCACCCATCTCGAAATCTATCAGCAGAATCCATCCGCGCGGGCGATTGTCCACGCGCACCCGCCATACGTCCTTCTCTGTAATTCGCTGGGCATCGGGCTTACCGGCGCTCCGTTCACCGCCGAGTCGGCGATGTTCCTGCGGGATATCCGCGTCGCCAAGTTCGCGCTCCCGTCGACCTCCGAGGGCGCTGATGCGGTACGCGCTGTCGCCGCGGAAACGAATATCATCATACTCGACCGTCACGGCACGTTCACCTACAGCGAGACCCTTGTGAAAGCGTTTTCGCTCTTAGAGATATTGGAAAAGCACGCGAAGCTCTGTTATCTCGCGTCGGTTTCCGGGAAAACACCCGTACCGTTCGACGACGATACTCTCCGCCGTCTGCGGGACATCCCCTATTAAATCTTCCGCGATATCGCGTTTACTATTTACTTATTTCTTATTTTCATTATAATTATTCGAATGTATCCGGGGTTGAGCATGAAAATGTTTTTTCTATTCTTTTTACTGGTATTGACATGTACATCCTTTGCGTCAAATCCCGCGCCTCAGGCAGTCAAAGGCACGCTCGACCTGTCCGGCGTCAACCTCGATACGGCAGGCCCGGTGAAACTGGACGGCGAATGGGAATTTTTCCCATCCATACTTCTGACGCCGATGACCTATTCGAACCGTCCCCCCGAATACTATTTCGAGATGCCGGGCGCATGGAACGGCCATTCCGCAATCCCGGATTACGGGTTTGCTACCTTCGTTCTGCGCATCACGCTGCCGGATACCGACCGGATGCTGGGAATCGAGATGAAGCCTGTGCCCACCGCATACAATCTATGGATCGACAACGAACTTGTACTATCCGAGGGCGCTGTCTCGGACCGCCCGGAGACCTATACCCCCTACTGGAAACCTGGGGCCGCCTACCTCACGGCGAAAAGTACGAATATCCGACTTATCCTCCAGATCGCGAACTACGAGCATAACCGGAGCGGGATGGAGTACAGCGCGATGATCGGGACAGCCCCGCAGATCGCCGCTTCGCGCGAGAACGGGATAGCGTCGGATATGTTCCTGTTCGGCATCCTGCTGATTATGGGGCTTTATCATATCGGGCTGTACTCCCTTCGGCGTTCGGATAAATCCCCGCTCTACTTCGGCCTATTCTGCCTTGTGGTCGCGCTGCGTACCCTTTTAACCAACGAAAAAATATTCTATACCGCTTTCCCCTCGATTGAGTGGCTGTGGAACGTACGGATCGAATACCTGACCATGCCTGTCGCGGGCATACTGTTCCTGCTGTTCATCACCGCGCTTTATAAGAACGAAACCCTGAAAGTGCTGAATATCGGGTTCATTGCGCCGGGTCTGCTTTACTGCGCGGTCGTTCTGATCGCCCCGGAGAAGCTCTTCAGCGCGTGGCTCCCCGCGTACCATATCATCCTGCTGATAAACGGGGTGTACGACCTGACGATCCTCATACTCGCGCTGATCCGTAAACGCGACGGCGCGCTCCTGATTATGCTGGGATTCCTTGTCCTGCTGCTCGCGACCGTAAACGATATGATGTATGTCAACCAGATGATTGCCACCGGGTTTTTACTGTCGTACGGCGTGTTTATATTCATATTCTCGCAGTCGTTTATCCTGTCGATGCGTTTTTCGCGCGCGTTCCATAAGGAGGAACTCCTTGCCAAGGAACTCGAACGTTCCAATCTCGTGCTGGAACAGCGCGTCCTCGAACGTACGGGCGAACTTGCCGAGGAACGGAACCAGCTCCAGATACGCAACGAACGGATGGAGAACGAACTGGAACTGGCAAGGAAGATCCAGCTCGCGTTGATACCGTTACAGAGTCCCGGCCCGGATATCGCCTGCTATTATAAGCCGATGGAAAAGGTCGGCGGCGATTTCTACGATTTCGTCAATTTCCCCGATAAGGACATCGTCGGGATATTCATCAGCGACGTGTCCGGCCACGGTGTCCCCGCCGCGTTCATTACGTCCATGATGAAAAGCCTCGTCCTCCAGATCGCTCCTGAAATCGACAATCCAGCCGAGTTCCTCCAGTACCTCAATTCCTCCTTACTGGAACGCACCGACGGCAATTTTATTACGGCGTTCTACGGCATATTCAACCGCCGCACCCGTATGTTTGTCTACGCAAACGCCGGGCATAATCCGCCATACCTCATCGGAGGGAAGAATACCGAGCTTCTCAGGACGGAGAAGAGCGGGATACCGCTCGCGATACTGAGTAACGACCGGCTGAATATAATCGGAAAAAGCTATGCCAACCAAGAAATCGAGCTCGCCGCCGGCAGTAAGCTCCTGCTATACACCGACGGGCTGGTCGAGACGGTCAACGAATTGGATAAGGCTGTCAATCCTCTCACCCCGGACTTCGAGTCGGAAATTATCCGGGACGCGATTGACGCGCTTCGCGGGCTTGACTGCGGCGAATTCATAGCCCGAATGTCCGAACGGCTCCGTGATTTCCGGGGTGCGGAAGAATATGACGACGACGTCTGCATGATATGCGTGGATGTCGCATAAAGATTTTACTATTCTTTAACCGACGGAGGATAAATTATGTCTCACGATGTAATCAGGACTTTCGGAATCGATTATATCTATTTTGATTTAATCTTTATGACCGCTTTCGCGGTTTTCATGATTATCAGAAAAAAATGGATTCCCTTTTGGGCGTTTTTAACCGGCGGAATGATCAACTTTGTCATTGACTGGGGATTTTGGATACATATTATACATATCCGTGATATCACCCTTCCCGCCTCCCTACTTCCCGGTATTCCGGATACATGGCGGCTGTTCATTTTTATGCTCTGGTTTTCCATCGCTTACGGCTTCCTGTTCGCATGGATTTTTCTCATGCTCGATGAAAAATCAAATAAAGTCGCTTGGACTCTTTTCCTGTTCGGGGGATGGCTTTCTGTCGCGTTCCTATCGCAGATGCTGCATATCGACGATGCGCTCATCACCACCTGCCGTCATATGGGAGACGGGCGTTTTCTCCAGATCGGGATAGCTGTCGCGGGATATATTGCCCTGATTATACTTAAAGTGCCGTGGAAAAAAATCGGCATTTTATACCTGATGGGAGTGGCGGTGTACTTTATGATGGAATTCTCGCTTTTTATCTCCGGTATCCGGCCGAGTTCGTGGCTCCTCCTGACAGTTAATTCCCTGCTGGAGTTTCAGATGGGTATGCCTATACTATATATCTTATGGGATAAATGGCTGAAGAAGTTTTCTCCGCAGGATAAGTTAACTAAAGATTAACAGAAAGCATACTTTCAATTAACTCCTGTATATTAATGTATATTCGGAGGATAATGATGGAAAAAATCAGGATACTTTTCGTCTGCGTACATAATTCCGCACGCAGCCAGATCGCCGAGGCGTATGTTAACAATCTCGGCGGAGATAAATATCTCGCGGAAAGCGCGGGGATAGAGCCCGGGCCGGGGCTGAATCCGTACGTTGTTCGCGCGATGGCCGAGGACGGAATCGATATATCGCATAACAGCGTCGATAAGGTGTTTGACTTCTTCCGCGAGGGGCGGAAATATCATTATGTGGTGACCGTATGCGACGAATCCCAGCAGGAACAGTGCCCGGTATTCCCCGGGATGAGGATGCAGATGCATTGGGGATTCCCCGACCCGTCGAAATTCAGCGGTACGGACGAAGTGATTATGGAATTGGTGCGAAAAGTGCGCGATCAGATCAGGGAGAAGGTGCAGCGATTCCTCAAGAACCCCGATTTCAAGGGCGAGGTAAAGTTCTGATTATCTGAACAATCCCTGAAGAACCGGCAGATAGTTTATCAGCATATAAATATATAATCCTGCCGAACCTATCCCCATAATCAGGTTGATTACCCTGACCGGAGGCGCAAAAAGTGTCAGCACACGTATGGGAATAATCCCGAAGAAGAACAACGGTACAATCGAAAACTCCGGCCCGGTCTTCCTGACCGATTCCTGTATCCCCCATGTTATCATGATCTCCTGAATTATAAAAAGTCCGCCGATCAATAACGCCGACTCCAGCAGGTGTTTCAGGATTTCGCGGATTGTTCTCCAACGGGGACGATCGTCTTTTATCATCGCCTCGAATATTTTCTGGTAAACCGGCCACATAAGCACATATGACACAATTAGCAGAGCAATGAGGACGATCAGGACGATATACCCCGCGGTGCCCTGAAACTGCTCGGATACAAACCTGTTGATGAGATTATGGATAACAGGATGGACTTTCAGGACAATGAATAGGCCCAGAACCGCCGAAAAGGTAAGCGCGATGATACCGGTAAATACTTTTTTTATCTCGCTGTCCTCGATATGCCCGTAAACCCCTCCGATAATCCCTGTAATTGGAAGGAAAAATAAATTACAGAGTAGAAATGTGCTTTCGCCGATAAACCGGAACGCGACCTTACCGAATATCGAGAGAATACTCCCGACAGAATACACTGAAATAATAATAAAGAGGATCAGAATTATTTTCCGGGGGAACGATTTTTCCCTGGTCAGCGTCTGATAACGGCGGTTCAGTTGTCCGTACACCATCGTAACGGTAAAGCACACGAGGAATAACAGGGGCAGCAGCACCCCCGGTGTCAAAATATCGATGATTGTGTTCCCCGGCGGGATTACCGTCTGGCGGAAAAACAAGGCTCCGGCGATTAAAAGGATATCGAACACAAATTCGTCGATATTGATTATCCCCTTCGGTTTTAATTCTTCTTCCGGTGGCGCGTCTAAAAATTCCATACATTACCGCCTTCGTTAATTTTTAAGAGCCGAGAAAAGGGTGATGAAATAAACCGACAGCGACGCAAGCCCCACCCCGGTATTGATAATCCGGTACGGCGGCGCGGCGGCCATCAGAACCCGCACGGGAATAACCCCATACAGGATGAGGGTAAAGACCGAAATAAAGAAATCTTTACCCCCGCTCTTTCCCATCGCGACGACCATAATCTCCTGCCAGAACCCGAGCATCAGCGCGACTGTGAGAGGAAACAGTATCCCTAAGACGATAATCCTGACGATACCCATACCCTTCGACCCTTCCTCGAACAGAGTTTTTTTCAGCCGCCCTATCAGCACGATGCCCACGCCATAGACAATCAGCCCCACGATGAGTGTGACCGCGCCGAGAAACCAGTTATTCATTTCTTCGCCGATATACAGCATCAGGTAAATCAATCCAAACAGGACGGGTATCGAAAGTATCGCCATCATAACCCCGCACCCGGAACCCTTGTCCTTATCGAACCCAATGAACGCGGCCCCTATAATCAGGAATAGTCCCGCGAGGAACGGGATCATCATATTATCCGATGAAATCAGTTCGAATTTGTACATGTTTGCCGGAACCCCGATATAGAGGAAAAGTATGGTCAATGATATCACCACGTACAGGAGTTTTTTTATTCCGGTATGTTTCTCGAATAAAGGTTCGTACCTCAGGAAAAGATTACCTAAAAAAAACGTCACAAAGAAATCGATTAACAGGGTAAGCATGACCGCGGTTGTCGGGGTCAGAATATCGACAACAGTCTTCCCGGCGGGAATAACAAGAGCGTGGAATAAAATCGCGAATAGGGCGAGCGTAATATCGAATACCAATTCGTCGATATTGACATATTTGGCAAGAGTCCCCGTAAACGTTTTCCATGACATTTTATTTTACCATTCCTATCAGTAATTCGATATACGATCCGAGGGTGATAATATACAGCGCGAGTGATCCGAGCCCGATCCCGGTATTGATAACACGGTACGGCGGCGCGGCGGCCATCACTATCCGCAGAGGAATTATCCCGCTGAGCAGAAGGCTGAGCAGTACGCGGGGTACTATATCCCCGGTATTCATGCCGGCGGTCTGTCCGATGATCGATATCTCCTGCCAGAAACCCAGTATCAGTACGATGATCACCGGGAGGATTATCCCGAATAGTATCGTTCGCAGAATACCCGCGGCCTTCGATTCTTTATTAAAAAGTTTCTTCGCTAATTTCAGCCCGCCGAGCAGGAGAAGCGTATAAACCCCCGCGCCGCCCAATACTATACCTGTTCCGAGGAGCCAGCCGAATAACTCTGCAAAATAGAAAAACAGCAGGAATAACGAGATGCCGGTTATCAGGGAAAACATAACGGCAGTGTTCCTGCATCCTTCCTCGTTCATATCGGAATACCCGAACATGTTCCCCGCAGGCATCAGGAATACTCCCGCGATATACGGGATGAACATATTTTCGGGCGCGAGCAGTCCCAATCCGCGCAGATTCTCGTTCACCGCGATATACAGCACTCCCGCAGTCGCGAATAATATGAAAGTGACAATGCCGACCGGGAGCGGATGCTTCTTTTTATACGGCTGGAAACGGAGATAAAGCGCGCCAAGCAGAACAGGTACGAAAAAATAGATGAGACAAACAGTAACTATCGCGGATACCGGGTTTAAAATCCCGACGACCGTCTTTCCCGGAGGGACAATCACTCCGCGCAGGAACAGGGCGAGCGCCAGAAGGGTAATATCGTAGACCAATTCGTCCAGATTAACGTATTTCGCTATTGTCCCGAAAAATTCTTTTCGCGTCATTAAAGTATCCCCGGAATAGAGGTTATATTTTTTATCAATATAATGATATAGACTGTAAATGACACTGCCCCCATTCCGGTATTCACAATCCGGTACGGCGGGGCAAGCGCCATCAGCACCCTTACGCTGATGACAGTTAAAAACAGTACCCCGGATAGGATGATGCTGATCACATCGGTGCTTTGCAATACCCCGATCATTCCGGACGCGGATATCTCCTGCCAGAATCCCAACATCAGCGCGGTCATCAGCGGAATAATGATATTAAACAGTATGAAGATAATGGCATTACCCGCCTTATTCTTTCCGTCGAATATCTTATCCGAAACATAGACATTCAGTCTAAAAAGGAGCACAAGAACAGCCCCGCCCGCCGCGAATATTCCCAAAGCGGTCAGTATGCTCTCAGGGTTATCCTCGCATTTATAGAAGCTGATGAAAAAATAAATAATAATCAGCGACAGCATGAACACACCTATCGACAACGAGCATCCGCCCTTTTCTTTTTTCGCGGAACTCCCGACTATCCCGCTGGCAACCATACATAGCCCTCCGAAAACAAGCGCCATCGAAAAAACCGGGTCCGCATCGGGGAATGCCCTGACAAAAATAATGGTCACCGCGATAATCATCACAATCAGCGTAACCATCGATAATGCGACTACCTTGTTCTGTGCGGATTCGCGTTCCTTCAGCGCTTCTATATAACGGGATTGTATAAACCCCATATAATACGAAACTGAAAAAAATACCGCCAGAAGGAGGATAGTGCCCGAAATGGGATTCAGCACATCGACGATAGTCATTCCCTGCGGAACGATCAGCCCGCGCAGGAACAGGGCAAGCGCCAGCAGGGTAATATCGTAGACCAATTCGTCGAGGTTCACATACTTCGCGAAAGCCGATGTGAATGTTTTCAGTGTCATTTGACAATCCCTTTTTGAGCAACAATACTAAAAATAAATCGTCCCAATATAAGTATATTTTTATCGCCTGTAATTGTATCGTCTGTCACTATACCTAAGTAAACAACAATCTTCTGACCTATGATCTTGTTTATTTACTATTTTGATTTCCTGCATTTTTCTATTTCAATACTAGTGTGCACAAGTTCATGAACGGGTTTTAACATGTTTTTATACTGTTCAATCTTTTTTGGTTTTTCTGCTACAAGTGAAATGATACAGGCATATAATTCCTCGGCAACTTTCCACAAATGTAAATCGGAAATCTTCGTATCGCCGTCGCCTTCGATTATCGTTTTTATCTCTTCCGTTAACTCCTTATCTGTATTTCTATCCAGCAATATGGACGATGTCTCCCTTATCAAATCGAAGGACCATTTAAATATTAAAACCGAACTGACTATCCCCATTACCGGATCTAAAAAATTCAATTTCAGTAATTTCGCTCCCAGCAACGCGATGATCGCAAAGATGGATGTCAATGCATCCGCTATTACATGCAGGTACGCAGATTTTATTCCCAATCCATGCTCATGATCATGCCCATGTTCGCGCGAATGATGGTGATCCGCATCAGGATTTTTTCCGGTTGTTAGGATAAAAGCGCAGACCACATTCACCCCTAAACCAATAAATGTTACAATAAGAGCCTGATCGTATTGTATTACCGCAGGGTGAAGTAACCGCTCGACCGACGAATAGATGACCCCAAGACCGACTATAGCTAATAATATCGCGCTCGTATATGCCCCGAGTATTTCTATTTTCCATGTCCCGAACGCAAAACTCGAATCATACTTTAATTTTTTCATTAATAAAAATGTGAAAAATGTAATTCCTAATGCGCTCGCGTGCGTTGCCATATGCCAGCCATCCGCCAGTAACGCCATGGAATTAAATATAGATCCGAATACTATCTCGGAGACCATCGTGAAAAGTGTGATAATTACCACAAGCAATACTTTGCGCATGTTCGATTCTTTTACCTCGTAAAAAACGTGAGAATGCCGATATAAACCGAGATTTTTATGGTGCATTTTAGCTCATTCCTCCCTTTTAATTTCCCGTCAGGTCTTCCTCCAGCGCCGTATAATCGAACTCCTGCCCGTCGGGGACATTCCGCAATTCCTCTGCGGCGTCCTCCGGCATCTTCGGGTTCACGAACAGCCCGCCCGCGTACTCGATCCCGCCCCGGCGTTTGACCTGAGGGATTATGCTGATATACCAATGGAAGTATTCGGCCTCGCGTTTCGAACGCGCCAGGCTCTGGATTACGTAGTTATAATCGGGGTTCCGGAGGCCGTAGAAGAACTTATAGAACACGATCTTCATCATGTCCGCGAGCCATACGATATTTTTATCCTCGATCAGGGAGAACGACGGGTTATGGTCCTTCGGCACGATCCAGACATGGTACGGCGAAAGCGCGGCGTACGGCGATACGGTGATAAAATGATCGTTCTCGGCGACAATCCTTATCCGGTCGCTCATTTCCTCCTTCAGCAGGTCGCACATCAGACAGGAATCGTTGAACTCGTGGTACTTCTTGACCTCGTTGACACGGGTCTGGGTCTCGAACGGCATGACCGGGAGGCCGTATATCTGCGAATGGGGGTGTTCGAGCGATCCGCCCGCAGAAAAGCCCTGATTTTTAAAAATGACGATATGATTGACATCGTCGTTGGCGAGGATTTCCCCGTACCTCCGAAGATAGGCGCGCATCAGCTCTTCCATCTCGTCCCGTCCCATCAGCGCGTGGTTGGTATTATGGCGCGGGTTGTCGATAATCACGTCATGGATACCGAAGCCGTCCATTTCCTTCCGGAGATGGACATGCCGTTTCACGGGGCGTACGCTTCGGTCGAGGCTCGCGAATTTATTCTCAAGGACACGCACCTGCCACATCTTTTTATTCGGCGTCCGGAATATCTCGCTGTCCTCGGGTTTCTCGTTACCCCTGCAGAACGGGCAATTATCGCGGTAGGCGGGGCGTTCCCTGAGCGCGTCGAGATTGTCCTTTTCCTTCTTATGGAAGTCCGTCGGACGTTTGGAACGCCCGGGCGAAAAGATCACCCAGTCGTTGGTGATAAGATTTTTCCTAATTACAGGCATTTCCCTTTCTCCTGTCGTTTGAAATATTGTAGTATGGAAAGGAAAAGAGCGCAAGTCTGGTGCTGGGACTATTTGATATGAATTGCCCCGATACGCGGAGGGCATCTCGATACGCTCCTCGCTTTGCTCGGTGCTACTCGATGGCCGGGGAGAATCCGGAAACCGAGTACCCCGACTTTTGGGTGGGGTGTACCGAGGTTTCCGAGTACGCGATGCCATTTTGATTCTCTATAATTTGCGGGGATTATCGTATAGTGATAGAATGTATAAAATAGGTTTTTGGATGGAAAAATGCGAACTGGGTTTTTTATCATAATAATCTTATTATGCTCTGTTATTGTTTTAATGATACTAAAATATTTTCATATTCTTCCCGATTGTAGCATCGATTGGAATGCACTTACTGCAATCGGAACGATATTTATGGCAATAGGTACTTTTATTGTACTATTTTTTCAAAAAAAGATTGTCGATTGGATGTATCGCCCAGTTTTAGAGTTAAAATTTGAGATGAAAGAACCATATTGCTTACAATTCTCAAATTCTTTCTACTTTCGCCTTGCAATTTCAAATGAAAAAGGTAAAGGTTCTGCAAATGAGGTTCAGATTCAAATTCAATCTGAACAGAATCAAGATTATCAAATTATTCCACGAAATTTAGATTGGGTTGATAACTCAAAACAATTTTCGTTGGATTTATTACATCAAGGTATTTCACGCTTTATTGGTTTAGGACATATTTTTTCTCCGCAAGTTATTACACAGCTTAGTGATACTGATCCTGAGAAGCCATTTTTCTCTCAAGAAATAGATTCTGTGGTTGATAAAAACGGACCTAAAAAAGAAGAGTGCTATTTTTCATTAGACACAATTGTACGACCTACTAATAAAGATTATATTCTTTCAAAAAATAAATATGAATTTATTATTACTATCATTGCGCAAAATTTCAAACCTATAGACTATTTAGTTATTTTACATTTTGGAGGCAAGTGGAGTATAAATAAAAAAATAATGCTTAATAAATCAAAAGCAGATTTTGAGAATAATCATGGAGTTTGGATAGAAATAAAGAAGATTTAGAATATTGGCATCTCGATACGCATCTCACTTCGTTCGGCGCTACTCGATGTCCGGGGTCTAAACGGAAACCGAGTATCCCGCAGGGGCGTATCGAGGTTTCCGAAGGAGCGCCCATGCCGTATATGTATATCCTTCTTTGCAATGACGGCACTTTCTATACCGGAAGTACGTGGGACTTGGAGAAACGTCTATCCGAACATAACGCGGGCGAAGGCGCAAATTACACGTCGAAACGACTGCCGGTAAAACTGATATACTTCGAGGAATACTCACGAATTGAGGATGCGTTCCATAGGGAGAAGCAAATCCAAAATTGGAGTCATTCTAAAAAAGAAGCGTTGATTGCAGGCGATTTTGAAAAACTAATGCGGAAGTCGAAAAAGGATTTTAGGAAATGACCTCATCTCGATACACAATTCGACATCTCGAAATGCACCACACTTCGTTCGATGCTACTCGATGTCCGAATCTCTACCGGAAACCGAGTGTCCCGTGTTCTTAGCGAAATTATTTTGTCTTGGCGGGGGTTTTAGGGACTGCTTTAGAACCGTCGGGCTTCCTCGGCTTTTCGCCGTAGATACAGATCGCGTCCTTTCCGGCGCCTTTCGACGCGTACAGTGATTCGTCCGCGTTATTGAAAAGATAGTACACTTCCTCGCCGTCCTTAGGGAACTCGGCGATACCCATCGATAGGGAAATCTTCAGCTCGCGACCGTCGCTGGAAACCACAGAACTGTTCGAGATCAGTGTCGCAAGACGGGCGCATACTTTGAACGCCTCCTGCGCGGCGGTGTTCGGGAGAACGATCACGAATTCGTCGCCGCCGTAACGCGCGGCAATATCCACTTCCTTGCGGATAGTTTTATTGATGCACTCCGCGAGGAGCTGGAGAGCCTTATCGCCCGTGCTGTGCCCATATCCGTCGTTGATGTGCTTGAAGTCGTCCACATCGAATATAACCAGCGAGAATACCCGTCCGTAACGCTTGCTGCGTTCCGTTTCGTCCGAGAGTTCTTTATAGAAGTAATGGTTGTTATAAAGGTTCGTGAGGCTGTCATGGATAGCCCAACTGAATAAGCGGGCGTTGTCGAGGATGGTCGAGGCGAAATTCGCGATAATCGTGATGATTTCCACATCGTCCATCGAGAACGGTTCCTTATCCGCGGTGTTCGCGATTTCCAATACCGAGACGACCTCGTTGTCCACCTGAAGCGGCATGGCGATAACCGACTTGATCTCGACCTTGACAATATCGCTGATCAGCGGTTTCTCATAGTCCTTCTTGGACATATCGTCCACGAGGATGGAGATGGCCTTGATATAGGACTCCCCGACTATTCCTTCGCCGGGACGGATAAAGATATCCTGTAACAGTTCGCCATAGTTTTCAAGGATAATTTTATTGTTTTCATAACGGTAGGTGTCCTGATAACGCAGGACGTTGCGTTCGTTATCGTAGATCAGGAGCGAACCCAGCGAGGCTTCGACCGATTCGATTGCGAAACGTACAATCATGGTGTGCAGAATGTTACTCTCACGCATGTCTAAAATCTTCAGGAATTCGCTCAACTCCTTGAGGATTTTTACCGCGCGGTCGCGTTTAACAAATTGTCGCTTATAGTTCACGCGTTTGCTGTCTTTACCGGTGTTTGCTTGTCTCACACACCTCTCCCTCGGGCCTCAAAAAACTTTCTTTAGTAAACTTTTTATTGTATCAGCAATTTTTCCGTATGTCAATCCATAATGCTGTAATAATTTTTCTCTCGTACCTATCGCGGGAAACTCGTCGGGAATAGCTAAAACATGAACTTCCTTCTTCTGGCTCATCTCCCGAATTTCATATGCAAGGTGTTCGGAAACCCCGCCTTCCTTGATTCCTTCCTCGATAATGAGAATGGGGCGTTTTCCCTCCGCGAAATCTTTTATCCTATTTTTATTTATCGGCTTTGCAAAGCGTAAATTTACAATTTCAGCCGATATATTCTCTTCCTTTTCTAATATTTTAACCGCTTTTAGCGTATCGCGCAACATAGTCCCCATTGAAATGATAAGAATATCCTTTCCCTCGTGCACCTTTACCGAATCGCCCTCTATGAGCGGATGTTCCTCAGGGCGGTATCCCGCGATCTCGTTCGCCACATCCTTCGGGTAACGGATCGCATAGGGGCCGTCCCATTTTTCCAACGCATACTCGATCATCATCCGCAGTTCCTTCCCGGTCGCGGGCAGCAAAACGCGGAAATTCGGGATCATCCGCAGGTACGCGATATCGAATATCCCCTGATGGGTTTCGCCGTCTCCGGGCACCAGTCCCGCCCTGTCGATACAGAACAACACCCTGCCGCGCCCGATACCGATATCATGCACTAACTGGTCGTACCCGCGCTGGAGGAATGTCGAGTATATTGCGACGACGGGCTTAAACCCCTTCAGCGACATCCCCATCGCGTAATCGACCGCGTGCTGTTCCGCAATTCCCACATCGGTATGCCGTTCGGGGTACTTTTCCGCGAATTCGGACAACCCCGTCCCGGTCGTCATCGCGGCTGTGATTACATGTATCGCGGGGTCTTTATCCGCAAGCTCAAGAACAGTCTCGCCGAATAACGCCGAGTAGCTCTTACCGTGCTCCGGTAACGGGATACTGCCGTCGCCGTTGACCGATATCCCCGTAATCCCGTGGAATTTCCCGGGATCGTTCTCCGACGGTTCGAAGCCCCGCCCTTTCTGTGTTTTGATATGCAGGATTACCGGCCGGTCGACCGTATGTTTGATCGAGGTGAATACCCCTATTATTTCTTTCAGGTTATGCCCGTCGAACGGTCCATAATAGAGCATTCCCATATCGCGGAACAGGTTCTCCGGGACAAAAATATTTTTTATAAATTCTTTTAACCTGAAAAGGAAACGGCGGATTGCGCCGCCGATGCCCGGCATCTTCGCCACACCGAACTCCACCCTCCGTTTGAACCGGACATAGCTTTCCGATGTGCGAAGCTTATTGAAGTAGCGGGTGATGCCTCCGACGCTTTCAGAAATAGTCATACCGTTATCGTTAAGGAGTGTTATGACAGGAAGGTTCTGGTGCGAGATGGTATTCAGCGCCTCGAACACGAGGCCGCCTGTGAACGAACCGTCGCCGATCACAGCGATGGTATGCGACTTTTCACCGTTGAGCTGTTTCGCGCGGGCAATTCCCGATGCGATGGAAAGGGATGTCGAACTATGCCCCGCATGACAGGTGTCGTACGGGCTTTCCTTCGGGTTCGGATACCCCGATAATCCGCCCCATCCACGCAGCGTACCGAACTTGCCGGCGCGTCCGGTCAGAATTTTATGTACATAGCATTGGTGCCCGACATCCCAAAGGATATCGTCGTGGGGAGCATCGAATACATAATGCAGTGCGACCGTTATTTCGACCACGCCGAGATTCGGGGAAAGGTGTCCCCCCGTCTGCTGTACGCTCTCGATCAGGAATGCGCGGATTTCCCCGCATAAAGCGGTCAATTGCTCAAGGGATAAAATTTTTAAATCCTGAGGACTCTGGATTTCCTCCATCAGCATACGCAAATCTCTCCATACTTATTAACTGTATTTGAGCCGGTTTTTATTATACAGGGAAGATTTATTTAAATAAAGAATTCATAATAAAGCCTATATATTTTATAATAATTTCCTTCTGTTTCACGTCTGTCAGCCCCTCCAGTTTCAATCTGAGCGACGACTGATTGGTCGAGAACGTATAATTCGTCGTCAGGTTTGTCCTGATATTCGTATATGTCAACATATTCCCGTTGGCGAGCAGCGTGGTGCCGATAAACGGCGCGATATTCGTCGTATAACTTCGGTTGGTCAGCACTTCGGCGAAATTTGTCGTAAATATGAGATCCGACGGCGAGAAATCCTTCGATCCGGTCTCGGCATAATTTTTTACCTCGAAATCAAGGTTATGCAGGTTATACGACAGCACCGAATAATCGGCGGATATAAATTTGACGGAACATTCCCCGCTCAGTTCAACCCCGAATATCTGCCCGTTGATGAGGCTCTTTGTGGACGCCTTCAGCGAAACAACCCCGCCGTCCACACTTTCAACCCTCGCGGATACGGTAAACTTATTCTGGTTATCGATATTGAGCTGATTCTTCGATTTGACCGTATCGTCGGACTTCAGTTCGATGTCCGGAAAGAACGAAAACATTTCACCTTTTCCGGTCACGCCCTTCTGGGCGAGGTTGACGTTCTGCACCTTTTCGATCTTATACTTCAGCATGGTTTTTTCGGTAAATTTAATCCGGATGATGTCGCCCGGTTTGAGATTGATATGGTAGATCGGCACGGTCGTCCATACCGACTTGGAAAAACCGTAGACACTCAAAAGCGCGATCAGGCAGAGTACGTAACGGTATACCCTGTTCATAGCACCGCCTCGATTTTTTTCCGTATTTCCCCGATCAGATCGGATACGTCGATCCGTTCGGACACAGCGTTATAGTTGGGGATGATCCTGTGCTTGAGCACTGGGATCAGCACGGAATCTATATCTTCTTTATCGACCATTTTCTTAGAATCCATAGCGGCGCGCGCCTGCGCGGCGCGTACGAGCATCTGGGTAGCGCGCGGCCCGGCGCCCCATTCGATATAATTCTTTACGAAACCGAGCTTACTTTCCGACGGGCGCGTCCCGCGAACCAGTTCCACCACGTACTCTTTCACCTTATCCGATACCGGGATTTTACGGGTTTCCTCGGTCAGCTTCTTCAACTCCTTCGCGTCGATCACCGCCTTTAAATCCCCCAGCTTCCCGGCGTCCGCGCCGATAATCTGCATTTCCTCATTGCGGTCGGGATAGCCGATATAGACAAACAGGTGAAAACGGTCGAGCTGGGCTTCCGGCAGGGGATAAGTCCCCTCGTATTCGATCGGGTTCTGGGTAGCCATCACATAGAACGGGTCGGGGAGTTCGTAGGTCTCGCCGAGCACAGTCACCTGCCGTTCCTGCATCGCCTGTAAAAGCGCGGACTGGGTCTTCGGGGGCGTACGGTTGATCTCATCGGCGAGCACGATATTCGAGAAAACGGGGCCTTTTATAAAACGGAACGATTTGCCTTCCTTGACTCCCGCCGTCAGCACTTCGGTGCCGGTGATATCCGACGGAACCATATCGGGGGTGAATTGGATTCGGTTGAACGTCAGGTCGAGGGTGCGGGCGAGGCTATTGATAATCAGTGTCTTGGCAAGGCCGGGTACTCCCTCGATAATCGAATGCCCCCCGCAAAGTACGGAAATAAAAAGGAGTTCGATTACCCCATCCTGTCCGATAATGATTTTTTTTATCTCGTCGCGTACGCCTCGGAAGGTCGTTTCAATGGACTTCAAACTCGTCCCCCTCGGTTATTTCACTGCCGGGTTTGTCTTTATTCTCCGACGCCGCGCGGCTCAGTTCCTCGACATATCCGCTCCGCAGCGTCTCCATCACCATATCCAGCGTATGCAGTTCCTCGTCGGATAAATTGCCCTTCGTTTTATCCTGAAGGAGTTCCAGTAAATCGATGATACTCCGGGCTTCTTCCAGTTCCATCGGGACATCCGTACCGAGCGGATTCTGCATCCGCCCGAGCGCGATCAATCCGGACTGATAAAGCATCATGATATACGAGATAAAACTCATTCCCAAACGACTCATCTTTCCCGCCTGAATACGTCACATATATTTTACTCTATTTTTCCCGAAAATCAAGGTCAACGGGAAAAAGCCGGCTGTCCGAGGCTTTATCGACAAAAACCCAATTGAGGCAAGCTACTGTCACTGCGGCCCGCAAGGCGGCATCGATGCTGGTAATCTTCAGATTCCCTCGCAATAACAGGATATACTTTGTCAACAAGCCCCCGCCGGGGTTATTACTTCTTCGGCGATTTCGGCGGACGTTTTACCGCAGGCTCTTTCTTCGCGGGACGTTTCGCCGCGGGTTCCCGTTTCTGCGCCGGCTTCTGAACTATTATTCCCAACGCTTTTTCGATCTTGTCCTTGATAGGGAAACGATCTTTGTCGGACGGGCCGAGTATTTCGTTTATTTCCTTCGATCCGAGGACTTCCTTCTCCAGCAGAACCTTCGAAAGCTGGTCGAGTTTGGCTTCGTACTTCTTGATCATCGCCTTCGCTTTCTCGTAGGTATTCATAATAATATCGCGGATCTCGTTGTCAATGATCTCGTGGATTTTTTCACTGAAATTCTTTCGGGTGACCAGGTCTTTCCCGAGGAAAACAGGTCCTTCCTTCTCTCCATAAGTGACCGGGCCGAGTTTCTCGCTCATCCCCCATTCGCAGACCATGGAATGCGCGATGGCCGTAGCGCGGTCGATATCGTTCGACGCCCCGCCGGATATCCATGAATGCCCGAACTTGATCTCCTCCGCCGCGCGCCCGCCGAGAAGAACCATTAAGTCCTCCATCAGGCGTTCCTTGAATAAGTGCGTGCGCTCGTCGATAGGAAGGCTGAACGTCACCCCGGCGGCGAACCCGCGCGGAATAACCGTTATCTTATGGATCGGGTCGGTCAGCGCGAGGAAGTGTCCCAGCACAGCGTGCCCGCTCTCGTGGAATGCCGTAATCAGTTTATCTTCTTCGAGTATAATCTTGCTCTTGCGCTCCGGGCCGAGAAGGACTTTATCCTTCGCGTACTCCAGGTCGTGGTTGGAAACTTTCTTCCGGTTCTCGCGCGCCGCTTTGAGCGCCGCCTCGTTCACAAGGTTTTCTATATCCGCGCCGGTCAGACCGGGAGTCCCGCGCGCTATCGCGTCGAGATTGATATCGGCTTCGGTCGGCACCTTTCGGGTATGCACCTTCAGGATCAACTCACGCGCCCGCACATCGGGCTTATCGACAACTATTTTTCTATCGAAACGGCCCGGCCGCATTAAGGCCTGATCGAGGATATCTGGACGGTTTGTCGCTGCGAGGATAATCAGTCCCTCTGACGAATCGAACCCGTCCATCTCGACCAGTATCTGGTTCAGGGTCTGCTCGCGTTCGTCATGCGAACCGCCAAGCCCAGCCCCGCGCGAACGCCCGACCGCGTCCAATTCGTCGATAAATATGATACACGGCGCATTCTTCCGCCCGTCGGCAAACAAATCCCGTACGCGCGACGCGCCCACACCTACAAACATTTCGACAAACTCGGAGCCGCTGACGCTGAAGAACGGCACGTTGGCCTCTCCCGCGACCGCTTTCGCGAGCAGGGTTTTACCCGTACCGGGCGAACCCACGAGAAGCGCGCCCTTGGGAATCTTCGCGCCGAGCGCCGTGAATTTCTGCGGGCTTTTCAGGAATTCCACCACTTCTTCCAGATCCTGCTTGGCTTCCTCGCATCCCGCGACATCGGCAAATGTTACCTTCCCGCTCATATCGCGGTGCAGACGCGCCCTGCTTTTCCCGAACGACATCGCCCGCCCGGAGTCGCCTCCCTGCGAGCCTCGCATCAGGAAAAACCACAGGACGAACATTCCGACCGATATAATCACAATCCACCAGATAAAGTCTCCGCTTCCGTCGCGCACAGGCTCGCCGATGATAGCGATATTGTGCTCCTTCAGCATAGGCAGAAGTGTCGGGTCTTCCAGGGGAATGACCGATTTGAATTCCTTCGCACCGGCGGCGTCGGCTTTCTTCCATTCGCCGTTAATCAACTGTCCCTGTATGACAACGCGCGCGACCGAATCGTTCGTTACATTCTGGATAAACTCGTTATAGGTCAGCACAGGCTTGGGCTTTAGGTAAAGATAGATCAGCGTGAAAACGCCCAGAACGATGATTAAAAATATCGCGAAGTACATTCCCTGATTCCGGTTGTTCGGAGGAAATCGCCCGCGGTTTTTATTGAAATTTCTGTTATCACTCATTCAAGTCTCCTATTTATTGCTCTTCCACCCAGGCGATATAGGGCAGATTGCGAAGTTTTTCATAATAATCCAATCCGTATCCGACAACAAATTCGTTCTCAATGGTAAATCCTACATAATCGGCATCCAGTTCGACTTTCCGGTTGGCGGGCTTGTCCAGAAGCACGCAGATTTTCACGTCCGCGGGATTATGGATATCGCGGATATACCGCATGATATGTTCGAGGGTCAGGCCGGTATCGAGGATATCCTCGACCAGCACCACTTTCTTCCCGCTGATATCCATCGATAAGTCGCGGGTGATTTTCACAGTTCCGGTATGTTCGGTGCCCGCGTAGCTTTCGGTGGATAGGAAATCGGTCGTAATATTCATGCTTTTTATCTGCCGGATGAGATCCGAGAAAAAGATAACCGAACCCTTTAAGTTCGCAATTATCACAGCCTCGGAATCCCCGAGATATTCGTCGATACGCGCGGCAAGTTCCGCCACTTTTTCCTGAATCTGTTCCGCAGTAAGATAAGTCTTTAGTTTCACTTCAGTCTCCGTTCCGCGCGGTTACCGTCATGCACGGTTTTCCCGCCGCCGTATAGAATTTTGAAGATACCCGAAAACCATAACCGGGAATATAAACCGCGATCACTTCGCCCGCTTCATTCCCGATAACACCCACTTCGTCCCGCATCCATCGAGGAACTTTCATATCGACCAGCAGGTCCTGTACTTTTTTATGCCGCCCGCCGGAAATCCCTATCCGGTCGCCGTCGTTCCGGCCCCGGATAATCACCGATTCCATACCGGAGGGATCAAATTCGCACCGGTCACCGGCGCTTTCGCCGGAATTCCCGCAATCGGAACGCGAAAAGTCGAACAAGACGTCTCCGCTCCGGATAGAAAAATTATCTATAAGTGTAGCATGAATCGTCTCTTTCGCACAATTTTTATCGGCTTTTTCGAAGACATATTCGCGATATGACGAGAATACCTTGAATTTTTTCGCCCGGAATATCAGGGTAGCGCCTTCTGTCTTACCGGAAAATTTAATCAGATTATCAATAAAAGACAAGTTCGCGTGAAAAGAAGTATCGAACCGGCGGGTAATCATTCCGCGGATAAACCGCCGCGCCAGAGGAAGTTTCCGTGTATCGGCGAAAATCTCCTTATCCAAATGCGCGCGCCCGTCCCGGAACTCCAGATACCGCCCCAATCCGCGAATTGCCCGTTCCCAATACTCTTCCTCGCTGTTGATGATCAGGGTTAAATCTTTCAGCCGCCCCCTGAATCCCGGAAACCTTTCCGCGATATGCGGTATGATTTTCTCACGGATATAATTCCTGGGGTATGACGTATCGGTATTCGTCGAGTCGGTGATAAACAGGATAGAAGCCTGAGCGAGGTATTCTGAGATTTCCGACTTGGGGATAAAAAGGACTGGCCGGATGATATCGCGGTTGACGGGACGGATAGCGCGGAGGCCAGACGGCCCCGTGCCGGTAAAGAGGCGGAAAAGCATGGTCTCGGCAAGGTCGTCGAGATGGTGCGCGGTCACGATTTTCGCGGCGCCCGTCTCAGACTTGATATCCCTCAGTTCGCGGTAACGCAGGTCGCGGGCGGCGTGCTCGAGAGAAAGCCCGTGCTCATGTGCGTATCCCGGCGCATCGACCGTGCGGGTATAAAACTCCATCCCCAGTTTTTCCGCGGTCTCCCGGCAGAACTCCCTGTCGCGGTCGGCCTCGTTCCCGCGTATTCCGTGATGGATATGCGCCGCCGCAAGGGTGATATTCAATTCGGCCCGGCAGTCCGATAAAAGATGCGCGAGGAATACGGAATCGGCCCCGCCCGATAACCCGAGCAGGACCTTATCGCCATTTTGAATCATTTTGTATTTATGAATAGTGCCCAGGAAGATCGAACGAATCTGCCGGCCATGCCTCATTGATTGAATTCATTCATCGCGCGATCGACGTCGCCGTCGATGATGTATTGAACCGCATCGCAGACCTTATCGATCACCGGATCAAGGGATGCGAGTTCATCCGTGGAGAACTTACTGAGGACAAAATTTTCCAAACGGGTTTGTTCCGGCGGGCCGCCCACACCGATGCGAATACGCGGAAAATTATCAGACTTGAGGAATTGGATCAGCGACTTGATGCCGTTATGCCCGCCGCTCGATCCGTATTTCCGAATCCGCACGGAACCGAACGGAAGATTGACATCGTCGCATACCACGATAATATTTTCCGGCATGATACGCAGGAAACTTGCCATATACAGCACGGCTTCCCCGCTCAGGTTGACAAACGTCTGAGGTTTGAGAAGCATGACACGTTCTTTGCCCAGCCGAAAACGTCCGATGAGAGATTTCTTCTTCTTAGTGTCCACCACAATACCGTGACGAACCGCTAATCTATCAAGAACCTGAAATCCGAGATTATGCCGGGATCTCTCGTACTCTTCCCCGGGATTTCCCAGACCTACTACCAGTTTCAACAATAACCTCCCGCCAATGGGGTTTTAATCATCCAGATTACGCTTTGATTTCGATGAGGACGTTACCCTCATTCGTCAGGACTTTGAAGTTGAACTTGCCCAGTATTTCACGGACAATCATGTACTGCTTCTGCTTCATGTCGCTGATATCAATCTCAATCGAATTCGGAAGATCCTTCGGGGTTGTGCGAATCTTGAGCTTCTTGGTGAAGATCAGCATCGAACCGCCCTCTTTTACGCCGATGGGTGTGCCGGTATAATTCACCGGAACTTCAGTGATAAACGATTTCCCTTCCGCAACCGCAAGCAGATCGATATGCTGAAACCTGCGGGTGATCGGATGGAACTTATAGTCCTTGACAATCACTTTCAGTTTTTTACCGCCCAACTCGAGGGAAATAATATGATGCTTTCCTACTTTACTGAACAGCTTCTCGAAATCCGAGTAGCTGACGGTAATCGGAACGGGGTTTTCTACTCCCGAACCATAAACAATAGCGGGAAGCATTTTATCGTCACGAAGTCTCAAGGCTTCTTCTTTTCCGATTTTCTTTCTCTCTTCCGCTTTTAAAATAAATTCTTCGGCCATGTAAATAGTCCTCCTGGTCGCTCAATAAAGATTATTATTGTACTTTTGTTTCGTTTACAAACAATGAATTCACCGATTCATTCAGATGAATCCGTTCGATCGCCTCGCCGAAAAGCCCGGCTACCGAAATAGTCTCCATCTTCGGGCCGATGGTTTTCAGCTTAGCTTCCTCCACCGGGATCGTATCGGTGAAGTATATTCTGTCGATCAGTGATTCCCCCAGCCGCTGCGGGGCCGGCCCGGATAATACGGCGTGAGCGGAAAACACATGTATCGACTTTGCGCCCTTCTTCTTCAATAATTCAGCCGACTGGCAGATCGTTCCCGCCGTATCGACCATATCGTCTATCATCACTACGTTCAACCCGTCGACCTCGCCGATCAGGTTCAGCACTTCCGCCTCGTTCTTTTTCTCGCGGCGTTTATCGAGGATGGCGAGATTCGTCCCCAGCAGCTTCGAAAAAAAGCGGGAACGTTCGACGCCCCCGATATCGGGAGAAACCACCACAAAATCCTTCATATCGCCGAGGGACAGGGCTTTTTTCAAAAACGCCGGTGTGGCATACAAATGATCTACCGGAATATCGAAAAATCCCTGTATCTGGGCGGCATGCAGGTCCATCGAAAGAAGACGGTCCGCGCCCGCGACAGTCACCAGATTCGCCACCAGCTTGGAAGTGATCGGCACACGCGGTTCGGCTTTACGGTCCTGACGAGCATAACCGAAATACGGTATGACCGCAGTAATCCGTTCCGCCGATGCCCTTCGGAGAGCGTCGATAATAATGAGGAGTTCCATCAGGTTCTTGTACCCCGGATTGCAGGTAGGCTGAACGATAAAAACATCCTTACCGCGCACATTCTCACGGATTTTCACGAATATTTCATTATCCGCAAAATCGGTGATAAAAGTGTCGACTATCGGAACGCCGATATAATCGGCGATTCTCTGAGCGAATACCGGATTTGCCCTTCCGGTTAACAGTTTCAGATTTGAAACCGGCATCTTCTTTCCTTTTTAACACTTCTTAGCCGGAACACCGGCTTTATAGATTTACACTGGGGAGGAAGGGCTCGAACCTTCAACGCCTGGCTCCAAAAGCCAGTGTGCTGCCAATTGCACCACTCCCCATCTTCACTGTATAATTGGTAGCTCAGAAATCCAGCCCATACTCCCCTTTCAAAAAGCCATTGTGCCTGTCATCACTTCTTTAAATAACTACAGAAGTGACTGCTACTCGGATTGATATGCTTCCAGAATAGCGCTCTGAAGTTTCTCCCTGAATGAAGTATTGATCGGATGCGTCACATCCTTCATCTCACCGCTGCGGGTTTTTCTCGAGGGCATAGCTATGAACAGCCCGCCCTTTCCCTCGATTACCTTGATGTTGTGTACCACAAAGCTGTCGTCAAACGTCACGGATGCGTAAGCCTTCAACTTGCTGTCGCCTTCCAACTTCTTGATCCTGATGTCCGTAATCTCCATGAGTTCATCCTCCTGGTGATGAATTTGTAAGAACACACCTTTTTACCGCTGGATGCGATAAACCGGATCGCATCGGAAAAACCGATAGTTAAATTTGTTTTTTATTATCTCAAAAACTTCATCCCGGATTCTTTCGCTTTTATAAACAAAAAAAAGAGAAGAACCGCTTCCGCTCATCATTGAAATATCCGCCCGCAGTTCCAAGCCCAGTTTTTCTTTTAAAGCGGAAAGTTTCTCCTCTTTGTCGAAAATTTTTCCTTGAAATTTATTATACATAATTTTTCGTAAAAAATCAATATCAATCGCTTTTTTTTTCGTTATTTCATCATCCGTCAGCCCCTCGCCGTACTCGTCAATCAGAGAATATGCCCACGCTGTCGAGATATGTATATCGGGATACACTACTGTAAAATAAAGCCCGTCGAGACGGCCCGCGAGAGGTTCGATCAATTCACCCTTCCCGCGCACACGGCACAGCCCGCCGGAGAAAAAAAACGGCACATCGCTGCCGATCCGTTCGCCGATAGGTAAAGTTTCCTCTAACGGTACCCCATGCATCTCCGCAAGCGCTGTCAGCACCGCGGCGGCGTTGGAACTCCCCCCGCCTAAACCAGCCCCCAACGGGATATGCTTATCCACAATAATCCGGTACTTTTCACTGATGCCGTATTCTTCGCGGAACATCCTGAGCGCCTTATGGATAGTGGTATCCTCGCCGGAGACTTCTATGCCCCGGAATTCCACGCTATCCGTATCCGATTGCTCGATATTTATCTCGTCCGCGAGTGAAATCTCCTGAAATATGCTGTCGATCGTATGGTATCCGTCGGACGGATCCCGTCCGGTAATATCCAGAAACAGGTTCAGTTTGGCGCGGGAAAGAATCTTCATTCAACCGGGGTGCCCGACTTGCGGGTGTAATCCTTGAACGCATCTACCAGCTTCCTGGTCAATACGCCGGGCGCGCCGTCACCGATAATACGGCCGTCGACACTAATCACCGGGACGACTTCAGCGGCGGTGCCGGTCAGGAAGCATTCGTCCGACGTGTATACTTCGGCGCGGGTGAACATTTTCTCGACAGTCTTTATACCCATCCCGGCCGCCAGTTCGATCACTGTGGACATGGTGATGCCCGGGAGAGAGCCCGCGTAGACCGGCGGAGTATAGATTACCCCGTTACGGATAATAAAAATGTTATCGCCGGTGCACTCCGCGACATACCCGTCATGATTGAGCATGATCGCTTCTTCGGCGCCGGCATTCTTAGCTTCGATCTTCGCCATAATATTATTCAGGTAGTTCAGCGATTTTATCATCGGGTTGAGCGCTTCCGGGATATTCCGGCGGGTAGCCACCGTCACGATCGGCATACCGTTGTCGTACAACTCCTGCGGGTAAAGCTGCAAAGTATCGACAATGATAAATATATTGGGATTGCTGCATCTCCACGGCGCGAGGCCGAGCGCGCCCGATCCGCGTGTGACCACCGGGCGGATGTACCCGTTCGCCAAACCGCTTTCACGGCAGCTCAGGAGTACCGCCTTTTTCAGCTCGTCCTTCGAGATAGGAATTTCGAGCATGATTATTTTCGCTGAATTGAACAGGCGGTCGATGTGCTCGTCGAGCTTGAAGACCTTGCGGTCATAAAAACGAATCCCTTCGAATACGCCGTCGCCGTATAAAATTCCGTGGTCGAATACCGATATCGCGGCCTTCTCACGTTCGACTAATTGGCCGTTGAGCCACACCCATTTTGACATAAAAGACTCCTATTACAAAGAATAATAAATATATGATTGATTACCGATTTCTTCGCTTCTTCAGTATATTCACACTCCGGCATCCAGTTCAGTAACAACCGGGACAAGCGCTCACACTTCGGCAGGCTCAGTGTGACAGACGCCCCGTCATCCCGAGCTTGTCGAGGGACAAGCGCTCTGTGTGACAGACACCCCGTCATCCCGAGCTTGTCGAGGGACAAATGCCGCTCACACTTCGGCATCCCGTTCAGCAATCGGGACAAGCGCTCAGTGTGACACACATCCCGCCATATCGGGAATAGCGTGCGCAGCACACTACTTCAGTTCAATTACCTTGTCGCATTTATTCGCGATATCCGGATTGTGTGTGGCGATCACAAAGGTCTTATTAAAATCGAGCTTCAGCCGCCAAAGGAGATCCTCCACCGCGCCCGCGTTCCTGCGGTCGAGACTTCCGGTAGGCTCGTCGGCGAAAACCACGACGGGATCGTTGGCAAGCGCCCGCGCTATCGCGATACGCTGTCGTTCCCCGCCGGATAACTGGTCCGGGAAATGATACGCGCGGTTCTTCAGGCCGATGGTATCGAGCATATCCCATACCTTTTTTAACCGGGCGCTGTCCAGCCTGACTCCCGCTATACGGAGCGGAAGCAGAATATTATCGAGCGCGTGGAAATCCTGCAGCAGATAATGGTGCTGGAAGATAAAGCCAACGTTCTTATTGCGGAATATCGCAAGTTCGCGTTCGTCCATTGTATCGATGCGCTGGTTGTCGAACAGGATGGAACCTTCCGACGGATTATCGAGGCCGCTCAGGATATTCAGGAGCGTTGTCTTTCCGCGCCCGCTTTCGCCGATGATCGCTACAGCGGTACCGCGTTCGATATCGACGCTCGTCTTATCGAATACCATCACCTCATCGACCAGAGTTTTATATGTTTTACTGATATCCGTCGCGCGGATCAATAATTCGTCAGTCATTCCGAAGTACCTCCACCGGGCGCATCCTCCCCGCTTTCCACGCCGGGAATACGACCGCAAGTGTGCTGATTGTCACACCGAGAAGCATGGTGAATACCAGATCGCTGAACTCAGTCTTGATCGGGAAACCGGATATATAATATACCGTGCTGTTGAAAAATTCATAATGCGCCGGATGCGGTACCGGAGTAAATATCATAGCGATATAATATCCTGACAGGTTGACAAAATCGATAATATATTCGATCGCGTGAAGGATATCGTTCAGGGCAATCGTAATGATCATGCCGAGCAGAATGCCGAGGAAACTGCCGATGACCCCGAGAAAAAAGCCGTCGAAAAGGAACACATGCATCGCGTCTCCCGGCTTCAACCCCATCGCCTTCAAGATGCCTATTTCCTCTTTCTTATCGAGCACCATAGCGATCATAGTCGATAGGATATTGAAGAAGACCACCGCGAAGAAGAAAAACAATATAATTTCCATCAACAGCTTTTCATTATCGAGCGCGACCAGATTATTCCGGTTCAGCTGTTTCCATGTCCATTTCGTGAACGGGCAGACCTCGGAGATCGGGGCGGAGTACTTTTCGACCTCGTACGGGTCTTTTACCGTGACCGCAAGACCGTAAGCCGAATCCGCCATTCCCATGATCGCCTGAGCTTCCTCGAACGAGATAAACGACAGCGTGGAATCGTAATCCGCATAACCTGCCGTGAATATTCCCGATACCTTAAATTTATATTTTACGGGCATCAGATCGGAGAAAAGGATGAGGTAAACATAACCTCCTACCGCGGCGCCGATATTCATCGCAAGATTATTCCCGATGACAATGGAATGGGGGCTATTGAGGTCGAAGCTCCCCTCTGTTATATAAAAACTTTTCGCAAAATTGTCGTCCTTTGCGTAATAATCAGCAGGAATCGCCTTGACGAACGAGCCCCAGTCGCGCAGGGCGCCTTTTAACAAGCCCTGAATATCGAAATACGGTATGACACGCTCGACCCCGTCTATCATCGATATCTGGTCGATGTATTTCCGGTACGATGGAATACCTTCATCCGAGCCGATTATTGTGATATGCGCGTCGCGGGACATCAGCTTGTCTTTGAAATTCGAGTGGAATCCGTTTGCCCCGGACAGGATAACAACGGACGCAGTGCTGCTGAACATCACAGTGAGGAACGCGATAGTCGCGATACGCGATATACCCCTGTCGCTGGCTTTGAATTTTAAGTACTTTGCGGCGAGATAAAGAATGATATTCATTTAAGAAGTCCTTTTTGCATTCCGATAAACACACTATCTAAAAGTTTATTATTATAGAATAAGACGGCAATTATGTAAAAAAAACAGGTTATTCCATCGAAAAAGACGGAAAAAAGTTGTAAAGGAACGATTTTAAAGTTAAAATATAGAGGAATTTGCCGTTGAAGGATTCAATTGTCCCGAGGAAGAGAGGATGCCATGGAAGTGGATTTTAAAACCGACGCAACATTTACGATTATCAAAGGCCGATTTAAAGCGCCGGCATCCAGTTCATTCGGACTGTTCATTATACTCATGGATAACGTCACCAAAAACGTAGACCGCTACGACATCATCGCCTCGCATTTCAGCACCGTCTATGAAAACAGTATTAATATGCCGTGGAACGAGATGGAAGACCTGATCGCAAAAATGAAATGGAAGGGCGAGTTTGCGACCAACCTGACGCACGATATACAGGCGACATTCGAGGACCTTTTCGAGCCGGGCACCGGCCGCGGCATCGATATATGGCATGCGATAAAAAAATCCCAGATTAACAAAGCCTGCGCAATCATCGAAGAATACCTGATGCGTCCTACCGGCGATAAAAATATAAAAATCGAAATAGGCGTAGAGACTATTAATTCCGGCGATCTGGAGGAGGTCAAAAAAGCCCGTCAGAGCACATCCGGACAACAGGGAGTCGGCGAAGCCATCGCGGCAGTAACCACTCAAGACGACAACCTCAACCTCGGAGATTCCGCAGTAGTTCTCGATGTATCCCTTGTGCTCGCGCCTATCAACGGGATTTCTCTGCTCGAACTCACCGAAGGCGATAAGATACTCGTTAAGATCAGCGAAGAGACCAGCAGGGGTCAGTATTTTATTGATCTTTTAGACGCCAGCCGCGACCATGAAGTCATACCGATTCCCGCGTCTGTAGTAAAAGTGACGGCAGAGGGAAAATATTACACCCTTTTGGTCAATATCGGTCCCGGCGTTTACGGTAAGTCTATACAGGAAGATAATCTGAAGGTTAAGAAGTACGATCCCGCGCGCGATACCCGTAAGCCGAAAACCGCAAAGATGGAACTGATGAAAATGCAGAGCCAGATGGACGCCGCCGCGGATCCCACTATGCTCAATCCGCAGGACGCAAAGACCAAAAAAGAGCCCAATCTCGTCCTGTTCCTCGCAATAGGCGGTTTCGCGCTCCTCGTTCTTCTTATTCTAATCATTCTATTCTCATAGCAACGTTCTGTTACTTATATAAAAAGAAAGAACCCGCATTTCAAAGGATTGCCTTTACTATGCGGGTTCTTGGTCTATGGTCGTCTACTTCTGCATCAGTTTATCGTAGAGGTCATTATAGTTTTGAATAGCTTTCTTCCACGACCAATCCTCTTTCATGGCGTTTTCCATCATCTTTCGCCATTTATCCGCGGAACTGCGGAATAAATCGATCGCTTTCTTCAGCACACCTATCAGTTCTTCGGGATTATAATTCTTGAATACAAATCCCGTCTTACCGTCCTTAACAGTATCTGCCAAACCTCCGGTATTCCGAACGACAGGGATTGTGCCGTATGCAAGACTGTACAGCTGATTGAGGCCGCAGGGTTCGAAACGCGACGGCATCAGGTAAATATCCGCCGCCGCCTCGATATAATGCGATTTCGGAATATCGAAGCCGATATCGACAATCATCTTATCGGGATAGGTGCTTTTCACCGTCTTCAGACGGTTCTCGTATTCGTACTTACCGGTTCCTAAAACAGTAAAATAGATATCTTCCTTGAAGAGTTGTTCGATGATCTCGAAAATAATGTCCCATCCCTTCTGGTCGACCAGCCGAGAAATAATGCCGATCAGGGGTTTCGATACATCGGGTTTCTTGATCCCGTTCTCAGTGAGATATTTCAATTTTATCTGCTGTTTCTTATCGAGACTATTGACGTCATAATTGAGGGCGAAATGCTCCTTCAGATAAACATCGACAGAAGGATGCCATTCCGTATAATCCACCCCGTTGAAGATGCCGTAAAGGTTTCCGTACATCGCCTTGTCGGACATCACGCCCTCGAGCCCGTTGCCGAACTCCGGAGATTGAATCTCCCGCGCGTAAGTCTCGCTGACAGTGGTCGTGGTGTCGGAATAAACGATTCCTCCCTTCATCAGGTTGAGATGCCCGTAATATTCCAGCCCGTGGATGGTAAAGTACTTCCAGTCAAGCCCGGTCAGCGTAAACATTTCTACAGGGAAAATTCCCTGATAGGCGAGATTATGTATAGTGAAAATGCATTTCGTCATACGATAGAACGAATCGGCTTTGTAATCGGTACGGAGATAGACTGGGATCAGTCCGGTCTGCCAGTCGTGGGCATGGATAATATCGGGCTGGAAACTGACTCCCTTGGCGCATTCGAGTACCGCCCGGCTGAAAAAGATAAACCGGCGGAGATTGTCGGGATAATCCTGCTTGCTCTGGGTATCGTTGTATATCCCGTCGCGCCAGAAGTATTCCGGACGGTCGATCAGGTAGTAGGTGACCCCGGCGTACTCGATCTCTTCCACACGCCCTTTTTCCTCGCGCGTATCGATAGTGATTGTGAAATCGAAATTATGCTTGACCTTGAGGCCGAGTTTCTCGATATTCTCTCCGACAATCCTGTATTTTGGGATCGCGATCCGGACATCGATGCCTTCTTCCTTCATGATCTTACCCTGGGCGCCGACCACATCGGCCAAGCCCCCGACTTTCGCGAAAGGAACCGCCTCGCTTGCAACCAGTAGCACTTTAATTTTGTTTTTCGCCATTGTTCCCTCCATGAATCACACACACTTATAGATTAAAGAATATCCTATAAAATTTCAAGCATTCCATAGAAAATAAATAATTTCTTTCTTCCAATCCCCCCGGAAGCGCCCGGAATCTATTGCACCAATGATAATATAACGTTTATCCGCTCGTCAAACTGTTTTTTCCATTCCTCAATTCCCCCGAATCCCAGCCGCGCGGCGATCTTCCCGCACATCCGGGTATCCGAAAAATCGATTACGCTCCCCTCGCCCGTCCCGTTCATCCTCAGAATATTCTCCATGTCGCGGTAAAAACAATAGATATTATATACTTCGTCCAACCCGAGAAGTTTCAGGTTATCCGCGGTGGAATTTACGAATTGGCGAAAATCGCGCTTCCGCAGTTCCATGAACACCGCGAAATCGATGTCCAGAAGTCCGCCGGGGTCTTTTTTCAGATTAAACATGCCCGGCTTATGATAGGCGTTGTGGATTTTTCCGCGCAGCGACTTGATCTCGGATTTATCGCCCTTTTTATTGCCGGAGAGCACAAATTCCCGCATTCCAGCGGCCAAACGTTCCCGGGCGCCCCCATCGGGACATACCACCGGGCGGGCCTTGACATACGCGGCTTTCTCCCAGAATTCCCCCTTTGTACGCATATATTCGAAGAAACCCGCTTCGTCGATCGTAATCGCGGAATTCCGCCCGTACGGCCGCAGCCGCGCGTCCATCGGTATGATCTTTTCGAGGAATGTCATCAGCTCCGGGACAAAATCCGTGTAGATTTCGCTATTTCCCGGCGCGTCGTGATATACGAAAAATACGTCGGCGTCGGAACCTACCGCGATCTCGCGGCTTCCGAGGCGCCCCACCCCGATGACCGACTGGTTTCGCGCCTTCTCCCCGCCCAGATGCGAATAAGCCTTCCCGATAATAAACTCCGCCGCGCCGGTCAGTATCTCGCCGGTCTCCGCGGAATTTAGCGCCCGCCCGAACTCGCGGATTACGGTGCGGAAAAAGACCGCCGCCTTCAGGTGATACAGCGCCCGTTTTACATCCCCGGAATAAGTCTCCATCATCCATCCGTACGCAACAGGCAGTTCTTCGGTGGTTTCGAGCGCCTCCGGGTCGATAAAGAGGTCGAGTATGCCGGGAAACTCGCCGAGTATCCCTGTGAGGTAGTCGCTCTCCGCGACCGCGTCCAGCAGTATCAGACGGAACTGTGGGTCGAAACGGATCAGGTTGAGAAAGGTCGATACCGCGCCGTAGCTCTGGATGACCGAAAACAGGTTGAATACCTTCTTATCCGGGAACGGGTGATCCTTCACGCCCTGCAGAATATTATTCAGCGCGAGAGAGAGGGCGGTACGGATACGCGGCGAGAGATTCGCGAGATATTTGAAATAATTCAGCACGCTCCGGGGGTCCTCGAAACGGTAGTCCGCGATCAGTCCGAGCGCGTAATTCTCCTCGATCTCGGGATTGAGAATTATCTCGCTTACCGGCGCGATTTCTCCGTGCCCGAACACCCGTGAGAATGTATCGGTAAAAATATTCCGCACCTCGTCGCGCATCTCTGTATAGAAGAAACGGAACTCGCCCGCAGTACGGTAACCCAGAAGCTGCGCGAGAAGCACGAGTTTCTGCGGATCGTCGGGAAGCTCGAATACCTGAAGGTTTTCGTATAGCTGTAGGTAATGCTCGATCCGCCGCAACAGCACATACGATTTCCGCAGGGTCTCGTATACGTCCATATTCAGTATATTCGCATGATAAAGGGTCTCGAGCGTGAGAAATATATTGGAACGTTTCAGGCGCGGCATCGACTTCCCATAGAGGAGCTGATACGCCTGTACGATGAACTCGATATCGCGTATTCCCCCGCGACCTTTTTTCACATGCCCGAGGGGGTTATCCCTGACCGAGCCGTCTATTTCGTTCTTGATGAAGATAATCGACTGGATATCGCCGATAGTCATGGTCGAACGGTATACGAACTTATCGACTGTGGCCATCACCGCGTCGCCGATAGCCTTATCTCCCGCGGAAAATCTCGCACGGATATACGCCTGCCGTTCCCATGTCCTCGCGCGGTTCGCGATATACTCCTTCATATAATCGTGGGAGACCACAAGCGGGGAACTTTCCCCCTCCGGGCGCAGCCGCATATCGATACGGAACAGATACCCGTTACGGGAATTCCGGCTCAGATCGTCGATAATCTTCCGCCCGAACTCCTGTATCCGTTCGGTGCGTTCGGCGCAGATAAAAATCAGGTCGAGGTCTGAACTGAAGTTGACCTCCTCGCTGCCGAGCTTACCGAGGCTCAGTATAGTCATATCGCATTCAGGGTACTCCCGCTTATTCCAGTGATATACAGTGTCCAGTATCATATCGTAGAGCCTGGAGAGTTTCTGCACGGTTATCTGGATCTCGTCCCTCCCGAAAAGCTCGCGGAGCGCGATCAGCAGGGTATGGCGCGATTTAAAGCTGTTCAGCGCGTCGATAAAAAGCTCGTCATGCTTATATAGATCCGACATCCGGTTCAGTTCTTCCATCAATTCCTTCTGAGTATAGTCGTAGAGAAACCCGCCCTCGAAAAGCCAGTAAACGATCGACGGTTCGCGGATAAGGATAGAGGAAAGATAGCGGGACACGCTGAAAACGCGAGTCATGACCTTCAGCAATGGGTCATTCGATACCAGTTCGCGCATAAACGAGTACGGCGAGAGAGTCTTATCGAGATACGAGGACATATTGAGCAGACAGTCGTCCGGGGAATAGCTGTTCGCGCACGCTTCGATCAGGGCTTGGACGGTATCGGGAATATCCGGCGCCTTGTCCAAAATCTCGCGGATAATATAATACGCTTTATCGGTATCGCGGTACCCGAGACCGTTCAGGTATTCTATGATATTTTCCTTGACCTCGTAAAGATTCATTCGCGCCTTCCTTATACCCATATAGTTTATTATCTCGCGTTAGTTTAATCAAAAAATTCCGCTTTTTAATGGAGTAAGATAAAATAAGAACGGGAAAAACCATGAAATTTAAAATCGATATGCATAATCATACCACCCTTTCTTCGCAATGCAGCGTACTGGATGTCCGCGACCTGATACGTCTCTCGATAGAAGCGGGGCTGGATGCGATCTGTGTGACCGAGCATAACACGATGTACGGCGCGCGGCGCGCGGTCATGATAGGCCGGGATATGGGATTCACGGTTATCGCGGGGCAGGAGATCGCCAGCGCATCGGGGGATATTCTTGTCTTCGGTGTGGAGGACGAAGGATTACAGGGAATCCCCGTGCCGGAGCTTTGCGCGCTCGCGAAGGAACGGGGCGGGGTGCTGATACCCGCGCATCCCTTCCGTGAGAACGCCTTTTCGATGGGGGATAGCGTCGCGGAATACGCGGAATGCTTCACAGCGATCGAGGGGCTGAACGGCAACTGTTCGGATAGGCAGAACCGCCGCGCGGTCGAACTTGCGATGAAACTGGGCGTCCCGTACACAGGTGGGAGCGACGCGCATTCGATCAAGATGGTCGCAAAATATTATACAGTATTCGATACGGACTCTCCGATAATAGATACATACGGCCTGATACTCGCGTTGAAGGCCGGGCAATTTACGGCGGTGAAGGCCGGTGAAAGGAGCACTGTTTGATCTATACCATCATCAGCGATATCCACGGAAACCTCGCCGCGCTGAACGCCTTTTTCGATTTCTACCGGAAACAAGGCCTGAAATCGAGTAAAATTATCTGCGCAGGCGACATAGTGGGATACGGCCCCGCACCGTCGCAATGCCTGAAACTTATCCGTTCCACTACCGATATCATTATAAACGGCAATCATGAAAGAATGCTGCTGAACCCGAATTACCGCAGGGATGCCTCCCATCTCGCGGTAGAGGCTATCGAATGGGTTGAGCGGATACTGCGCCCCGAGGAACTGAGTTTTATCGCGCGTCTCCCGGAGAATATAAAACTCGACCCGTCTATCTACCTGATCCACGGTTCTCCGGAAGACCCGGACGAATACATCTTTACCTCCGAATCCGCCCTGCGCGGTATCCGTGTCCTGAAAAAGCTTGAAATCAGGCGCGCGATAGTCGGGCATACCCATGTACCCGGTGTGTTCGATCAGAGAGGCGCAAAGCTTTACAAACCGGGAATTGAGGTGAAACTCGACCCGGAGCAATACTATATTATCAACCCCGGGAGTATCGGACAGCCCCGTGACGGAGACCCCCGCGGATCGTTCTGCGTAATGGACAGCGATAATCTTGCCGTGAATTTCTACCGTTTCGAATACGATATCGACCTCACCGCTAAACAAATCTCAAAAGCGGGGCTTCCCATCCAGCTCGCTCATCGCCTCTTCAACGGGATATGACTGCTGTATTATCATCCGCTTGATTAATACTTCGGTGCAGCGCGTATTCTATTTAGGTTGACAAAAGCGATTTACCTTATATAATTTCATGATGAAAAATAAAGCTCCTAATATACCGCCTGAAAACAATTCCCATACGCCGGGACATTCCGAATACTCGGTACTCGAATCCCTTCCCGCGGCATCCATCATTTGCGGCGAACGTTATCAAATCCTGTTTGTCAGCGTTTATGCCGCGCAAATTCTCGAATCTACACCCGCTAAACTGAAAGGAAAACTATTTACGTCGCTTCTGGCGGAATCATCGGGAAAACAGTTTTCCGGACACCTGGGCAATCTGGATAGAGGCGATTCCATCGCATCATTCGAACTCGAACTCGCCGCATCCCATCGAGAAACACTTTTTCTGCATGTCCGGGCAAACCGGTGGGGCGTCGACCAATACTGTATTATCCTGAACGATATCACCGGATCGCGTATCGCAACCGAAACCCTTGCCCGTTCCGCGCATAAATACCGCCGTCTGGTGGAGACAATCCCTGCGATTACTTATATCACATCGACCGATAAGGCGGGGCATGTGATCTACGCAAGCCCGCAGGTGTCGGAAATTCTGGGTTATTCGCAGGACGAGTTTGCGGAACTTTTCGAGGGATTTCGTAAAAGCATCGTTCATCCCGACGAACGGGCCGAGGTTCTTGCTAAGCTGAAACAATGCATCGAAACAGGAGAACCGTATATCGGCGAGTACCGTATGATGACACGGTCTGGAGAATACCGTTGGTTCCACGATGAGGGAGTGCTGGTTTCCGATGAGCACGGGAGCCCGCTGATGCAGCAGGGCGTTCTTTTCGACATCACCCTGCGCGTCGAATCCGAAAAACGTTTCGAGATCCAGCACGCGCAGTTGGAGGCGCTGATCGAAAGTTTACGCGAAGCGGTCGCGATAACCGACAATACGGGAGTCATCCGCAGGATCAACGCTGAATTCGAACGGCTTTTCGGCTATTCCGCCGAAGAGGTTGCGGGAAAGAATATTATCGGGATGCTGACCCCTCCGGAAAAACAGCACGAGGCATACCGGTATTTCGAGCAGGTTCGTCAGGGAAACACGATCAACACCGAGACGATCAGGATGAAAAAGGACGGATCCCGTTTCGACGTGTCGCTTCTGGGCGCCCCGATCATCATGAGAGATAACGATATCGGCGTATATATCATTTACCGCGACATCACCGAGCGGAAACGCGCTGAGGAAGAAATCCGCAAGCAGTACAGTTTCCTCTGGAATATCCTGAATTCCCTGCCGTACCCGTTTTATATCATCCGGGTCGCCGACCGCGAGGTGCTGATGATGAACTCTCACGCGGAATATCTCTGCGGGAAGAATAACACCCGCGGATCGTGCCGTCAGGTAATCCAAAGCGGTAAACGGATATGCAGCGAGGACTACCCGTGCCCGCTCGATATTGTCGTACAAACCAAGCGCCCTGTGGTGATCGAGCACGTCATTTCGGACAATCCGAAAAACCCCATATTCCATGAAATACACGCCTACCCCATTTTCGACGAGAAGGGCAACATAGTCGAAATGATCGAATATACCCTCGATATAACCGGCCGGAAGGAATCGGAATCGGAGAGAAAAAAGCTGACTACCGCTATCGAACAGACATCGAATGTCGTGATGATGACGGATCTGAAGGGAAATATCGAATTCGTGAACCGCGCTTTCGAAGAGGTTACAGGGTACTCGAAAAAGGAAGCGCTCGGGAAAAATCCTCATCTACTGCGAACGAACCTGCTCCCGAAAGAATACTACCAGCGGCTTTGGCAAACTATTTCGTCGGGACAGGTTTGGTACGGCGAGTTTCTGAATAAAAAGAAGGACGGGAGCACCTATTGGGCGGAGGCGTCCATCTCGCCGATCAAGGACGAGCATGATAAAATAGTCAATTATATCGGGATACAGGAAGACATCACGGAAAAAAAGAAGGCCGATACCGAGCTTTACCGTGCGAAAGAGGCCGCCGAGGTCGCAAACCGGATGAAAAGCGAATTTCTCGCAAACGTATCCCATGAGATACGCACCCCGCTCAATTCGATCCTGGGCTTTGCGCAAATCCTGCTCGACGAGACCCACGAGGCAAAGACCAGAGAACTGCTCGAGATCATAGAACGCTCCGGCCGCAATCTTCTTTATATAATCAGCGATATCCTCGACTTTTCTAAGATTGAGGCGGGTAAGATTATAGTCGAGTCTGTCCCGTTCTCTCTCAACGAAGTGCTGCAGGATATCAGGAATATGTTTTCGCTGAAAGCCAAGGAGATAGGATTGAATTTCGAGATCAGGGTCGATAAAAATGTCCCCGATTTCGTGATCGGCGACCATACGAAAATCCGCCAGGTGATCGTGAATCTGGTCAGCAACGCTCTGAAATTTACGAAAAAGGGAAGTGTCATCATCGATATCAATTATTACTACGGGACCGCGCTGATTAAAGTGTCCGACACGGGGATCGGGATTCCCAAGGAAAAATTGAAAAATATCTTTTCACCGTTCGAGCAGGCCGACGCATCGCATTCGCGCGAATACGGGGGCACCGGATTGGGTCTGACTATCACGAAAAAACTTACCGAGATCATGGGCGGAAAAGTTTCAGTCGAAAGCCAGCCGGGAAAAGGCTCCACGTTCTCGGTGACTATCCCTATTCTCCCCACAGCAGCAGGCGCGCCGGAATCGGAGATGAGAGACCTGCCGGTTTTTCCGTCGGATAAGGACGAATATATGGTGCTGGGCTGGCTGGACAAGATGAACGGCGACCCCGATTTGGAACATATTTTTTTCGAGGGGCTGCGGAAGCTTCCTGAAAAGGTGAAACGGCTGGAAGACGCGATTATCCATGAGGATGCGCACGAGATGAAGTTTCACGCCCATGACCTGAAGGGTGTCAGCGGAAATTTCGGGATGATGGAAATATATGAAATCGCTAAAGAAATCGATAGGATCATATCCGAAGAATCGTTCAATATTGATACTATTCGCGAGCAGTCTGCAAATCTCACCGAAATTATCGATAGAATCCCCGATCATTACCTGCATATCAAGCAAGTCTTCCAGAAGCCTCTCCCCAGCGGGAAGACTCCCGGCACAGTTCTGATTGTGGACGATAACGAATTGAACCGTAAACTGATCCATACCCTGCTCGCAAAAATGGGGATAATGTCGGTCGCGGTTGAGAACGGGAAATCGGCGATAGACAAGATTAAGAGCGAACGTTTCAGCCTCGTTATAATGGATATTTTTATGCCCGATATGAACGGGTTCGATACTCTGAAAAAAATCCGTGACATGAAGAACGGCAAGGAATTAATCGCCGTCGCCCTGACCGCGAACACCGGGAAAGATGTCATTGAACGAGCGTTATCATCGGGATTCAACGAATTCCTTTCGAAGCCCATCGACCGCATTCTATTCGAGAAAAAAATAGGCCGGATCTCGAAACAATTCCTGAAGGAAGCCGAACCAGCGGAAAATGTATTAATACCGGAAGTGAGGCCCGAACTGAACTCACACCAGCAGAGCGAGTTATCCCGCATTACCCTCGCGCTGAAAGAAAACTGCATGATTTTTAACTCGCGTGAGGTTTCCGGTCTCGCGGATGCCCTGCAGAAGGAAATTCCCTTCCCGTATTATTATAAAATCGCCGAACGTATCCGGAGCGCCTCCCGCGATTTCGACGACGAACTGCTTCTGGGAATTGTAAAAGAATTGGAGAATGAGAATGGATGAGAAAAAAGCCCCGAAGGTGCTGATCTGCGACGATGTACTGGAAAACCGCAAACTTCTGGCATCCACCCTGCAGCGCTACGCGGATTTCGATCTGACAATTATTTCCGACGGGACTACATTACTGTCGAAGGTCGAGGAGATCAAACCCGATATCATCCTTCTTGATATCATGATGCCCGATATCGACGGGTATGAGGTCGCGCGGCAATTAAAATCGAATCCGGCGACAGCTTCTATCCCGATTATTTTTATCACTGCGCTCGATCAGATAGAAAGTAAAATGAAGGCGTTCGATACCGGAGGGGTGGATTATATATCCAAACCGTTTTCCCCGAAGGAGATCGTTATCCGTATCAAAAACCATCTCAGGCTATCGGAGATGATGTCCGGTCTTGAGGCGGAGGTGCGCGAACGTACGCGGGAACTCGAAAGCCTGAATTATGCGCTTGTACTCGCGCTCGAGAACGCGAATTATTACAGCGATATAGAGACCGGCGCGCATATTCATCGGGTGAATTACTATAGTCAGCTTCTCGCGCAGAGTCTGGGGTTATCCGATAAGGAAGTGCAGCTGATCGCGCGTTACGCCCCCATCCACGATATCGGAAAAGTGGGGATTCCGCCGAATATCCTGAAAAAGAAGGAAAAACTCACCCCGGAAGAATTCGATAAAATTAAAGAGCATTCCTATATCGGATATAAGATCATCGATCTCCCGGGTATCCCCTCGATCGCGAAGAACATTGTCTACTATCACCACGAGCGTTGGGACGGGAGCGGATATCCTATCGGCCTGAAAGGTGAAAGCATTCCCATCGAGGCGAGGATCATGGCGCTCGCTGACGTATACGACGCGCTTCGGACTGTCCGTCCCTATAAGTCGGCGTTACCGGAGGAGGAAACCGTGGGCATCATTCAGGAATCCTCCGGCACTCATTTCGACCCGAATGTCGTAGACGCTTTCCTGAAAAACCGTTCCAAATTCGACGATGTCTTCAAGCGGCTCTCCCAGCTCGATAAATTCAATAAGGAGTGAAAAATGGAGGATAGACCTTCAATCATTCTGATAGTCGACGACCATTCTGAAAACCGAAAACTCCTGGCCTCCATCATTACAAAGCATACCGATCATCAGATCATGACCGCCGCCAACGGAAAGGCCGTACTTGCGCATATCGGCGAACAGATTCCCGATCTCATCCTGCTCGATATCATGATGCCGGAGATGGACGGATACCAGCTTGCGAAGATATTGAAGGAGAACGAAAAAACATCGAGTATTCCCATCATTTTTATTACCGCGCTTGACAGCGAAGAGGACAAAGTCAAGGCGTTCGACCACGGCGGGATCGATTACATTGTGAAACCGTTCAATCACAACGAGGTGCTCAGCCGCGTCAACGCACATCTTCAGGCGAAACGCCACCTCGAACATATCACCGAATATAACGAGACTATCCGTTACGAATTATCGATCGCCCGGCAGATCCAGAAGAACTTTATCTCGATGAGAAGTCTGCGCGCGGGTATTCTTTCGGTCAGCACACGTTATCAGCCGAAAGATGAGATCAGCGGGGATATCTACGATGTGATCGGGTTAGGCGGCGGGCGCTACCTGTTTTTTATCGCGGATATTACCGGGCACGGAATTCCCGCGGCGCTGTATACTATGATGCTCAAGTCAAGCCTTGAAAAACAGATCCGCGATCCATCGCTTCCGTTGTCCCCGTCGGGACTTCTCAACGAATTGAACAAAGAACTATGCGAAATCCTCATCCCCGGCTTCTTTATCACAGCGTTCCTGATGCTGGTCGATCTGAACGAGATGACCTGCGCGTATGCCAACGCCGCCCATCCGTCGCCCCTATTCTACCGCGCCGCCGCATCCGAGATTGTGCAATTCCCCATTCGCGCCAGTATCCTGGGCGTAAAAAAGAGTCTCGTTTTCGAGGAGGAAAAACTCCCGCTTGCCCTGTCGGACAAGATTCTTTTATACACCGACGGACTGACCGAGATGCCGGGGGATTCCGGACGGATACTGGGCGAAGGACGATTGAAGGAAGTGTTCCTCAGGAATATGAGTTTATCAGGCGGGGAACTTCTTGATAAGGTGATCGCTGAGATGAAAGAAGCGTCGAGTGAAAAAACATGGAATGACGATGTCACGCTGATGGTGATGGAACTTATCCCTCCAATCCCAGAATAGCTTCGGCGATTCTCAGGTCGGACTGCGTCGTTATTTTTATATTCGTATCCTCCCCTTCCACTATCCTTACGGGGATACCCGTAGCGAATACCGCCTGTGTATCGTCGGAGTAATCGGTTTTACCGTGGAGTTTTGCCCCCGCGTGCGCCGTATAAATATCGCTATACCGGAACGCCTGCGGAGTCTGGATTTTCACCGTACTCTCGCGGTCGGTATAATTCAGGATTGACCCATCCGAGACGCGCGCGAGGGTGTCGTGGGAACGCACCGCCGCCGTAGCCGCGCCTGTTTCCGTGGCCGCGCCGATACACCGGCTGAGCAGCGCCGGACTGAACAACGGACGCGCCGCATCGTGAATCACCACAATATCGGGAAGTTCCCGTTCGAGCGCGCATAGACCGTTGTAAACCGATAATTGGCGGGTCTCTCCCCCGGCCACGGCGCGGATATCCCGTTCATTGATGATCTCGAAGCCGACATAATCGAGCCAGTCGATATGCGAGACAATAACAAGGGTATCGACGATTTTTAGAAATTTTTCGATAGAGTATTCGATGACACGTTTTCCGCAAAGCTCGGTGAATTGTTTTGGATTTCCGGCTCCGAAACGGGACCCGGTGCCTCCCGCGAGGATAATGCCGGCTACTTTAGTTTTCGATTCCGGCATATATGATTACTGTCCCGGAGGCGCGGGTGTCGTATCGGGCATAGTCAGAGGCTGGCCGGCGGGTGAGGACTGTTCCGGCTGAGGCGCGGTTTCGCCGGCGCCCTGCTCCTGTCCCTGTTCCATCGTCGGCTGAGGCTGCGCGGCAAGGGCCTTCTTCTCGATCACTTTCATATAGCCGAGCGTAAACGCCAATATCATGAAAACCGCAACCAGTCCGCGGGTAAACTTCAGGAGAACCTCGCTGGACTTCGCGCCGAACGCCCCAAGGGTCAGGTCGCTTCCGAACATTCCCGCTTCTGCGCCGCTTCCCGACTGCATGAGTATGAGCGGTATAATTAATATGACTACGATTACAAACAGGATTAGAAAAAAGGTGTACATTTATTCCTCCTTCGGGCGAAACACAATGTAAATTATATCAATAATGCGGAAAATAATCAAATATCGGGGGATATCCTTTTCCAAATTCCTATCAGATAATATCCATCGCGACCATGCAGATATCGTCGTTGAATTGTCCGCCGGCGAAACGGTTCAGTTCCTCGAATACGCTGGAGAGGAACGCGCGGATATCCTCGTCCCGGTGGGCGAGTATCGCCTTATCGATTTGCTTCTGGAATACCTCGCCGTCCTTATTCAGTGTTTCGATCAGCCCGTCGGTGTAGAAAAGTATACGGTCGCCGCGCTCACATTGGAACTCATATACGTCAAAATTAAGATTGGGGAACATCCCGAGCATACTGCCCCGCCCTCTCATCTGCAGTACGAAATTTTCACGGATAATATAGGGGAATGTCTGGGTGGCGGTCGAGTACACGAATTTCCGGGATTTGTGAAAGAAAATCCCGTAGAACGCCGCGACGAAATTGCCCGCACTCAGGCCGAGAATTTTATAATTGATCTCCTGCAGGAACTCCGCCGGGGAGATGATATCCTTCGAGGATGTCATCACCAAAGTCTTTACCATCGACGCGATCAGCGAGGCCGGAACGCCGTGCCCGGAAACATCGCTCATAAACACGCCGAGACCTTTCTTTTCGTCGACCTCGATAAAATCGAAAAAATCCCCGCCCACCTCTTCCATCGGCTTATAGAACATCGCGAAACTCAATCCGGCGACCTGCGGGGATATCTGAGGAATCAGGCTGGACTGGATTTTCGCCGCGAGTTTCATTTCGCTGTCGATTTTATCAAGGAGTTCCTTGGATACCGAAAGCTCGGTATCGGCAATCCAGTGCCACCGGAATTCCCGGTAACGTGTCCGCTCCTGAAACCACCCGACCGCCCATGCTACAATCGAGAGCGCGATGGGATTTGTCAGAAGAGTCCATTTTTCAGGGCCGGGCTGGACGAACAGGACAAGAATCAGGATCAATCCCGCGATGGGGAGAGAATAGATCAGGGCAAGATCCCATACCGCGCCTCGGTAAATAATTGCAATCGCAAAAACCGACATAATCAGCGCGCCGATCGAGCCGCTTGAAAAGTCCGATACGATGATAACTATACAGAGATGAATGATGGAGGATAGAAGAAACATGTCGTATATAACCCTGTGCAGGACAATATTCGACGTCCATTTTGTGAAGCTGAATATGAAATAAACCAATGTAAAAGATAATCCCGCGATCCGGATGATCAGCAGATCGGAAAAAGCGAGGATAAAATTATCCTGGTATATAGCGAGCAGGTAAGCCATAATCGATAATACCGCGGCGATTTTTCCGAAGTATATCCTTTCTTTATTTCTTCTCTCGCGGAATTTCTGGAGCAGATACGGCTCGCGCAGAGTTTCCAAGAAAGGTTCGGCGCGTCTTTTCATTTTAACCCTGAACTTCCAGTCGCATATTCCATGACTTGCTCTTTCGATGTCTGGGCGCAGGTCAAATCCGCCGAAAGCCTTCCCTCGCACATTACGAGTATCCGGTCGCTCATCCCCATGATCTCCGGAAGTTCAGACGAGATCATGACAATCGCGACACCCTGCTCGACAAGGCGATTCATCAGCTTATAGATTTCCACCTTCGCCCCGATATCGATACCGCGGGTAGGCTCGTCCAGTATCAGCACCTTCGGGTGCGTGTTCAGCCATTTCCCGATCACGACCTTCTGCTGATTTCCCCCGCTGAGATTGGCGATTTTCACATCCATCGACGGGGTTTTTACACCGAGTTCTCCGACATACTTTTCCGTTGTTTTCCGCTCCTGATACTGATCGAGTACTCCCAATTTCACAAACCGGTCGAGAGAGGCGAGAGTCGTATTAAAAATCAGGTCCTGTTCGAGTAGTAATCCTAATAATTTTCTATCTTCGGTCACCAGCCCGATACCCGCTTCGATGGTATCCTTCGGCGAACTGAATTTCACTTCCCTTCCGTCGACCATTACTTTCCCGCGCGCCGATTTTCCCCATGCCCCGAAAATGCCCATCACCAGTTCCGAACGTCCCGCTCCCATCAGGCCGGCGATACCGAGTATCTCGCCCTGATAGAGGTCGAACGACACATCATGGACAATTTTCTCGCCGGGAAGGAGGGGATGATCGACCTCGAAATCCTTCACCTCCAGCACTTTTTTCCCGCGTTTAAATTCCTGCTTGGGATAAAGGGTCTTCAGGTCGCGCCCAACCATCCGCGAGATGATCTCGTCGATAGTAAGTTCGCCGATCGGCACCGATTCCCCGATCGTACGGCCGTCGCGCAGCACCTGAATCCTGTCGGCGATCTGTTTGAGTTCTTCCATCTTGTGAGAAATATAGATCATACAGACGCCCTGCGCCTTGAGCTTTCCGATCACCTTAAAAAGTTCGTCGGTCTCGCGGTCGGTCAGCGCGGAGGTAGGCTCGTCCAGTATCAGTATATCCGCCTTCTGGCTGAGCGCCTTCGCGATCTCGACCATCTGCTGTTTGCCGACTGTGAGTTCCTTGACAGGACTCATGGGGTCGATGTCCCCGATATGGAGTTCTTCGAGGAGCTTCAGGCTGTCGGAGCGGAGACGGTCCCAGTCGATGAGTCCGAGTCTATTGACTGGCTGGCGGTCGAGGAAAATATTTTCCGCGACGGACAGGTCCTGTATCAGGTTGAGTTCCTGATAGATAATCCCTATCCCCGCGCGCTCGGCGTCCCCGGTACTATGAAATTTCCGGGTCTCGCCCTTGATAATAATTTCGCCCTCGTAGGACGGATGCGCCCATACGCCGCTCAGTACCTTCATCAGCGTGGATTTGCCCGCGCCGTTCTCACCGACCAGCGCGAGGACTTCGCCCTTCCGAGCGGTCAGCGTAACATTATCGAGCGCGCGCACCCCCGGGAATTCCTTCCCGATTGCCTTCATCTCCAGAATAACTTCGTTCATCTCTCCGCCTCTTTATTTAGCGTATACCTGTTCCTTTGTGTAGTATCCTTCCTTTACAATCGTCGAATCGATATTGTCCTTGGTAATCAGGACGACTTCCGTCACGATGGTGGGCACGTCCTGGAAACCGTTGTTGATCATCTTATCGATCTTCACGACGTCGGCGACCGGTTTGTCCGGGTTCATCGCGAGCGCTACAGCGACCTCGGCGGCTTTTTCGGCTAACGGGTCGATCTTCTTCCATATCTCGACAGCCTGCTTGCCCTCGGCGACATAACGGATATTCGCGAGATCGGCGTCCGACCCGGCGACGAAAACTTTCGTGCTGTCGGCGATCCCCTGTACATTAAGGGCGGAGATCACACCGCGCGCAAGCCCGCTGTTATTGCAGATAAACGCATCGATCTCATTATTAAATTTAACAAGCGCGTTTTCGGCAGTCTGGCGCGACTTTTCGGGCGACCATGCCTCGTGCGACTGCTCGACCACCAGTTCCAATCCGGGATTTGCCTTGAGAACGTCATATACGCCCTGACTCATCGTCCGCGCGTTGGAATCTCCCGGCTGTCCCATAATCAGGGCGACCTTTCCTTTGACCGCGCCCTTTTTCTTCTTCAGCCACTCGACCATCGCCTCGGCCTGAAGCTTTCCGACCGCCCAGCTATCCTGCATCACCATCAGGTCGAGCGGGCCGTTCTGGAGCATCGAGTCGTACCCGATCACCTTCACGCCCATATCGTGCGCCTTCTTTACCATATTCCCCGCGGTACCGGTGTTCACGGGCTGGAGGACGATGACCTTCACGCCCTGCACGAGCATATTCTCGAAATTCGCGAGCTGGGTCTGTTCGTTATTATTCGCGGAATCGAACACGACCTGCGCGCCGAGGGATTCTGCCTTCTTGATAAACGCGGCCTTATCCTTCTGGTAACGTTCTTCCTGCATAGTCTTCAGGAGGAAGCCTATCTTTACCTTACCGGTATCGGTCTGGTTAGTGCCGCCGCTTCCCTTGCCGTCGCACCCGTTGGATAAAAACATCGCCGCAATCGAAAGGGCGATGAGTATTTTTCTGGATTTCATGGAATGCCTCCGAAATTTTTTATATTGTAAAACAAATCAAATTTTAGTCAAGAGTTTTTAGCTTCACGGTATATTATCCTGATACATTGAAATACCCCCCCGCTCCAGTAAAGTATTAGAGTGATTATACTTTCTTTCTGCGAACCCAGAAAGAAAGTACCAAAGAAAGAGGTTCCCCGCGCGATTTCGCTTCCGAGAAGAGCCCGCTATAACGAGTCGTGCGTAACTCGCTGTCAAACCCCGTTGAAACGGGAGAGAAACTAGCTCGGACAAACGCCCTTTGTCGTTATCGCGGGAAGTAAAGGCGCTCAAAAACGCGGGGTATAAACCCAAAACAATCCGATTAATAATTGTGAATAAAGAAGAATTTTTTATTTTGTCTTTTATTTCGGTTTTAATCCCCGACTTTATGCCGCGCTTCTTCTCAGCAAAACGGATTTTCCGCTTCCGCGGAAAAGAAATGCCGTTGTTCGACGACCCCTATTAAGGGGGAGAAGTTACGGCATTTCACGTTTTGCGCTACTCTTCTTTAAAGCGGCATTCAGGAGGGGAGGGCTTTCTTTGCATACTTTCTTTCCCCCGCCGGAAAGAAAGTATGATATACGAAAAAGGTATATTTATAGGAAAAAAGAGGATTCACCTTACAATTAAAACCTGTAGGGTATTTGGGAATCTTTGATTTCTAAATCTTATTATTAAGACATATTTTCCTATTCTTTGAAATTATTCCCCCCGTCTCTTATAATAAGGTAAAATATTCGGAAGGCTCTATGAAAGGAATCATCCTCGCGGGCGGAGCGGGAACCCGTCTTTATCCGCTGACCATGGTGGCGAGCAAACAGCTCCTGCCGGTATACGACAAACCCATGATCTATTACCCGTTATCCACCCTCCTGCTGTCCTGCATCCGCGAGATTCTGATTATCTCCGACCCGGTCAATCTCCCGCGTATCGAGGGGCTTCTCGGGAACGGACGCCGGATCGGGATCGATATATCCTATAAAGTCCAGCCCAGCCCGGACGGCCTCGCGCAGGCGTTCACGCTCGGTAAGGAGTTTATCGGGAACGACTCCGTGTGCCTGATTCTCGGAGACAACATTTTCTACGGCGATAAGTTCGAGGACGCGGCGCGTTCCTGCGCTGCCGAGATGAACGGGGGACGTATTTTCGGGTACTGGGTTTCCGACCCGGAGCGCTACGGCGTACTGGAGTTCGATAAAGATAAGAAAGTTTTGTCTATCACCGAAAAACCGAAGCAGCCGAAGTCCAACTATGTAGTGCCCGGTCTCTACTACTACGATAACGATGTGGTATCGATCGCGGAGAACCTCAAACCCTCCCCGCGCGGCGAGTACGAGATCACCGATTTGAATAACGTTTATCTCGAACGCGGCAAGCTCAGTGTGGAACTCCTTGCGCGCGGGACGGCATGGCTCGATACCGGGACACATGACAGTATGATCGAGGCCGCGAACTTTATCGAAACTATCGAGAAACGGCAGGGGCTGAAGATCGGATGTATCGAAGAGGCGGCGTTCCGGATGGGATATCTGTCGGCGGAACAGTTCGAGAAACTGATCGGCGATTTGCCTGAAAACTCCTACCGCCAGTACCTCAGGTTCGTGTTGAAAACATCGACTCAATTTTAATAGAGGAGTATTCATGAAAGTACAAGCCGGAACTCTCGAAGGAACATTGATTATCACACCGGACGTATACGAAGACGAACGCGGGTTTTTTCTCGAAAGCTACAACCGCGATAAATTCGCCCAATTCGGAATCGATATTCAGTTCCAGCAGGACAACCACTCCAAGTCCGTACGGAATACCCTGCGCGGCCTGCATTACCAAACCCATCCCGGACAGGCGAAGCTCGTCCGCGCGGTTCACGGCGCGATATGGGACGTCGCAGTCGATATCCGCCCCAATTCCCCCACACTCGGTAAATGGTTCGGGATAGAACTGTCCGCAAAAAATAAGCAGATGTTCTTCGTCCCCGTCGGTTTCGCTCACGGGTTCTGCGTGCTCAGCGAAACCGCCGAAGTACTTTATAAGGTCAGCAGTGTCTATAACGCCCAGACCGAGGCGGGCATCATGTGGAACGACCCCGATATCGGGATAGAATGGCCTGTCCCCGAACCGGTGCTTTCGAACCGCGATCAGGGCAATCCGTCATTAAAACAATACCTCAAGGGATTGAAAAAATGAGCGATCGAATAAAAGTCTGGCTTATCGGAAATCAGGGTATGCTCGGGCGGGAAATCGGGGAACAGCTCGCCGCCGCAGGGATACCTGTGATCGCCAGCGACCGCGAGGTCGATATCGCCGACCCGTCCGCGATAGAAATGTTCGCGTCGGAGCATCGTCCCGAATGGATCGTCAACTGCGCGGCGTACACGGCGGTCGATCTGGCGGAGACCGAAACGGATATCGCGTCGGTCATCAACTCCGACGGCCCCGCCAATCTCGCGGAGTTCGCGGCTAAAACGGGCGCGAAACTGATCCATCCGTCCACAGACTATGTGTTCGACGGCGTAAAACGTTCGCCCTATATCGAGACCGATACGCCTAACCCGCAGTCTGCGTACGGGCGCACCAAACTCGACGGGGAACGCCGCATCATCGATACCCTGCCGCGACATTTCATCATCCGTATCGCGTGGCTCTACGGCCCCCACGGGAAAAACTTCGCGGCGACCATGCTGCGTCTTTTCTCCGAACGCGATCAGGTGCGTGTGGTGAGCGACCAGTCCGGCACCCCGACCTACACCCTGACCCTCGCGCGGAATATCACGAACCTTGTCCGCTCCGGGTCGGAAAAGTACGGGGTCTATCATTATACCGACGGCGGCGAGACCACATGGTACGAGTTCGCCCGCAAAATTTATACTATCGCCCGCGAACTGGGGATTGTCTCGAAGGATGTGGAAATCCTGCCAATCACAACCGCGGAGTACCCCACTCCCGCGAAACGCCCGGCGTACTCGGTGATGTCGAGGGATAAAATCTCACGCGAACTCGGATTCACGATCACCGACTGGCAGGAAAACCTCCGCGCATACCTCGAACGAATTCACGCGGTCTAAAACGTTAAGAGATTATCCTGTTCAACGGGTTATCAATGAAAACACTAACTTCTTAATGATCGATCATCTCGATACGCTTCGCACTCGATGACCGGATACTGTAGTCGGTCTTTCACCGCACTTCGGGAAATCCGTCCCCTATAGCGGTAAAAGTTTCAGCCCGATGACGATGATAAATGTCCCGATTACACCGTTAACGAACTCCACCGCCAATAATTTCCGGGGATAGGTCGACTGGATCAGCATATTCCAGAAACGCGGGTAGACCCGGACAGCGGAGAATATCCCGGCCAATATCAGAGCGGCCGTCCATCCCGCGGGTTCGGCGAACAGGCTCCGAAGGTAAATATACGCGGCGGTCAGGATAAACACCTCCGCCTGAGTCCCCAGTGCCATCTTGAGGATATACTCGCCCTGCTTATCCCATTTTTTCAGCGCGGGATTGCCGCTTTCATTTTTATACAGTTTCGCCGTGAACGGGTTCATATACAGCACACCCACCGCAACGAAATGAATCAGTCCGATTACCAGTCCCCAAAGTAGAATCTGCAGTATCATTTATTTCCTCCTATAGATTATTCACTAGTACTTCCTTCTCGTTGTGATACATTAAAGACATAACACTTTCTTTCTGACAGCAGAAAGAAAGTGTTCAAAGAAAGACTGCCCGCCGGAATGCCGCTTAGAAGAAGAAGGGCGCAAAACGGGAAACGCCGAAACTCCCTGCGGTCAAACATCGGCGTTTCTAACCCGTTTTGCTGGGAAGAAGCGCGGCATATCGGCGGGGCATACGGAATATTTATTTTAAAAGTGCGAGAATACTAAGAATAAGCCCAGCAATACTAGAGCCATCTGCAATAAAAGAAAATCCCTTTTTTACATACTCGATAGCTTTGGATAAGATTGGAGAATTCCTTTTATCTTCCGGTTTTAATACTTCTTCTTTGAAAATCTGATACTGTTTAATAATTTCTTCTTTATCGTTTTTAGTATAATTCTTTTCTAACTCAAAGCCAAGTAAATCTAACAATTTTTCCGGTGTATTAAATTCTTGAGAAAATTCTCTAGCTTTTAAAACTGCCCCATCGCCAATATTTACTATTCCTGAAAAAGTATTTTTATTCCCGATATTAATACTCATTTATTCCTCCGTGTTTTCAATATTTGTTTCTCCCGAAAACTCGTTACGATCCCCTATTATTACTCCATTATTTGTTGTGTTTACAATTATGATACAATTATTAAATATTGTTTCAACTTTTTTAGGGCTTACTTTATCATAATCGTTTTCTGGTAAATTAGAATACTCATCTTCTAATTCAAGAATAAATTTTAGTAAGCAATTTCTTATTCTTTCAAGTAAACTAACAAAATGACCTCTGGAAAATAAATACCAAGCTTGAGTACAAAGATTTATATTTTTTACCGCATTATTATATATTGCGGTTTGATCTGGTGTCCATAGGGTTTTATAAGTATAGCTATCTGTTTTTAGTAATTCTTCTAATTCACTAATACTTTGTTTCATATAAAGAGTATCAAAATGACTTCTCAAAGATTCTGGAATACTTAACATTGGAATACCAACATTATTTAATTGATTTTTAAATATATCGATATAGTTTCCATAACTATCTGTATGTACGATTCTATATTTCGGGATTTCTGTTTCATTATTTGGATACCCATTTAATTCCGATTCCACCCACCTTATTATTTTCTCATTTTTACTTTTATAAGCAAATATTAATGTTTTTCTAAGAATATCTGCCAATGAATTTGAATTATCAAGAATGCTTAATCTAATATCTTCCAGAATTTTCATAAAAACTCCTAAATCTAATAAGAAAAATAATACACATTATAGATATCGTCAAATATTTTATACATAAATAATATTCTACTTGCTTCCCTATTTCCCCGTGCTTTAAAGCGATACGGTCGCCGAGCGAAGCCGAGGCGCGGTTGTTGAGCGCGCCCTGAGCGGAGCCGAAGGGTTGCCGAAATGACCGCTATTCCCTCGTATTTGATGCTTTAGTACTATTCCTACACACCGCTAGCTGATGGATAAGTTTTTCATCTCCTTCCATCAATGCGTCTTTTTTCGCATGACTCCATCCCTGTACCTGCTTTTCACGGTTAAAGGCATCTTCGATGCGTAAAAATTCTTCATAATACACCAAATTTACAGGGATGCGTTTCGATGTGTGATTCGCACCTTCCCCGGCGTTATGTTCCTTCAACCGTTTTTCTAAATCCCAAGTACTTCCGGTATAATATGTCCCATCACTGCACTGTAGAATATACATATACGGCATAGGTATTCCTTTTCCGGCATCCCATCTGCTTATTTCAGAGAGGACACTTCGACTACGCTCAGTGTCCGTTCGGCTACGCTCAGTGTCCGTCCAGTTTCACTTAACACCGATTGCTTTCTATTGTAAAACTATATAATATGACTATATGTATTCGTTCCGGTCGCCGAGCGGAGCCGAGGCGCCGTCCGCGTGATATCCTTCATTCCACATCAGGATAACTCATTCGGGAACAATTAGGCGAGCCAAGCAATATTCAACCTTCGACAGGAGATAAATTTTACTGCTTTTTTGAATTTCCCCTTTTTTTTCAGTGTTGTCTACCCCATTCATCCTTGAGTTATTTATAAACTTTTGTTGTTATTTTTCACTTAATATAGGAACCAAAACTCAATCCAATGCCTGCTGAAATAAAAGAGTCTTGATAATTTACAGATGTGTTGTTACTTGAAATATACCATGGGAACCAAATAGATATTTCAAAATACGGTTGTATATATAAAGATTCCATTGATATCTGATACCCAAAATATAATGAAACACTTGGAGTAAGCATCGGTTTGTCTAGCCAGATTTGAAAACCAATCGTACCTGCGATCCATAAACTAGGTAAAGGAAAAGGAGGGAGTTTTAATCCGAGTTCGAAATCTAAAAATGATAATTCCGGGCTGATATGAACTGACACAGGAATAAATAAGGAAAATATTGGAGGGAAGTGTATTTCCTCTTTCTCTTTTTCACGAAAATTATATTTTAAGTATTGCTGACCCCCTGATGTATCCCAATTATAGAATTCATATACACATCCGAAATCAAATCCGAATCCTTGATTTTTAGGAGGATAGTTTTTACTAGTATAATTCCCGCCGAAATAACCTGCAATCCCATGCAATGCTAATAAGATTCCTGGTATAAAAAGTAGAAGGGTTATAGAAAAAAGCATAAATCCTTTTTTCATTTTTACCTCTTTTTACACTTCTTGTTTTATTTAATATGAATAATGTAACATAAATCTTCTAAAAAATAAGGTAAAATAATTCTTTTTTTTTCATTTATCATTTTTAGAAAACAACGATCAATACACCCAATACCCCTTCAAATTCGGGAGGGTCTTGATATGTTCGATGAGTTCCCGCGAGTAACGGGTGGAATAGCGGTCGGACGCGTTGACGGTGACGGGCGAGTTTTCCTCGAACGTATGGAAGACGAGGCGGAGTTGTCCGCGGTTGGAATTATCACGCGCGATCTCGCGCAGGCGGTCGAGCTTGTCCGCGAACCCGTTCCCGGTATGCGCGTTCTCGACAAACATGTGAAGCTCGCTGAAACTTTCCCGCGCGCAGGTCAGGTCGTCGATCGGGCGGACGCTGACCACATCGTACTGCAGCCCGTTATTGCCCTGCGTGATCACCACACGGACGCATACGAACGCGGTGGGCTGGATGAACGGCTGGAACTGCTCGTACTTCTCGGAGAACAGGAAGAACCGGAAACTGTCGCCGAGGGTCTCAAGGTTGAATATCGCGTACTGGGAGTTGCGCGCGCCGGTCTTGATCTGGATATCGGAGATATATCCCCACAGGTAGACGGGGGTACCCTGCTTGAGGCGGGATTGGAGGGAGTGCGTATAACGTGTGATGTCGCCGATCCTGCCGATCACCGAGCTGAACAGCTTCCCGCTCAGGTAGAACCCGAGGGTCTGAAGCTCGTTCTCGAAATCCTCTTTCAGCGTCAGGGGCTTGCAGTTCCGGTTCAGGTGGATTTCGCAACCGCCGTCGCCGTTATCGAACAGGCCGAGTTGGCCGATTTCTTTTTCTTTCTGTTCCTGCAGAACCTGCGAGATATAGCAGTCGATATTGTTCAGCAGGACGGCTTTTTCCATAAACGGGTCTTCCTCGCCGACAACGGAATCCATCCCACCGCAACGGACGAGGATTTCGAGGGTGTTCTTTTTAAACTCGGCGTAGCCGCTCATCCTGCGGATAAAATCGTCGGCCGAGGCGAATTTCCCGCCGAGCCGCCGTTCCTCGATAATCGCGTCGGCCACCGCCTCGCCGATACCCTTCACACCGCCGAGTCCGTAACGGATCGAATCGCCCCGGTCGGCGAACACCCATTCGCTGTCGTTGATATCCGGCGGGAGCACCGCGATCTCGCGCGCGGCGCATTCCTTGCAGTAGTTGCGGATATCGTCGGACTTCCACATATTCTGCGATAGGAGAGACGCCATGAACTCGACCGGGTAATGCGTCTTGAGGTAGGCGGTCTGGTACGCCAGCACCGAATAGGCGGCGGAGTGGGACTTATTGAACGCGTATTCCGAGAACGGCACCATGATATCGAGGATTTTCCCGGCGAGTTCCGCCGGATATCCGCGCTCTGCGCTCCGTTCGATCCAGCCTGGCCGGAGTTTCTCGATCTCTTCCTTTTTCTTTTTCGCCATGATACGCCGAACCATATCGGCCTCGCCGAGGCTGTATCCCGCCATGATCTGCCCGATCTGCATCACCTGCTCCTGGTATACGATGATACCGTAGGTCGATTTCAATACCGGCTCGAGGGTTTTGTGGTGGCAGTCCACTTCCTCGCGGCCGTGCTTCCGGGCAATATAGTCAGGGATGAACTGGATCGGGCCGGGACGGTATAACGCGTTCATCGCGATCAGGTCCTCGATGGAGTTCGGGCGGAGCTGTTTCAGGTATTCGGTCATCCCGTCCGATTCGAACTGGAATATCCCCATCGTGTACCCGTTGGTGAAAAGTTCGAACACATTGGGATCGTCGAGCGGAATCCGGTCGATATCGATATCTTTCTGGTATTTTTTACGGATACGGCTCAGACAGTCCTTGATGAGCGAAAGGTTGCCGAGGCCGAGGATATCCATTTTGAGAAGCCCGTTCGCCTCGAGGTACTCGCCCTCGAACTGCGTGACATTATCGACATTCCGCTGGTCCTTATAGAGCGGTACGATCTCCTTGAGGGGCACGTCGGAAATAATCATTCCCGACGCGTGCGTACCGATGTTTCGGATAGTGCCGTCGAGCGCGATCGCATACTCGATCCACTGCCGCTCAATCGGCTCGCCCTTAGTGCGGAGGTTCCTGATCTCGTGGTACTTGTCGGGATTCTTCTCGAGTATCTTATCGAACGTGTCCTTGTCGATCGCGTCCTTATCGTCGATGAGCTTCGTGATGCCGTTGACCTTGTCGAGCGGGATGTTCAGTACGCGCCCCACATCCTTGAGAGCGTTGCGCATCTTCATGACGCCGAACGTGATGATATCGGCGGTGCGCCCGTATCCGTAGGTCGAACGGATATATTCTTTCACCTCGTCGCGCCGGTCGTCCTGAAAGTCGGAGTCGATATCGGGCATCGATACGCGCTCCGGGTTCAGGAAGCGCTCGAAGAAGAGACCGTAACGGATAGGGTCGATATTCGTGATATTGGTGCAGTAGGCGACAAGCGCGCCCGCCGCAGAACCGCGCCCGGGGCCGACTCCGATACCCTGCCGGAGCGCGAAATCTATATAATCCGCGACGATGAGGAAATAATTCGAGAAGCCCATTTTCTTGATGACCGCAAGCTCCATCTCCAGACGCTCGGTATACTCCGTCGGCGGCTCCTTCCCGAAGCGGCGCACGAGTCCCTCGTAGGAATGCTGATAGAGCAGGCTGTCGGCGGTCTCGCTTTCGGGCAACGGGTACTGCGGAATATGCATCTGCTTCAGGTGAGGGGTGAGGTCGAAGCCACACATCTCGGATATAACGAGCGTATTCGATATCGACTCGGGGACTTCGGCGAAAAGTTTGGACATCTCCTCGCCGGTCTTCATATAAAATTCGCTATTAGCGTAACGGAACCGTTTGGGATCGGACAGAAGGTTTTTATCGCGGATGGCGAACACGATCTGCTGGAGCATCTCGTCATCCTTCTCGATATAATGAGCGTCGTTGGTCGCAACCAGCCGAAGCCCGGCCTGCTTGGACACCTCGATCAGACGTTTCGCCGCGATCAGTTCCTCGGGCATCCCATGGTTCTGTATCTCGAGGAAAAAATTCTCCTTACCGAACAGATCGACGTACCATTCGAGTGCCTCGTCGAACGCGGGCTGGTTATCGTTCAGGATATAATACGGGAGTTCCCCGGTGAGGCATGCCGACATCGCGACCAGCCCCTTGCTGTGCTCCGCGAGCACCTCCCGGTCGATACGCGGCTTATAGTAGAATCCCTCCTGATACCCGATGCTCGACAGCTGCATGAGATTCTTATATCCGTCGTAATCCTTCGCGAGGAGCACGAGGTGGAAATAATTCTTCTCGCCCTTCTCACGGATATAACGCCCGCGCGGGGAAACATAGAACTCGCACCCGTAAATCGGTTTGATCCCCGCGTTCTTGGCGACCTTATGGAACTCCATCACGCCGAACATATTGCCGTGATCGGTCAACGCGACCGCGGGCTGGCCGTCGGCTGCCGCCTTCGCGATAATCGCGGGAATCTTGGACACACCGTCAAGCACGCTGTAATGAGAATGCAGATGTAGATGGACAAACCCGGACATGAGACTCCCCTCGTAAATCGGCTTATTATAACGGAAGTCGGCTGTAAATTCAAGATGAAGGGGAGTTTGGGAACTTGTTGCGATGCAAGTATTAAAGTAAAAATATTATAGTACGGGCGTTTGTATGAACTAATTCCGCCGCCCAACATACAATAATTGCCGCGGGACGATTGACAAAACACTCCCCGCGTTTAATATTTTTTATCTCTGATTTCCCGCAGCACTACAGCGGGCACAAGGAGGAAACATATATGTATCTAATAGTAAATATGAAAGATTATTCAGGCGGTTTCGAAAAAGCGATAAAGTATTATCATAGCAAATGGGGCAGTGATAAAAACTACAGCTTTTTTTATGACGCAATATCTCATTCATCCAATTCTCCTACCGGATTGCCCAGATTTTACTTACTGCTAAAACAAGAAAAAATTATCGGGTGCTGCGGTCTTGTGACCAACGATTTCATCAGCCGTCATGATTTATATCCATGGCTCGCCGGAATCTTTATTGAAGAAGAGGAAAGAGGACACGCTTTGGGAAATATGTTAATGGAATATGCTGAGAAAGAAGCAAAAAAAGCGGGATTCACTCATATATATCTGACCACGGATCACGACGGTTATTATGAAAAATACGGATGGAATAGAATTGAGGACGGTTTCGAGCTTTCCGGCGAATTGACAAAGATTTATATGAAAAGTTTATAAAAACGGATTTTACGGTAATGAATAATAGCAGCAATTATTATTATCACTTTAGATAAGGCATAGAGTTTTTAATTATTAGATAATATATGATTAAAGGAATTCATGAATGAAAACAGTAAAAAAAGTCTTTGCATATATCATCCGCGAAAACAAACTATTAGTGTTTAAACATCCTGATCATGCAGACGCAGGCATTCAAGTTCCAGCCGGTACTGTTGAAGAAAACGAATCTCTTGAAAACGCGGTAATCAGGGAAGCATCCGAGGAAACCGGTTTAAGTAATTTTAAAATAGAAAAGTATCTAGGAAATTCAGTTTATCATGTAAAAGAAAAAGACGAAACCCATGACCGATATTATTTTCTGCTAAGCTGTATGGATAAAAAAATCAATAGAAGCGAATGGATACATGGAGAGAAAAACGAATTACATTTTACAGAAATAGATAAAAGATACGGAATGATAAGGTTTTCGTTTTATTGGTTGGATATATTTCATGCCCGAATGCAATTAAATCGCGGACATAGTGAAAAATTGAATAAAATCCCTCAAGGAAATATGATTTTATAGATGAAGAAATGATAAATAATAACTGATACGGCTATTATGAATACCGTGAATCAGCTTCAATAATTTGTACTAGTCAATCTATCTCATCGCCTCGATCATGTCCCGGACGGCGCGTTCGAGCCCGGTATACACCGCGCGCGAGACGATCGAATGCCCGATATTCAGCGTCTCGATCTGCGGGATTCCGCATACAGGCGCGACGTTGCGGTAGTTCAGCCCGTGCCCGGCGTTGACACGAAGCCCGATCGACTGCGCGAACCCGGCGGCGTTCCGCACCTTTTCGAACTCGGCGTGCATTGCGGTCTCCCCCTTCGCGTCGGCATAACTTCCGGTATGGATCTCGATAAACTCCGCGCCGCAGTCCACCGCCGCCTCGATCTGACGCGGGTCGGGGTCGATGAAGATGCTCACGATTATATTTTTAGCCTGAAGCGCGGGCACGAATTCCCGGAGTTTCTCACGGCTTGCGATCACGTCCAGCCCGCCCTCGGTGGTCACTTCCTCGCGGTTCTCCGGCACAATGCACACCTCGTCTGGAAGCACCTTGAGCGCGATCTCGAGAATGGACGGGTTGAGCGCCATCTCAAGGTTGATCAGCGTTTTTACCGTACTGCGCAGAAGGTATACGTCACGGTCCTGGATATGCCGCCGGTCTTCGCGCAGGTGCACCGTGATACCGTCCGCGCCCGCGAGTTCCGCGAATACGGCGGCCTCGACCGGATCGGGAAAGCCCGCCTTACGGGCCTCCCTTAACGTCGCTATATGGTCGATATTGACTCCGAGTTTCTTCCGCATATGTCCTCCGAGGGCTACATTCCGCCCAGCTTTTTCAGCGCTTCGAGCTTCGATTCGGCACGGTTCTTATAATCCAGCGCCACACTGTTATTCTTGTCCACCAGCAGAACTTTGTTAAATTCGGCAATCGCCTTGTCGTACTTCTTATCGTTGTAGTAAACAATTCCTCTGTCAAGGTTGGCTTTTATTTCCGAACGGAGACTGTCCATGATCTTCTCCTGGAGTTCCAGCGCGTCGGAATTGTTTTTATTGTAATTCAGCACCTTATTGACCGCGTAAAGCGCTCCGGAAAGGTTTCCCTGTTTGTACAATGCATTGGCCTTCTTTAGGTTTTCCCCGGTCTGGTACAAAGAATTAGCCGCATTTTTAAGCTCCTTCGCTTCCTGATAGTCTGGGTACGAGGCAAGCGCTTTATTCAGATAGTCGATACATCCTTTGTAGTTTTTACCCTTGTAAAAATCGTAGGCTTTGTCATAATATACCTTGGCTTTATCACGAAGCAGATTATCAATGTCCTTGATTTTCCCGTCGATCGACTTATCGTACGGTTTGGCGACATAAATATCCTGATAATCTTTTTTCGCAGCAATCAGGTTGCCCTTATTGAAATTCTTCTCCGCCGACTCGGTTTTGGAAACTATATACTGGCTAACCGTTTTATTGGTGGAAAGATCCTTCACCCGTGCGTCTATGTCGGCGGTATTCTCAATAAGCGACGCCTGATAATAGTAATTCAATGCCTTTATATAGTCCTTATTTTTTTCTGCATACTCGGCTTTTTTAATAAATTTGGTCAGATACCCGTCTAAAATATCTTCGACTACATTCCGCTGATAATCGGCCTGCTCGTTTTCGGGATCGTAGAACAGTGCGAGTTTGAATTTCGCCAGCGACGCTTTATAACTGAAATATGCCGAGTCGTCGTTGTTTTTATCGTACGCCAACGCCTCTTTATATAATCCCATACCGTCGTCATAGACTTCCTCAGCAATATCCTTTTTTGAACTCTCGAAAAAGCCGGTGACCGAGACATTATAGTCGTTCCGGTTGGCGGAGTATCCCGCGTCGAGACTGAAATCGATCCCGTTGAAACTCAGCCCGATCTTGAAATCGTCCCGTTCCCAATTGACATCGTACGCGAAACGCAGGGTGATCCATTCGACCGGCTTCGGGTTAAACTCGAAACCGAGGGTGAAGAAATCCGACGTACTGATAAGATTCTTCTCGAAGAATATTTTTGTCCAGATTTCCTTTATATTATATGCAAGCCCCAGACGGAGATTCATTTCTTCGTCTAAATCATCCCCGGTATGTTTGCCGATATTCTGCAGAACCGTACTGATATGAAGCCTGTTTGCTATCCATGATCCCCCGAAAAAAGCACCCCATGTCGAATTCGGATATACAATCAGTCCGATATCGAAGAGGATGTTATAGTCCATCCCAAAAACGGAGGGCGCTGTTGTGCGGAAATTTAACCCGACCGCAAGCGATTCGAGAATTTCTTTCCCCCATCCCAGCATAAATCCCTGTTTAGCAGTACCCATCGCAGTGGTCAGTTGAAATATACCGAAACCTATCCCCCCGATATACGGTAATGTTCCTGAGATGCCGGCAAAATTCAGGTCAAGCGTGTGGCTTGAAGAAACAAGGAAACTGATACGGTCGAGACGCGATAACCCTGCCGGGTTGATAAAAAGCGATCTGCAGTCGCCCGCCAATCCGGACGAGTTGACAACAAACCCGTTTGGAATGATCAGGGCCTGCTGTAACTCATTCTTCGCGTACACCGCGGCTGCAGCTGTCAATAGAAGTAAAAGACCTATTATCTTTCCTTTCATAGCATTCCTCCCCGCGTTTTTTATATTATATCCGAACCATGAAAAAAAAACAAGCATGATGAACGGAACTGTCCTGCGGCGCGGACATAAGTTGAGAGAATTTAAGAATACCCTTATAATATGCTCACCTGTGAAATAAATACTGTTTTGGATATCAGATGAATATTTTAAGCATATCTCCTTTTCCTGTTTATCCTCCGAAGGACGGCGGGTCGATCGGAATCTATTACCGTCTTAAAATGCTCCGCGGCCTTGGTCATAAAGTGTACAGCTTTTTTCCATGCATGATCGGGTCGTTCGGGGATAACGATGCGGTCATCGAGATAAAAGCTGAGGGTCTCGACGGGGCGTTCGGTTTCCGGGATAAAAAATTCCTGAAAAAAACACTTCATCCCAGCCTTCCCTTCTATTGCGGGCGCAACTGTTTTAATAAGGAAGAACTTGATAATTTGACCGGGTTTATTTCCGATAAGAAAATCGATTTTATTTTTATCGAGAGCACGTTTACCGGGGAAGTGTATTATTCGATTAAAAAACTGCTCCATGAGAAAAATATCGCGCATGTCTTTTTCTCGCACAATATCGATTACCGTGATTTTTTCAACCTCTTCAAAGACACCCCGAAATTTTTTTGGAAAATGTACTATCTTTGGGAGGCATTCAAACTTTACCGTTACGAGAGGCGTCTTTATAAGGAATTCCGTCTGATCTACAGTGTGTCCTACGACGAAACCCCGGCGATAAAAAAAATTGTCCCGGATACCGAGGTTATATGGGTGCCCCCGATAATTCCATACAAAGACACCACCCTCTCCGCTCCGCAGAAGGAAATCCTCGAAACACTGAACAAATCCTCCGCAGGGAAAAAAGTGATCCTATTTACGGGGATTATGGATAAGTCGTCGAATATCCGCGCCGCGAGATGGTTCGCGTTACAAGTAATGCCGCATCTCCTGAAAAGCCTGCCCGAGGCCGAATTCTGGATAGTCGGGAAAAATCCCGGCGATCAGGTACTTTCGCTTCAGAGGGGTCATGTGAAGGTTTATGCCAATGTGCCCGAGATCAATCCATATTTTCATCGCGCCGATCTGGTAGTGGTGCCTATTTTCAACAATGCCGGGGTAAAGATAAAACTGATCGAGGCATTGCATTTCGGAAAACCCGTGGTTTCCACGTCGCCGGGACTGTACGGATCAGGTCTGCACGATATCGTGCCAAAGGCCGATACCCCGCATGATTTCGCAGATTCCTGCATGAAGGTGCTGACAGGGGTAACCGATATAAAATCCATGTTCGCGGGTTTTGAGGAAATCTATGACAACCGGAAGATTATCGATGCTATGAATAAAAAAATATCGGGGTTGAAAAAATAAACCGTCCGATGAGAAGTTATCCGAAAAGAATTCCCAATAAATTCATCCAGTTGCGGATATTCAGGAATTTCCTGTACTTCCACGCGATACCCGCAGTCCCGAGATGGGAAAAATGCTCTATGTAGTTTTTATAATACCTGATCGCGTCGTTATAAACTTTTTTCTCATCGCCGGTCAGTGCGAGATTGTCCCGAACCACCGGAAGGCGGGTGCATTGAACCGCAGCATACCGGTAGTTAAACGTGGTCTTTCTATCCTGAAATAAGCGCGAGAATTTTCTGCCGATTTTCCGGAAAATATTATCATCCGGCCTATTCCCCGCTCCCAAGGTATTCGCGCCGTGCTGACGGTATCTAACAAGAGGCTCCGGTACGAATACGATCCCGTGCTCGTATGCGGCGCGAACGGCAAACCACCAATCGTGGGCCTTCTCCCCTACCGGGACAGGAAGAGCGCTCGCTAATAAATCTTTTCTGAATAGCGATGTGCATCCCGTGACAAAATTCCCCCATACCAGATAGGTACGGAGTTCTCCGTCTGAGGGAACCGCGCGTTTCATGAACGCGAACATCGATTCCGCTATCGTTTGACCTTCGGCGTCGATCAATTCGGCATCGGAGCAAATCAAGGATTTTTCTCCGATCGACTGAATCAGACGGGAAATTTTGCCGGGGAGCCAGATATCGTCCTGATCGGCAAGCGCGATATAATCTCCCGAACATTTTTTTATCGCCTCGGAAAAATTCCCTATAAAACCCAGGTTCCGCGAGTTCACAGAATACTTTATTTGATGCCGCCGGGCATATTCTTTTAATATATCTTCGGTGCCGTCGGTGGATGCGTCATCGTTTACGACAATTTCAATAGGCGAGTAATTCTGCGCCAGAATTGAATCTATCTGTTCTCTCAGGTATTTCTCTCCGTTATAGGTCGCCATTGCGACCGATACCAAGGGATTAGCCATAATCTCCTCTCTTAAATTTTTCCAAAACGCCCCTTTTTATAATCCCTGTACCCCCGCCATACCATTTTCAGCTTTTTCATTTTATCTTTTTCGAATAAAAGAATCTTGACCAATTCTTTCCGGAACGACCGCATATCGCTTTTACATAATCCGGGAAAACTTTTTTTATACCTATCCCACACATAAAAACGGTTCCGGGTGATATAATACCGCCGGGTATGTGAATGATGGGTCGCCATCCCCTTGAGAAACAGGAAACTTTCCCTCGACGCGTTTCCCAACGGATGCTCCAAAACCGCTCGGTTTATCCTGATTATGGTATAACCGCACTGCCGGAGCCGCAGGCAGTACTCCCAATCGACATAATCGATGAATAGCTTTTCCTCGAATGGACCGCATTTTTCATACGCGGCGAGATTGAGAAGATTTCCCGATGTCATTACCGCGTCAGCGAATTCCCATTCCCCGGGGTAAGGCTCCATCCCGGCGAATTGATGGAACGGCGTGAAAATCGCCACAGTAGAATTATCGATACCGTTGGCGGTCTCCAAAAACACGGAGTATGAACCCCCGCCGAAACGGCTGTCCTGATCCATGGTCAGCAGCCATTCCGCCCCGGACTTGGCAGCCTCCATCGCCCCTTTATTCAATGCCCATGCTATTCCTTTGTTCCCCCCCCCGGCGGAATAAACTGCCCCCGGAATGCCGCCGATTTTACTTTGCATTGAGGGATCTGGCGTATCCGTATTGTCGATTACGTAAAGCTTTTTTACTAAATCGGCGTTGATACGGACATTTTCCAAAACAGCGTCGTCAGGATAATATAAAACCATTACCCCGCAGGTATTGTTTTTTGTTATCATGATAACGATCCCCCGCGGCGGGATTCGATCTCCGCTATCTGCTCCATCCCGTTCCGGATAATTTTCTCCCAGATAAACTTTTCCCGCGAAAGCTCTATCGAGCGTTCGTATTTTTCCTCCAGCCGGACCTGCCCTGCAAACACTTTCTTTAATTCGGACGCAAGCGCGCCGGTATCGCCGGGAGGAATAATGCACCCGATAGTCCCGTCGGCGGTCACTTCCCTCGATGCGCCGGTATCGGTCGATATGATATAATTCCCGAAGTAAAGCGCCTCAACCAGAACAATCCCGTAGCTCTCACGGTACGAGGTCATGGTAAATACCTTCGCACGGTTATAATAATCGTACAGGATTTTTTTATCGCGAACCGCCCCGGTTAGAATAATTTTCCCGTTATAGTCCGGATTTGCCTCGATCCAATAATCGTAGAATTCCCTGAAACACGGGTCTATCTCGCCGATAAAAATAATTTTCCAGTCCTTCATGTCTGTCTGTCCCGCCGCCTGCAGGAGCATTTCACAGTTCTTGTTAGGATCGCCGATCCTCCCGATATTCAGGATAATGTTTTCCTTTTTCCCATACGGCATTATCTGAAAACCCATTTCCGTAATGCCTGCGTCGTCGGCGCCGTTAGGAAGCAGGAATAACTTATCGGATATCTGATTTGCATACAAACCGTGTGTCCCCAGCAAATCCATCACCCTCGACGTTTCGACGCTGATATAATCCACTGTTTTGATCAGTGCCCGGTACTTGGAGACGTGAAAGACGGAGTTCCTGAGCTGATCCAGATGCTCCCGCAACGATTTATTCTTTCCTGAAAAAAGCACCCGTTTACCGCAAAGTTCATGTTTCCGGTACGCCATCTCCGACATATCCAATTTCAGCAAAACTTTTCCGGCGGGATTGTTTTTTTTATACTCCCGCGCTATCCAATAATTGGGAACAGTAATATGGTAAAGGATAAGCATATCGATGCTTTTAGAATTCTCGCGGATATATTTTCGTATGTTTCGGTTCCTGAAATAGGAAACCAGTCTCGTCAATCCCCTTGACTCGTTGGGAATTTTTATATTTTTTACCCCGCGAAATTCGTCGGGAGCCTGAGAAAAATCGGAGTAATTGACAAACATGCATTCGATACCGAATAGGGAGTGCAGGTATACCATAATCATCCCGGTATCCTTATAGAGCATTTCCCATGAGACACCCAGCACGAATACAGCTGCCCGTTTTATCTGCATGAACTCCCCCTTAGAAATATCGCAGCCGGCGGCATCTTGTGAAAAAAATACGGTTTTCCCTGAAAGAGTATCTTCGTCTGAAAACATCCACAAACATTTCGAATATTATGGACGATAGAAAGAAAAATCGGTATAGGAAGTATATGAAGCGGGGGGCATGCTTCCGGTAAAAAAGCATTTTGCTCACATTATACATGATTCTTTTGGGATTGGATTCCCTAAAACTTTTTCCCTCGAGATGGATTATTTTCGGCCCGGAAATAATCATCCGTTTCCATCCTGCCAAAAACATTCTGTACTGCCACTCGACTTCCTCGGAATACATGAAAAAATCCGGATCGAACGCCCCGATATCATCGATGACATCTCTGGAAACAAACATGTCGGCGCCCGAAACCACATCCGCATCAAATGCATCGAATCCGTCTTCGATATTATGCGAGAAAACAAACGGGGTATTCTTCACTTTTCGTAACCTGATTGCCCGGAGAAGCTCGCCGAAAAGATGAAACCAGCGTTCCTTAAGTTCCCGCCTGAGATGATGGAACGGCCCATACGAAAGCGAAGGAGTTTCATTTTCATCTAGAAGTATGGCGCCGATACATCCGATCTTTTCATTAACCCGTGATTCCATAAAATCGAAAAATATCCTCGCGGCGTTATTTAGAAGGATGGTATCCGAGTTGAGAAGAAATAGGTACTTTCCTTTGGCTTCCCTTATTCCCATGATGTTCGCATTCCCGAAACCTGCGTTTACGCCGTTTTTTATTATTTTCACTTTCGGAAACTTTCGCGGAATTTCTTCCATCGAATTGTCTACGGAGGCATTATCGACCAAGATCACTTCGAATTTAATATTTTTCGTCCGTTCGAAAATGGACTTGAGACAATTCATAGTAATATTGCAGGTATTATAATTGACGATGATAAACGATACGTCTGTCAAGCATTCCCTCCATTCCCGCGTGAAAAGAGTCTTTTATAGATCTTTTCGAAAAGATCGTAGAGTATCTTTTCCTTGAGCAGTAGCAGGATTCCCAAATAGATAACTCCTCCCATACCGCCGAAGATTAATAGACAAAACAATGCCGAATCAATAGGGAGTAAACGTAAAAAATACACTGCCGCAGCCATGACGGCCGCCGCAAAAAAGTATTTAAGATTGTTTGCCTTGAAAAGGAATTGCTTAATATCCTTGAAGCCGAAAAGTGAGGAAATGATTACCTGCGAAAGATACCCGACCAGCATTCCGACAGCCGCGCCTATACCCTGGAATCTGGGGATGAGAATAACCAGCGCGACCGCCTGCACTGCCAGCGATGCGCCCAGGGTAATCAAATACTGCACATCCCGTTTCATACCGACCAGTATCTGCAGAGATGTGATATAGGCGAAACCAACTAATACCATAGCTCCGGAAAGAACCTGTAAAATCGGAATGGAACCTGTATATTTCTCCCCGCCGATCAGCATAACGATTTCCGGCGCAACTAAAACCGTCCCTGCAAAGAGCGGTAATGTAAGAAGCAGGTACGCTTTAACAGACAAGTCCATCTTCTCGAAAAACTCCACAAGCCTGTTCTGCGCGAAATAATAGGAAACCCTCGGGAGAATCACCCATGACAGGGAATTGGTTACCGAGAGCGCGATAAGTACCACCTTATCCGCCACTCCGTATAATCCGACAATTCTGTCGGCCTCTGCACCCAGAAGCAATCCCATCAGCGTCTTATCGAGATTGACAACCAGAACAGTAAAAATGTTGATGACGAAAAAGATGCCGATTCCCTTGAAATGTTCGGTGATTTTCAGTCCCTTCAGGGAAAACTTTACATATTTCCCGCTGAACAGGATATTGATCAAATTCGCCCCGTGTGTAACAATCAGCCAGAATAGCGCATATAGAATATAATGTGCAGGTTCGCGGATAAAGACGAAGATCAAGGCAATGAAAACAAGTTTGAATGCAAAATTCCGGATGGTGATGAACTTATAATTCTCTAACCCCTGAAAAAGCCAGTCAATCGAAAAAGCATTCAATAAAAGCCCCAGAGAAATAATCCCATATAAGGCCGGGTCAGCTTTCATTTTATCTATGAAAAGGAACATAGTTAGAAAAATGACAAACGAGAGGAGAGACGTTATAAAGTTTATGAGCATAATGCCAGAAAACCCTGTATTTAAGGCATCTTTATTATCCCGGTTCGCTGATATGATGCGAATTGCATAAAGCGGCGTAATTAAAATCGCGAACATCCCGAAATTCGATGCAAAGGCCTGAGCGAATGTAAACTTCCCCAAACCATCCGGGCCTAAAACCCGTGTAATGTAAGGAAAAGTGATGAGAGGGAAAAGCGTATTCAGCACGGTTAACGCAGTATTATAGACGAAATTTTTCTTGATTGACATGACAGATTATCCCCGTTTTAGAAGCGCGTTATTATACTCCTATCATGTAAAAACCGCAATCAAATCGAAAATTTCCATTCTTCATACCGGGCAAATCCCTTAAAAAATATTTCATATTCATAACATGATAATTTCTACATCTCTATTCATCGTTTATATATTTGCGAAACTGCAAACAATACTTTATAATAACTCGGGTTGTTCAGTATCTATATTTCGTTAACCGTAAACGGTGAATTATTAAAGGTCACTTATTATCCGGTTATGGAAATATGATTTTTACACTAATAATTAACCGGAGATTTTTATGGGGCATACGGATAAACCAAACGTATACTACGAGGGGCATCGGCCGGAAATGGTCGATTTTGTGCCGATCGGGTGTAAACGAGTCCTTGAGGTCGGATGCGGGAAAGGGGCGTTCGGGGCCGCTATAAAGGAACGAAACGGCGCGGAGGTTTGGGGCATTGAAATAATGGAGGAATACGGAAAGACCGCGAAGAAACAGTTAGATAAGGTAATGATTGGCGATTTTGAGGTTCTTTTGGAAAAACTCCCGGAAAATTATTTCGACTGCGCGGTATTTAACGATTCCCTCGAGCATATGAGAGATCATTATAAAGTATTGACCGAAGTAAAAAAGCGCCTGGTTCCGGGCGGTTATATTTCGGCTTCAATCCCAAATTTCCGATTCTATAGAAACATTAAAGAAGTATTGTTTAAGAAAGAGTTCCAGTATATGTCTGCCGGTATTCTGGATTATACACATTACCGATTTTTTACTAAGAAAAGCATTGTCCGAACATTGAACGAATGCGGGTATGAGATCGTGACGCTTGAGGGAATAAGCGAGGATAAAAACAGAAAACTTCGTCTGCTGAATTTTCTGCTCTTCGGGTTTCTCAGCGATATGAAATATGTTCAATTCGGACTGACGGCGAAATCGGTATAAAGAAATTTTTTTTCTGCGGGCGCTCGCATCTTTATTTGATCCGTGCGGCCTGCTTATGATTAAAATTACCCTCCGCCATTCCTTTGACTTTTTTACCCTCCGGTTTTAACCTATATGTCAAAATATAATTATAACAATTTGAAAACAAGGAAAACCCGTTCGCAGGAGCGTCTATGATTTCGTTTATCAAACACCTCATTCCAAAATCGTTTTTTCTCCCGATGCAATACACTTATTATAAGCTGAGAGGACGCTTGGAAGAAGAAATATTTTTAGTGAAGGATTTCGTCGATAAAGAAAAAATCTCGCTGGATATCGGTGCGAATTTCGGATTATTCAGCTTGGTTTTAGGAAAGCTCTGCTCTCATGTCGAGGCTTTCGAGCCTCTTCCGCTTCCTGCCGGGTATCTCTCCGCATACGCAAAACGAAAGAAGAATATTACTGTTCATCAGATAGGATTATCCGATGCTGACGGCGAGCTTATGCTGAATGTGCCCTGCGACAAAAAAGGAAATTTATTGACAGGCTATGCTTCGTTCACCCCGATCGACCCTCCGTCGAAGCAGTTTCCGGTTCCGGTAAAAAAGCTGGACGACTTTCAATTCACGAATGTCGGTTTTATTAAAATCGACGTCGAGGGGTTTGAGCGTGAGGTATTAAAGGGCGCCGAAAAAACAATTATGCGTGAAAAACCCGTCATTCTTATCGAAATAGAAGAACGGCATTTAAATAAACGCGACATGTCGGTGAACAATACTTTTCAGATTTTTCAGAAAATGAATTACTCGGGCCAATTCTATCACCAGGGAAAGTTTTTCCCAATCTCGGATTTTTCAGTCTCCCGGCATCAGCAGGAGGGAGTGTGTTATATCAATAATTTCTTCTTTTTACCAAACGATAAGTAAAAATGGGTAAAACATATATCGTTTTAGTCAATTTCTTAGGATGGAAGGATACCGTCGAATGCATCGAAAGTCTTTTGCATCTGCGAAACCCGGACTTCCAGATAGTTGTCTGCGAAAACAATTCTCCGAACAATTCTTTCGAGTATCTGCACGATTGGGCAAAAGGGAAACTGCAGCCCGAATTTGAAACCCCCGAACCATTGCGTTCTTATGTCAATCCGTTGACAGCAAAACCGCTTCCGGTGATCAGCTACAATCGTGAAGAGGCCGAAAAAGGCGGGAATATCGCGGGGGAAAGAAAAATCGAACAGGAGATCTCCGGCAGAAAATACCCCGGATATTCCTGCCGCTATCCTATAATACTGATAGAATCCGGGGGAAATCTCGGATTCAGTATTGGAAATAATATCGGAATCGGATACGGCGCATCAAAAAAAGATGCGGACTATTTCTGGATACTGAATAACGATATGATCTGCGATCCGGGTTCGCTCGACGCATTGATCGCCGCTGTTGAGAAAGACGAATCGATCGGCGCCGCCGGCGGGCGTATCTATGCCTATCATGACCCGGAGATTATCCAATGCCTCGGGGGTACGGACGCATTGACATGGAAATCGACCGGACGATGTATCAATGAATTTATCCCGGATTCCAGCGGCTTCGATACGGAATTCGATATCCCCGGGTATGTTCACGGCGGATGCATGTTCTATAAATCCGAAGCGTTACTCCGAAGCGGAATGTTCGATGAAAATTATTTCATGTGGACAGAGGACGCCGACCTCTCGTTAACGACTAAAAATCTGGGATATCGTCTTATCTATTGTCCCGGCGCGCGCATATGGCACAAGGAAGGGGGAAGTACGGTATCGGGAAAAACACTGCGCGTACTGGGAAAAGATAAGCCCTATCAATCGGTAAGCCGTTTCGTAATAACCGTTTACTACCATCTCCGGAATCATTTATATTTCGTACGTAAATTCTTCCCGGGTAAAACATTCCTTTATTTTCTCACCCGTTCTCTGCCCTTTGCGGTAAAAAAGACCGCGGCGGTTCTTTTTCTCTACGATTTCAAATGGCGGAGGCTGAAACTTGTTTTCCGGGGATTATGGGACGGGGTATTCCGGCGAATGGGTAAACGCATCGATCCGTATGAGTACGGAAAAATCCGTGAGAATCGCAGTCAGTAGCTGCCGCATGTTCACCGTTTTTGGAGATGTGCCTAATACGGCGTCACGATCAGGCCGCATCGCGTTTATCAGGCCGGGACAGACGCGCCCTTCCGCTCGATGATCATCATCCTGATCGCGGCTGAAATCATCGCAATATGCACCCATACATAAGGACGTAAAATATTCTGGTTTTCCAGCAGCATGACAAACCCCACAATAAAGCCGAACAGTAATGGGGTATAGTATTTTCTAAGCCCGTTATTATATTCTTTTAGAAGCACAAATCGGCTTATCCGAATCATGTAAATAATAAATAATATAAAGCCGATCACTCCAGATGCGGCCAAAACCTCGAATAAGACGTTTATCCCCTCGTAGGGCTTAACATCGGTATTCGAGTTCACGGGCGCCCCTTCCATTGCAGCGATCCACGGCGCAATTCCTCCCAGCGATACTCCGATAACCGGATTCTTTGTAAACACCTCGAAAGTCTTTACCATCGCTCCGATACGGGCTTTAAACGAATTACCCTGGGTGATATCATCTTCAGTCAGACCTGTATCTCTCAAATAAATGCTAGATGAGGGGTCTTCGGTAATCATTTTCATCCGCAGATCCATCCATGCGAAACTCAGGAAAATGAGCGCCACGGGAATAGCAAACGTTAAGGATGATGTCAGATCGAACTCCCTTTTTTTTATCTGCCTGACAACCGTATAGATCAGGAATCCGAACAGGAAAACCGCGAACACCAGTATTCCGATCCTCGAAGAGCACAGCATGAGCGCGACTACCTCGACCGAGATGATCGCAAACATAAACCATTTCTTCAATCCGGCAGTCTCTCCCTTCGACAGGAGGAGTATGGTCATAGGAAGCCCGAATAACAGATAGGTGGCATAATACGAGGGTTCGTAACTGAAGCCGTTTATACGCGGCAGGAACGGATGTATCCACCATTGGCGTATCCCAACCGGCGGCAGACCGATCTGAGGAGTGATATACTGAACAATCCCGAATACCGCCATGGCGAAAAAACTCAGAATATACAGCCTCATCACTGTTTTTATATTCCCGGAGTTTATGAGGGTAATGCTGATAAAGATAAAACTGATATTGATTGCAAGCCATACCGCGTATCCGACATTCCGGATGATCAGCGGGGTGTTGGGAATAAACAGGAATATCAGCAACGCCCATGCGCCTAAAAATATAAAACCCTCGGGCCAGAAAAATTTCTTCTCTTTTATCCAATAAATCAGGGACAGCACAGCGCCCATGAAAATAAACACATACATAACCCTCAGATTAAACCCGAGCAAAATAATACTTCCGAATATATCGAATGATGAAGTAAGAAACACCATGATAAACATGAACGAACTTAAAATACGAAATATCCTGTTTTTCTCCATTAAACACCTTCCGGAAAAATAATAGTCCGATATTATAAGGTGTTATCAGCAAATACTCAAGCGAAGGGAATACTTCTGGAAAACCCGTTTTTATGGCGTATTGATTGAAAACCGGCACGGCATTGAAATCAGAAACCTGTATCATTCTATACGGTTTTTAGAAATCTTTTAGTTTATTCCTAAAATTTCCGTTCCATGTTATAATATTACCCGAAGACTAACGGGAGCCTGTGCATGCGTCTTACCGGCATCCTTCGCGGTATACCCGTCGAGGGGAAGTTTCCAACCGATATCGAAATATCCGCCCTTGAGAACGATTCCCGCAACTCCGGCCCGGGCACGCTGTTCGCCGCCGCTTCGGGATATACCGATAACGCGCACGATTTCATACCGGACGCCTACTCCCGCGGATGCCGCGCTTTTATCATCGGCATTGCTTATTCGGACGAGTTTTGCAGAAGATTCCCGGATGCCGTATTTATTCCGGTTGCGGACATGCGTTACGCTCTCGCCATAAGCGCGAAGAATTTTTACGGCGACCCGACCGCCCGTTTCCGGCTGATCGGCATCACCGGCACCAACGGCAAGACCACGACCGCGTTCACCGCCTATTCCATACTCCGCAAACTCGGCTGCCGCGCGGGGCTGATCGGGACAATCGAATACCGCATCAACGACCGAATCGTGCCAGCGACGAATACCACTCCGGACATCCTCGCGCTGAACCGTTTATTTGCCGAGATGGCCGCCGAGGGCGTGGAATATGTTTTTATGGAGGTTTCGTCGCATTCGCTCGCGCTCGGGCGCGTGCTCGGCCTCGAATTCGATACAATGGCGTTTACAAACTTCACCCAGGATCATCTCGATTTTCACGGCACGATGGAGAATTACCTGAACGAGAAACTGAAAATTTTCGATCTCCTTCATGCCTCAATAAAAACTGACAAGGCCGCGCTGATCAATCTCGATATGCCGGTATTTCCGGAAATCAAGGAATATTCCGGGAAACGCGGGGGATATAAATTCAGGACATATTCGATCCGCGACGGCCGCGCGGATTATTACTCGCGGATTCTCGACCTCAACCCGCGATACACCCATTTCGAACTGAACGGCTCGCGGCTCGAAATCGGGATGATCGGCGATCCCAACGTATACAACTACACGCTCGCGTCCGCGATCCTGATCGAGAACGGGTTTCCGCTCGACAGCTTCAGCGGACTACTGAAAACCCTGCATACCCGGGGCCGCATGGAACGGGTGCATACCGAGGGCGGGTTCGACATATTTATCGATTACGCGCATTCTCCCGACGGTCTCATCAACCTGCTGCAGACTATGCGGAAGGTGGTTCCGGACGGGGGACGAATCATCACATTATTCGGTGCGGGCGGCGACCGGGACAGGACCAAGCGTCCGCTGATGGGACAAGCCGCATCGGAATATTCCGATACTGTGGTGGTAACATCCGATAACCCGCGCACGGAAGATCCCGATGCGATCATCCACGATATCCTCCCCGGAATAACAGGCGAGCATGAGATTATCCCCGACCGCCGCGAGGCGATCCGTCATTCGATCGATATCGCGCGCCCGAAGGATATCATCGTTTTAGCGGGGAAAGGCCACGAGGATTACCAGATTATCGGGAAAACCAAGCATCATTTCAGCGACCGGGAGGAAGCTGAAACATATTTAAAAGAAAAAGGTCTCGCATAGAGGTACTTTTATGATAGAAGGTAAACGGGTCATCGGAATCATCCCCGCGCGCGGCGGCAGTAAGGGAATTCCCGGAAAGAACATTCGTCCGGTCGCGGGAAAACCGTTAATTGTATGGAGCATCGAGAGCGCGAAAAAAAGCGTCTTTCTCGATCATGTCATCGTTTCTACCGATAACGAGAGAATCGCGGAGATCTCGGAGCATGCCGGCGCGGGAGTGCCGTTCGTACGCCCCGCCGAACTTGCCACCGATACCGCTCGCAGTGTGGACGTGCTGCTGCACGCCGCGGACTGGTTCGCCGAACGGGGACAGCGATACGATATCATCGTCTGTCTCCAGCCCACATCCCCCCTGCGCACCGCAATGGATATCGACAACGCGCTGCGGCGGATGTCAGAAAGTTCCGCTCACGCTATTATCTCGGTCAGCGAAGCCGAACATCTTCCCCAATGGAGCAATACCCTTCCGCCCGACCTGTGCATGAAAGACTTCCTTCCCCCGGAGGTGATCAATACCCGCCGGCAGAGCTTTCCGGCCTATTACCGTCTCAACGGCGCTGTGAATATTGCCGATGTGGAATACCTCCGCAGGCGGGAGAGTTTTATCGGAGACGAGTCCTACGCATATATTATGCCGCGCGAACGTTCGGTGGACATTGATACCGAGTTCGATTTCAAGCTCGCGGAGTACCTGCTGAAGGGAAGATAATGATTAATTTCCTGTAATACTTCCCCGCAAAAAGTGCGTGAACAAATAAAAACCCTCGCGTTTATTGACAAATTCCGCCGAAACGTTTATCATATACTTCCTGAATTTATCGAATACCTTAACGGGCGCATACCCGTGTGAAAAAGGAGAAAACCATGTACGCGATTATCGATATCGGCGGAAAAAGCTATAAAGTCGCAAAGGACGCAGAGGTCCTGATAGACCTGCGCGAAGCCAAAGAAGGCGATAAGTTGAGCTTCGAGACTGTCACGTTGTTCCGCGACGATAAAGAAATAAAGGTCGGTCAGCCTTATGTTGCCAAGATGAAAGTCGAGGCGAAGGTAGTCGATCCGTTGGTAAAGGACGATAAGAAAACTGTTTTCAAGTATAAAAACAAGACGAATTACCGTGTAAAGACCGGGCACCGTCAGAAATATACGTTAATAAAGATCACCGACATCAAAGCGGAAAAAGCGGTGAAAGCCGAGTAAAGCGGTGATCGATATTCTTTTAGAAATAAGAAGAGAATGCCTTTTCGTAAGAGCGCAAGGGCATTCTCTTTTTGATAAAAAAGGGAAGGACTTGGTTTGCTGCGCTGTATCTACCCTGATCGAGAGCTGGTATCTGACATGCTACCAACTCGGCGAAGGGCGCTGTGAGGCGAAACGGAAAGACGGGTTTTTCGAGGCGAAGGTCGATAAAAACGAAAAAAACAACCTGTTTTTCCGGGGCTTATATGTCAGTCTTGTACCTTTGGAGCAACAGTACGAATCCCTGATAAAACTCAGGATGGAGGAAAAAGATGGCTCATAAAAAAGCGGGCGGATCCGCCAGAAACGGCCGCGATAGCGCCGCCCAGCGTCTGGGTGTAAAAGTATTCGGCGGCGAAAAAGTAGTTGCCGGAAACATAATAATCCGCCAGTGCGGTACCAAGTACCATCCCGGTAACGGTGTGGGCCTCGGAAAGGACTATACCATTTTTGCTTTGAAAGACGGCTTTGTCAAATTTTCGGAACGTAAAGGAAAAACTCTGGTCAATGTTATCGATCAGGCATAGGCGGGTAATATGACGCAGGAAAAATTAAAGCACTATGAGAAGAAGCTTCTTGAAATGCAGGAAGAAATTCTTACCAATATAATCGGGGAAACCTCAGATGAGGAAAACCCGTTTCAGGTGGACGGCGATTTAGCCGATAAGGCCGAGGCTTTCAGTTCGGTCGCGATCAGCGAAGGACTGAGCAGCACCCAAAAGGAGACCCTCGAACTGATCCGCAAAGCGCTTCAACGTATTAAAAACGGTAATTTCGGCGCATGCCAGGCATGCAATACCGAAATCGAGACCGAACGCTTAGAAGCGATACCATACGCCGAGACCTGTAAAAAACACATGTCGGAAAGCCGATATCGATAAATAAAAAACCCGCCATAGGCGGGTTTTTTATTTATCCGCCCGTACTATCCGCGTTACCTCGACCATCGAATTCGGGTATCGCTATTCTTTAAAAATTGTTATTTTGTTTCCAATACATAAGTTCCATTCCATGATGCATCGGGCGGATTTTCTATATGATGTTCGCACCGGTTAATATGGAATTTAAAAAGCCAGTCACTCAGCAGACTATAAAATAAACAATGGCTTCCGGGAATTTTCGTTTTTGATAAAGCGCTCACCTTTTTCAAATTCATGCTTTAGGGATTTTTAGCCAGTTTTTCATCCTTATCACCGAATCACATTGCCGCCTATTACTGTAAATAACATTAATCTTGGGCGGTTCGCAATGAAAAACACTTCGTCAACACATCCTCAATGAGTAGGGTAATAGTGATAAAACGATACAGGACTGATTACTGTCCCTTCATTATCTGCTCGGTCTCGAGGGCGATCATCAGTTCTTCGTTGGTAGGCATCATAATGACACGTGTTGCGGAATGATCCCCGCTCAGATCGGCCGCGTTACCCCGGATGTTTCGGTTCTTATCGGCGTCCATCCGTATCCCGAAGTTTTCGAGACCGGCTACGCACCGTTCCCGGATATTCCAATCGTTCTCCCCGATTCCCGCCGTGAAAATAATCGCGTCCACCCGCCCGAGTTCGACCATATACGCGCCGATATATTTCCGGATGCTCTTAACCAGAACTTCGCGCGTCACCGACGCCCGCTCGTTCCCCTTCATCTCCTCTTCCCAAATAGCGCGGAGGTCGTTACTGATACCCGAAAGGCCGATCAGCCCGCTCTTTTTATTGAGGATATCGTTGACCTGTTTCGTGGTCAGGTTTCCCTTTTCCATAATGGTAAAGATGATAGCGGGATCGATCGAGCCGCAGCGCGTGCCCATCACCACTCCCTCGAGCGGTGTATAACCCATCGAGGTGTCTACCGAACGGCCGTTTTTGACCGCGGTAATACTCGATCCGTTGCCGAGGTGGCAGGTGATACAGTTGAACTCGTCGAACTTTTTATTCAGGAATTCGGCCGCCTTCATGGCGACATAACGGTGCGATGTGCCGTGGAATCCGTATCGGCGGATACCGTACTTTTCATAGAACTCGTAGGGGATCGCGTAGAGAAACGCGCTCTTCGGCATAGTCTGATGGAACGCCGTATCGAAGACGGCGACCTGTGTTTTTTTAGGCAGGACTTCCCTGCAAGCAAGGATCCCCTGCAGGTTCGGGGGGTTATGCAGCGGAGCGATTTCACAGCATTTTTCAATCGCGCTGATGACACGTTCGTCGATCTTCACCGATCCGGAGAATTCCTCCGCGCCGTGTACGACCCTATGCCCGATCGCGTCGATATCGTCGAGCGATCCGATGAAACCGTTGCCGGGATCTTTCAGGTTGTCCAGTACGAGTTTCAGCGCATCGGTATGATTTTTCGCGTCGGCCGATGATTTATTTTTTTCGCCGCTGCGTCCGGTAAATGTAAATTCGGCACTCTCGCCGATTTTTTCAATCAACCCCTTGGTTATCGCCTGCTGAGTGGATGTGTCAATCAACTGGTATTTTAAGGACGAACTTCCCGCGTTAATCACTAAGACTTTCATCTTCAGCTCCTTAGTATTATTTCCCCGGTACCGCACTCCCTATTTAGCTGATCTTTCCCCCGCTCTCCATATCCCGGTCGGGCGTCAGTAACGACAGTACCGACCTGTCCCCGTTGGACGCCGCAAGGAGCATCCCTTCGGACTTTTCGCCCATCAGCGTCGCAGGCTCGAGATTATTCAGAATTACAATCTTCTTCCCGACAAGCTGGTCGGCCGGGTAAAACTCCTTGATGCCGGCAAGTATCTGCTTCTCAATATCGCCGACCTTCACCTTGAGCTTAATCAGTTTCTTCGATTTCTCAAGCGGCTCGGCATGAATAATCTCCGCCACACGAATATCGAACTTCTTAAATTCGTCTATGCTGATAAGTGCGGGCGCATCTGTTTTCGCGTTTTCTTCCATTTTTGTCTCACCCTGCTTTTTTAAGTTGGATTTCGCCAAGAGTTTATCAGTTTCCCTTTTTATCACATCATCGTCGTATTTCTCGAACAGAATTTCAAGCTCGCCGAGCGTCCGGCCGGGTTGCGCCGATTTCGCGCCGAGAGTATCCCAACGCTCTTCGGTGATCTTCCCCGGTTCGCCGATCATAACCCAAAGTTTTTCCGCCGAAAACGGCAGTATCGGATACATCGCGATAGAGAGTATCCGGAGCAGATTGACACACGCATTCATTACCGTATCGAGGCGCGCGGGATCGGACTTCTTCAGTTCCCACGGCTTCATCTCGTCAAAATATTTATTGCCGAGACGCGCAATATCCATCAGCTGTTTGACCGCCTCGCGCACTTTGTAGTTCGCAAAATTCGCAGTCATATCTTTAACTATCTCTTTCGCTTTATCAAGTAATTCGTTTTCAGCCTTCTGATAGACAGCCTTGGGGATTTTATTATCCATCTGGTTGCGGATAAAGGTCAGCGAACGGTTCGCGAAATTCCCGAGAATATTCGCAAGCTCCTCGTTATTGCGTTCCTGAAACGACTTCCATGAGAAGTCGGCGTCTTTCGTTTCGGGCGCGTTCGCAGCAAGGAAATACCGCAACGGATCGGGGGGAAAACACTCGAGGTACTCGTTGATCCATATCGCCCAGTTCAGCGACGTCGAGATTTTCTCGCCTTCCAGAGTCAGGTATTCGTTTGCGGGTATGTCATACGGGAGGATATAGGGCTCGTTCTGCCCCATCAGCACAGCCGGCCAGATTACCGCGTGGAACGGAATATTGTCCTTGCCGATGAAGTGCACCAGCTTAACGTCTTTCCCTTCCCAGTAGTCGCGCCATTTTTCCGGCTGGCCCATCCTTTCCGCCCACTCGACAGTGGAGGAGATATACCCGATCGGCGCGTCAAACCAGACATAGAGCACCTTGTTTATCGCCTCGGCTAACGGAACCGGAATGCCCCAGTCGAGGTCGCGTGTGATCGCCCGCTCGTGCAATCCTTCTTTACGTATCCATCCGAGGATAAATTTCCGCACATTGTCTTTCCAATGTTTGTTCCCTTCGATCCATTGAATGAGACGTTCCTCGAAATCCTGAAGTTTAAGATACCAATGGGTCGTGGATTTGATGACCGGGGTAGCGTTGGAAAGCGCACTCCGGGGATTGATCAATTCGAGCGAATTGAGGAGAGAACCGCATTTATCGCACTGATCGCCCCTCGCGCGTTCATACCCGCATTTCGGGCATGTCCCCTCGACATAACGGTCGGGGAGGAAACGCTTGGAAACTTCGTCGTAAAACTGCTGTTCTTCTTTTTTCAGGACATGCCCGTTCTCGTAGAGATCGGTAAAAATTTTACTGGATATTTCATAGTGCTTGGGGCGCGAGGTCCCCGAATAGTTATCGAACGATATCCCGAACTTCGTATAGCTGTCGTGGATAAGCCGGTGATAACGGTCAACGATCTCGCGGGGAGTGACTCCCTCTTTTTCCGCGCGGATAGTGATCGGCACTCCGTGATCGTCGGTACCGGAGATATGAATAACGTCGTCGCCGTTTAAGCGGCGAAATCTCACAAAAATATCCGCAGGCAGGTAAGCACCCGCCATATGACCCAAATGGATAGGCCCATTCGCGTAAATTAGCGCAGAAGTGACAAGAAATTTAGCCATAATGTCTCCTTCAGATCGAAACTAGACCAATTTTTCTTTGACAAGCCTCATCACATCGGACATCGTGATAATACCAGCTACTTTATCCTGATCGTTTAGGATAGGAAGGCTACGGATACCCTTATCCACCATTAAATTCAGAACATCGCGGACATTCACTTCCTGATAGACAAAATACGGTTTCTGCCCTTCGATCAGATTTCCTACTGGAATATTTTTTGCTTTTTCAGCCGACAGGAACGCCGTCTTGACAATATCGAGTGACGAAAGCACTCCGAGAAGTTTTCCCCCTGATTCATCATCGACTACGATAACACTGTGAATCTTAAGGCGCAACATTTTATCCGCGGCCTTGAATAACGGTGTATCCTTAGAAACCGTCTGAGGCTTCGGATGCGCGATTGTCATTACATTCACTTCATCCAATTCATTAGCCATTTTCCGCTCCTATAAATTTAATTATTCTTGATGGGAAATCCGTGAGAATATCCAAACGAAAAATAATCCCCCGGCGAATGCATAAAAGAAATTAACATGCAGCGGATTATCGATGAACCATTTAAAGATGAATTCCAGTTGATATAAAAAGAATCCTCCTAAGACGGCACCGATTATCCCGATAATAATTCCGCCTACAAGATGTCCCAGCATCGGCTTTTTCAGCACCTTCACAAAGAACAATCCGCAGAGCGTCCCTATTATCACCATAATCAGAATCATAATTATCGTGCCCCAAAAACCCATGTTACCTCCACTCGAACAACATTTTCTGACTTTTTAATTATGGTCACTTTTTATATCCGGTCAAGGAAGTGACCATTGGGCATTTTATTATCAATTATTCCCTGATTTGTTTGAAGAATCAAGGTTTTTTAGAACTGCCCTAATATATCGCTCTGATGAAAGGCAGGCCGTAATAGGTATCTTCCACCGTTATTTTTTCATATCCCACATTGTGTAAAAACTCAACTACATCGTCCGCAGTCGCCTTCCCGTCCACAACATGCGTCTCGATCAAAAGTGCGGGCTTGCATCGCTTGAGGGTTTCGGCCGCGCCTTTTAACGCGGGAAATTCGCTTCCCTCGATATCGATCTTGATCAGGTCGAGCCTATCCAGCTTCAGTTCATCCGCCATATCGTCCAACGAGACTACCGGTACACGCGCTACCACAAAGCGGCCCTTGTCCTTCTCGACATAATCGGTCTTCCGGAATGACGAGGTATAACCGCCGCCCGAATAAAACTCCAGCCATCCTGAAGCGTCGAATATTCCTTTATCGACTGCGGTAACATTCTCCGTCCCGTTCAATTCGAGATTCCGCATCAGAATCCCGTAATTCTTCGGGTCGGCCTCGAACGCGATCACACGTCCCTTCGGCCCGACTTTTTTTGCCATATATACGGACACCAAACCGTAATGTCCGCCCCAATCCATCGCCACCGCCCCGGGTTCCAACGGTTCGTTCAGCAGGTTGCTGATGATCGCATCCGGGTCGAAATCGGCGACACTTTTTATCTCGATACCGTTATTAAATACCGCAGTAAAGATCCCGTTTTTATAACGGAAATCCCTGAGGGCGCTTTTATAGAACGCCCGGTATCCCATCGCGGAAAGTTTCCATTTCAGGCTTCCGTCGGGCAATACCCTATGAAGCCATTTAGCCGCATTTTTCAAAAGCCCCATCAGTTCCCTTCCGTCTCCGCAACGGGGGTTTTAATTCCCGCGATAAACTTCTTCGCGCCCATTGTCAGGTCGAGTATCGCCTGGTACCCGAACGCGATATATACCGCGATCAGCATGAACACCTGGATATACATCACCTCCTGGAACGACATCGTACGGGGGTCGACCTCGAAGTTCACGAAGGCAATCATGATGAGGGTGAACACCACCGATGTAAAGAGCGTATAGATAAACCATACGCGCTCTTTCAGCGCCATATATACCAGACCGATGCCGGCGAAGATCATGTTGATCCAATGGAACTGTTTCACAATCAGCTCCAATACGGCGCTGATTTGCCCGGGGAAGTTCGCTACATTGCTGCCGCCCAAACCGTACTGTTTACGCAGCATGTGATTGAAGAGGATATCCATCGACTGGGTGTCGCCCCAACTGAGCGGCTTAGGCTCGGGAAGCGGCGCAACCGCCTGAGCGCGGACTACCAAATACAGGTAGATCGACATCGCGAAGATAAAGAGCCAGAAACCCTGCATAAATATCTCGAGAAATTTATCAACCCAGTTATTTTCACCCTTATGGGCGTATTTTGAATAGATCACATATCCCGTGAGAAATACAGGAATCAGAAAGATTGAAAGAATAATCAGATGCGTATCAGGCGACTCCGAGATTTTCGGGATCAGTCTCGACAAATAAGCCTTTGTCATAAAGATGTACCCGGCTATCAACATCACCCCGATCAGCGCGACAATCACAAAGAACCGTTCTTTCATCTGCTTGATAAAATCGGCGGGCCGTTCGGAAATCAGGATCAATAAAGTAATAACTACCAGTACCAACAGCCATGTCAGGATAAACCACATCGGGAGCTGATGGTCGGTCAGCGAAAGCCCCATAATAAACGCCAACAGCAATGTGCCCCGTTCCGCAAAATGAAGGGTTTTCTCCTTCCTGAAATAGACCATCTCCTCGTACCATAGCACCATAGCATAAAGGAGGGCGGCGACCAGCGCGGCGTTCAGCGCGTAAACCTCTCCGATAACCGCCTGCGACCAATGAGTGGCCGAGAACGCGAAGAGGATCGCCCCCGCTATCGCGGGTATATGAATGGGGAGCGAGAGATTACCCCTCCCCCGGTTCAGTCCCAGTAATTTTATCAGGAACAGGTAGAAAAAGAAAACGGCGACCGCTGCGGAAATCGCGGAAAACAGGTTCACCCGGTACGCGATATCGCCGAACGGTAAGAACGTGAAAAGTTTCCCGACTATACCGTAGAGCGGATATCCGGGAGGATGACACGCCCCCATATCGTATACAGCGGTGGTCAGCTCGCCCGAATCTCCGGCGCACACCGACGGCGATACGGTCTGGATATAACCGATCGCGGTAATCACGAGAAGCATGCCGGCGATAGCCCAGTCGAACCATTTGAACTGGTAAGGTTCGTATCCCTGCGGATAGAGCGAATCGAACAGCTTCTCGTCCTTTTTTTCTTCCAGCCGGAACGTTCCGGCATCGCTGAAAGAATCGTGAAGGGCTTGTTTATCGTTGGTAAAGAAGATGGCGACAAATCCGAACCATCCCGTCACAATCTTCGCCGCGCTCCGTAAAAGCGCTTTGATAAAACTCAGACGCGCGAGGGTTTTATTATCGGCGACATAAATCCCCATCAGGATTTTCCCGATTGACGCCTGATAGACGGACGATTCCATTAGCGTGAAGTACAGAATAGCAAGCGCACCGTAAACTGTCAGGTAGATCGCCGGTCCTATTGACGGAATATCGAGCATCAGACCGAATTTAAAATTCGACGAGAGAATCATGTTGACAACAGGGCTTAAAAAGAACAATACCAGAATATCGATAATGACCGCGAATGCCCGCGATCCGAATCCGGCTCTTTTTGTATCGCTCTTTCCCTGCGGAGGAATTAGGTTAGCCATTACTATCGCTCCTTAGTTATTCAGAAACTATTCGAAATCCGCCATCTTTATATCGAGGATGGTGTACTTTTTCATCTGTCCGTTAAACTCGAAATTAACTTCCTTGCCGACCTTCTTGTCTAAAAGGGCGCGGCCGAGCGGGGAATGGTATGATATGATCCCCTTCTCGAAATCGACTTCCCATTGGCCGAGGATCTGGTATTCCTCGGTGCCGCCGTCCTGGGTCTGAAGTTTGACACGAGTTCCGGCGTCGACTATCGAGGTATCCACTTTGTCCCTCTCGAGGATTTTCGCCTGAGTGAGTTCGGCCTCCAGCTTGGACGCGGCGGCCTTGAGCTGATCCTGTTTCTCGAGCGCGGCCTTGTATTCCGCGTTTTCGCGCAAATCGCCCTTCTCCATCGCTTCGCCGATCGAGGCGCTGTTCTGCGGAATCTCCTCGTTCATGATACGCTGGAGTTCACGCTTCTTCGCCTCATACGACAGCCGGGTAACCATGAACGGGTGACGGATCATCACTTTTTCCTGTCCCGCGGCCTGTTCGAGGTTGGGGTATTTCGCAAGTATCTTATCGATATATTCCTTCTTAATCGAGTCCAGCATGTTATTCGCGGAATAAATCAGCGATAAGATCGCGTTGGACTGGGTTTCGTCCGCGCTGATAATATAATTATCCAGCGCTTTCTTCTTCCATAATATATCGTAGACCTGTCCGATCACCTTTTTATTCATCCCGACATTCGTTTTCGCCTCGACCTCGTTGGTAAGTATGTCGATCAGCGAAAGCAGACGGTAGATAATCTCGCTATCCTTGATCCCGACATGCTCCTTCAGGGAAGGATACTCGTCTTCGATCAGAAGTCTCGCCACCCACGAGAACAGTTCGGGCTTCTCCTGATAATTGTTCATCGCGGTCATAACGATACGGTTCAGGATATCGTATTTCTCATAGGTCACCAATTCCTTCAAAATATAATTGTGCATCTTCGTTATAGTGGATTGGAGTATAAAATCGGCGTAACGGTCTTCCCAATCTTTCAGCTTATTTCTGATGATATCGAGGAACGAACGCTTGGTTTCCTGATCGATCGATTCGTAGAGACCGACTATATTCTTGATGCCGAAAAGTATCGATACGTCGATATCGCTGTCCTTGTGCGATTCGACAACCGCAAACTTGAGTACGATATGCGAGATCAGTTTCCGTTCGGGGGATTCGCTCGACGCATTGATAATCTCGTTAAAGTACGAAACCAGAGCGGAAGCGCCGGGCAGATTGATATCTCCTCCGCGTACCACAAAATCGATAAACACCTTCACTTTATTCTCAAAGTTGGTCGTTTTCTTGAATTTGCGGATCAGCTCGTCCGAGACAGTTTCATCGGTTTCGCGCAGTTCGAGCGCGCCCCTGACAGTCAGACTATGCACCACATTATTGCTCTGTTCGATCTCGGCCTTCGCGGTTGTCCACCACCGAATCCATTCCTTCTCGGTCAGCACATCGGGCACAAGAATCGTCTTGACATCCTTAGCCGCAATCGTACCGTCGTTGCTCTTCAGGATCAGCGTCAGCACCTTGAGCGGATCGTCCGTCAGCATCGCCTTCAGTTCGTCATGGCGGAATTTCTTCCAGATATTGATATGCTCGTTATCGAGCACCGTCAGCGCCCGCAATGCGATCTGGAGCGACATTTTATGATCTTTCTTCTTCTCGAAATCGATGGTAACCATTTCGTTCTGGATATCCTTTACGAGGCCTATCCCCCATGTCTTATGGGAGATATAACGCCCGGTATCGAACGCGATATGCGATTCGAAATTCCGCATCGCCTCGCGATGGGGTTTCCATGTCTGTCCGATGGCGGACGCTTTGAGATATTTATCGAGTTGGCTGTGTTCGGCGAAAAGATTACGATAGCACTCTTCTATGGCCTTACGGATACCCTTGTCGTCCGACTTAAAGTCGATGATCAGCTTCAGCACCGTCAATGCGTTCTGGAACTTTCCGTCGCGCATCTGGGGCTTGACTATATCCGAGAACGCCATATCCGCGACCTTCATATCGCCCATTACTTCGCGGATTTTCCGCGCGATGCCGATCAGGAGATTCATATCGTCCGGGAAAAGCTTGATAATACGGTTCCATAATTCTTCGACCATCTTGACGCTGCGGCTCTTGATGAACCGTTCTATCGCCAGACGGTAATAGAACATCGCTATATCCTTATCGCCTTCCTTCTCGTAGTACTCGCCGAGAAATTTAGCGTTCGCGGCGTCCTTGCTGTCGATCAGTACGAGACGCTTTTTGACGTTAAACAACTCGTCTTGATCGCTCTGTTCCTCGTAGATCGATTCCAATGTCTTGAGCGCGAATTTATTTTCGCGGTACGAAAGTATCTTTTCAGCGAGGAATTCCGCGATTTTATACTTTTTGTTCTCCAGGAACAGTTTGATGATCTGCGGGATATGCGTATCGTCGATAGATGATTCTTCGAGAGAGAGTACGCCGATCACGTAAAGCCCGACTATACTATTCTGGGAACTTTTGATATAGTCCTTACACAACTGGCGGAGTTCGTCCTTGAACTGGTCGTCTATAGCCAGACGGATATAGCTGTCCAATTCGACAAAATTCCGGACACTATAGCTCTCCACTGTGGCTCGTGTCCATTTTTCCTCTTTTAACTTTTCTTCAATCTCTAAAAGTATGTCGTCCTTTTGTTTTACCGTCTGCTGTGCCATCTTGCGGGTATCCTCCTCAATTAAAAACTGGCAATGGCCTGAAACTCTTTCAGCCTATGGTCGATATCCATGGGAGATATCACATCTATCCCATCGACGCCGAAACCCTGGACGGAGTACGACGCGACAACAGTAGCATACGCCGCCGCGCGTTTAATCCCGTCTCTATCGAAATCATACAGATTATTTGAATCGATATAGCTGACAAACGCCCCAGCGAACGAATCGCCTGCGCCTGTCGGATCGATTACATCTTTAACGGGATACGCGGGCAAGGTGACTAAGAAATCCCTGCCGAATATCATCACTCCGTGCGAGCCGCGTTTGAGAATCAGAATCTTAAAATTCGGGAGGAATAACGCCTCGGCGGCTTTTATCATATTCTTCTCGCCGCCGGAAAGCATCTCCGCCTCGCCCTCGTTGATAATAACACCGTCCACATTCTTCATTGCTTCTTTCAGCGCATCGGGAGTGCTCTTGATCCAGTAATTCATGGTGTCCAAAACTTTCAGCTTACTGGTCTTGCACTGTAAGGCGACGTCCAGCTGGATGGACGGATCGATATTGGCAAGGAAAAGAACATAGTCGCCTTTTTGGTAAACCTCTGGGACAACGGGTTTGAATTTTGCGAATGCATTGAGTTCGGTAACCTCGGTGATCGCGCTGTCGAAATCCTTGGTATAATACCCTTTCCAGAAAAACGATTTTTCGCCGGGAAGAATAGATACCCCGTCGATCGCGGACGATTTGCGGCGGATAAATTCCCATTCTGGCTCGCCGAAATCTTCGCCGACTACGCCAACCAGCCTCGGTTTGGAAAGGAACGCCGCGGCATTCGAAAAATGCGTCAGCGAACCGCCTAATATCCGTTCCTTCGACCCTGACGGCGTCCGAATACTGTCGTACGCCAAAGAACCTACTGCCACTATTGCCATTTTACTTCCAAATCCTTTATCGTTTACTTAGTATTTCACAATCTTATTTCATCCCGCACAGTTTCCTATCAAAACCTTTCCGTCCGGATTGCAACGGCACCGCCCCGCAAAAGCGGCAGGGAGTCTAACCGATGTTCTCGTCGCCGCGTGCGTCCCATCCGTTGTGCTCATCCAGCAGACTCTGGAAAATCGTACGCGCCCGCTCTTTCAGACGTTTCATCAGAGTCTCGCGTTCGCCCAGTTCGTCAAACAACGCGATAATCCTGTCGGCTACTTTTCTCGCGCCCTTCTGCGCCTTCATCTGGAATAAGTAATAATCGAAAACCCAAAGGTAGTAATTGATCAGGCGCGGGGTAATAATACCGATCACCTTTTTATCAATTTTCAGCGATTTCTCGTATTCCTTAATTCTCTGCTGAAGCTGGAGATAATCGTTATACTCAAGGTTCCGCCGCACGGTCAATCCCTTGTAGAGATACCCGTATACCGGTATCCATTCGGCGACCTCGTTGCCGGTAAAGCCGTCCTCGATTATCTTATTCTTCAGCTTCCTGATCGGCGTATACCCGATCCCGTCGATATTAATCATCTGAGGGAGGAGATAAAACGCCTCGCCGAACATCACCATAGCGAGTTCGTCGTTTCCGCTCTCGGCATACATATCGCCGAGAAGCAGGTATATCCGGATATCGTTATCGTCGCCCGGAAAACTTAGAGCGTACTCGAGGGTCTGGATCGCCTTCTGGTTCTCCCCCACCTCGTAAAACGCCTGCCCGAGCATCACCAGACTGTTCCTGTCCTTGCACGGATTGATCCGGTAGTACTCGATCAGCATATCGATAATGGTCCGGAAAATATACGATTTCACCGAACCGATGATCTTCTTATTCTCGACTTTGTTTTCCACGCAGAACTCGACAAAACGGTCCCATTCTTCGAACAGGAGTTCTCCGCTGTTCCGGTCCTCGCCGAATATCAACGCATCTGCGCGGTTCTCCCAGAATCGGGTGGTTTTCAGCACCTCTTCCAGATCGGTGTCCATAATCTGGTCGGCTAATGCGTTAAACGCCATATCTTCCGCGTTAGAGAATTTTCCGTCGCGCAGTTCCAGATATATATCTTTTTTTAATTCCAGAAGGTTTTGTTCCACATGCCCCTTCTCTATGTCGCTTCCATCATCATGCACCGACGCTTTTTATAACCGCCGTTTTACAAAAACCCGACGAATCTTTTTTATCACGACTTATTAATATGCAGTACAAATAATAATTGTTCAGAACCGTCCATATTTTAAAGGAAAAACAAAAAAAACGCAAAACATAGACACTTGACGCGCATAAAAAGAGAAGTATATATTGCAATGATGAATCCGGGATTCTACTCAGACAGGCATCGGAAAACAGCCTCTGCAGGCGGAGATTTTTCCCATGCTGGCGTGGGCATAACCCTGCGGAAAAAGGCTACATTAGCGCCTTCACGGTCGAGGATTTAACCTTCAGCGGTTCTGTCTCGTAGATATCCGAATAACGAAAATAATTGCGCAGTATCTTGATAATATAATCCCGCGTTTCTTTATACGGGATAATTTCCATCAGGATCAGTTCGTTATCGGGATTATACCGTTCCTTTGTCTTTTTAATAATCGAGTACCCGCTGTTGTATGCCGCGATTGCGGTTAAAAATCCGTACGCTTTAATATTGTCGCTGAGATACGCCGTACCCAGCAGAATATTCAGACCGGTATCGTACAAATCGACATCCTTCTTACCGAGCAGACTCTGGGACATCCAATTCGCAGTGGCGGGCATAAGCTGCATCAGCCCTTTCGCTCCGACCGGCGATCGCGCCTGAGACATATAAAGACTCTCGCCGCGGATAACCGCATAGATCAGGTTTTTATCGATTTGGTCGTTGACAACACGCGATAACGCCATCTGAACTTCACCGTCAAAAGGCTGGGGATAGTACAGTTTACGCAGCTCTTTCGGCAGAAAAGCGAAATTGTCATTCAAGGATGAATCGCGGGACTCCTCCCACATGAACGACGCCGCGTAATCGAAGCTCCGAAAAGAAATATATTCCCTCAAAATAAAGAACTGCTGCACCAGGGGATCGTTTATGCCGGCGGACGATAGGATCGACTTAGCCTTATCCTCAAATCCGATTCGCATATAGATCACGAACTTGATATAATTCGGGTTCATCTGGAACGCGCGGATGAGGTCGTCGGTATAGGTGTAGATCGGATTGTAGGCCTGTTTTGAGATCAGGTCGATAATCTTTTCGCGGAGGATTTCTTTCCCGTAACCCTTCCTGAACGCGAAAAGCACTTTAGCATAGTGAAGCTTTTTATCGGTATCAGGAGTGGTAATATAGACGTATTCCAGACGGCTCAGGTATTCCTCAAGAGAAATTTTCAGTTCTTTCAGCGCCTTTTGGATATAATCCTTGGCATGTTCCGCGAAATATCCGTCCGGACGGGCGGCGATCGCTTTTTCGAACTCCTTCAGCGCAGGGTCGTATTTCCCGTAACGATATAAACAGTACCCGTTCCAGAACGCTATTCCCTTATCGATCACCCCGGGCGTATTTTCCATCCCCAGTTTCACATAGGTTTTCATGGCAATATTCGTGATGTCGGAGTACTTTTTAAACGCGAGAAGGTTCCGTATCGCAAGGGTCAGGTTTTTCTTCGCGTAATCGATATCGATATCGCCTTCGAGGAACCGTTCATAATATTGAAGGGCGAGCGAGGAATTATAATTTTTCAGTCCGGACAACCCGGACAATAAGCCGTAATAGTACGCACCCCGCACTTTGGCGGAATCGCTCTTCAGGCTGCCTGCGGTCTCGGAAAGGAACGGTTTCATTCCCTCGGCCACCGTTTCGTACTGCGGGTTTTTCGCCAAATGGTCGAGAAGGTCGGCTACGTATGGCTTTTTAGTCTGTGTGACCAGTTCTAAAAGAAGGGTCTCAGCCTCTTTGGGATGCGGATTAAACTCCGCGATATACTGACCGATCATAGCGGTAGCGTCTTTCAGAAGGCCGAGCCGGTAGAACATGCCGATAATCTTCAGCTTGCTCTCGCGGGTATAACTCGCCCAGTTCAGCGTGGTCAGCCGTTGATAAAGGTCGGAATAATCTTCGGGGATATACGACGCGAGCGAGATGTACTGGGCCGCCGTGACAGGGTTGCCCATCCCGTTGTACTGAAGCGCAAGAGCCATGTAGTACTCGTCGGTACGGTAGCCCTTGAAGTACGAACGGTACTTCTCCAAAAGCGCGATAGCGTTCACGGGGGATTTCTCGACATTTATCAATCTCTGCGCAAGAACCATTACGGCGTCCGCGCGGGTAATATTATCTTCCCCGTTGGCGGCCAGATAATTAAGGATGTCCTTCGCTTTCTGGGTATCGCCGAGTTTCACATACGCGGACGCGAGTTTCAGATCGACGTCTCCTTTAAGAACAAAATCGCCCTCTTTAAGCGTGTTCAGCCCGGTGATCACGTCGAGCACCTCGTTCTGCGAACCGCCGGACTTATCCAGTCTCGCGCATAGGTCCTTGAATATTACAAGCTGTTCGTAGTTCTTTTCGATAGTTGAGTCAATTTTGTATTTTTTGCTTTCAAAAGAAAAGACTAAAGCCGACATGAGAAGAATGGCACTTATCAGGAATTCAATCTTGAGAAACTTCTCCCCGCGGAAGGTACCGAACATGGCAAGCCTCCTCGAAGGTGTATTACCCTATCTCTAATAAAATAGGTGGGTTATTTTAACGAATCCTCCCGAAAGAGTCAAATTTAAGGCGCTTTTCTGCGGCGTCTTTTCTGAAAAACGAATTCAATAAATTTTGAATTATAATTTCAGTACTTCTATAATATGAGAAGTATTTCCGAACCTTCATGCAGTGCGCTAAAATTTACTATCAAACAGGAAAATACCAAGCTCCTGCATGATCCTTTTTTTTCGTGATGGGGCAAACCTGACAGCGCCCGCTTTTTTCACAAAATCGGGGCATTTGGTGACAGATATGCGCCAGATAAGTGTTAGATAAACAGACAGGGGAGGATTTAGCTATGGCAGGTTTTGCACATATCGGGATGGGGTTTGCGTTGAAACCCGTTTCCCCGAAGGTTCCGGTCGGAGTACTGATAGCCGCGGCGATGCTGATCGACCTTATCTGTTTCGCTATGATGGGTTTGGGTATGTCGAGCGAGAGCGTACTGGTATGGTCGCACGGGCTTTTTATATCCGGCGTCTGGTCGCTGGCCGCGGGGGTCGCTGCGGGATTTATTATGAAAAGCGCGCGCAACGGCATCGTTATCGGGGCGGCGGTATTCAGCCATTGGATACTCGATTTTATTTCGCACCCGATGGTCGGAGGCGATCTCCAGCCGGATATCCCCTTATTTTTGGAGGGATCGCCAAAGGTCGGGCTGGGACTGTACCGGACATTGCCTGCCGCAATCATTACCGATATCGGATTGCTGATTGCAGGGATCGCAATTTATATCTATTACCGCAGGCATCATCAGAAAAACCAGGAATCCCCGGGGAAGTAATCGCCGGCAATATATACGTTACACTTTCTATCAAGAGGAGGCAAATGTATGAAAGCTTATCTTTCTTTTATCTTACTTTTGGCAATTCCGCTCGCAGGATGCGGTTCTAAGCCCTATACGGTAAAAACAGTAGATAAAAAGGTGTATCCCGTATCCCAGCCGCGGGCGAGCGTATGCATCCTGACCTACGGCAGCGAATTCAAGCTCAAGCTGACTTCTATACTGGTAACCAACCTGAACGGGGATAAAATCGGCGTCACAGTCGACTCGATCTCCAACTGCGGCGGTTATTCGCCCGCATCCTATGATGCGGTCATCCTTCTGTCAAGCATCGAGGGGTTTACTCCGCTGAAATTGCCCGCGGATTATATCGTCAAGAACCAGTACGACCGCAAAATTGTTTATGTTTCCATGTACTACCTATTCGCCGCGCCTTACGGCCACGGTCTCGATTCATCGAAAATCGACGCGATCACATCGGCGTCAACCGGGGACGATAATGCCCTGAAAGATACTGCGAAGGCAATTTTGGCAAAAGTCGATCGAATTATCATTGCACCGCAGACGGAGTAAAAAAAATGAAAATCGGTATCATAGTGCATTCCAAGACGGGCCACACGCTGTCGGTCGCGCAGAAAATGAGGGAGAGGCTCGCAGCTAACGGGCATTCCGCCGAAATCGAACGGGTTACCGCCGCCGACGAGAGAGAGTTCGACGCGCGGAATGTACGGCTCAGGACAAACCCCCCGATAGATAAGTACGACGCAATAGTTCTGTGCGCGTTTGTACAGGGCGGGAGGCTTTCGCCCGCGATGACGGCTTACCTGAACGGGATAAAATCCTTTTCCGGGAAGAAGGCCGCGTGCCTGCTGACCCAGTTTTTCCCGTTCTCCTCATGGGGAGGGAACCAGACTATCGCCCAGATGACCGGTATCATTCGATCGAAGGGCGCCGAGGTTCCCGGAACCGCCATCGTTCATTGGTCGAGCTTCCGCCGCGGGAAACAGATCAACGATGCGATAAACAGTATAGGCGCGTTGTTCTAAACCCCGCAATATAAAGAAGCGGTAATTTTTAGTTAAGTTTATAAAAATAATAATAGAATACCTGAAAGGAGAAAAAAAATGGAAGCGGAAAAAACCGCATCGGCATTGTTCACGATCGCGATTATCCTTCTCATACTGGGCGGGTTGACCCTGTTACCCAGTCCCGGCGCGTCCAAAGCGTGTTTGCTCGGATATAAGGCGAAGTGCTCCTTCACTCCGATCTCCACTCTGATCCTGCTTGCGGCGGCGGGAGTACTGTTTTTCCTCCGTTCACGCATCACGGTTTGAAGTACAGTTTAATAATTCATAGGAGTAAAATATGAAAAAAGGTGTTTTATTGTTCGCGTTTATGCTTGTTTTTATTCAAAGCTGCGGACTTCTTACCATATCCGTCAGTGAAAAACGGGATAGTGTCCCGAAAACGATCACTCTTGCCGAAGGTGTTTCTCTCGGCGCGACAGGCGCGATCGAATTCTTCGGGTTGGATTTTTTCCCGGCGAGTTTTATCATCGAAGCGAACGGGAAAACAATCTACATCGATCCGATAATGGTCGAAGACGGGAAACCCGCCGATTACATCTTTATCACTCACGGGCATCCTGACCACTTGTCCCTGCCTGACATCATGAAGCTGGCCGGTACGAATACGGTTATTATCTGCCCGCGCACGGTTTCCCCGGAGCTTTCCGGGTATACGGTGAAGGAAGTCAAACCAGGCGATATCCTCGATCTGGACGGATTGAAGTGCGAGGCTGTGCCGGAGTATAACCTGAAGCCCGTATTTCTTTGGATTTTTCCCCATCCCAAGGAAGACCTGAACACGGGATACATCCTCGATTTCGGGGGAGTACGTGTCTACCATGCGGGCGATACCGACCTGGTCCCGGAATTGAAGGGTCTCAGCAATATCACGGTGATGCTCGTACCGATAGACGGAGACGACCTGACAATGAGCACCGAAGACGCGGCTTCGCTGGTCAATTTAGTAAAGCCCGTCATAGCTATTCCGATGCATTACGAGATCGGTAAAACCAACGCGCAGAAATTCGCCGCTCTTATCGGTAACGGGATTGATGTCGAAGTCATGCAGATAAACGATTAGCGCCTTATAAGCTAAGACCGGTTTAGAGTTATGGTGAGCTTCCCGTATTAAGCGTTTACGCGATGGGTTTGACAAATCCGCATGCTTCGCGTTATACTGAAAAATAACAAAATTTTCAGGGAGGCGCGGAATGTACAAATCAATGCTTATCGTGATGTCATTGTTGTTTTTATCGGGATGCACGCAGGAGAGCGCAAAAACTCCGCCCGAGTATAGCGTTATCGCCGACCAGTTCCTCGGCGTATTCCTCAAGCACGCGGAACTTTATCTCATGAACGACCTCGACGGGGATAATCATATGGATGTCGCGGTAGTCGATCAGCGCGATGATAATTCATACGTACTCACCCTCTATAAAAGAAACGGTGATAAATGGATTCTCACAAACAGTATTTCAATCGAGAACCACGCCGGGGGCAAACCGGTCACGTTCCAGTCCTATCCCCAGACGAATCTTGTTCTGCCGATATCCATACCCGATTATAATGATCTTGCCGCACTCGATGTCGACGGTATTCCCGGCAAGGAAATTCTTGTCCCCTATGCCGGTACCGCATTCCACGCGATACTGGTCTATAAAGTTTCCAATAATATCATCATGAAGATCGGAGAGTTTAAAAGTAACATCGCGGAATTATCCGGGAACGATTAGGGATTCTTGGATGAAATAAAGGAAAAACTTCCAGCAATAGAACCATATATGCTAATTTGAATCTAATTCATATACCGGTTAAAGGAGATTACATGCATACTCTTCCTAAAATCATCAGACTGGCGGTTATCTTCATATTTCTCATTCTAAATATAGGGTTCCCCGCGCCGCCGAAAATCCAGATTTCGGTCGACCCGAAGGAAATCGGAGTCAACGAACAATCGAAGATCACGATCACTATCGACCGGAAGGCTGACGATATTGCAGCTCCAAAATCCAACGCATACGGGCTTAAAGGCCCGATGGTCAGTACGAGCTTTTCCGTCAATAATATCAATGGTCTGATTACGCAGACTGTGTCGATAGGGTATACATTTGTGTTCGTACCGAAAACAAAGGGGACGATCAAAGTCGGCGCGTTTTCGATACTGATCGACGGAGAGACCTATAAGACCAAACCGTTTGAGATCAGGGTCGTGCAGGCTTCCGCGCAGTCCGGTCCGGTTTCCGGCAAAAACCCGTTCGAAATACTCGACCAGATTTATAAAAACAACAAGCCGAAGATACCCGAGGTATTCTTGAAACTGATTCCCGCAAAAAACGGTGTGTTTCAGGGGCAGCCGCTGATACTCGACGCGATCGTATTTTCATCGACCAAGGAGATTCTCGATGGGCAGTATGTCGAGACCGCGCCTATCCGCGCGGATAAACTGCTCATAATCGACCTCACGTCCTATCTATCGAACAACGATTTCTTCGGCGTCACTATCGGCGGCGAACAGTATTACGGTAAAATTATCAAACGATATATCGCCTACCCTATCGAGACTGGCACATTAGGGATCATGCCCCCGCAGATCGTAGCGATCACCTCCTACGGGCACCTTCGTCTGACGGCCGAGAATATCGGCGTCGATTCTTTTAAAATTTCCGACGATGCGGGATTATCCTATATCGGGGATTTGGATGTCCGCCTGAGCGTTTCCACCAACGTGATTGCGGTCGGTAAGATGCTCGAAGTCACACTCCGGATGGAGGGGAACGGCAACCTGAAGCTTCTGGCCAATACTTATAAAAACCTGACGGTTCCCGGGCTTTTTATCTCCACACCCCAGACGACGACAGGATTTAAGGAGTGGCGGAACGGACTGCCGTGGTTTGTCCAGACGGTGAAGTACAATATACTCGCTCAGAAACCGGGAGAATTCAATGTGCCCGGACTGAAGCTGTCGTACTATAATCTTGACCTGATGCCGAAAAAAGCCGAGCTGCCGGAATTCCGGTTCAGCGTCCTCGAAAGGGCCGGAGGCTCGGCGGAGATACGCTACTTCGCGCCGAAACCGCTCGACGGGCTTACGGACAGGAACGGCAGCCCCCTGTCCCCGTTCGTATGGGCGGTTATTATCATATTCGGGATTCTCCCCGTACTCTCACGCTTCTACGGACTGCATATGCGGAAGATGTCGTCCGATACGGGCTACTCCCGCAGGTTCCTCGCAAACAGCCGTCTATCAAAGTACCTGACGGATTCCCGCGAGAACCTCAAGAACCGCCGTTACAAGGAATTCTACCTCGCCCTGCAGAAGGGTCTCTTCTATTATATCACCGATAAACGCGGCCTGCCCGCCGGATTAAAATTCAGCGAGATACTGGACGCACTGAAGATGAAGGATTTGCCCGAGGATACGTTAACGGACCTGAAGGAGATTTACGACGCCTGCAGCCGGAACGCGTACTCCGGGACGACCGACGAGAAATCGGTGGACGAGGTGCTCGAGATGGCGATGCGGTTGTTCGGGAAGATATAGGGGTATTTTTAATCCCATTCCACACAGATGGTTCGACATCCCGCGAAGAACGCGGGACAAGCGCTCACCACAAGTTACACGGATTACGCAGATTCCCGCGGATAAAAACTGCGGTGCGAAGGCGCAAGACATTGACCATTTAAGTCGCAGACCGCAAGTCGCTATCGCTTTTTAACCTTCCACTTCCCACTTGTCACTTGTAACTTGTCACATGTCACTCATCAGTACTTCTTGAACCATTTATCGAAACGGATTCTCCAGCATTTGAACAGCGCCTCGTTGACAATCCCGCCGCTCATCTTGGTCGAGCCATGCGAACGGTCGCGGAAAATGATCGGCACTTCCTCGACGGTAAATTTCTTGAATACCGTCTTGGCCTTCATCTCTATCTGGAACGAATAGCCGTTAGAGGTGATCAGGTCGAGGTTCAGCCCCTCGAGCACCCTGCGGGTGTAAAGGTTGTACCCGCCGGTGAGGTCGGTAAGTTTCACCCCGGTGGCGAAACGCGCGTAGGAGTTGCCCATCGCGCTCAGGATGAGGCGTTTCATGTCCCAGTTCAGCACACGTACCCCGTGGATATAGCGCGAGCCGAACACCGCGTCCTTTCCGTTCCGCATAGCGGCGATCAGGAGGCCGAGTTCGTCGGGGGAGTGCGAAAAATCAGCGTCCATCTCGATCACATAATCGAACCCGTTCTCGATCGACCACCGGAACCCCGCGATATACGCGCGACCGAGGCCGGACTTTTTCTCCCGTTCGAGGATATGTACTTTTTTGTTCTTCTTCATCATATCCTTGACCGCTCCGGCGGTACCGTCGGGGGAGTTATCGTCGACGACCAATACCTCAAGCTCCTTGTCCTGCTTGAGGATTTCCGGGATGATCCGGGTGATATTATCGAGTTCGTTATAGGTAGGGATGATTACGAGACCTTTCAAGCGGCGCTCCTTTTTTTAGTCTTATATTGTATCATATACGAGTAAAATTCTCAATTGCCGGTTATAAATATTAGAAAAAAGCGGAAGATAACATGTTTAAGTCTACTGCTAAAATATAGTACAAATACCATTCACTCTAAACAGCGGATACGCGAATCGAAGGAAAAACTATAATTCGTTTGCCGCAAACACCGCCTCACGGGTAAAATACTTGCCGAACTGACGATTATCGGTTATCCTATACGTTAGGAGGAATCTATGAGACTGCGTGTAATCATCGTACTGGCAACGGTATTCGCATCGGCGGCGTTCGCCGTAACCTCGAAATATATTTCCGATTATAAATTCAACGATGTCGCGAGCTATCAGATATCCAACGTCTGCCTGCTCCAGAACGGCGGATTGGAACTCGCGCATGCATACCAGTCGGTCTATAAAACCGAACGTCTGATCTGGAGTCTCGCGCAGTTCGGGAACGGGTATCTCGTCGGGATCGGAGATTCCGCGCGTCTGATTACAGTACAGGGCGGGGTTGTAAAAGAAGTGTACTCGTCGCCCGATTCGCTGTTCTTCAGCGATATTGCGGTTATTTCTACCAATATCTATCTCACTTCCATCCCCTACGCCGAAGTCGTCGTGCTCGACCATAAATTTCAGCAGAAAAAGAAAATTCCCCTGAAGAATAATTATGCATGGAAAATAATACCGGCTGCTCAGGGATTTTATATCCTCGCGGGCGATCCCGCAATGGTGTACTACTTCGAGAACCAGCAGGAAAAATTTTCGGTCACGCTGCCCTACGAGAATAATATCATATATGGAAAGATGATTAACGATACCCTGTACTTCTGCGGCGAAAAAGCCCTGTACCGTCTCGACGGGCAAAAAGCTGTCGCGATGATTTCGTTCGATAACGCGGTCACCGGGTTCGATTTTTTCGACGGGTATATCTATATTACCACATCCAGCAAAGACTTATATATGGAATACAACGCCCAGAAGGCCCAGCAGAATAAGGGCCAGAATTCCGACCAGAATACGTCAAGCGCGCTGTACCGGATTCATCCCAACGGCGCGTTCCAGAAAGTGTTCGAGAAAAGCGGTCTCCGTTTTATCGCGGTATCCCACCTGAAGAATTCCCTGATTATCGGCACCGACGAGCGGGGCGGGTATTTCGAGATCAGTCCCGATTATACCACAGTGAAATTCACGTCGCTCGGTAAGGGCAAGTTCCTGAAATTCCTCGAGGGGAGCGACGGCCTCTACGCGGTGCTGCTTTTGCCGTCGGAGATCGTAAAAATTGAGGACAGTTACGCTAAAGAGGGATACTATATTTCTGATATTTTCGACGCCGGCAATGTCTCCGAATGGGGCACGCCGATTATCGAAAAAAATCTCCTGCCCGGTACGGACATGTCGTACTTTTTCCGTTCCGGCGCGGTCGATGAAACCGATTACTGGGGTAACTGGATGCCCCTGAAGGGAAAGATTTCCTGCGCCCCCGCGCGTTATATCCAGTATAAAGTCATCCTGAAGTCCGACGGTAAATTTACCCCCTTCCTGAACGAGATGAATATCCCGTATGTAGAATGGAACTTACCGCCCGTGTTTAAAAGTATTTCTTATAAGTATTCCGACCTGATCGTCTCGGTCAAATGGGAAGCGTCCGACCCGAATAACGACGATCTGGTTTACGACGTCTATATCGCGAGGGGCGAGAACGGCTGGGTCAAGATGAACAACTCTCCCCTGAAAAGCTCGTCGTTCGATCTGGAGTATAAGGCGTTCCCCGACGGGATCTACCGCGCGAAGGTGGTCGCGAGCGATATAAAATCCAACCCGATGTCCGGCGGAAAGACGAATATCATTATCGGGGAGAATTTCTATATCGACAGCGCCCCGCCCGTAGTGCAGATTACCGATGTGAAAAAGGACGGGTTCTATACTATATTTACGGTCACCGCAAAAGACGCTCTTCTGCCGATATTCAGGGCGAAGTATTCCGTGAACGGCGGCGAATGGATAGGCATACTTCCCGACGACGGTATCCTCGATTCCAAGACCGAAACATTCACCGTAAAGCTGATCATCGCGCCGCCGGCGTTCGTGCAGTTCTATGCCGGGGACGTGATCGGGAATACCTCATCCGACGGGATGCTGATAAAATAGGCCGGATAGGTTGACATTTAACCTGTTTTTTATTATACTGTATTAATAGGAATATGGGAGATTTTTAATGACCACGGCTGAAACGGAGTTCCTTTCGAGAACCATTAAACGCGACGAGATTGACAATTATCTGATCGGGGGAAAGGATTTTATAGACGACGCCCTGATCGAACGGCAGATCGCGGCAGGCGCGAAGCCTCAAAAATCGCGTGTACGGGAGATTATCTCGAAAGCTATGTCTATCGAACGTCTCGACCCCGAAGAGACCGCCGCCCTTCTGAATGTCGAGGACGAGGAGTTATGGGAAGAGATGGCTCGCGCGGCGGGCGATATCAAACGAAAGGTTTACGATAACCGTATCGTCACCTTCGCGCCGCTCTACTGCAGCAATCATTGCGTCAACAACTGCCTGTACTGCGGATTCCGAACGGATAACACCCGCGAGCGCCGCCGGAAACTGACTCTCGGCGAAGTACGCAAAGAAGCCGAATCGCTCTGCAAGATCGGGCATAAGCGCCTCATCATGGTGTACGGCGAGCATCCCAGCTCCAGCGCGGACTATATCGCCGATACGATCAAGGCAGTTTACGATGTGAAGGTGCCCGCGCGTAACGGTTTCGCGCAAATACGACGCGCCAATATCAACGCCGCCCCGATGTCGGTCGAAGACCTGAAGAAACTGTGGAAAGCGGGTATCGGGACATATCAGGTCTTTCAGGAAACCTATCATCATAAACGTTATTCCGAGCTTCACCCGTCCGGCATAAAAGCGGACTATAAATGGAGGCTTTACGCACTGCACCGCGCGCTTGACGCGGGTATCGACGACGTCGCTATCGGCGCGTTATTCGGCCTGTACGACTGGCGTTTCGAGGTCATGGGTATGGTCTATCACGCGATCGACCTCGAGAACCGTTTCGGCATCGGCCCGCACACCATCTCGTTCCCGCGCCTCAATCCGGCGGAGGGCACGGATATCTGCGATAATTCTCCGTACATGGTTTCGGACGACGATTTCCGTAAGCTTGTGATCGTGCTCCGGCTGTCGATCCCCTATTCGGGAATGATTATCACCGCGAGGGAATCCGCCGAAATGCGCCGGAAGATCATCCCGCTCGGATGCACCCAGACGGACGCGTCCACACGTATCGGGATCGGTGCATACAGCGAAGCGGCAGAGGATCAGGAGTCCGACCGCCAACAGTTCATGCTCGGCGACACCCGCAGTCTGGACGAGGTCGTCCGCGAATTCACCCGGATGGGGCTGATCACATCGTTCTGCACCGCGGGATACCGCTGCGGGCGCACCGGCGATAAGATCATGAAACTCCTGAAATCGGGCGTCGAAGGAAAATTCTGCAAATTGAACGCGGTACTCACATACAAAGAATGGATAGACGATTTCGCGAGCAAGGAAACCCGTGCGGCGGCGGAAGAAATTATACAGAAGGAAATAGAGCAGATCAAGAACGATCCGTTTTACCGGAATAAAAAATTGCTCTCGACTTTTGACGATTACCTCGGCAGGATAACGAATGGCGAACGGGATCTCTATATCTGACCGGATCAGGGGTATCCTGACGTCGGGGGGCGGCCTGAAAGAAGTATTGGACGATACATGGACGCTCGTGGAACGGGAATACGGCATCCGGGTACAGTTCTGCCGGATCTTCGGGAAACGGTGGTCGTATTTTTCCGGGCCGGATGACGGGGATGCGGTGGTCGCGTCGCAGCGGATCGAACTGCTGCCGGGCTGGGGAATTATTTCTGACGGACAGTTCGACCCCCGGGAGGATTGGGAAAAGTTTCTTAAAGAGGTTGCCTCTTGCCTGCGGAATCATTTAAAATGATTTTGACATTTTTTATGTTTCCCGTCATAATACGTTAAATTAATTTTGTTATTTTTATTTGTTTTCCCCCCTCTTTCGGGCGTGTTTTATTTATGGAGTTCGTTTTTTTGATATATTTGTCAAAAGAATAAAAACATGCCGTCTTGGAATGCTATCGGAGGATTTGTGAAATTTATTGTTGAGGTCGATACCGAGAAATGTAAAGGCTGTAGCCTTTGCGTGGAAGTGTGCCCAAAGGACGTGTTGGTTATCAGCCACGATGTGAACCAGATGGGATGGCTTTATGCGGAAACCCGTAATCCCGGCCAGTGTACCGGGTGTAAGCAATGCGCATTGATCTGTCCCGATGCGGTGATTCGGATCACTAAGGAGTCCGAGTAATGGCAAAACAAATGCTGATGAAGGGCAACATCGCTCTCGCGGAAGGGGCGGTAATCGCAGGATGCAGGTACTACTTCGGATACCCGATCACCCCTCAGAATGAAATTCCGGAATATATGGCAACCCGTCTGCCCGAGGTCGGCGGAGTATTTGTACAGGCCGAGAGCGAACTGGCGTCGATCAATATGCTGCTGGGCGCGGCGGCTGCCGGCGCGCGCGCGATGACTACTACCTCCTCACCGGGCTTCAGCCTGATGCAGGAGGGTGTCTCCTATCTCGCGGCATGCCACCTTCCCTGCCTGATGGCAAACGTACAGCGCGGAGGCCCCGGCCTCGGAAATATCGCGGCAAGCCAGGCGGATTATTTCCAGGCGGTCAAGGGCGGCGGTCACGGGGACTACCGTCTCATCGTACTCGCCCCCAACTCTCCCCAGGAAATGATGGATTTCGCTATCCTCGGATACGAACTTTCCGATAAATACCTCGTTCCCGCGTTGATACTGTCCGACGGTGTCATCGGCCTGATGATGGAATCGGTGACTGTCCGCGACGATTATGTCCCGAAACCTCCCGAGAAACCGTGGGCGCTGACCGGATGCAAGGGTCGCAAGAAGAACGTGATCCGGTCGCTCTGGCTCGACGAAGACGGGGTGATTATCAATAATAAAAAACTGCAGGCTAAATACCGTGAGATAGAAAAGAACGAAGTCAGATACGAAGAATACATGACCGATGACGCGGATGTAATCGCGGTCGCATACGGCCTTTCATCGCGTATCGCCCGTACAGTAGCCGAAAATATGCGTAATGAGGGATTAAAAGTCGGGGTGATCAGGCCTATCACTCTTTATCCGTACCCATACCTCCGTATCGCCGAACTGGCCTCACGGGTAAAATCGATGCTTGTTGTCGAAATGTGCGCCGGTCAGATGGTCGAGGATGTTCGTCTCGCTGTCAACGGTAAGGTGCCGGTAGAGTTGTACGGTATGCCGGGAGGAGAATTCCCTGAGGAATCGGAAGTTTACAGCCGGCTGAATGCTTTATTAAAGCGAGGGTAATTATGGAACAGACAATAATATACGATCGCCCGTCGAGTATGGTGGACTTACGTCTGAACTACTGCCCGGGATGCGGGCACGGGACTGTTCACCGGTTGATCTGCGAAGCGATAGACGAGTTGGATGTCAGGGAACGAACGATTGTGATAGCGCCGGTGGGATGCGCGGTTAACGCATACGATTACTTCAATTTCGATGCATGCGAGGCCGCACATGGGCGCGCCGCCGCTGTCGCTACCGGTATCAAACGGGTACATCCCGATAAGCTTGTCGTCTGCTATCAGGGGGACGGCGATCTCGCGTCGATCGGTATGGGAGAAACTATTCACGCCGCGAACCGCGGGGAAAATATCACCGTAATTTTCATTAATAACGCGAATTACGGGATGACCGGGGGACAAATGGCCCCCACTTCATTGGTCGGACAGATCACCACTACGACGCCCGGCGGACGCAATCCCTCGACCGACGGTTTCCCCATCCGGATGGCGGAATTGATCGGGTCGTTCCCGGCGGTAAAATACTCGATACGAACGACAGTTGCGGATGTGCGCGGAGTTCGAGAGACTAAGAAGGCGATTAGAAGAGCGTTCGAACTTCAGCTTGACGGGAAAGGATACAGTTTCGTCGAGGTATTGGCGAATTGTAATACAAACTGGAAAATGACCGCTGTGGAATCCAATAAATATATCACAAGCGAACTGGTTAACTCTTTTCCGCTCGGCGTGATTAAAGACGAATATAAGGAATAGTCTATGATAGAACGGATAATTATTTCGGGTTTCGGCGGTCAGGGAGTGCTGTCGGCGGGGTTGATGCTCGCCGAATCGGCGGTACATATCGGGCTTGAAGCGACGTTCATGCCGTCCTACGGTATCGAAATGCGCGGCGGTACGGCAAACTGCCATGTGATTATCTCCGATAAAAAAATCGGTTCGCCTATTATCAGCGAAGCGGACTCGTTAATCGCGTTCAATGAACAGTCCATTCTTAAATTCGCAGCGCGTGTCCGCGATAAGGGGCTGATCATGCTCAATTCCTGCGTTGTTCAAAAAGACTACGATTTCCCCGGACGGAAGGTGGTAATGGTTCCGATGGAGTCCATGGCGATTGATTCTTTAGGGAACCAGAAAATGGCGAACGTCATCATGATCGGAAGGTTTATCCGTGAGAAGGCGTTTATCACGCTCGACGAACTCAAACGTGTCATCAACGAAAAATTCCTGAAGAAGGGCGAAAAAGTCGTCAACCTGAACTATCAGGCATTGGAGATCGGCTATCAACTGCAGTAATCTAATCGCGCAATAACCGGGCTGTTCGTAGCGGACAGCCCGGTTTTTTATTAAAGCCATGCGATAAAGCTTGATGGAAGTCGATTTTTTTTGTATATTTTACTATAATGTAACCGGGGATAAAAATGCCTATTCGGGACAATATACGCACCGTTTTGGAAAGAATTGAAACTGCCCGGTTCCGCACAGGGACGACCGGGCCGATCACCCTGGTCGCTGTTTCCAAGACCCGCCCGTCGGGCGATATTGCCGAGGCGGTCTCTGAGGGACTTACCCATATCGGCGAGAACCGTGTGCAGGAAGCGGAGAAGAAGTTCGCCGAGATACCCGACGTCCGGTTTATCCGTCATCTCCTCGGGCATCTGCAGGAGAATAAAGCGAACAAGGCCGCGGCCGTATTCGACTGGATACAATCCCTCGACGATTTGGATACGGCGCGGAAACTCGACCGGCGCGCGGGAGAACTCGGGAAAAAGCTCGATGTCCTGATCGAGGTAAAAACGTCCGACGAGGCGACCAAAACCGGGATCGCGCCGGAAACTGCCGCCGACTTCACGGGCGCGGTACTCGAGATGGCGAACCTGTCCCCCCGCGGATATATGACTATCGCCCCGTTTACCGACAACGAGAAGCAGGTGCGGGGGGCGTTCGCGCTCCTGTATCATACCGCCGAGAAGATGCGCTCGGAATACCGCGGCGCGGCGCTCGACGTGCTCTCGATGGGGATGACAGACGATTTCGAATGGGCGATCGCCGAGGGTTCGAATATGGTACGTCTGGGGCGGATCATTTTCGGCGAACGGAATTATGATAAAACGGAGGAATAATGAAACTTAGCATAATCGGATGCGGCAATATGGGCGCCGCTATTATCGGGGGAATAATCAAATCGGGGACGACCGCACCCGGGGATATCGCGGTGTTCGATATCGACGGCGCGAAAGCGGACAGGCTCGCGAAGGAGTTCGGCGTATCCCGTAAGGACAGCGTACGCGGCGCAGTCGAAGGCGGGGATATTGTCATTATCGCGGTCAAGCCGCAGGATGTCGAGACGTTCCTCGCGAAACATAAGGACATACTTAACCGCGCCGGGAAGACTGTTATCTCCATCGCGGCGGGACTGAAGACCGGACTGTTCCGTAAATATTTAGATAAAGCGCTGATCGTGCGGGTGATGCCGAATACGCCGATGCTCGCCGGAGAGGGCGCGGCGGGGATATACTTCGCCGAGGGATTCGAGCCCGCGAAGAAGCCCGATGTGATCAGGATATTCGAATCGTGCGGGATAGCGGAGGAAGTCTCCAAGGAGGAACTCCTCGACAGCGTCACCGGGCTGTCGGGTTCCGGGCCCGCGTATGTCTATATGTTTATCTCGGCGCTCACCGACGCGGGTGTACAGGAGGGGCTTCCACGCGCCGCCGCGAAAAAGCTCGCGGCTCAGACTGTTCTCGGCGCGGCGAAACTCGCCCGTGACGAGATCGATAAAGGGACGCATCTCGAGGAACTGAAGGACAGGGTGATGTCGCCCGGAGGGACTACCGCGGCAGGAGTACACGCCCTCGAGAAGGGATCGTTCCGGGCTGTAGTGATGGATGCGGTACGCGCGGCAACCGCGCGTTCACGCGAAAAGGGAGCTTAATATGCAATTCTGGATACTATTTCTGCAATTCCTCGCGTTCGCGCTCCAGTGCTACAGCTGGATATTTATCGCCTATATCCTGCTCAGGTGGTTCCCGGTCAACCGCGAAAACCCGATCGTCCGGTTTATCTCCGGGCTGGTCGAACCTGTCTATATGGGCATACTCAAGATTCTGCCGCCGCTCAGGATCGGTATGTTCGACCTGTCGCCTTTCTATATGCTGATCATCCTCAACGTGCTGAGTTTTGTGATCGAGCGTATCCTTGTTTCCATCGCAGGCGGCGGATGATTGCCGAAAAAAACGGGGCGGTAACCGCCGATATCAGGGTCGTACCCCGCAGTAAGCACGCGGCGGTCGAACTGGACGGCGAGAGAATCACCGTGCGGATCACAGCGCCCCCCGTGGACGGCAAGGCCAACGACGCGGTAGTCGCGGAGCTGTCCGGGATAATGGGAATCCCCAAGCGGGATATCTCCATCCTGCGTGGACAGACGTCGAGGAGTAAAACAATCGAAATCAGGGGGCTCGGGAAGGACGCACTGATCGCCCGCCTCGGGCAGGCTAGTCGATGAGCCGCCCCATTATCAAAATCATCACAAACTATATAAAAATACCGTCAATCAAACCACCAGATTCTTGGCTATATATTGAGAGGTGAAATACAATTCGGGTATACAAATTGGGGAAATCGCTGAAAAGGATGGTTTTTCTATCCTTAATATCCCTAATTCAGTGAAAAGTTACAGGTAGAAAGTGACAAGTAAAAGGCTTGGGAAATAATATAGATAACATATTTGCTGAAAAGCAGGGGGTTTCTATCCGAATTATCCCTAATAGAACGGCCGATATAATGCGGAAAGAGTTAAAGCCGTCCACGAATATACACGAATTAGCACGAATATGGGAGTATCAATACTTTCATTCGAGTTCTTTCGCGTGTATTCGCGGATAAAACCGAAAATCATGAGAACGATGACGGTGTGGGGGAACGCATTAATGATATTTTTACTGAAAAGGGGGTATTTTATATCCCTTTTATCCCTAATTGGGTGAAATATAAAAAAAAGGCAATAATAGAGAAAGGGAAGAAGCTATCCACGAATGAACACTAATCGACACGAATACACACGAATTAGCACGAATATGGGAGTATCAATACTTTCATTCGAGTTCATTCGCGTGCATTCGCGGATAAAACCGAAAATCATGAGAACGATGACGGTGTGGGGGAACGCATTAATGATATTTTCGCTGAAAAGCGGGGTTTTTCTATCCTTAATATCCCTAATAGAGTGACCGGTAAACAGAATGGGGATAGGCGGGGCTTTAAAACAAGTTCGATAATCCTCAAAGGAGAAATAATGACAAAAGAACAGTCCGAGACAATCAGACAAATTCAATTATCGGCAGAATCTGACCTATCAATTCTGGGAGTTATTCTATGCGGTTCTCTGGCAAAAGCGACCGGTACCGCACAATCTGATGTCGATGTCATTGTAGTTGTTTCCGATGAAGTGTACGATCAAAAAAAAGTAAATAAAGACTTTTTCTGGGGCACGGATTTTGATAACGATAAATTCCCCGTGGAGGTCGACGGAAAAATTGTTCCGAAGGAATTTCTGGAAAAAGTAAAAATTCAAGGTAATGAAAGCATTAAATACACATTATACTTTTCTGAGGTTATCTTTTCCAGAGATTCGGAGATTGATTTAATGCTAGAAGAAATAAAAAGCTCCATTAAGAATGGAATTTCCCAGAAAGACATGAAAATAAAAAAATTCTATTCTATGATGAAATCATCTCGATTCAGTTTCGAAAGCGAATCAGATAATACATTCTTAAAACACAAACTAATTCACGATACTGTCTATTATGCCTGCCGTTTGATACTTACCATGAATGACAGATTATTTCCATGCGTAAAAAACATGTTTAAAGAAATTGAAACATGCGGTAGAGTACCGGAGAAATTTTTCTCAACAATCGATAGATTATTACTCAGTTACTCTGAAGAAGCCCTTCGTATATTTTATGATATCATGGATAACTTTTCAAAAAACATTCATTTCGACAATCGTATTAGAAAAGGATACGTCATTGAGAACGAATTATTCTGGTTTCATAATATCATACCTTTCTACTTTATATAAAATTTGCACAAGCAGAATAATTACTTTATGGCGAATAAATTAGCCCGTCCTAATCGATCAGCCGGCGCTTCATCAACGTCACCGCGAGCCATGTGAAAACCACCGACGATACGATGATATAGACCGCGCTGATCCAAAGATCCGGGGGGTAGCTGTTCGCGGCGAACGCGCGCGCGACGCGGATGCAGTGCGTGAGCGGTACAGCCTCGGCTAACGGCCTGACGATCGCCGGCAGGTCGGATACCGGGAAGAACACCCCGCAGAAGTAGAACATCGGCGACAGAAGCCCTGTGAAGTAAAAATTGAAATGGTTGATATTTCCGGTGATCGACGTGATGCACATCGACAGCCCGCCGAATATGATGCCCGTGAAGAACCCCACGCCGATACTCAGGAGCGGGGTAAGGTTGCCGAACGAGAAGTGGATAACGTCGAAGATGAACAATATCAGCAGGACGCAGAACGTGAAGAACGCGCCCTTTGTGCCCGCCCATATGATTTCCCCGGTCACGAGGTTTTTATAGGATACCGGAGACGAGATCATCCCGTCGTATGTCTTGTCGTATTCGAGCCGGATGAACGTCCCGTAGGTGCATTCGAACGCCGAGGTCATCATCGCGCTCGTCATCAGGAGTCCGCTCCCCATATAGGTCAGGAACGGCAGCCCCTCCATCGGGACGAGGTATTTCGCGAGGCCAAGCCCGATCCCCGCGAGGAACAGCAGAGGCTCGAACATCGGGGGGATAGCGTTCGATATGAACGAACTGCTGTACACCCTGAAATGGCGGTACCAGACGCTGAATATGCGCTGTAATAATGACGGGATTCTCACTTCGGCTTTTACCATAATTTCCTCCGGGGAAATATTATAGATTCAAGTTAAAACTTTGTCAAAAACACGCTCTGCGCGGGAAAGTCGGGAGCGGCGAATCATTCGATTGCGGTTTAATAAAAAATAACTGCTCACTAAAGTAACCGTTTTATAGTTTTTTAGTATATTATCTTTGACACCATCATATTAACAATTTATAATGATATGGGTTTATGGAGGAGAGATGACCGAAATTAAAAAAGCGGCCAGCGACGAGGATCGTTTGGTTTGTGTTGAGATTCTGAAAGAGTCGTTCGAATCGGTCGCCGAACAGTTCGGGTTGACACGCGAGAACGCCCCCTCAAACGCGGCGTTTATCACTATCGAACGTCTGACACGCGACTGCGGCAGCGGTCTCGATATGTTTATCCTGTATGAAGACGGGGTTCCGGCAGGTACGGTCGGGATAAAGAAGACGATCGATGGGGATTTTTTCCTCGAGAAGCTCGGCGTCATCACCGAATACCGTCATAAGGGATACGGTAGAGAACTGGTCATGTTTGTCGAGGAAACAGTCAGATCGCTGGGCGGAAAGAAAATCAAGATCGGTATTATCGACGAAAATTCCAGACTGAAGAAATGGTATACCCGGCTCGGATTCAAGCATACCAGTACGAAGGTCTTCGAGCACCTACCGTTCGCCGTGGGGTATATGGAACTGACTTTATAACCCTATCAATTCCCCGCACCTGACACGCACCCGCCAGTCGGTTTCCATGATCGTCTCCAGATCGGGAGTCGGCACGTTCGCCACACCATCGAGCGCCTTCATCACAAGCTCCGGGATTTTGTCGAACCGTACTTTCCCCTCGAGAAACGCGTTCACCACAGTCTCGTTGGCGGCATTCAATGAGGCGGGCATCACTCCCCCCTCCCGTCCCGCATCATACGCGAGTTTCAGGAGCGGAAAACGTTCCAGATCCGGCTCGCGGAAATCGAGCGATACGCCCGGCAGTTCCAGCTTAGGGTTCGTCTCGGGCGGCGTCTCCGGGAAGAACATCGCAAGCGAGATCGGGATACGCATATCGCTGGGCGACGCCGACATATACAGCGTCCCGTCCGATCCCCTCACCATCCCGTGCACCAGCGACTGCGGGTGAATGACGACCTTGATTTGATCATAACCCATCCCGAAAAGATGATGCGCCTCGATCACCTCGAAGCCCTTATTCATCAGTGTCGCGCTGTTCACTGTGATATACTGTCCCATCTCCCATGTAGGATGGTCGAGCACCTGTTCGAGCGTGACACTATCGTCGACCGGTTTATCGCGGAACGGCCCCCCCGACGCGGTCAGGGTTATCTCCGCAACCGTACCGGGATCGAAACGGGTCAGGAGATTGAACACGGCGTTATGCTCGCTGTCGAGCGGGATCAGTTCGTTACCATAAGCGGCGGCTTCCCGCATGATGATATCTCCCGCGCATACGATGGATTCCTTATTCGCGGTCAGGAGCCGCTTACCGGAACGGATTGCCGCCAGAGAGGGATACAGCCCTGCCGTACCGGCGATCGCCATAATCGCGGTATCCGCGTCGTCCAACGCCGCAAGGTCTTCGAGACCCCCGCCCCCGGACAGGAATTCGACATCCGGATAGCCCGCCGTAAAATCGGGATTCTCCTCGCGCAGGCATACGACCTTCGGACGGAACTCGCCGATAATCTCGGCAAGCCTCGGGATGTTTCCCCATCCGCTTACGCCGGCCAGTTCGAACCGCTCAGGAAATTTCCGGATTACATCGAGAGCAGACCCTCCGATCGAACCTGTGGCGCCGAATAATACCAGTCGTTCCATTATGCCCCCTTAATCCCATACCGAGAAGCTTCGGGATAGTTCGTCATAGAATATGACTCCGTCCGTGCGGAATGAGTAGCGGTAGGTGAAAAAAAGCTTCAGTCTTTCCTTCTCGTCGGAATCCCCCGCGAACAGGCATGCGTACTTCCGGTTCCCCTTCCTGGCGAGGAAGTCCGCCTTCAGTGAGCACGCTTTTTCATGGTCGTCGATATAGAAGTGGAATTCACGGGATACCGTATGACGGAAAACCTCGAAGCCCGCATGACGCAGTTTATACCAAAAAAACCTCCTCTCCTTTGGAAGGGAGAGAAGGCTTTTTAAAATTCGTTTTTTTTCCAGAATTTTAATGCCGAGCCAAAGCCCGCCTGCCCCGCATACCAGAATAAACCCGGCAAGGGCAAGTAGAAAACGCGAACCCATTAGTTCGTCATGACTTTCGCGGCATCGTCCACACTATTGATAATTTCGAAAAGACCGTCCAATTCGACGATCTTCAGGGTCTTAACGACATTCTGGCTGAGATTGCTGAGTATTAAACGCCCGCTGATATCCTTCAACTGGCGCAACGTGGCGATAAAGACGCGAATCCCGCTGCTGCTGAGGTAATGCACATCGCCGAGATCGAATATAAATAATTTACTTCCATTGTTTATATGTGTATTGATGACCTCTTCTAATTCGAGGGCTTGATTTATTTCAAGGCGGCCGGAAACGCGCAGAATAATGATGTCACCTCTTTTTTCGGCATCAATCATACCATCCTCCATTGCAAACTTTATATCATAAATATAATAAAAGGAATCGGGAAAATTGTCAATCTTGCACCGGAAATTATTAAGCTGATAATACTATTCGGCTTTCCCTACAGTCATCTCGCAGTTGCCCTCGAAGACAACCCCGTCGGCGATTTTCAGCTTGGGCGTTTTTATATCGCCGTAAAGTTTCGCTGTGGTCAGAAGCTCCAGACGTTTTCTCGCCGTGATATTCCCGCGGATCTCCCCGCCGATAATCACCTCGTCGCAGTAAATATCGCCTTCCATCTTGCTGTCGGGACCGATGACCAGCAGACCTTTCGCGTCCACAGTCCCGTGATATTTCCCGTCTATTCGCAGTGATTCCTTAAACTTCATCGTTCCGTCAAAAAATGTATTCCCGCTCAACGTTGTTTTCGTTAGAAAATCGCGGTAGGGATCAATCGTCTGAGCCATATCAAATCCTCCAAAAATCTTATATTATTTTGTAGTCATCACGAAAACGCCGTCCCAATTTTCCGGGGGCGGTGTTTTCATAAAATGATCGCAGCGATCCATATAAAGCTGCGCGGGGCCGTCGTTCGGAACAAACTCAAGGCATTTTTTAAAATATGCCTTCGCCTCCTGAAATTTTCTCTGCTTGTAAAGTTCGAGACCCTTGTTGTAATAGGGCAGCATATCAAGCTTTTCCTTGGCAACCATCTGTCCCTCCTATCCCTACTCAGTTTTCTTCTTCATTACATCTTTCAGGGCGTCCACCTTAGACGCGGTTAGCGCGGCGGCCTGGTTTTCCTTCTGGATCTCGTCGTAGATCTCCATCCGGTATATCTTGACTTCCTTGGGCGCAACAATACCCAGCTTGACCTGGTCGGGCTTCAGGCTGACTATTTTTATTACTATGTCGTCGTTGATTATAATCGACTCGTTTTCCTTTCGGGATAAAACCAGCAATGGCGTTTCCTCCCACCCCAATCTTTAAACGGAACTATGCCTTGCTCCCGTTCAGCGACACCTTATCATCCGATTTTCCCTCGGTTTCCTTGGTCTGGAATACGAGGTATTTCGTACCATATTCGTTCTTGTTCGATATGCCCTGTATTCCAAAACGCTTCGTTGCGTTGATTACCAGTGGGCCGAGAATATTCATTGTCATCTTGGCGGGGTCTTCGGGTATATTCACGATTACGTAGTCAAGCACCTCATCCCCTTCGGAAATCTGAAGCTGCTGCATATCCGATTCGTCGATCTTCAGTTCATAGTCGGACATAAACATTCTGGGATTGATAACTATAAAAGCAACATTGGTCTCTTCCTTACTCTGGAGCCAAAAAAACCCCGGAAGGTCCTGTATCTCGAGAAGATAAAAAAGATGATAGTCCTCGAACCCCAAGATCGGTCCGACGAAGTCGATTGCGCTGTTTTCAGGAACTTCGATCTCGCCGTATGCCTTCGTTACAATCTTCTCCAAACTCTCCTCCAAGTTTTACACTATATACTTTATTATTAATCCCCATTTTTAGCAAGTTTTATAAAAAAGCATAGAGAGTTATCTCTATGCTCACAACTTTTTTATCTAAGAAAATCCAGCAAACTTTTCGGCATCAAACGCGCTCCGATGTTGAGCGCCACGTCATGAGAAAATTCCAGCATCTTCATCTCCATCACCGCCTGCGTAATATCGGTGCCGATCGTTTTTTTATGAATATCTGCGATATAAACCTGTTCGCTCGACAGCCGTTCCTGAACTGTCTGCATCCGCATTTCTACAGCGCCCAAACTCGCGCGGTACTTCAGGATATTGTCCATCGCCATATCGATCCCGCCAAGCACCTGCCCGCCGATAGCGAACTGGTCGTTCTTGATCAGCGCCTCGCGGAAATCCACTATCACGTCGAATACGCTTCCGGAGAACATTTTTGCGGACGGTGAAAGGTTGTTCGGGGGCTGAGAACCGGCGTCGATGATGCCGAGATTCTGCAGTACCGAGCCGCCGCTCGTATCCATGAGGGTCAGCTGATGGGGGGTCGTCGATTCGAGGGTGAAATAGCTCGCGCCGTTATGGGTAAACACCCCGGCTTTAACCGCGGCGCCGGAATCGTTGATCTTTTTCGCGATCACATCGAGCGAATCCCCTTGATTGATCGCTATATCTATCCCGTCCACAGAAATTTTAGAATCGTTCGGCGCGGTATATCCCGTCGACGGCAGTGTCGGCATGATCAGGGAATCATACGCCCAGAAAAGCTGGTTGCCCGGGTGATTGACATGTACGTTCTCGTTCTGCTCGATCTGCATAATCTGGCTCTGGTTGTTGCCGATATATTTCACATCGCTGACAAACTGGTCGCCGGTTTTCGGGTCGGTGATGGTGTACTGCTTAAACGGCACATCGCCGACAAACGTTCCGCCGAACATGGGATCGCCCTTATAGGACGAGTTTCCGATCGCCACCAGTTCGCGGATCAACTGGTCGACTTCCATCGCGGTAATTTGGCGTTCTTCCTGTGAATAAATTCCGTTCGCCATCTGCACAGCAAGTTCCCGGATCCGCTGTAGTATTTCGGTCGCGCTCCCGAGCTTGCCGTCCACATAATCCAGCTTAGCCGTGGCGTTCTGTATCAGTTTGCCATAAGTATCTATCTCTTTCAGTCGGCTGTCGTAATCCATGAAGTTTACCGTCGCCGTCGGATCGTCGCTGGGAAGATTAATTTTAAACCCGCTCGTAAGCTGGTTCTGCACCTTTCCAAGTTCCGCTTCCTTCTTCAGCGTGTTAAACGTGAATTGGTTAGCCATCGCTATCTGAGAAATCCCTGCTGCCATAATCTCCTCCTTGAGACGCGCTTACGCGCCCATCCTCATTAAAGTATCCAGCATCCGGTCGAAAACCGATACGAGTTTCGCCGAGGCGTTGTACCCGTGCTGGAAGGTTATCATTTTGGTCATCTCCTCGTCTACGTTAACACCGCTCGTCCTTTCCTTGAGCGAAACGAGGTTCTGAACCACCCCCTCATTTTTACCGAAATTCACCTGCGCCGTTTCGGAACGAGTCCCGAAATTGCCGATGACTGTCTGAAAAAAGTCCCCGAATGTCGATTGGGTCTCCACCATTACTTTCGAGAAACGAAGATCCATCATCGCGAGGACATTCCTGTTGTCCGCGAGGCCGTTCATGATATTCGGTTTACCGTCGCCGGTTGTATCGATACCCTTCGCCGCGGCAATCGTCTGCGGGTCGGCGAGAATTTTATTGTCAAGCGCCATCCATCCCGCGGCGTTTTCCTGCGGGGTGAACGATATATTATGCGCGGGCGAGATGAATTTAGCGATGCCGTTGACATTCTTATAATCGAATGCGTTCTGCGCCCCCGAACCGGATAAAAGTCCCGCGACCCCGGAGAGAAGATTTCCGCTGTCTTCGATATGACGAATGACAAACTCGGGGAAATTGCTGTCGCCGGGGAAACGCGCCTTGAGGCTTAGTTGTCCCTTGGGGTTCAGGTAGGCCGACACCCCCGCCTGAGACTGGTTGATCTTATCCATGATATTCTGGACAGTATCTGTCGCCTGATAATCGATAATAATATCCGGGCCGCCCTGTTTGGCGGGACCGAAGTTCAGGGAACCGCCGCCGCCCGCAAGGGTGTTTTTCTCAAGCACCTGAGTGCCGCTCACTTTAAAAATCGCGGTGCCGTCTACAATCCCGTCGTTCGTGAAATCGTAATCGCCGTTAGCGTACGGGGAGAGAGGAATCTCCTTAAAATAATTAACGCCGGTCGCCTTGTTAAGGCCGTATCCGTCCTTATGCACCTCGTTGAACGATTCTGTAATATTGACCGCGAGCGAGTTGAGGTTATTAAGCGCGGTCTGCAGATCGTCGTCGCGCGCGGAAATCAGGCCGCCGAGATACCCCTCGCCGAGTTTCACCATCCGGCCGTCGCCCCATTTTATATCGATATAGCCCTTATTGTTCGGGTTCGCCACACCGTTGATATGATTGACCAACGGCCCCTGCACGAGGTTCTCGGAGCCGAGATAAATAATGACTTCTTTATTGTTCTTACGCTCGACCTTGATCTCGACGATCTTCGAGAGCTTATCGATCAGGAGGTCGCGTTTATCGTAGAGATCGTTCGGATAGTCTCCGAGCGCCTCGGACTTCACGATCTGGACGTTCAGCTTTGCAATCTCGTCCGCCATCGCGTTGACCTCGGCGACCTTATCGATCGCGAGCATATTCGCCTGATTCTGGATACTGGACAGCGAGTTATACACATGGTTTACGGTATCGGTCAAAGCTTTGGTACGCTCGATGAGTTCGTAACGCGCCGCTATCTCGGTCGGATCCTGCGCGACTTTCGACATCCCGTCCCAGAACGCATCCAACGCAGTACGGATATTCGGCTTGCCGGGCTCGTTCATAATCATCTCGACCTGATGAAGGAAATCCTTCTTGGCCTCCCAATACCCAAGCCCGCCCTTCTCGAAGAATATCTGATCGTCGATCATTACATCTTTCACACGCTGGATATCCTGTACCACCACCCCGGTACCGATCTGCCCGGCCTGCATAGGATGATTGGCCGACGGTTCGTAGATCGGGTGAAACGTCGTGTTGTTCACTTTTTGTTTCGAGTATCCGGGAGTATCTATGTTTGACAGGTTATGGGCGATCGTGTCCATTCCGATCGAATTCGCCGCAAGCCCTTTCTTTCCGACTTCAATCCCGTGAAATGTGGATAACATGCTGTCCTCCTACCGAACGTCAGGCAATCCTATTAATGATATGGAGGTTTTTATGCCCCTCGCCCCGTTCCCGGTAATTATATGTTTCTGTAACCGCACCGCGGTTCGCAAAGTTTAACGTAAAATTGATGATATTCAAATTCGATTGTATCATGCGGGAATTTTCACGCATTGTGGTTTCCATCTTTATCGTACGGCTCTTGATGCTCTTCCGAAGCCGTTGGAATTCTTCCTGCTTATCGGGAGGAAAATGGGCGATCAGTTCGCTGAGCGGCACCGACAAATCGATGCCGAGTTCCCGCGTCAGTCTGCCGATTGAGACGGCTCTTTTCTTGTCGAGCGCGTCCATCTGCTGCACAAGGATATCCTCCTCGGAATTAAGCTGCATCAGCTTCTTGATATCAACCTGCTTCAGAGCGTCGAATTTCTGCTCCTCGAACGCCGCAAGCGATTCGATAACCGATGCGATATTGTTGAGTATCGTTTCCAATCCCGCGAGTTCCTTCATCCATTCTGCCGACATATTATCCCTCCTTGGAATATTCAGACATCCCTGTCTCTCTTCATTTATCGGCGTATTACGAAAAAGTTGTAGGATTCGCGGGATAATTCAAGTTCTTTAGTTCCGTATCGCTATCTGTATCGCTATCCAGTAATTCTATTGACAAAAACCTTTTCCATATCTACAATACTTGATATTTCTTTAGGAGCATACTATGACGTTTTTCGACTACTTCCAGTTCATATTTCTCATTACGTTTTTTGTGATTTTTATCGGGCGAAGCATTCTCTTATTCGTCTCCCAAAAAATTAATCCATTCGTACTGGGCGTGGGGAAAAAGGGAATCCGGAAATTTTTGGAATATTTTCTACTCCCCGGCCTAACATACTGGGCATTTGAAATCGTTAATGTTTCCCTTCATTTGAACATTCCCATTCTTCCTAACTTGCTCACAGCGCCCCTATTCGATAGTATTTATACAGGGATTGCGGGATGCGCGCTTATGGTTCCGGGTCTCGTACTTTTTATCCTGTCGCTCGTTAATTTCGGGAGTTCGTGGCGTGTCGGGGTGGATGTAAAAACTAGCGGCAAACTGGTAACGTCCGGGGTATTTTGCGTAACCCGTAATCCGATTTTCGTATTCCTCGACCTCTACTTCATCGGGACATTCCTTATCAACGCATCTCTGTTTTTCCTGATTTGTTTAGTGATCATCATCCCGGCAATGCATTTCCAGATACTTGAGGAGGAAAAATTCCTAGAGAGCAAGTATCAGGACGAATACCGAGAATATAAGAAAAAAGTACGCCGATATATATAACAATGCAGTACCGGCTAGCTGTTCCCGGCGAATATCCCGAAATACTCGCCCTGCAAAAACTCGCCTATATCACCGAAGCGGAAATCTACGGCGATTATACGATACCGCCCCTCACACAGACATTGGAGGAAATGAAGACCGAATGCGCCGTAAAAACCGTTCTGATCGCGGCCGAGAACGGGGTAATTGTCGGTTCGGTGCGGGCGCACATCGATCAGAACAACGTCTGCCAAATCGTCCGTCTAATGACCCATCCCGATTATCGCGGGAAGGGAATCGCCAGCGAACTGATGCTCCGGATCGAACGCGAGTTTCCCGGAGCAGAGCGCTTCGTACTATTTACAGGAGAAATGAGCCGGTATAATATCCGGCTCTATGAGCGTCTTGGATACCGCATCTATACCACAAAACCTCTCAACGATAAAATCAGCCTGGTATTTATGGAAAAAACCCCGAATCGCCCTGCCTAAATCATATCCCGCCGCCGAATTGTTGCCAATAAAAGGATTTCTCTCTTGACTAAACCATTCCTTTGTCTATAATTAATGGTCTTTGTTTTATATATTTTTGGAGGTGTCCTTATGGAAATCAAAACTATGCAGGAGTATCTGAACTACATCGGGATATACGGCAATAAAACCGTGAGCCAGATGAAAGGAGCGAACGATCAGTACGAGAAATTCAGCTATGACGACCTGAAACGGAACGCGAAGCTGGTTTCCGCTTATCTCGAGCGGGTTAAACATATCGGAAAAGGCGGGTTTGCCGCGATTTATTCGGAAAATCGCCCGGAATGGATGATGACCTATTTCGGAATCGTGTTTAACGGCGTATGGGCGGTTCCGCTTGACGCGCGTCTCACCGACCGGGAAGTAAAAAACCTTGTGCTCGATTGCGGGGTACGTGTGTTGTTTGTTTCCAAAGCCTGCTACGATAACCTGACAGCCGAACCGGAAGTTATGTCCCATATTCAGGAATTTATCATCTTCGACCCAACGGAAGAAATGCTGAAAAATAAGAAAATCAAGAGTTTCGAATCGATCATGGAGGAGGGCCGGAAGTACGAGATAAAGCCTCATCCGATCAAACCGCAGGATGTCGCCTCGCTGATCTATACGTCCGGGACAACCGGAAAACCGAAAGGGGTTTTACTAACCCACGCCAATTTCGCGTCGCAGGCAAATTCCCTTCCGCTTGCCGTACCTCTCACTTCGGAGGATAACCAGCTCAGCGTTCTCCCGCTTCATCACACCTTCGAGTTCAGTGTTGAACTCGCGGTGATGTTCAAAGGGGGGACTATAACCTACGCCGAATCGCTTAAGGCGAATAAAATGCTCGCAAATGTCGCCGAGACGGGCGTTTCCGTAATGGTCGGCGTACCGCTCCTGTTTGAGAAAATCTTCGAGGGAATAATGCGGAATATCCGCGCCCTGCCTTTTCCTACCCGTCAGATCGTCATGCTCCTTTTTGGGATCGCAGGCGCGCTGAGTAAACCTACGGACGGGAAATCGGGCAAAAAGATGATGGGTATGATCCGTAAAAAAGCTCATCTGGATAAAGTAAAATTTATGATATCCGGCGCGGCTCCTTTGAGCCAGAAGGTGGCTGACGGATTTAAGACGCTCGGATTTAATCTGCTGAACGGGTATGGATTGACCGAATCCTCGCCGGTCGTATCGGTAAACCGTCTCGATAAAAAGATACGGAATGAAACGGTGGGTATGGCGATCAAGGATGTTGAAGTCTCGATCGCCTCGCCGGATATCGAAGGAAACGGCGAAGTCCTCGTGAGAGGCCCCAATATTATGATGGGATACTACCGGAACAAAAAAGCCACCGACGAGGTGATCGATAAGGAAGGTTGGCTGCATACGGGAGATATCGGAAAACTGGACACTGTCAACGGCGACGTATACCTTCATATCACCGGGAGAAGTAAAAATATTATTGTTACCAAGGGCGGGAAGAATGTTTACCCGGAGGAGATCGAGGAAATAATCAATAACTGCCCGAGTGTCCTCGAATCGCTGGTAATCGGGGTACCGGAAAGCCAGGACAGCAAGGGTGAAAATATATATGCGTTTATAGTCCCGAACTACGAATATTTCGATACCCTTGCAAGCACGCAGGGATTCAAGAATACCGAAGAAAACATTGCGAAACATATTGACAAGGAAGTGCGCGAGGCAAACCGGCAGATGAGGGATTACCAGAAGATACAAGGTTTCCGTATCCGCCGGGAGGAGTTCGAGAAAACGTCCACCAAGAAAATAAAACGCTACCTGTTCTCCGGAAAGGACTACATGAACACATAGGAATAAAAGTTTGATATAATTAATCATTCCGGATATAATAGTAGCCAAGACAGCATCGGAAATAGAGGGGAATCGGCTATTCTTATCGGTTTGGCCAATCTCCTCGTCTCCGGCTAGTTTTTAAGGAGCCCGAATGATTCCGCTGCCCGTGAAATTTTTCGGTTTGAAGGTGACCCCGATCGACCGTGAGACGCTTCGGGAGCACCTGATTCAGACACTGTTCGAGAAAGGGAAATTCAGGGTCATCATCCTCGACGAGAAAAAGCTGTTTCATACTATTTTCGACAAAGATTTTCGGGAGGTTGTCAACAGCGCCGAGATAGTGCTCTGCGCGTCGCAAACCGTCCGTTGGGTCGCGAAATTATTCACGAAAAAGAAAGTCCCGATAATCTTACCGGTAACCCTTGTGCTCGATCTGCTTCGCGCGTCGGAGGAAATGAGTTATACTATATTCCTATTCGGCGGCACCCGCCAGATCAGCAGCCTGACGTTGAACGTTATCCGTAAATCGTTCCCTCAGGTGCGGATTGTCGGGAATTACCCGTCGAATATCTCCTCTGAGGAGCTGGATAATGTCCAGATTGCAATCCGTAAGAGCGCGCCGCAGATATTTTTCGCCGGATTGGGCGGCGGTAAGAAACAGGAGCTTTGGCTGACGGAACAATCGCCGAACCTTACCAATTCGGTAGTGGTCGGGGCCGACGACGCGTTCCGGGTAATAGCAGGGCGCCAGCAAATGCCCCCGATATGGGTGCAGAAGAAAGAATGGACGGGGGTTTACCGTATCCTGAGAAACCCGTTTAACTTCGCAAGATTATTCAGAATTTTTATTATATTTGTCGTCAGCCTATACCGGAAAATCTTCCGCAGGGAAACCTGATGTCTTACGTTCCGGTTATACGCCATTTATACCTCGAAGGCCGCGAACTTGCGATCCTCGACCAGCGCGCCCTGCCGTCGGAAGAACGCATCATGCGCCTAAAGAACGCGGAGCAGGTTTACGGCGCGATCAAGTCGCTTGCGGTACGCGGAGCACCTGCGATCGGTATTGCCGCGGCTTACGGGATATACGTCCACTTGGCTAACAAAGATTTGTTCACAATAGACGAAGCGCTCGAGGCGGTAGATTTACTTAAATCCGCTCGCCCCACTGCATACAATCTATTCTACACACTCGCACGGCAGGAAAAAATCATCCGCAGCGGGAAAAGCCCCGGACTTATCCTTGACATGCTTTTCACCGAGGCCAAGCGGATACATGACGAGGACCTCGAACAAAGCGCTCGGATGGCCGGGTTCGGCGCGGAATTAATCAGGGACGGCGATGGAATTATCAGCCATTGCAACGCGGGGGGACTGGCCACCGGCGGCAACGGGACATCGGTCGCGCTGATTTACGAAGCGCACCGCGCGGGCAAGCGGATAAAAGTCTATGTGGACGAAACCCGGCCATTACTGCAGGGCTCACGGCTGACCGCATGGGAACTCGAAAAGGCGGGGGTGCCCTACGAGATTATTACCGACAGCATGGCCGGAACCGTAATGCAGAGCGGGAAAGCAAACATTGTATTGGTCGGCGCAGACCGGATCGCGCTGAACGGGGATTTTGCGAATAAGATCGGGACTTACAGTCTCGCGGTACTGGCGAAATATCATGGAATACCGTTCTATACGGTTGCCCCGGTTTCCACATTCGACCCGGATACCCCGGACGGGAAATCGATACCGATAGAACAGCGCGACCCTATCGAGGTGCTCGAATTCGCGGGAATACGCACCGCTCCGGGCGGCGCAAAAGCGTACAATCCGGCGTTCGACGTAACCCCGTCGGAACTGGTTTCAGGGATCGTATGCGACAGGGGATTGATTTCCTGTCCGTATGATGAAAATATAAAAATAGTAGTAGATCGGGAGCAGAAATGAGTATCTTCGGCGGAAAGAAACGGCTCAATCTGGGAGTCATTATCGGCAATACTTACGGAGGATTCCTCTCGTTCGACGAGTATGTCAATCACTTCCTGCTTCCGTTCTCGCCCCGTTTCCGAACCATCGACTTCGCGATCTCGACACTGAACTCGGTCGGCGTCAAAGATTTCCTCGTATTCGCCGATAAGGATAAAGAAATTATCGCGCGTTACCTGATGAACAGCTGGCCGTTCCTAGATTTTTACGTATTCGATAAAATCGACCTCAAGACCGAGTTTGTGGAGTTTTTCGAGGAGTATTCCAAGCAGAACCAGACCAGTATGGTCGGCATAACCCACGGCGGATTTCCGGTATGGTTCAATCTCCAGCACTACCATCAGCAATATGCAAAACATAAATACACGGCCCTCCGGTGGGGTGAGGGAAAAAACGCCGCGTATCCGCTTATGGTTCTCGACAAAGGTCAATTCGTAAAAAAGATGATCTCGATTATAGAAAAAAACGACATGATTATCAATGTTCCTAAGCTGCATCAGGAGATCGATCCGGATATGCCGATTGTGGACATTTCCGACGGTTATGTCATTCCGATAAAAAACATCTCCGAGTATTATAAACTGCATATCAATATGATCGACCAGTACCTCGAATACGACCATTTTAACGCTTATGTGCCGATCCGGGGAGATAAAGCACGGCTTGTCCCATCTACCATCGCGCGCGGCGCATATTTTCTGCACTCCATAGTCGGCGAAAATTCCGATGTATCGGGTAAAATTCAGAACTCCGTGATTTTTTCCAACGTCCGTGTCGCGCCGACGGCCGTCATTAAAAACTCCATCATCCTTCCCGGTAACCATATCGGGGCCGGCGCGGTCATCCAGAATACAATAGTCGACGAGTTTTCCGGCGATAACTCGATTCCCAATATCGAACGGAATGTCGTTATCGGCAATCCGAAACCGTCGCAGAAAAACGAAAACTACCCCGGTATCCTGAACTTCGGGGTGACGCTGATCGGGAAGGACGCGGTAATCCCGGCGCGCACCGAAATCGGCGGGAACTGCTATATCGAGAGCTTTGTAAAGCCCGGTAAAATCAGCGCACTCCGCTCTATCCCCGACGGAAAATCAGTCCTCCACGACGAAGAACCGTCTCCCCAATAGCCGCCGAGGACAAGTCCCCGACGGAAAATCAGTCCTCCACGACGAAGAACCGTCTCCCCAATAGCCGCCGAGGACAGGTCCCCGACGGAAAATCAGTCCTCCACGACGAAGAACCGTCTCCCCAATAGCCGCCGAGGAATTGGTTCGGCGGGCTCGCCATGACACGCATCATTTTCATCACGGGCTAAGGCGACATAGCCTCCATACAATAAACACTGGGACACCCTCCGACTCGCTCAGGGTGACTTTATCCGGTCACGGGCTAATAAAATAATTTATAGGCAGAACCAAAAACACGAAAAAATGGGGTTTTGTTTAAAATAAGAGAAATTGCCCTGTCATTGCGAGTTTAGCGAAGCAATCTGTTTTTATACCTAAAAACAAATTTCACAGACTGATTCTGCCACACCTCAGAAATTTATTGTATCGCGCATAATACTGCCGTATTCTATTCTGAAGACCGATTTTTAATTCATTACGATCAAGTTTTTAGAAGTGCCCTTATTACAAAATTCCGTATCCGTATTATTGCCATACCGTTACCTTTACAGAATCGCCTCGTAATATTTTCATACCCCTTTCTCTTGATACCGTCAGCTTTTTGCGTTATGATATAGTATAAAAAATCGGAGGATTTGATGAAACGTATTTTATTCGCGGTTATATTGACCGCCGCGATCGCAGGAATTTCGTTCGGAAAGGACGTAGTTTCGGTTCTCTACTTTGACAACACCACTGGAAATAAAAGTTTCGAATGGCTCCGCAAAGCTATCGCGGATATGCTGATCACCGATATTTCCGAATCATCGGAAATCGAGGTGGTCGAACGCGAGAATATGCAGAAGATAATCGAGGAACAGAAACTTTCCCTCGCGGGACTGGTCGACGAGGATCAGGCGATTAAGATCGGGCAAATGCTGAACGCGAAAAAAATGATATACGGCGCGTTTATCATCAGCGGGAACAATGTGCGTATCGACGGTAAAATCACTGATACCGAGACCGGAAAAATCCTCGCGACTTTCTCCTCGTCGGGGATAGTGAAAAATATCCTGGGCCTCCAGAACGAACTTGCCGGTAAGGCTCTTACCGCGATGGGAATAAAGAAACCTCCGGTACTATCTATTCCCCAGGCATACGCGTTCGAAGCGGTAAAGACCTATTATGAGGGACTCGACCTGCTCGACAAGGGTATCGCGGACGAGGCGCTCAAAAAATTTCAGGAGGCCAGCAAATACGATCCTTCATACCTGAAACCGTACGCCGGTATCGAGGAATCATATAAGTTTCTCAAGGACTTTAAGATGATGCGCTATCAGAAAGAGATCAACGATCTTTACTATAAGATTCACCAGATGGAAGTGCGCCTGAACGATTCCAAGTGGATGACGTTCGGCGATCTCGTGATGAATTCGGATTATATGCAGCTCAGTAAAAAGGACTCCGATGCGGCGTTCAAGAAGTATTATGCTTATTACCAGGGCGACACTCCCGCACAGCTCACATGGAATCTCCAAAACGCGGTGATGGAACTCGGCGGGTTGTATGAAGAATACTTCGGGGATACCAATAAGGAAGCCGCGCTGTATCAGGAAGTCATCAATATCTCGGACAAGTCCGCCCCGAAATTTAAAAAAGATAAATTTCTGCCGGAAATCCTGTACCAGAAACTACTCGCCCTCACTTATCTAAAAAGATGGGCCGAGGTGAAGACTCTCTGCGAAGACCTGATGGTGAATTTCTCGGATTACCGCATGATGTGGGCGGTGGAAAGTATGTACGAAAGAGCGCTGGAAGCCCTCAAGAAGAAAAAATAAACTGGATATGCGGATTCTATAGAGGCTGATTGCGTTTATTCTGCAGCTCGCGATTTCGGCGGACCATCGCCATCTTCTCCTCGATTTTCCGGATATCGTGGCATACTATCTTTCCGTTCTTTACCCCGAATGTCGTCTTGTCCAATTCCATGATACTCCGCAGCGCGCTGAATCCGTTGGTGTTATTTTCAAGCCCTGTGAACTTGAGCATATCGTCGAACCCGACGTCGAACATGTACGGCCCGCCCCCGGCGATATTCACACGTCCCTTCATAATAAGGATATAGAACGCATCATACAGTCGGGTTTCAGGGTCGGCGATCAGCATGTTTGTGATGTGGCGGTGGATAAACCAGATACGCTCCGAGAGTAAGGTGATAATTTTAGTGGCGATCTGAGGGTGGTTGGAGACGATGCTTACGAAGTTCTCGCGGCTGACAGCCATCAGCTTGACTTTTCCCGACGCTACAGCCGTCGCGTTCCGGGGTTTATTCTCAAGAATAGCCATCTCGCCGAAAATGTCTCCCGGTTTCAGGATATTCAGAAGCACTTCCTGTTTATTCTCGATCTTCGATATTTTTACTTCGCCTTCCTGAATGATATACAGCATATTCCCAAGCTCATGTTCGAGAAATATTATCTGCGAATCTTCGTAATAATAAATATAATTATCTACCCGGCGCGGTTCAAGGTGCAGCTTATCCCGGTGATTGGTGATAATTTTGGACAGTTTCGACTTCGCGATGGGAATATAATTCCCCTCGGGATTATGCCTGATATACTGATAGAACGCATACGCCGCGTGATTGAATTGCATCTTCTTCGAAGCGTAATACTCGCCCAGATCGTACAGGTGTATCGGATTCTCGGCGGTATAGGATTTCAGGGAAAGTTCTGTCAGCAGCGCGTTAAAATACCTAAGCTGTTTGCTGAAGTAGCGAAGGATTTTCAACGCTATCGGGGCGTTTTTCTCTATCAGGTAATTGAAGTCATCGCGTCTGACCATGATCGCCAGAGTATCCTCGAGCATTTCGATCGAATGGAGACGGGAACGCCGCGCCATACATGAAACAACCCCAAAGAAGTCTCCGTCGTTCAGGATAAGTTCGCTCTGCGACCCGAAATTGATTGTCGAAGTGAACTGACGCACTTTACCCTGTTTGATAATAAAGAAGTAATCCTCGCTGGGCTGTCCCTCTATGAGCGGAAAACTCCCACTCTGAAATCGGACGATTTTAAATTTATTTTCCTGTTCGTTCATCGATCCGCCTCAACTCTAAATTCTTATTTTAATGCAGGTTTCCGGTTACTACTGATTCAGGAATAAACTCGAATGATTTTTCGATATATCCGTTCTTTCCCTTCTTATAAGCTAAAATCGGCGGAGTTTTATATAACCCCGGCGCATTTAGTACAAAAGTCTTAAAATCCTTGGCGTTTATCTCTATCCGGGCAATATCGAACGGATTAAAGCGCGTATCGTTAGGATTATACGCCTGCAATCCTTCGGCGTCCAGCGCCGCAACAAATTCGTACGTTTTCCCGTTATAGGTGATCTTCTTCAGATAACTATACATCTCCGGGCTGTCGAACCCCCCGGGATAACAGATCTTATTGACAGTCCGCGCACGGTATCCCAAATATGACTCGAAGAGTTCCATCGCTCGTCCGATCTCCTTATCGATCTTCGCTTTATTGCCGGGGTAAAGGTTCGCGAGGTACTCGTGACTTGCGGTATGGTTCACCAGTTCGAAGCCGTAGTCAAGAAGCATATTCAACTTTTTATCCACCTGTCCGTTTTCGAGGAATGGGGTATTCTCGAAATCGATGGAAAAAGCCGCGTTCAGTTTAAAATCGGGATGCTTCTTTGAGAATTCGATCATGATACCCACAGCAGAATCCGGGTCAATAACCGGGTTCCCGCCCTTATCGGTGCCGAGAAAATCGAACTGGCCGTATGTGGCGTCGTCGAATGTCAGCACGTAGAGCTTGCATTCCGGCGGGAGCCTGTTCAGCGCCTTTTTTTCGCCCTTCATCAGCGATAAATACTCGTCGAGGGAGATATTCCGGAAATTGTTCGCGTAAAGCATTTCGAGCTGCTGGCGAAACTCGTCGGAGGTGATATAATAACGCATCTTGCTCTTAGATACATACCCTATCTTCCCGGCGGATGAAGGGGTGATGAAGTTGTGGTACATCAGTATGGGTATCCTTCCGGACACGCCGCTGAATATCTCGTCAATCGTCTGGTTTGTGTACGGATTCATCTTATCGCCATAGATATATTTTTTAGGGTCGGAATGGTTGTCCATCGCGTTCAAAATCAGCATCCCGTTGACGATCAATATACCCGCCGCGGCGAGCACGATCAACGCGTTGATAATAATACGCTTTACGGGGAACACGCTATCGCCTTCCTTCTTCGTTTCGGTCCATAACGGATTCCTCCGTTTTTTAAGCTGAAAAAGATCCTCTTCGAACCGGTCCATATTCGATCCTTCGCGAGCGGGTTCACGGAATTCTTTGAATTTTACGCAAAATGTCCGCCCGGTAGACGCTTAAAAACACAGCCAAAAAGCGCCTATATATGAATCGGTATAATTTCAAAAATTCTTAAACAAACTTGTTATCACAGATAATTCAGGCTTTCGCGCGTTTCTTCTTTACCGACGCTTTCGGCGCAGACTTAAAAAGAAACCCCGTTTTTTCCATTATTTTTATCGCAATAAATACTACTACCAGCACCAGCGCGGCAAATCCCAGAATCGCGAGATATGTCCAGAAAGTCCATTCCAGCGAATTCAGGATTACCGAGAAAATGTATGAAAAAACGCCGCTGCCCTCGGCGATGGTCAGTTCCACCGTGCAGTACTCGTTTTCTTTCGAGAATTCGCCGAGACTGACCCCTAATCCCCGAATACTTTTTTCCAATTCAAGGATTTGGGTTTCCAGTTCGATCAGTTCTTTAATAGTGCCCGGCTTCTTCTTGAGCGCGATCAGCGAATCCCGCATCGTTTCCAGCGACTGTTTCTGCACCATCAGATCCTTGTATTCGCCTGTCTTGTCGTACTTATTGATGGATATACTCTTTACAGTACCGAATTTCTGGAAATCGCTGATCGTTTTATCGAATTCCTCCGGCGGAACCCCGATCACCAGATAGAGCACGCGGTTTCCGGGAAGCCCGTTCCGGCTCTCGTTCTGGATCACACCGTTATTAGACGCGATCAATCCCCGAATATCCGTCTCGTCTTTTTCAAAACTCGAACTGCGGAGGGAAATATTCGCGATCATCTCGTACTTCTGTTCGATCTCGACCGGCTGAGACTTCCCCCCTTCAGCCTTATATTTTACCGTTGTTTCGCCGAAAAAATTCCGGTACATGGAAATCGACGCTGTTTGATCCAGATTGTTGATTGTTTGGTTATTCATCCCCTGCGGTGCATAGTAATACCCCTGCTGACCTGCCGCTTTCGACCCGGTCGCAAACGCATAGATCAGCCGTATGACGAACAGCGCCCCGAAACCGATTGCCAGAATAATAAGGCCGCGGATAATCTTCTCTTTCATATTTCCTCCTTCCATAATACACTTTAATATCCTAAATACTTTTTGTCAAATACTGCACCCCTGCGGTACTGCGTACGGCTAAACCCGATATAAACCTAATAGTCTATACTAAAATACAGCCCGTGATGAAAATATTCGCATTGTTCAAACATAATATACCCCCTGCG
>JAGVBZ010000011.1 GCA_020059465.1 Brevinematales bacterium
AGAAAAAACCCCTCGCGAACAATGCGGGGGGTTGATTTTAGGAAAGTTTTGTGACATACTATTTGCGACTTTTAGGACAAAAAAAATACGGGACAATACCAGTGACCGCCCAGCACGACCGGCCGCCGTTTTTTCCGCTGTTTATCATATTGACCCGGACTTCCTCCGTCGCGGGACAAACTCCCAGTTCGGCTGACTTTGCGCCGCCAGGTTCTCTGCCGCATCTCTTGAATTCCCAACAGTTCATCTTGGCCATAATCAACTCCCGAAATTTTTACCCCGCCAGCTTCTAAATCCCATAAATACAGTAGCATTATATCCAAGTATTTTCAAGTTTATTTCTTAAAAATTGGAAATAAACATGTAAAGAAGCCCGATAAACAAACTTCATATAGAAAAAGTTACTATATAAATATACCGGAAAAAATCATAGAGGGAGTTTTCAGAAAAAGTTAAAAAAACGCCGTCTATACGCTGCGAAGGACTGTGATGATAGTTTTTGATGGAACAAAAGCCCCGGCTTCCTCGGAAACCACAGATTTATAAAAATCACAATCCATGCAGTTAAATATTTTCTGCGCAAAGGTGCCCTGAACCGACCCGCCGCAGAAAGTGCCTGTTACCGCCCAACAGGAACGGCCCCCGTTTATACCATGATTGGTCCCGTTGATTCTCGTTTCGACCGCCGCGGGGCAAACCCCCATTTCACCGGACCTTGCTCCCCCTTGTTCCCTTCCGCATTTCTTCATATCCCAACAATTTCTTCTAGCCATGCCAATCCCCTGAAAACGTATTCACCCCGCAATAGTTTTTGCTGAATATGGTACGAAATAGATGATTAGCTGATATTAATATTGCTTTCGATCTTTCCGGTTCCCGTCTTTCTTCCCGTCTTTTGCCTTTTCGACCATCGGACGCTTCCCGTGATTCTTTTCACGGAATGTATTCAGTATAATTTCGGCGTCCTCGAAGGAAACGGTGATAAAAGAGAATTCCTCCATAACACGAACGTCCCTGATACGGTTGCCCTTTACTCCGGCCTCATTTTCGATGAAGTCCACCACCTTTTTAGCGGTCATACCTTTATTACGGCCGAGCGCGACAAACAAACGGGCCTTACCTTTTTTATCGATCGATACCTTACGGATCTCGCTATAATTTGACGGGTCAAGCTCGTCCTGAAACGCATATCGAAGGACGGAAGCAATAACGGTTTCGGTATCCGCCCAATCGAGCAGTTCCCGTGCAAAGGAACGGTATGCATCGATATCCGGGTTATCGATAAGTTCCGCAATATCGTCCTTGATCCGAAGGCGTTTCTGCATGATGACTTCATCCACTCCGGGAAGGTCTTCCTTTCGGATATCCGCGCGCGCGACACGCTGGATAAACAGGAGTTTTCTGTACTCGTCAGGCGTCACAAAAGTTACGGCAGTACCTTCCCTTCCCGCGCGGCCTGTACGGCCGATCCGGTGAACATAGGACTCCGGGTCCTGGGGGAGAGAATAATTGATAACGTGCGTCAGATTGTTTACATCGATACCGCGCGCCGCGACATCGGTTGCGACCAGTATATTGAGGCGCTGTCCCTTGAATTTTTCCATAATGCGTTCGCGCTGATACTGTGAAAGATCGCCGTGAATAGCGTCCGCATCATAACCGCGGTCGATCAGACGGTTGGTTACGTCATCCACATCCACTTTTGTACGGCAGAATACGAGGCCGTAAAACTCTTTCTCCACATCCATGATGCGGCAGAGCGCCTCGAATTTATCCCCTTCGGATACCTCAAAATATATCTGATCCGTCGTTTCGACCGTCAGCTGCTGTTTACGAATTTGAATGAATTCGTAATCGCGCATATGCCGCCGCGCCAGATTGAGTATGGCGTCGGGCATAGTAGCCGAGAAGAGCAGCATTCTGCGATCTTTACTTGAATGGGAAATGATCTTTTCGGTATCCTCGATAAATCCCATATTCAGCATTTCGTCAGCCTCGTCCAGCACCAAGAATTTCACTTGAGAAAGATTGAGGCTTCGGCGGTTGATATGATCGATGACACGTCCGGGAGTACCGACTACAATATCCACGCCCGACTTTAGACGGCGGAGCTGCTGTTCGATGGACGAACCGCCGTACACGGGCAGAATATGCACACTTTTCTTACCGCGCAGGGAATTGATTTCCTCAGCGACCTGAATTGCAAGCTCACGGGTAGGGCAGAGTATTATAGCCTGAACATACCCCTTTCCGGGTTCTATTCGTTCTAATATAGGCAGTCCGAACGCGGCGGTTTTTCCCGTTCCGGTTTGGGCTTGGCCTACTACATCTTTCTCACCTTTTAATAGAATCGGGATCACCTGTTCCTGAATTGCCGTGGGTTCTTCGAACCCCTTGTGTACCAACGCATCAATTGAGCTTTCCGAGAGACCTAGTTTCTTAAAATTTTCCAATGTTGACATTTTTTCCTCATACCTGTTTTTAGTAATATAAATATATACATTTACATGAAAAAAAGCAAGATATGATACGCAATAAATATATTTTATTATTCCCTTGAAATTTTTATCATGTATTATTATAATGTTGTTATCTGGGGTGAAAATGAAAAGAAATAAAAAGGATATTGTTATTAATAATTCATATTCCAATTCGATCAATGTGAACAAAATAATAAACATTCTTTCCTATATTGTTTTCGGAAATGATAAGCGGGTGGCCGGCATTTCGGCGCTTTTCGGGGATTTAACCGGGTTGACTGAGGCTTCGGTTATCGGAAAAGCGGTTACCGGCTGCATTCCGGTCGAAAAAAATTCACAGAAGCGTTTTTCTGAGTTTATCGATACTGTTATTTCGGATAAAAAGGAATGTACCGGCGAGTTTGTTATCGAGACACCGGACGGATTTCGTTCCAAGCAGGTTATGATTGCTTTCCCGATGGACGGCGGAAGCGGGGACGAAGGGCTCTATATCCTTCTTTGTTTTCACGAATCGATTAACTTTACCCATCTGATTTCAACCGATGAGAAAAAAGACGTGTTTACCGCGCTCATCGATCAAATTCCTATCGGGGTCTGCATTCATATTGACCGGAAATTCGTATTTGTTAATAAAGCAGGATTAAAACTCTTTCACGCGAAGAATATCGCTGATATGATGGGGAGGAGCATTTTTGATTTCGTTCATCCGGATTTTCGTCACCCTGTTGTAAAACGGGTCGAGTTTATCGACTCGCATCAGGGAGAGGTCCCGTTTATAGAAGAAAAATTCCTCTCCGTGAATCAAGAAGTCATCGATGTGGAAGCTTTCGGCAGTTCTATTAATTATCTGGGAAAACAGGCTGTCATCGTATTCTGCAGAAATATTGGAGTGCAGAAGAGTATCGAGAAACGTTTGACGGAAAGCGAGCAGAAATACCAATCGCTGTTTGACTCCATGATGAGCGGGTTTGCATATCATAAAATGGTATATGATGAACAGGGCAACCCCGCAGATTATGAATTTATTGAAGCAAATCCCTCCTATTTAAAAATGATGGGGCTGACCGGGAAAAATATTATAGGAAAACTCGGCAGGGATATTTTTCCCGATGTAGACGAATCTATCGTACGGAGATTCGGGACATTGGCGGATACCGGGGAAACACTCCGATTCGAGCAGTACCGCGCCGACCGGGATCAGTATTTCGAAATATCTGCCTATAGTCCCGTGAAAGGGTATTTTGCTGCGGTATACCGGGATATTACCGTACGAAAAAATTTCGAGCTTACTCTGAAGAACGAACGGGATCTTTTTAACCAGATTGTCGATATCAGCCCGGTCGGGTTATTAGTCCTTGATAAGCACAGGAAAGTGGTGTTTATCAATAAATCGGTTCAGTCTATGGCGGGAATTGACGACGGCGAACAGGACGATGTAATGAACCGTTCTCCCATACTCAGGTTTTCATACCCGGACGGGACCACAGTCCCGGAAAACGAACTGCCGAATATGATTGTAATGCAGACCAAGAGTTTTATCCGGAATAAGACGTATCAGGTTGAATTCATCAACGGAATAAAAAAATATGTATCGGTGAACGGCGCTCCCGTGATGGATTCGTTAGGCGGGGTTGACCGTGTCGTCTTATCCATCCAGGATATATCGGATTCTTACCGCATTGAGATAGCATTGGAACAGCTTATCCGCGTTTCGGCGCTGACCGGGCAGGAATTTTTTAATGCGATGGTGCTCGGTTTCGCCAAGATATTCGAACTGGATTATGTGATGATCTGCGTGCTCGATGATTCTCCTGAACATAAAGCCCACACAATCGCGGTTTGTAAACACGACAGCCTGATGGAAAACATGGAATACGGTCTGTCGAATACGCCGTGCGACAGTATATCCGGGAATAAATTCTGTGTATATCAGAGCGGGGTGAGGGCGTTATTTCCAAAGGCGCAGCTTCTGAATGATTTAAAAATTGAGGGATACGGCGGGATGCCGTTGAACAGCAGTAAAGGGCGGCAATTAGGAATACTGTCCGTCATGAGTGAAAAACCTCTTTCGGATGTTCAGCTCATTGAGAAATTCGCGTCCCTGTTTGCCGCCAGAATCTCCTCTGAAATCGAGCGGCTCCAGATGGAGGAAGAGCGTGTCAAAATAGAGGAACAGCTCAGGCATTCCCAAAAAATGGAAACCATCGGGCGTCTTGTCGGCGGGATTGCCCATGATTTCAATAATATGCTGACCCCGATCATCGGATATGCGGACATGATCCTGAAATTCGACCTCGATCCGGGAACATCGGCGTATGAGTCGATGGAGGAACTATACGAGGCCGCCACGCGCGCGAAGAATCTGACCCGTCAACTGCTGGCGTTCGGGCGAAAACAGATGCTGCTTCTGAAGACGGTAAATCTGAACGATATCATCACGGATTTTTATAAAATCCTCCGGCGTACGATTCGCGAGGATATCCGGATGGAATTCGAGCCCGATCCCGGTCTTTGGCTTATTGAAGCCGACACTACCCAGATCGAGCAGATTGTCCTGAATCTTTGTATCAATGCCCAGGACGCAATGCCGGAGGGGGGAGATTTGATCATCCGGACGCGGAATGAAATTATTTCCGCGCCTAAAAGTATCGAAAATGAACTGATGTCCCCGGGGAATTACTCGGTTATTATTATTTCCGACAGCGGCACGGGGATTGACAGCGAAAACATGAAGCATATCTTCGAACCGTTTTTTACTACAAAACGCGAGTTGGGTACCGGATTGGGGTTAGCGACAGCGTATGGAATTGTCCGTCAGCATCAGGGCTACATCGCGGTGCATAGCAGGGAAGGAAAAGGGACGGAATTTGAAATCTATTTTCCGAAGGCTGTGAAGCCGGCGGATGAAGGGGATGAACCTGATAGATTGGGAGACAGTATTCCTGACTCGAAAGCGGGTGAAACAACCGTTCTTCTGGTCGAGGATGATGCCTCCGTACGAACGCTTACCGAAACAATCCTGAGAAAATTCGGATATCATGTGATTTCCGCGGCAGACGCGGGGAGCGCCAAGACTATGATCCAAAATTCCGAACGGAAAATCGATCTGCTCCTGACGGATGTGGTTATGCCTGAAATCAACGGGCAGGAACTATATCACTTTTTCAAGCAGACCTATCCCGACCTGAAAGTGCTTTTTATGTCGGGTTATACCGGAAACCTTCTGGATCTGCAGGGATTCAAATTCAGTACCGAGGAATATATTCAGAAACCGTTTTCCTTGAACCAATTGATTGAAAAAATCCGCGGAATCATATAAAATCCTGTCAGCGATTCTTTATTAATCATTAGGATTTGCCATGCGTGTCAAGCCGTTAACAGCTTTTATCATTCTGATAGTATTATATCAGCCGTCCGCGGCGAAGTCTCCGTTACCCGGCCCTGAATACTTCCGCTCGCGCTACGGGTTTTCTCTTAAAAGCGGATATATATTCGATCCGGGTCGAATCGTGTTTCCGGCGGGAACGGGTTTCGAGGGGTACGGATTCCTTTCGGATCTACTGAACGATCTTTATTGGGAGCATTTCCTGAAAATCGGCATCGCCGGCGCTGAATGGGTAAGCTGGGTCGATATACCCGACAGCTTTTCATGGACGGCCGGAATAACCGCGCGCGCGGAATGGATGCATTCCGGCTACCGGTCTGTCTCGTTATCCTGCGACCCGGCGTTTTTATCGCCAGACGGACAGTATTCTCTGACGCTGTTTGCCGTATCGCGGCTCTCGCAGTGGATGACCGCCGATTTCTCGCTTGGCGGGGTATACCGGATGAACGGAGCGCCGTACGGCGAATTGAAAGCGGGATGGGAGATGGAATGGGATAAGTACGTCGGGATATTCCTGCGCGCGGAATGCTCGATACTGCCGGAATTCCAGCCCGGCGGTACGGTGTTCCCGATAGTTTTTGACATGTCGGGAAATGTTTTTTTTCCCGTCAGCGCGTATGGCGACGATAGATTTGGTTTTGTAATCGCGCTCATGCTCCCGTCGCGGAACGCGCGGCTTCCGGCGGATATTTTTCCCGGCTTGATCGCCGGTCGTCTCCCGGTCTGTCTGAGTTATGCCGCGCTGAACGAGACCTTAATCGCGCGGGCGTATTACCTTTGGAAGCCAACGCTCGCGCTTGGGCTTACTCTTGAATGCGGGGTACTGTCCGCACGGATCGAGGACGGGTTCGCCGAATTTGCCGACATATCGCTGACAGCGGAGGCACGGATCGGCTGGTTCGGGCTGAAATGGATGCTTTCCGCGATTCTTTACCCGGAATCCCATTGGGGAACTTCGCTAAATCTATCCGCGCTCATGAACTGAACGAAAATTTGTGTAAAAAGGCTGTCCCCTATAAAATATTAGGTGCGGGAGGCGCAGATGCTTATTTGTCCGAAATGCGATATTGAAAACCCGAAAGGGCGTAAATTCTGCATAAAATGTAAGACCTACCTCGGGCAGACCCCGTTCAGCGCCGTACTGTTAGCGTGGCTGATGGTTATTTCGGCGTATTTTTATCTTTTTTCTATATTAATCACCTTTTTATCCATTGCGATCGATCCTATCAGTGTGGAGCTTGTCCTGAAGCTTTGCGGGTCAGTCTATACCGTACTTGCCGGCGCTTACCTGCTTAAGCTGAAAGGTTGGGCGTGGGTACTGAGCTTCATCGGATTCCTCGGTGTGCTGGGATTCGGGGGATGGAAGACCGTCGTTTTCATCCTGAACGATTTTCAGCCTGATTGGCTGGAAATGATACCGTTTTTTATGCTCGACATTGTAGGGATTTTCGGCCTGACGCTTCTGATCGCGAATACAGGTTATTATTTTATGCATCCTGAACAGGAGAATAAAAAAGAGGAAGCGGAGGCAAACGAATAGTCTCCGGCTCATGTAATATTTGATTCCGATTGACAAAATGCCAGAATAACATAAAATACTTTCAAGGCGTAATAGGAGAAAAATATGTCGAGTTCGTTCCGGCTAATTTATGACGCGGTTGTGTCGAAACAGCGGGAAGACCTGAATTACTGGATACCCAAATTATGGGTTACCTCCAAGGATGTAAAAGTCCTGGAGGAGAAGGATTCCTTTGTAAGGGTCGAGCCGTGTGCGTATCTTTCAGAGCAGTTTAAGTTAATCGAGAAAAAAAGCAATCCCGATTACGATTACCGCAAATCTCTTTCAAGAAACATGGGGCTTTCCATGGAAAAGAATAAAATAGTCGAGAACGGCATCAAACGTATGCCGGGCGACTGGCTCAGCGGGACAAGCATATACGGCATTTATGTCCGTAACTTTACCGCGTTCGACCACGATCAGGACGGGGTACTCGGCGGCTCCCAGAAAAATATTACCCTCAACGGGCAGGGTATGAAGGAGACGGGGACATTCCTGAAGTCTATGGCGCTTCTGCCGTATATAAAATCGCTCGGTTTCGATACGGTCTATCTCCTCCCGGTCAGCCAGACAGGAACTGCCTGCCGGAAGGGCGAACTGGGTTCCCCGTACGGTATGCGGAATAATTTTAAGATCGATACCATGTTTCACGATCCGTTGGTGGACGAATACGGTGTGGATGTGGAATTCCGCGCGTTCGTAGAAGCCGCGCATATGATGGGGCTGCGCGTCATGCTCGACTTTGTTCCGCGAACCGCCGCCCGCGACTCCGACTTTATCAAGGAACATCCCGACTGGTTTTACTGGATCGACCGTTCCGCCGATAAGGATTATCATTCGCCGGAGTTTACCCGTGACGAACTCAACGAGATCCATCATAAAGTATCGCATTGGCACGACACCAAAGAAAAGCATATGATTCCCCCCCACGCGGACTATGTCAAGCTGTTCAACGAACCGCCCCAGCCTGAAACGATAGAATATATCAGCCCGGAGATTGGGTATGTCGGCAAGGTAAATGGGAAAGAAGTGGTGGTACCGGGTGCGTTCGCCGACTGGCCGCCGGACGATATTCAGCCGCCGTGGACCGATGTCACCTACTACAAACTCTATGAGGATTCTGAGTTTAATTATGTAGCATACAATACCATCCGGATGTACGATAGCCGGATTGCGAAGAAGAACCAGCCCTTATGGGATACTATCGCGAATTTTATACCGTTCTTCCAGGAGGAATTCGGTATAGACGGAGCGAGAATCGATATGGGGCACGCCCTGCCTCACGCCCTCGAGCATATGATTATCGAGAAGGCCCGCGAAGTGGACGCAGACTTCGGGTTCCTCGCGGAGGACTTCAACGTTTGGGCGCAGGCGCGCCAGAAGGGCTATAATATGGTGATGGGAAACTCATGGTACGCGTTCCCGCGCACCATGGCGCCCGCCGATAACGGCGACAGTATGGCAAAGCAGTTTATCAAAGACCTGCCGAAGTATCCCAATCCGGTTTGGGGAAGCCCCGAGACCGCGGATACCCCCCGCGCGGCCGCAAGAAAGGGCGGCATCAAGTTTTCCAAGGCGATATGGACAATCATCAATACTCTGCCCAATACGGTACCGTTCTGTTTCTCAGGCTTCGAACTCGGCGACCATAAGCCGAACAATCTCGGCCTCGATTTCGAGCCCGAAGAGATCAAAGTACTCAGCAAGAAGCCGCTCGCGTTTTTCGACCGTGCTGAAATTGCGTGGGATTCCCTTTTCGCGGAAGAGTTGATCGCGCATATAAGAAAGATGAGCGAGTTTCGCGCCGAAAATAAGGGAAATATCATCCATCTGGATAACTTCGCATGGGTCGAGAACGAGACGAACGGGAAACCGTTTATGGCGCCGGAAAACCCGGTGATCTCGTTCCTCCGCTTCTTTGAGGAAAATATGGTCACCATGCTGACATCTGGGATGTTCGGAGAAATACTTTACCCGATCGAGGTAGAGCGCGATTTTCTGGTTGTGGCCAACATGGATTTCGAGAACGAAGTGATATCGACGGTTATGCTGGGTTACGACGAGCCGTTTGTGCATATCTTCACCGGAGAGAAGTATAAGGCTATCGACGGTAAGATGAATCTCCGGCTGAAGCCCGGCGAGGTGATATTGGCCGTCAGGGATTAGCCCGATGGTATATTCGGTTTCAGGTACGCTGATACATAAGGACGAAACTCTTGCGGTGATCGAGGCGGGCGGGGTCGGTTACGAGATACTCATCGGACAGCCTGCCTACCGTTCGCTTCCCGAAATAGGTGCGGACGCGAGGCTGTACACCTCGCTGATTGTCCGCGAGGATTCGATGACGCTGATCGGGTTTCCCTCTCCCGAGGATAAACGGTTCTACGAGAACCTCATATCCGTATCGGGGGTCGGCCCGAGGATCGGCCTCAAACTCCTGTCCGAACTCTCCGCGTCCCAGATACGGAACGCGGTAATCTCAGACGATGCGGCGACCCTATCGAAGGTGAAGGGGATCGGCCCTAAGCTCGCGTCGCGTATCGTGCTGGAGCTGAAAGATAAAATAAAGCACCTGATCGTGGGCGAGGATTCACACGGGCAGGATCAGTCGTCCAGAAAACGGATGGAGGCCTTGCTCGCGATGCGCGTACTGGGATATTCCGATCAGGAAGCCAAGCCCGTGATCGAGCGGGTGTTCCGGGATCCGCAGATCGCCTCCCTCGATGTCGAGGAAATTATCAAGCATGTGCTGGCGGGGTTGTCCCGAGGTTAGTATAAAGAAAAACGAGGGCGCTTATCGATGAGAATAGAACCGTTAAGTTCGTCCGAAAAAGGCAAGGGGAAAGGGCACAAGAAGGTCGTCGGGAGCGGCGGGAGTTTCAGTTCGGCGCTCCAGTCCAGCGAAGCCGAGATGGATGCGCTTCTCGATACCAACGAGGATACGGGAGATGCCGGGGATATCTATAAAATGGCGGAATCGGTGACGAAATCCGGCGACCAGCTCGGACGCGACCCTACGCCGGAAAACTTCGCGCGCTATAAGAAACAGATCACCCGGTTTGTGCAATTGATTCGCGAGAACTACGAGATCAAGGATACCACGACGCGGTCCGGACTTCGGAAAATCCATCTCTATAAATCGGTCGATATCATCGACGAGAATCTGGCGAAACTCGCCGAGATCATACTTTCCCACGAGTCCAACCGTCTTGAGGCATTGAAACTGATCGAGAGCATTAAAGGATTGGTTATCGACCTGCTTTTATAAACTCGTTTACTATCTTATTAAGATTATCCCGCAGATGGGTTTCCGTAAAGAGCGGTTCAATCTCCGCTTCTTTTACTTTTCCCGACTCGATTTCATAGAGAAACATCCGGTCGACCGGGTGCCCGATCTTCCGAAGGACGTAGGCGTAGTAATTCAACTGGCGCGGGTAACGCATATCCCCCGACAGCTTGAGTTTATAATCGATGAGAATACCGGCCCCGTCTTTGACGATATAGCAGTCGATCGAACCCTTAAGCAGAGGGGTATATAATTCGTGCTCCAGCGGGAGATTGAATTCCCATTCGTTCCGGCGGAGGGCGGTGTCCCGATAGTACTTTTCATACATTTCGGAACTGAAGAATAATCCGGACAGTTTAACAAGTTCGTCGCGATAGTCCGATAGGTCGGTGTCCCAGACAGGAAGGGTCGTATCGATATATGATCTATAATCCTCCGGCCCGGCATACCGGAAGACTTGATGCAGGAACGTGCCGATCTCGGCGCGCGACACGGTCAGCGAAAGAAGGTCGCCGGGATCGTCCAGATCGCCGATCATCTCGGAGATGGGGTAGGACTTGATAATATACTTTTTGCTGAACCCGCCCGGGCTGAATTCCATATCCAAAAGCTGGGTGACCGTGACCACAGTCGGGAGAAGCGGTACGGGTTTCGGGGGATAGTCCCGCATCAGCATACCAGCCCATTCCTCCGCGTCCGCTATAGTCGGAGGAGTTTGAAGTAAGTTCTTTTTTTCGTTCTGAAGAGTTTCTATTTCGACCGTCTTCCCGGCGATAAAGCCGTCCGAACGGATAAATCCGCTCCATCCGTCCTGTGACGTCTTTTCCGAATCGCACACTCCGATATAATAAAACTGTTCCCGCGCGCGGGTCATTACCACATACGCGAGGCGGCGTTCCTCATCCGAGGTCTTATCGTCGTCCCAACGGTCGAGCCGGTCGTAATTCAGGTCCGGGGCGGTCAGCGCGAACCCGACCGGGGGAAGCCCCTTGCGGGATTCGATATATATCTTCGGTTTGATTTTCTTCGACGGGGTCGCGATATAGATTACAGCACGCGATTCGAGCCCCTTTACCCCATGCGCGCTGATAATGCGGACAACGTCGCAGATATCGCCGAAAAGCTGGGGGAATTGCAGTTCGGGCTTATTGGTCTGGAGATAATAAATAAACTGTGTCAGGTTATATACTTCGCCCGACTTGATACTCTCGACGAAGTTCAGGAACATGAGCGCCCCGGTGACCGCGGTCTTGCTCTCGGGAAGGGAATATAGATAGGCCATATATCCCGTTTCATCGGCGATTTTCCGGACAAGAGTTGCGATATCCAGTTTGCTTTTCAACCGTGCGAGGGAATGAAAGAATTCGATCTCCGGGGATGTTTCCTTCAGTAGGGCTGTGTAAAGCGAGCAATTTTTCTCCCTGGCGCTCTGCGCCAGTTTCAGGAGGCGGGTATCGGAAAACCGGAAGAAGGGGGTTTTTAACAACGCGGTAAAATAATAATTACTGTCGGGGCGGTCGAGCGCCTTGAGGTAGATCACGATATCGTTGATAACCGTGTCCTCCAGCATGTTCCGTTTATCGGCGAACACGTACGGGATACCCGGCGCGAGATTTTCGTCGAATATAGGCAGGAGCGCCTTCAGCGGGGTCGCCTTCACCCGCAGGATGACCATGATGTCGCGGGGGCTGTATTTCCCGGAGGCCACGAGCGAGTTGATGAGTTCTGCGGCGGCGGTATAATTACTTTCCTTGGCGGCCTTCAGCGAACGCCCCTCGCTCCTACGGGCGGGGATGAAGTAATAATCCGTCTCGATAGCGGGATCGGCAGGAACTCCCGCGGCCTGATCGTTATAAATAATCCTATCCGCCGCGTGCGTCGAAAACACGTCGCGGAATACGGTGTTGACATTTTCGATAATCCGCTCCGTGGAACGGTAGTTCTTACTCAGGTACTTTCTTGCGCCTTCCCCGTAACGCGCGATAAACTCCTGCGAGGTCGCGTCGAACACGTCCACGTTCGCGTACCGGAAACGGTAGATCGACTGCTTCGGGTCGCCGACTATAAACGGGACAATCGGAGGTTTACCCTCCGCGCCGCCGGAAAGGATGGCGTAAAAGATGCGTTTCTGGATATCGCTCGTATCCTGGTACTCGTCTATCAGAAAATAGCGGACGTCCCCCCGGACACATTCCGCGAGCGCGGGGCCTTTCCTGAGCGCGCCGTCCAGCCATGTCTCGATGTCGGAGAATAATAGCTCCTGACGTTCGATCTTCAGACGGGAGTAGGTATCGTAAAGTTCGCGGAGGACGGGCAGGAGGTAGGGAAATAGCAGCTTATGCACTTCGGAGGCGATCGCAAGGGTTGCGCGTTTTACCGCGGCGCGGAATCCGCTGATTGTCTCGTCCTTGACGGGGTTCGACTCTTTATATCTCAGGCCGGAAACCATATCGAGACGCGACGGGTCTATGTGCGGGATTTTCCGCAGGAGGGGCTGGAAGTCCTTCGACGGCTCGCCGCTCTTTTTATACGCGCAGTATCCCTCGATTGCGTCCATGATTGCTTTGAGGTGCGGGCGTGTTTTATCTGCGGTGAATTTTCCGAGTTCGTCGTCGGTCATCCCGGCGGCCTGAGGTTCGTACTCCAGATACCCGGCCGAAAATACTTTTCGCTCGAATTCGGCGAACCCGATATCGTCGCAAAGATCGCGGGCCTCCCCGATAAATTTCATCGTCTCGTTTATCCCGATAAGCGACACAAGGCGCGCAAATCCCTTGTTCTTTTCGCGCATCATTTTCAATACGGCGGCATGGGTAGCTTCGTTGGCAAGGGGTATACTATTCTGATTCCCGGCGAACGATGATATTTTCATGAGCGGATCGATTCCCGCCTCCACCGGATGGTTATGCAGAAGCCCGAGTCCGTACGAATGGATGGTGGATACCGGAGCGTCGTTGAGCGCGTTGAAAAGGGATTCCTCCTGCGCGATAATACTTTCAACCGAAACGGGAGCGACGCCGGGATTGTGGCGGCCGAGCCTCAGGAAAAGTTCCGTAAAATACTCGCGGGTGAAGCAGAGCTCGAGCTTTCTGCGTATGCGGTCTTTAATCTCGGCGGCGGCTTTGTTCGTGAACGTGATTGCGACAATCGCCCGGACAGCATCGCGCGCCTTCATTCCCGCGAATCCCATCAGGTAGAAAAGGCTCGCGATATAGCGTTCCACCAGCATAGTGGTCTTCCCGCTTCCGGCTGACGCCTCAAGGATCAGCGGGCTGTTTACAGCGTAGACAATACTCTCGTCGTCGAGTTCGAGAAAAAGCGGGCGGTTGTTTTCAGGCATGGAATGATTATAACGGTAGAGCGGGAGAATATCAAGGTACTGCGTACGGATAGCCCCGATGTCGGATTTGAACATATTATTCATACATAGCCCGTGATGATGCCGCGTATATAAAAAGCGAAATGTGCGAACCCGTCATCCCGAGTGTACCGAGCGATAGACTGCTTCCCCGCATAGCTCATCGCAGTGACGGAAATCTGTTTATTGAATATCTTTCCATATGTAAAAAAAAGGGGCTATCCGAAGACAGCCCCTGATTAAGTGCAGATTATTGAAAACTATACTTCCTGATAAGTCTGGGTCGCCAGATTTATGCTATAATTCTTTCCGCCCACTGTAAGAGTGGCAATTGAGGTGCCGTTGAATGTGATGGTAAAGTCGACTTTCTTCGTGCCCTGCTGAGCATATCCTGTAACCGTACCGGTAGGATAGTCCGAAAGTGACCCGGCAGTCAGATTATTATAGTTATAGTAGATAGTCACTGCTTCGCCGAGATCGGTCCCTGTGATGCTGTAAGATATCGAACCGTTTAAAGAATTGGCAACCGAATTGAAACGGAACGGCACATCCAAACTATCCCCGAATTGGCCGGTGAAAGAAAAGGTCTTATTATCCTTATCGGTCGAGGAGATGGAAATAGCGCCGAATATCTCAACTATTCCGGCAACACTATCGGCGGAATTATAACCCGCTTCGTCGGAGATCGGTATGACTACCGAATTGGTATCGTAGAATCTGATGCTGATATCGGAGCCCATGCTCATGCTGCCGTTACCGGTACCGAAATCCATACCCATATTAAAACGCATTCTGGCGTAGTTATTGTTGAAAGTCAATGGCCAAATTGTGGTCGTCATCGTGATTCCGCTATAGGTTTCGGAACTCGTGATACTTCCGTCCGCATTAGTAACAACGGCCAAAGGCGATAAACCCGATGTTCCTAGAGTTACCAAAGATTTGAGAGAAGAATAATTAACCGCTCCCATAGTCGAGGAGTTTGCGCCGGCCGATGCGGCGACATATTTAGCGATCTGTTCATTGGACAGCGCGTCCGAGCACCCGGTAATCCATCCCATAACAATAAATGCCGAAATTGCGATAAACACTTTTTTCATATTTGCCTCCTATTCTTGTTTTAGATTCGTTAAAACAATATAGCACGAATACTGTAAAAATTCAAGTCGATTTATGGCGTCGGAGTCTCACCGGGATGGACTTTATTGAATTCCCGGAGAAGTATCATATTCTCCATTTTGAGGCGGAAGTTATTTACAAGGATATTCATTTTTTCCAGATCGACCATATTGAATATCCCGTTCTCGCCCTGTTTTTCGGTCAGGTTCAATACTCCGATGCAGTTGTCCTGCAGGAACAGGCGGATGGGAAATATGATAAACGACTTACTGTTATACTGCGGTTTGTTCTTTCTCCCGAGCTGGGGATGGGTTTCGATATTGGTGACGAATATCCGTTTCCCGGATTTAAATGCGTACCCGGCGAATCCCTCGTCTGCATTCGTTTCGATCGTCTCGTCCGATTCAAACCCGATTCCTTTGACCATCTTCAGGTTCTTTTTCGCGGGGTTGTATAAGAACAGCGATACGCGTTTCGCCCCGATAATCTGGGAGGCGTTCTCGACCAGGGAGTTGAGCAGGTCGGGGAAGTTCGCGGTTCCGAGCAGTTGGATCTGAGTGGACAGAACCCGCATCAGTTCCTCTTCGCCTATCGAATCGGTCTTGCCGCCGGGATCGTCGGTTTTGTTATAGTTTTCCCAGATATTATCGATAATGTCCATTTTTGACGATAAAAGCTGGCGGATGGACTGCAGATTCAGCATGACATCGACGCTCGCATTCTCGCTTCCCTCGACGGAAAACTGGTCAAGCGCCGGGGATACCTGTTCCTTTGATACCGGCTGGGGTTTCTGCCGGGATGAAAAGAGGCTGAAAAACATCATCAGGGTAATCGCCGCAATCGCATAGAGAGCGAATAAAAGGGCTTTTATCTGAAAGAGTACGAATTTCATATTTTCGTTCTGTACAGGCAGAAGCTGAAATTCCTGATAGAGCAGGTATATCCATAGCCCCGCGATGCCTACGACCAGTACGGCAAGTATAATTTTAAATACTTTGTTCATAGCTTTCCTCCGTAATCTACTGCAGCGCGTAATTCAGCGCTTTTATCAGCCCCCGCCTGTCGATAATCGTGAGATTGGCGTTTTTCTGGGCGATCAATAAGGCGTCGTCCTTATACCGCGATGTAATAATAACAACGACATGAGAGATATTCATAGTTTTCGCTGTACCGAGCGCGTTGAGAAGAACAAATCCCGATACGTCGTCGTTATGACGTTTCAGGATTACCAGAAAATCGCCGTTATTTTTCCGTGTCACAAAAGCCGCGGCCTTCCCGTCGGCGAAATCCGAATCGTATTTGAGGGTAATTTCCTTCTGTATGGTAAATCCCATGTATTTTAAAATATCGCGGCAGGTCTCGCGGAATTTTTTAATATTCAATTGCTTGAACAGTTCAATCTTAGAACTGGAAACAGGCTGGCCTTCCTTGATATCCCCCATATTGCGTGTGACCGTTTTTTCGAGGGTGTCGATATCGAAGAACTTTTTCGAGACGATATCGCGGGTAGGAATAATATCCCTGACCGTCAGCCCGGGCATCAGCATCCAGCGCTCGGTCACCTTGGCCATTATATCTTCGCTCAGCTGCCCGGACGTCAGTTCTTTCACGTCCTTATAAAAGAAATCGTACTGCTTGAGGTCGTTCCATGTCGAGGCGCTTTTTTCAGGCTTACCTTCCTTCATATATGCCATACCCAGATTATACAGGACATTCTTTTTCATCTCGAACGCCTTCGGATCGCTGGCGGAGTCGGTCTCCTGCCGTGCGAGTTCGAGCGCAGTAACAGCGTCCTCGATAAGTCCGAGGCCCTTATAGCACTCGCCCATTAAAATCAACGCCTTCGTTTTATCCTCGAACGAGAGATTTCCCCGAACAGCGCCTTTCAGGCTTTTAATGGCATTCATAAAGTCCTTGTTTTCCTTATACAGACATCCGATATACAAGTCGAGGACCGCCTGAGAATTAATTTTTTTCGCGACTGAAAACTCACGAATCGCGATATCGCGGCGGTTGGCCTCGGTAGCGACCAGACCGGTATAGTAATGCGCGTCATAGTTCATCGGTTCCTGACCGACCGCGCGGGACATATAATCCAGCGCCTTCTCGAATTTCCGCTGGGAAGCATAAATCATACCGAGATTATAACAGATTTCCGCGTCCTGAGGACTTGTGATAAACGAGTTGTACAGCGCGAGAAACGCCTTGGGATAATTCTTCAGATGAAAATAACAGATACCGCAGTATTTATTCACACTATTCAGTTCTTTCAGTGAAAGTTCTTTCTGGTTCTTCAGCGCGATTTCATATTCCACAACCGCGCGCTGGTAGTTTTCAGTACGGTAAAATGCAAAAGCCAGAAGCGCATGATACTGGGGGTTGAATGCGTTTTTCAGGATCAGTTGATTATAGGTTTCCATCGCCCCATCAAAATCGCCCGCCTCCATTTGACGATTCGCTTTTTCGAGGAAGTTGCTTTTATCTTTTACAATATTCATGATAGCCAAGTATAAAATCACCGCAATTGCGGCTACAGCGAGAATATAAAGAAAATTAAATTCCATTTATCGCCCTATCCAAGCAGATGTCCGATTTCATCACATAAGTATAACTTGATTTTATCATTTTTTTCCACAATATTGCGTGCTTCGTCGGTGAGCGGGATGGTCGATATCAGGATGACGTTCTCCGCACCGAACTGGGATAGCGCGCCCAGAAGGTTCATGATTGTGATGAATCCGATGGGCTCCCGCCAGCGGCGCACGAATATCAGGGTCTTAGTTTTTTTAACTTTATCTTCGCAGAACAGGTCGAAACCTTGTCCTTCGGAATAGGCGACTTGGTCGATTTTAATCGTATCGCTCAGCACCTTGAAGCCCATGCGTTCGGCGATCTCTTTTCCGAACAGGACAAACGATGGGAAATCCATATCCTTCATGGATTGGCAGGGCTCTTTCGGATCGATGCCGAGCGCGCGCAGGCTTCGCGCGGCCTCCCGGGGCTTTGTTTGTACTGTTTTGAATTTCTCCTTCATATCCTTCATCGTTTCTTCGGAGAAACGGTCGAGGATAGGAGTAGGGTCGAATGTCAGCGAGGGCTTGGGGCCCCATAGCTGCCAGATGTTTTCATTTGTCAGAAAATATTTTTCCCAGTCGGTATAAATCTGATCGAGCTGTTTCTTCGCGTCCTTCGCGTTCGCTTCAAGCATGGAATAATTGACGTCGAAACGGCGCTGGTCGCCGGTTTGAGCGATCAGCTCCTTTTCCTTCTTATATTTATCCATAATGGTCAGCAATTCGAACAGCAGGCTGCGTTTTTCCTTCAGCTTATTCTTTTCCTGCTCGTTCATCTCCGATGTATCGACTCCCACATCGAGTATGGAATTCAGCTTTTCGAGAGCGAGGTCGTAGTATCCCTGCTTGATGCGCATAAAAATAAAAAGCATCGCGGTCTCTTCCCGCCATTGGGGATTCTCTTCGTTGACCAGCATCCCTTCGAGCTTCTTGTGAAGCTCTTTGGCGACTTCAAAATTTTTGTCGAGCATATATGCCATTGTCAGCATTTTAATCGCGAAATACATCTGCGGTAAAGACAGGATGATCTTATCGGAGTTTACCACTTCTTCTATCATTTCACGGCAGCGGGAATACGCCCCGGTCCGCAGATATAGATATGCCATCAGGTATTTGAGTTCCATATCATGGGGGGTCGAAAGGTGCACTTTTTCCAATACTGTAATAGAGTCATTCAGGTTGTCGATCATGAGCAGGCTGAATCCGTAGCGCTTTTGAAAAGCCGCGTTATCCATCATACTCGGCATCCCGCGTTCGTAGTACGGGATCGCGCGATAGAATTGTTTCTGTGTGAAGAGAATATCTGCAATTCCGGCGATAACGTCTTTTTGGGTGGAAAGAAGCTGATAGGCCTGCATGAGATAATCGAGGGCTTCCTTATCGCGGTCGACCTTACGGTAGAGCAGGCCGGTACGGCGCAGAACCTCAAATTTACTGAACAGCGTAGATTCGGTTCCGATACCTATTATCCGAGTATAGTACCCGATAGCCTCGAGATTATTGTCTTTTTCCTCGTTGATATTACCGAGATGCCAGAGAGTGTCTACATCCTGGGGATTTTTTTTCAGTGAATCCATAAAAATAGCAAGCGCTACGTCGAGATTGCCCTCTTCGTAGGCCTTTTCCGCTTCTTTTATTTTACGGTCGTGCATAGTTTGAAAAAGATAGAAAGCCGTCAAACCTACCAGTACGATTGCTAAAATGATGAATTCCAAGCATTCCCCCAAAGGAAAGGAAAAGCGACGATAAATCGCCGCTTATCCGGATTTCATTATATTATCGACAAGAACAGACAAGAAAGTTAAACAAAGTTAACGGGTAAACCCCCGAATACTATTGTGTTAAAGCCTGAAATTCCGAAGGAAGGGTCTCCGGGTCGAGACCGTTCTCTATCGCGGTTTTCAGGTAGCTCTTGGCTTTTTCAGTGTCGCCCATTTCGTAATACGCTTTTGCGGCGGCAAAATTCGCGTTGGGATCGCCCGGCTTTACTTCGAGCGCCATCAGGAAATTATTTAGCTTCTTTTTAGCGTCCATCAGGCTTTTTCCGTGCGTCATGTAATAGCTGAAAAACTTATCCGCGTTATAGGTGTAGGTTTCTTTGAAGTTTTTCTTGATCAGATCGCATGCCTCAACGGAGCTGTCTCCCATCGGATAAAGATAGTAGGTAAATAAGAAGCTGGCTTTCGCTTTTTTCGCTTTTCCCGCATCATGAAACGCTTTTCCGGCACTGAGCCACGCATCGGCAAACTCTTTTCTCGCAGCAGGGTCTAGGTCATCATAGAATGTATAATCTTTGGGGTTCTTTGCTCCGCCAAGATTAACAAAGAATAAAAGACTTAACAATCCGAACATCAGCTTTTTCATGCGTCCCTCCGTAAGAGATTCTTTATATACTTATTGTAGCCTATAACCCGCAATCTGTAAATAAAATGAAGAGTGCGGATTTTACATAAAGCGCTATTTCATTTATAATAATGTTAAGCGGAAGCATATTAAATATCAAGATTCGGGAGACAGAATGAACGGAATATTTATTACTTTCGAAGGTATCGAAGCGTGCGGAAAATCGACGCAGGCCAACTACCTTTATAATTATCTCGAATCCCGGCGGATCAACAGTATCCTGACCAAGGAACCCGGCGGCACTATTCTGGGAGACCTCATTCGGAATATCGTTCTCCATGAGACTATTTTTCCGGTCGCCGAACTCCTCCTGTTTCTTGCCGACCGGAACCAGCATATCAACGAGACTATCAAGCCATACATGGAAAAAGGGTATGTCGTCCTCTGCGACCGTTTCTATCATTCCACCTACGCCTATCAGGCCAGCGGCCGGAAAATCGGCATCGACATTGTCCGGAAGTTTAACGAGCTGGTCATCGAGGGATGCAGGCCCGACCTGACGTTCCTGATCGACCTCCCTCCCGAGGTGGGTTTCGAACGGAAACGCAGCGCGAACCTTGTCCTCGACCGTATCGAGAAGCAGAACTACGACTTTCATTACGCTGTCCGGGACGCCTATCTCAGGCTTGCCGGAGAGGACGAGCGTATCCGTGTGCTCGACGGTATGCGCCCGAAGGAAGAACTGAAGAAGGATATTCTAAGTATCATTACAGAGACGTTCCCGAATATGAAAGAACGCATCACATTATAATCGTTCCGTAATGGAGGGTATGTGGAAGCCCCGGATTCCTGCGTCTTCACCATCCTTTCGTTTTTTCTCCCCCAGTTCCGTAAATACCGTTTCAGGTCGCTCGAACCGGCCGCATCGTTCGATTTTACTCCGCTCAGCGAAGCGAATATCGAAAGTGTCGTATGGACACGCAGTGAATCCGATTCGCTTGTGAAGAGTTTTGTCTTCATCTGCGCTCCTTTGGCGAAATGGGGCACGGACACTGTCGCGGGGGATCAGGACATGCTCGTGCTCGCGGAGGAACGTTACCACGCGTTCCTGCCGAATACGGGCGGTGCGTTCGTCCGGCATGAGAACGCGGGCGTGCGGTATCTTACACGTCCGGGAGAGGAATGGCGTACCGGGAAGCTCATGCTGACTATCGAGGAGCCGTCCGGCGGGCGTCCGGTATATATCCTCCTGCCGTGGCCGACCCTCCGCGGCCTCCTCACCCTTTGCGGTTTCGGGTATATCGCCGAGACGGAGGAACGTTTTGTAACCGGCGAATCGAATTATAACGATCAGCTCCGAAAAATCGAATCGGTTGAGAACAGTATCCTATTCGGGCGCGGGGACCTTTTCTACAGTGTGCCGAATCTGTTTATCCGGGAAGAACTCAGCGATAAAGAGGGAATAGATAAACTTTCGCGTTTCCTGTCGCGGATGCTCCAGTCGGGGACGATCGAACTCCCGCACCTTGCGACGCTTCTCGATATCCGTGAGGAATACCGGACTATCCGTGAGATGGTGTCTGTGAAAAATGCGGCGCTCATCGACCAGTACCGTACATCGATAAATATCGGCCTCGCCGGGGATTACGAACGTTTCCGCTGGCGGGATCAGGTGCTCTATCAGCTCCAGCACGCGGCCTCGCGTATGTCTGCGGACGACCCCAAGACGCTCGCCCCGCTTCTCCCGGAGAGCGCGCACCTCCGCGAACTAACCGCCCTTATCATGAATATCCGCCTCAGAAAGAAGGAGAGCATCCTTCCTATCGGTAAAATGATCGGGATGATTATCGAATCGCGCGCGGTCAACCCCCTTATCACCGGCGAAGGAAAGGAGCACCTGATTGCGATCGCGGGGTTCGACGGCGACAGCATCCTCCGCGGATTGTACGGGCTGTTCAAGCCGGTATTTCAGGAGGAGATGCGGAACGCGATCGGGGAGTACAAGGCGAAGGTGCATTCCCTCAAGCGCGATGAACGGGAACGCCTGCGGGTCTCGCATTATCTCGCGCTTTACGGCTATCTCGAACGGGAGATCATTAAGCGGGCGGACGCGCGGAAGGATGTGCTCGATATGAAGGGGATGGCGGAACTTTTCGCGGGTATGCCGTCGGGGGAGGTATGCCTATTGTATCACCTTTTCGGTTTCGAGAGGTTCGTCAATTTCTTCGATATATTCCGTTATCACCCCATGTCCCCGCTGAACGAAAACGAGGCGCGGGAGTTATTCCATAATGCCGCGGGGAAGCTGCCGTTTACGGAGTTTTCTATCGCGGAAGATATTTACAACGAGAACATCAACCGTTCGCGGCTTCTCAGCCTCGGGTTTATCGAGAAAGTGTATAAAAAGCTCCGTGAGGAGTTTCTGGTATACCGCGGGATGGGATACTTCGGGGAGGCCGCGAAATGATCCGGCAGTCGTTTTACAGGTGGGCGTTACGCGAGCTGAAAGAGGAGTATGGGGCGAATGTTTTGGAAATGCCCGATCAGTCGGCGGTACTGATAAAAAACTTTCAAGTCCCCGGCGGGTATTCCTGCGCGAAAACCTACCTGTTCTTCGAGATCCCGCCGGGATTCGGATTCGGGATGAACATCATGAATACATGGGTATTGCTCAAGCACACCGACGGGAAACACCATCTGATACCCGACGTCTCCCGGATGGAAATGATACACGGGTATCTGGATAAACTCTCCGTAAAAATGCCGAAGGATTACGAGAAGGAATGGGGCTGGTTCTGGGTATGCTTCCATGCCGCCGAGGGGGGCGCTCCGAAGGCAATCGGCGACAGGGACGGCGAATACGACTCGCTATTCGGGAATTACATCGGATTCCGGGAGCATATCCGCCAGGTATTTGCGGCGCTCTGCCAGATTGCAAAGGGCGGCACGGAGATATTAGGCCAGCTCGACAGGATGTACCGCGACCGCGAGGGGATTATCGAACGGCAGAAGCAGGATATGGAGGCGTTCCGGTTCTCTCATAACTGGCGGAATATGAAGTGGGTATGGGACTAACTGCAGCGGCCGCATTTTATCATGAAAAAATTTAAACTATAAAATATATTATAAATATATATTGACTTTTTAATAACATAAGGTACAATATATTTAACGAAGAGAGTGGGGAAAAACATCTTCGGAGCTGAGTATGAATCTCTTCAAGTTATTTTTCATTGCAATATTTTCCCTGACCCTTTTCGCATGCGGCAGTCTTACCGATACTTCCGGCCCGGCATCCGGAAGTTCATTGACAAACTTCACTTATCTGACACAGGAAACCTTGCTTCTTTCGGCGACCAATTCTATTACGAATAATTATACCAATGTCGCCAGTACATGTACGAATATAACCCGTTATGACTGTATCACGAATTTCACGATAGCTTCGGCTTTCTGGAAAGCGACGACCAACTCGGCTATAGTGACGAACGTCCTTTTACTACCCGCCCGTAAAATAAAAGCGATATTTAGTATTCCCGAAGGCGGCTCCGGGTATCAGTATTCTTTATATTCCCCTATTGTCTATAATTCCAAACTCTATTTCGAAGGGAATACCGGAGGATTAGCAAAGATTTTTGAGTATGACGGTATCAGTATAAAAAACGTATCCGAAGGGTCTTCCGGATATCAGGGCCAATTTTCCCGGCCGATCGTCTATAATACAAAGCTCTATTTTTCCGGATGGTATGGCAGCGGATATAAAATATTCGAGTATTACGGTATCATAAATACTGTTTCCGCGGGCGCCTCCGATTATCAGAAAGATTTTTATTCTCCGGTGATTTATAATTCCGCACTTGTTTTTTCGGGAGACAACGGGAGCGCCAATAAACTATACGAGTATGACGGCGCGAGTATAAAAAACGTGTCCGCGGGTACTTCCGATTACCTTTACGGGTTTAACGAGGCGATTGTCTATAACTCCAAGCTATACTTTTGCGGGTATGACGGAAGCGTATCGAAAATATATGAATATGACGGCGTAAGTATAAAAAATGTTCCCGCGGGTTCATCCGGTTATCAGTCTGAATTTGGCAATCCGATTATTCTGAATTCCAAATTGTATTTTTTTGGATCCAACGGGGGTCAGATTAAAGTATATGAATTCGCAGGCACGGGCCTGAAAAACGTTCCCTCTCCATATTCCGACTATCAGAGCGGATTTTTCAAGCCGGTTGTATATGATTCTAAAATTATCTTTTTAGGAAACAACGGAAGTGAAGAGAAAATATACTTGTTTAATGGATTGAGTATATATAATATCGCTATTTCCTCCGCCAACTATCAGGAGGGATTTTATAATCCGGTTGTCTATAACTCGAAGTTATACTTTCAGGGTAAAAAAGGCGGTTTGTCAAAGGTTTTTATGTATGACGGAATAAGTATCAAGGATGTGCCCGGTCCTGCTTCCGATTATCAGTGCGGATACAGCAATGCGATTGTTTTCGATTCCAAATTATATTTTCAGGGCTATAACGGAAACAGGCAAATAATTTACGAATATGACGGTACGGCGATAAAGAATGTCGCATTAGGATACTGTAATTATTACAGTGAATTTCGGAAACCGGCAGTAATGAATTCTGAACTGGTATTTGAAGGATTCGACGGGATTTATTATATAATCTATACACTGAAATAACCGTCAGGAAATACCAAGGACCGCCGTGGGCGGCCCTTTTTTTTATTCAGTATATTCCCGAAAGAGATTGAAAATTCCCTTCAAGCTGTCTATAATATTCCGGGAGAAATCTTATGCCTGAAAATATCACCCCGGATTATATGACATACCGGCAGTCGGACATGATAATCAGCGAACTGTTCATTCCGTACCGTGATACGGGCGAGGCCGAAACACCGTCCGGGGAGAATCGCGACGTATTCATACAGGCGAACTCGGTCAGTATAGGGGAGTTCGCATACGGCCGCGCAGTCTATTCCGGCCACCGCCTGAATTATACGTCGGGCGATAAAAATACGTTCCCGGTCGTGCTTCTGAATAATCCTTCCGACGACAGTTATTTCCCGTTCGAGTATGTGCTGGAACGGCTTAACGGAGGTCTCGACAATCTCGAGGCGCTGACTTTTATCCGTTTCAAGATCTTCCCGAACAAGGAGGCGTCCCGCCCGGTCGATTTTACGAATGTCGCGGAGCAGACGGTGAAGAACACGGTGGTGATCGAGTATATCGCGCATATGACCGACCGGAATATCTACTTCTATATGATTATCCCCTATCAGTTCCTGAATTTTCTCGTGAAGCGCTCGTCGGAAAATGTCCAGCTGACCGACCTGAGCGTCGCGAACCTGTTCAGGATACTCAGGGAGTGGGCTTTTTTCATAGTAAGCGGGATGGACATCTTCCCGTGGAGGGCGGATAATTTCCTGCAGAAGCTGGAAAACGCGGAGGCGCAGAAGCTGTTCAGCCATCTCCTCGGCAGGCATTACCTGAACTACGAACAGGTCGCGTCGCTCGTCGTGCATTATCCCGATATCGAGAACAAGGTGCTGGAGAACGTGTCGAAGTCGCACCGGAAAGGGATTATGGACGAAATGGATTATTTTAGGAAGATCGACGATCCCGACTGGTTCAGGAACGTGATCTACTCAGCAAAGACAGCGATGGGGCACACCATCTTCTTCGACGGCCTGCGACTGGAATCGCTCCGGAAGTACGAGGAGTTCCGGGACGCGGTCGAGACGATTCAGGATATCGAACTCCTGATGCGGAAGCCTGCCGACAAATGGATACTCGAAGCGGGCGATACCGAGATAGAATTCCTTGTACACCGGATGGGGATTACGCGGATCGCCAAATGTTTTCTGATCGCGGACTTTGACGAATCGGCGGAGAGACGAATACTGTCGCGGATTTCCAAGCGCGGACAGGCCGACTATAAAAAGGAAAAACAATATTTTAAGGACAATACCGTCTCGGCGTACGCGGTGAATATCGCGCGGGTGGAACTGGTCAAACTTCTGCGCGACCGTCTCGCGGATAACTGTTTCCTGCAGGTCAGGAACCGCAAGGAGCCGCCGTGGGATGTATGGCTCACCGGATTGAACGGGCGTTTCTCGATCTTCAAGGTGTTCGCGGCGGGCGGATTCCCGTTGTTCGCGAAGGCGTTTACAGGGATAGACGACCTGGAACGGTTCGCCCCGTTCTTCAAGGCGATCCCGCTTCCGGCGGCGGACATCATCGTGAAAATCGCCGGGTCTGAGTTGACGCAGGACAATCCCTATAATACGGACACGATCGACAAAGCCCGTGAGGATATCGTAAGGATCATCATCGAACTCTATTTTTCAAACAGGATAGATTTAAGCCCCGAACTGAGGAACGTTCTGGAGGAGGTACGCGCATGTTTACGTTAAGCTATAAAAACCGGAAGGAAGAATTCGATAAAATCGAGGTGAACAAGATCAGGGAGAAATTCGATATTCCCGCGCGGAAAAACCTTTACCGTGTCAACGAGAAGGGTGAGCTTGAAAAACTGGACGACCAGACCGCGCAGACCAAGCTGAAGAATAACGACGAACTTGACGCCCTTTCAGACTTCTCTCTCGGGACGCTATGAGGCTTCTGCTCTCCGGCGCGGAGATGGAACAAATCCGTGAGTACCTTTTCCGCGATACGGGCGAACGGATGATTATCGCGCTATGCCGGAAGGCCGGATGGAGCACCTATCGCGCGGAGGAATGGTTCTACCCGTCGGAGCAGAACTACGCCCGCAGGAACGAGGCGGCGGTCACACTGCGCGCGGAGGCGGTATACCCGCTGATAAAAAAATTGCGCTCCGATCCGGGGCTTTCCTTTCTGCAGATACATTCCCATCCGCGCGGAGTCCCCGCCCGTTTTTCATCTGTCGATAATATCAATAACGGATTCAATACAATGGACGTCCGGGAATGGAATCCCCGCGCGGGGTTCTTCAGGATGGTGATGAGCGGGGATGAGACAGCCGCGGAATATTTCGATTACCGTGCGGGCAGGTTCAGGCTGTTGACAATAAAAATCACAGGATAGGCAGGATGGCGAAGATATTTTTAAGCCCCTCGCAGTTCCGCGCGATCCGGGAGATGTCCGGCGGGGTGATGGAGTTCCGCAGGTTCGGGGACACATATGTCCCGGATACCCCGTTTGCACGGGAGGCGGGAAGCGGGTATCCATCCGTACGCCTCGGACTGCGTTTCGCCGATCCCGTGGAATACAGCCTCGGCGCGGCGGACAGCGAAACGGACGCCCCGGTGTGGAATGTCCTGTTGAGCGATAGTCTGCGCGCGCTGATGGATAAGGGCGATACACGGGAACTGTTTCCCGCGATTGCGGAGGCGTCGAGGTTTTCCGGGGTACGGATCGACTCGCTCGCGATGGCGGACGGGGATTCATATTATTCCGCGCCGCTCGGACGGACGATCGCCGGGTACGGGGACGCGCACCACCGCACCCTGCTCTGGCTCGGTTCCCGGAATTTCGACACGATACGGAGCGCGAGGCTCGGACTGATCGGCGCGGGCGGGCTGGGTTTTCCGTACGCGCTGTCGGCGGTCAGGCATGGGTTCACGAAGTTTACGATAGCCGACCCGGATATTATCGAGGAATCGAACCGCAACCGCCTGTTCGGGACATTGCCCGGCGACAACGGGAAGCCGAAGGCAAAAGTGCTGAAACGGGAACTGGAGTCGTTCTGGACGGGGATCGATGTGCGCGTACATAACGTACCGTTTTCCCCCGAAGTGTATGAAAGTTTCGTGGAATGTGATATCCTGATCGTCGGGGCGGATAACGATTACGCGCGGGTATCGGCGCAGCTTTTCGCGCTCCTTGCGCGGAAGCCGTTGTTCGATATGGGGAGCGGTATTTTTCTCGGCGGTACTCCCGGCGGGGAGCCTGTGCCGGATGAAATGGGAGGGCAGGTGCGCGCGTATCTCCCGGACGGGCCGTGCCTCGGATGTATGGGGCTCGACCCTGCGCGTGCCGAGGACGATGAAGCCCGAGGGCGCGGTATCGAACGCGGGTATATTATCGGGACGGAGGTTACGCCGCCCGCAGTGGTGACTCTCAATTCTATCATAGCGTCGGTTTGTCTTTCGATGACGGTCGATTATCTGACGCGCGCCGGGGGATTGACGGTAAAACACCTCTGCTTCGACCAGATCGGATATAGGCTTCGTACGATCGCGGAGGAACGGAAAAAATCATGCCCTATCTGTTCGATATAGGGGATGCCCGCTTATCTTTTACCCCCTGTGATACCGATGAAATCAGATAGGAAAGGTTCTTTTAAACCTGCCGGGGTATTGGAAAAACCGGATTTATCGTTTATAATAATACGGATTAATGAACGAATTTCAAGGACGGAATTTGAAAAAGTTGAGGGTACTGCGTATCTGCCTGCTGTTTGCGCCGATTCTTATGATTACGGGCTTTGCCCCGGCCGCCGAGATTACGCCGTTCGGGTATGTCGAGATTCCGCCTGTAGCGTATATCCTCAAACTTTATCAGTACCAGCCCGATCAGGCGGCGTTTTTCGATTTCGAACTGACGTACCGCGCCGAGACTCTTATACTGGATTTCGCGTCGAGCCTCACCCGGAATAAGAAAGCGCTCGATCATCCCTACGAATTTGTCATAGGGTTGTTCCTTATCCTTCAGCACGAATTGATTATTGAACCGAAGAGCAGCGAATATATGGAAGTGAATGTCGGGGTAATTACCGAGAAACAATTCGCTCTCCATCTGATTTATCTCCTGAAGGATCTCGAACGTCAGTATCCGTTCGATGTACAATCTTATCAGACCCATGAAAAAAAATTTATGGAGACCTATAAACTTACCCTGTCCGATATAAACAATTATTGTCACGATATGATGATAGCGCAATTTCAGGATACGCTGAAACGAAATCCGGAGCTGACGAAAGAGGATTTAAAGGTGATTTTCGGATATGTGAACGGGCGTTCTGGAAAGGAGGCGGTATTCGACAGGGTGCTCGAGCTGAAGCAGGGCGCGAAGTCCAAGAAGACTCAGGCGGCTTATTCCCGGCTGTACGGGTTTGTCAGCGCAGTCGCTGATATGGCGATAGAGCTTTACTCGCATACAAGGACGCTTGCGTACCAGAATTTGGAGGAATTGGACTACTACCTCCTGCAGGAGACCGAGCGCGAGGAGCAGATCTCGTTCAGCGAAAAGAACGTGCTGCCGATTTCCGATAAGGATATGTACAGCCTGATAAAAATTTTAGATTAGCGGGAAGAAATGGGGAATTCCGAAATAATTACGGAGGGAATGATGCGCAGGGAAATTTCGGTTCTGACGGGAGTGGTAGGCGCCGGTCTGGCAATACCGGTATTCTGGTTCAGCGGGGGAGTCGGGGTGTTTCCCAACGGGATCGGGCTATTTTTAATCGATCTATCGCGGATCATCCTGTCCGCGATTGCCATAGCCTCCTTCGGGTTTGTAATTATTCTCTATGTGAAGGATATCAACCGTCTCGAAATATTTATGCAATGGTTTATCGCAGTGACCGGGCTTTTTCTGACTGTTTTCTGTATCGCAGTAGAATTTAGTATCCAGCTTCTGCTCGGAGGGCTGCTTGTTCTCGCGAGCGGTGTAGTCCTGATGGATTTCATCCCGTCCAAGTCCCGTAAGAAACGCTACTGAAAAACGGAGCGGTTTCTGCAGCCTCAATCATGCCGGGATATTTCGGTTTCCTTTACATGCAATATGTTTCTTATATTATCAATCGCGCGGCAGTCGCAGGTTCCCCCGGATGGGTGGAAAGTGACGAACTGCAATTGTCGCCGCGAGGCCTGAGCCGAAGCAATCTATACTGCTATTATCATAGGAATAAAACAGAATGCTTCACCCGTGTCCGCCCAGCAGTAACATATAATAATCGAAAATCATTTTAGTCAGCAATCCCGATAGGTAATTTACAATTCAAGCAATACAATCGGGGTGAGAGAAAAAAAACGTAAAAAAAACGGGGTCATCTTTGCTGTATATATAGTAGAACAGCAAGGAGGACATCATGAATCCGATAACGGAAAAACCCGCAGGTAGGCCGTCGATAGCGGTTATCCCGAAGGGCTCTCTCACGGGCAATCCCGATATTCTTATGCATACTGGGAGCGAATTTGCGCAGTTTCCCAGCAGTCTTGCCTCGCGCCGCGCGGTAATGGGCATTTATGAGAAAATGATGCTCGATGACCGGATCAGCCAGGTGATGGGTGTGATAAACTCGTCGGTACGGACACTCGGATGGTATGTCGAGAGCGACGATATCGATGCGGCGGATTTTGTACGCGACAACCTTACATCGCTCGAACTCGGACGGTTTATCGGCAATCTCCTTTCCGCGCGCGTCTACGGGTTTGCGGTGTTCGAGGAGGTGTGGAAGAACGAGAACGGACACTACCGGATCATGGAGGAACGGCTTCTTCCTGCGCGTAAGGTCGAGTTTGTCGCGGACGAATTCGCACAGCTTGTCTCGGTAAGGTATGACGGTATCGAGTATCCTGTGGAGTGGTTCCACGTTTTTACTTATCCCGATGTGCGCCCGGAGTCGTACCATTATGGAACATCCGAACTGAAGAAAATCTACCGCGAATGGTACACTAAGGATGCGCTGAAACGATATCGCAATATCGGGCTTGAGAACTATGCGTTCCCGATAGTGGTCGTGACCTTCGATGAAAACCGTTACCGCCCCGGCACTCCCGAATGGGATGCGCTTCAGGCGATGGTCGAGGGGATCAAGGACGACGCCCGGCTGACATTACCCGGAGCGCTCAGCCCTATCGACGGGTCGCTGATGCCGGGAGTGGAGGTGAAGTTCCTCGAGCCGCGTTACGCCGACGGCGGGTTCGAAGCGCTCGAGAAGGCGATATGGTCCGAGAATAAGGCGATCGCCCGGAACCTCGGGTTGCCCGACGACCTCGGGTTCACCGATACCGCGGCGGGGAGTTACGCCAAGGCGCGTCAGGAATTCGACATGTTCTGGAAAACGGTGACCGATATTGCTGAGACGGTCGAGGCGAGTGTCCGGAAGGTAGTCGAAAGGCTCGCGCGGCATAACTTCCCGGACTCGAAAGTACGCTTCGGGTTCGAGGTGTCGCGCGATAAGGGGATCACCGCGCAGAAAGCGGAAGTGCTGAAGACTCTCGCAGATGCGGGGGTGACGCTCGACAAGGGCTTTACTGCGCGGTATCTGAATATCGGCGATACGGATATCTCGGCTATGCCTCCCGCATAGCGGAAGGCAGGCTCGATACAAGTATCCCGGCTATGCCTCCCGCTTAGCGGAAGACATGCTCGATACAAGTATCCCGGCTACGTTCGATAATGGCATCGGGGAGTGAAAACTCCCCGTAATTTTTAGAACCTGAAATTAGAAAGACCGCCGGGAGCATACTGAAACGGATGAAGTAATGACCAATAGGGGGCGTTTTTGCTATTCCCCCGGGTCGAGAAATTCTTTTTCTAGCGGGATAAGTTGTCTTAGTGATTCACCGAATCCTTGGAGACCGGGGTAAATTGTAGATGCTGTTAATTCCATTCGTTTCAATTCCCGAAAAGAATCGATTACGAAATCATAAAACAAGCATAAGTGTATTTTAATAATGTGGCTCTTGGTTTCTTCTTTTGGAATTCTTTCAATAACTTTACAAAGATTCATTTCCCAAGATTCATTAATATTAAAAGGGATTAGAAATAATCCCTGTTGGACCCGGAGTCTTTCGTTTAATTCGAGAGGATTGATAGGATATACTCCATATATATTTTTTTTATATATATCGTAATTATCAATTGATGTTGGGATTTTCTTGTCAAGCTGATTAATAATATTATTTGTACTATTTTTCGCGGAATATTCCTTTATTTGCTTATCCAGCCACCTGCTTTCAATTGCCCAGATACATGCACATTCATTACAGTTATTCTTATCCAATTTCTTTATATCTTTAAGGGCAAAAAGCAAGGCTATGTATATAGAATAATTAAAATCAAGTAGACGGGTTGGTACACTATAATGCTGCATGATTGAGAGCCAATGAATTAGATCATTCTGTTTAGGGATAAATTGATTATAATGCTGATACTCCCGCTGGAATTTGCGGATTAATCCCAATTCCTTATCGCGGTAATCTTCTTTTTTAATACCAAAACCTTTGAAGTAGCGTCTGAGCAAAGAATCTAGAGTCCAATCGTAGTGTTCCTGACCCCTATATATCCAAAGATTATTTCTCTCAGTATATTTATTTTCTTTTTCATTTGCATGCTGGAATTCATCTCGATATAGCGTACATAATCCATCCCAACTATGTACATACTTATGCGTTACTTTATCATCAAGTCTTATTTCATCCTGAATAATTGTTTTTTTTAGAGGCATAATATCCCCCTTTTGGTACGTCAATAATATATCGGATAGACGGCGATTATTAGTTTAATGTTTGTTTTATAGCTAAGAATTGATATAAGCGGTCTAGGTCTCTCCGGGTCAGAACCGTCGTATCTGGAAGATCACACGCCCGATGATCGAAAAATCGTCGCCCTGGTCGCGGACTTCGCGCGGGGAGTACGACTGGTTATCGCTGACCACCTTGAGGGTGTCGAGTTTGAAGAGCAGACGCTTCACGAACAGTTCCTTGTCCCAGTTCACGAGGAAAATGCCGTTATTTCCGGTGGTGACCCCTTCCGCGACCGCGACATAATCGCCGTCCCACAGCGTCGGTTCCATACTATTCCCGCTGACCTCGACCAGCTTCACCCGCTGGGGGTCGTGGGGGTAGAGGAAGCGGCGCGAAATCGGGATAGTATCGATCACCTCGAGCTCGTTCAGGTTCTGCGCGCCGTGCCCCGCCGACGCCCTCACGTCGATCAGGTCGATCAGGAACATATCGCCGCCGGACGGCATATCCTCGATTATCTGCCCCGGCGCCGCTCCCGGCGCGAGGACACGCTCGCCGTCTCCTGTCAGAAGCCAGTTCAGGTTGATACCGAATACCGACGCGAGGATTTGCTGGATCTCCGGCGGAACTTTTCGCTGGCCGTTCTCATATTGGCTCAACGCGTTCTGCTTCACCCCCAGCCGCTCCGCGAAATCGTTCTGGTTCATACCGTACTCGTCGCGGACTATCCTTAACCGTTCGCCAATCCCTTCACCCGGTGCCATAGGCCCTCCTGAAAAATCTCATAATGAGATATTTTTTAACAAAATACTTGACTAACTCTCCGTTCTGTGATATAATTATATCACAGTTAGCGATGATTGTCAAGCATTTTTGCGATATTTATTTCCTGCAAAGGAAATATATCACATTAACAGATAAGGAGGCGGCTATGTGGGAATTGATTACGGATTTGGTGACACGTGTCAGGGAGCGTAAGGCGATGAGGCATTATGTACATCTCCGCGCGACACGGCGGGAAAAGAAAGAGCTTGCGGATTATAACCGCTGGCTTCGTGAAATGAAACTCAGGGAGGCTCAATAATGAAGAAGGAAAAAGAACGTATCCGTTACTATCTCAAGACACGGGTGCGCGGGTACTACAACCGCAAGACCCTCGACGATATTTCGTTCGCCCTGCAGATACCTCTGCATATCGTACGGGAATCCGTACGCGAACTGCGCGACGAAGGAATGCTGATCGCGTTCCTGAGCGGCCGCAACGTATGCTTATCGGAGAAGTTCGACGAGAATACCCGCGCCCAGGTGAACAGTACCCTGCGGAGGCTGGGGAGTTGGCTTCGGAGCGCGTAAACAAGGAGGAGACTATGCCGATGAATGACGGTCAGGAGGCACGGGGAGGGGAATCCGCGGCCGATACCGTCGCAGACGAAACGAGAAAAAAGAAACCGGGCGCGAATAAAAAGGATGCGGCCTGTTTCGGCGATATAGCCGACGCGAAGGAATTTGTACGCGCCCGTAAGGAAATGCTGGCCGCGCTCACAGACCCGCGCGCCGACATTATCAGCTACGGTAAGGAGACGTACAAGCGCAAGAGCTACTGGCGTAAGCTTGCCGCTATTGCCGGGGTGTCGGTCGAGAAGCGTGAGGAATGGAAGGAGAAGGACGAACGCGCCGGGATGACATACTTTGTGACCGTCCGCGCGGCGCTGCCCGGAGGGCAGTATATGGACGGCACGGGGGCGTGCTCGCAGGGCGAGCCGAGGCACAACGGCAGGAGCAGGGAGCTTACCCCGCATTATCTGCGCGCCACCGCGGAGACCCGCGCGAAGAACCGCGCTATCTCCGACCTGCTGGCGTTCGGAGAGGTCTCGGCGGAGGAGATCGACGTACTGCCCGCGGACGATGTTCCCGCAGCGCGCCCTAACGGGATTGTGCCGCAGGATGAACAGCAGTCGCGTGTGATGATAGACGCGCTGCGTACGGTACTGCCCGGCTCCGCGGACAAGATGGTCGCGGATAACCTGCCGAGGAAACGCCGGCCGGCGGATGTCGAGACGACTATCCGCAACGTCATCATACACGAGCTACGCGAGATCAACGAGCAGGGATATATGAAGCTCGACGATGCGAGGGCGCTCGCATACCGGAAGTTCCATAACGGCGTCCTCGAACGTCTGACGTATCAGCAGGCGGTGGAGCTTCTCGCCGCCGTGCAGGAACATATCGCGCATTCCGCGCCGGTCCGATCCGCCTGAGTTGCCTCCGTACGATATCCGGGTTTTGTACCGGGGCGGGACTTATACCGAGTTTCAGGCGGACGGATGTGAAATCGAGCGGCTTCGCGATGATGAAACGATTGAAAGGATTGAAATACTCTGGGAATATGAGGAGAGGTATCCGGGCTGGGAAGACGACGCTTGTTTCGACCGTGATGAAGAGGAAATCAGATGGAGGTTTCGGAATGGAGTATATTGATCTGCAGGTAGGACGGTTCGCGAAAAAGCACGACCTCGTACCGAAAAGCGTCAGGACATTTATCCGGCAGTACTTCGGCAAGGCGGCGGAAGAAAGCCGCGTACGTCTCAGCCGGAACGAGTACCGTATGCTCAGAGACTATTTTACGGAGGAAGGCGAGATGATCGCCTATGTGTTCTATAATCCGGGGCGCGACCGGTCGCGATTGTTCAAGAATGTTATCAAACTCGTGCGCCAATCGTCCATGCCTGCGCGCGACACTTCCCCCGTCCGCTTGCCTTCCGCGCATGCGGGAGGTGGGAGTCGGTCGGCTTCGGCATCCATGCCTGCGCACGACACTTCCCCCGTCCGCTCGCCTTCCGCGTATGCGGGAGGTGGGGGTCGCTACCGTTACGAATGGTACCGTTATATGATCACCAACGGGACATTGACCCGGATCAAGCTCTGCGAGATCGATGTGGGAGAGCTTGAGAAGCAGAGGGTTTGGCGAAGCCCGATCGACCGTACCGTACTGGTACTGAACGAATCCGGGCAATTCGAGGCGATGTTCAGGCTTTCCGAACGGCACCCCACAAAGCTGGAGTGCGTATGACCGAGTTCGAGCGGATCGAATTTTTCGTCTGCCTCGAACGCGAATTCCCGTCCCCTCTACACGAACTCCTGAAATTCCGTTTTATCGACCGTTACTCGATCGAGGAGACGTGTATCGCGCTCGGGCTTTCCAGCGCGCGGCAGTACTACAATATCTACCGCAGGATCGACAGGAAAAAACTCCGCCGTTTCCTGCACGCCTTTCTATCCAAGGAGGAAATATGATCAGGGATGAGAACAGGGATCTGATTTACAATTTCGAGGGACTTCTCGCGCTCTGCGGGGGGGACGCCGAAAAAGCGGAAACCGTCCGCCGTATCCTCTACCGTTCCTACCGGAACGAACGTCACCAGATATGGAAGCACCGCCACTACGCCGCCTTATGGATAGGCGGGGAATTGGTCTATCTCAAACATCCCCTGCGGGGTATGCTGAAAATGAGACGCGCGGAGGCTGTGAGTGAAAACGACTGAAACGGCGTACGACCGCGCGATCCATCCGCATCTCGCGGTATGGCTGGTGAAGAACGGTATGGACGCGGGGGATATCGCGCGGCAGATCGGGGTCAGCCTGTCCACTCTCCATCGTTGGCGGAAGGAGTACCCGGAATTCGAGCAGTCCCTTAAGGGCGGCGGGGATATGATCGATACGCTGGTCGAGGGGTCGCTCCTCAAGCGCGCGCTCGGGTATTCGTACGACGAGGTCACTTTCGACTGGAAAAACCCGCCCGACGGCGACGATCTCCCGGTGCAGACCCCGGTGAAGACCGTCCGTAAGCATGTCCAGCCGGAGTTGTCCGCGATCATGACGTGGCTCAAGGCCCGCAAACCGAAGGTGTGGGGCGACAAAAAGAACGATATCGAGGACCGTGTCGCGTATTTCCTGGAGGGACTCAGGGAGACTGATGAGGATTAATACGCGCGACAAGCTGACGCCCCGTCAGCGGGAAGTCATAGATTTTCATCTGGAGAACGAACCCCGTCATCTGATCCTCGAAGGCGCGGTGCGCAGCGGGAAGACCACGGTGAATAACCTTCTCTGGTTCGACCATGTCCTGAAATTCCGCGACCAGCGAAAAAAATTCATTATCACTGGGAATACCCTCGGCTCGGTAAAACGCAATGTAGTGGACGAATTCGGCGCCCAGCTTGGTATGGATATTACGCTTGATTCCCGCAACGAGTTCCCGCTGTTCGGGAACACGGTGGTCTGCTTCGGGGGCGGGGAGAGCGATGCGGCCCGCAGTCTTAAGGGATTTACCGCGCACGGATGGTACGCCAACGAAGTCACCGAGCAGCATCCGGAAACTCTCCGGCAGGCGTTCGCGCGGTGCTCCGGCAGAGGCGCTCGCATCTTCTGGGACACCAACCCCGGCAATCCCGACCATCCGGTTAAAACCGATTATATCGACAAGAGCGGGCTGAGGCTCAGGAACGGAAGGTTCGCGGTATCGTCATGGCACTTCTCGCTCGACGATAACACGTTCCTTGACCCGGAGTACCTCGAATCGCTCAAGCTCTCCATTCCCGACGGGAGCGTGTGGTACCGCCGGAATATCGAGGGACTCTGGGTAGCGGCGGGAAATGTCATATACAGCCATTATAAAGAGGAAGCGCGTCCCGACGGCGGCCTGTTTGCGCAATACGATGAACTGATCGGCGGGGTGGATTTCGGAAGGGGCGGCCAGTCCCATTTTGCGTTCGTCCTGATCGGGCGCGCGAGCGAAAAATTCCATATTATCGGGGAGGTTTACCGCGCGGGATGCCTGAACTCCGAGTTTATCCGGCTGACGGACGATACTCTCGAACGGATGCATCCCGGCCTGAAGGAACGCGTTCTGGTTTACGGGGATTCCGCCGACCCGGACAAGATCACCGAATGGAGTTACGCGGGATACCGAATCCTTCCGGCGGACAAGTCGCCGTACTCGGTGCGCGCGGGTATCGAACGGGTGATGTCGGTCGACCTGCGGATCGATCCGTCATGCAGGAATACCCTGCGGGAGATACGGAACTACGAGTGGGTGACGGATAATTCCGGGAACGCGGCCGATGAGCCTGTCAAGTATAACGACCATCTAATGGACGCGATGCGTTACGCGATCTACACCCATACCCGGATGCGGAAACACCCGTCGAACAGCGGGAAACGCCATCCCGGCATTCATGTGGAGAAGCGGACGCGGGAGGTTTAAGGGGTATTTATCGAATGGCGGTTTGTTTGACAAGATGGGTGTAACGGGATAAAATATCGGTGAAAATATCTCATTCCCCGGAGCGGAATATGAATTGGAAAGAATATATTATATCCGATCCCGACATATTAATCGGAAAGCCGACCGTCAAAGGAACCCGGCTGGCGGTTGATTTTATTCTCGGGCTTCTGTCGGACGGATGGCTGGAAGAGGAAATACTTAAAAATTATCCCGCTCTCACTAAAGAATCGCTTCAAGCAATTTTCGCTTTTACACGTGAGTGTATGCAGACCGAAGCCGTTTTCGATATCCGGTAGAAAAATGAAATTCCTCGCAAATGAAAATATTCCCTTCGATTCGGTAGTTTTCCTTCGCAGGAATGGGATCGATATTCAATCGGTAAAAGAGATTAATAGGGGGATTACCGATCGTCAGGTAATGCAAATATCGGCTGAAGAAAACAGGATAATTCTTACTTTTGATAAAGATTACGGAGAAATTATTCATCGAAATAAAGAGAAATTTACCGTGGGCATTGTCCTTTTTCGATTCATCCCGTGTGATTCTGGCGAAACGGGAAATATGTTTTTAAAAATCATTCGGAAAACAAATATAGCGCTCGAAAAGAAATTCACTGTTATCGAGCGGGATAAGCTGCGGCAGAAAGACCTGTAGTATGAAGAAATCCTTAGGGTTCTCCCCCGGCATCCATGTGGAGAAGCGGACGCGGGAGGTTTAAGGGGTATTATAAATAAAAGAGCAGCCTAAAAGGCTGCTCCCGTATGAAAATGTTATCTACTATTTCAGCAGCTTGAGCGACCCGACCACATATTCTTTAAAATCGGCGATAAATTCATCATAGCTGTCGGGATTGGTCGAGAAGAAAATCAGGTATGCTCCTTTCTTGGTCTTGAATACACCGAAGTAAGTACGCTGGGGACCTTCCGCCTGATAATCGTAATTGAACTCCGCCGAACAGACCTCGATTCCGTTGACCTTCGTGCAGGATGATTTTTTATGCACTTTTATCGTCAGCGATTCTTTACCGTACATCTCATCGAAGCTTTTAAATATTTCCGTGCGGAATCCCTTGACAATATCCTTCTTGATCGCGTCATATTTTCCTTTCAACGGGACGATATAAAACGTATAATAGATGCCGTTTTCTTCATCGGCCGGGATATTGAACCACATCTCGCCCGTTTTCTTTAAGGCATCCTCATCAATTTCCCATCCCGGGAAGAGATCGATCGAAAATCCGAATTTCTTATTCTTGATTTCCATGCTCTCCTGCGCTCGCACCGAAACAGTACATGCTAAAATCAGCATCCCCATGAAAATGAAAAAAATCTTCTTCATATAACCTCCAGTATCCGGATATTCCGGAAAATATTATGAGTATAGAACATCCCATAACGTCTATTTCATCCCGTTCCAATACCCTGTGTTATTCGCGGTACTGTTACCGTACATCATGATGTCTTTGCAGTCGTAAAACTGAGCGAAACTCTTGTTGTCCTTGATGATGTTGTTTATTATAGTGACAGATGTTACTCTGGACAAGTAAAATGCGTTGAACGAGTTATGATGGATGTAGCAGTTTTCTACAAATACCGCTCCGGCATTGTACGCGTTCACCCCGACTGCGCCGCACCCGTTCAGTTCGCAGCCTAATATATGCGTCTCCTTCGTATTCTCGATACGAATAACCGAGCCGTGGCATTCATACGCTTTAAGGGGCTGAACATGCTGGGCGTGAATATTTGTTATGGTGACTTTCCCGCAATTAATGATAGATATCACATCCTGATAAACATCCTTTAAAAAAATATCCACCTTACCCTGCCCGACGATTGTAAGATTATCTTTTCCTTTTATCTCTAGGGAATCCTTCAGGTAATACTTCCCCGCGCTCAAAAAGATAGTATCTCCGTCCTGCGCAAATTGTACCGCCTCGGTAAGTTGTTTCGGATTGCCGGGCCTGACTAATATCTCGTTTCCCCACGATAAACCGTATGACAGAATGAATACCGCGATACATACCGCGAATTGAAAGGATTTCCGCATTTCGCCCTCCTTTTTGGATAGTGTTATCATACACCCTAATCCGGAGACTGACAAGTAATATTAAGGGATACAGGCGGGGTTGATACCCTTGACATAGTTCTCGATGACCTGAAGTTTAGCGGCGGTCTCACATCCGAGGAATCCATCGATATCGGAATAGGCGATCGTCTGAAGGTATGCCTGCATCATCGGCTTAGCGGCAGGGAGATACGACCAGTGCCATTTCTCCTCCTCGTAGCCGACCGTGCGGGTGGCGGGCTTCGGGGTATAGGGCTGGTAGAACCCGTACTCCGCCGCGTGCTTCGAGAGCCAGTCGTATATCTTTTTACCGTTTCCCGACGCGAAGTAGGAATTTTCGAGGCTGTTCAGGTCGATATCGGTGCCCCAGTGATGGCGCGACGTACCCGGCATGGAACTGTACAGCAGGATATATTTCGCGCGTTCGGCGAAATCGGGCACTTCCTTCGCGAGGTTCTTCCCGGCGACCGTCTTGCCGCCGTTCCATTTCTGTTCCCATATCGCCTTCTGGTCGTAGAACGAACGGAACGCGGAGATAATGACAAGGTTCACACCGTCCTTTTTCGCGGCGGCGGACATATTTATAAACGCATCGTATGTCTCTTGACGGAGGTAAATCCCGGTTTTGGAGGTATACTCTGGGGCAATCGCCGCGAACGCGGGATGCGACTTGGGATTGATTTTACCGAGCAGTTCGTCTTTTGAGTAGGGGGCTTGCGTACTGACTCCGGGGAGAGGATTCCCGGCCACAGGCTGGATCGCGGAAGGGAGGGGGCTTTGAGGCGCGGGGCCGGAATTCGCCGATACGTCCTGCGGGTTTTGGGGGGTATTTTCCGCTAACGGCCCGAACGCCGCGAAACTGATGACCGCGATACATACCATCGCCGCCGCTATCAGGATTACAATACCCGGTTTGCGCACGGATTTCCCGTCCGGCTCGGACACTTTCCTGCCCGCCGACCACGAGTACCCGTAGGACTTCTTCACATTCATACGATTCCCTTCCCGTTTTATACTGGGATATTTTAACCCGAATCGGGCAATCCGGCAAGAAAAAGGGTCTCGATATGATCCTTATCGAATGTATATATCGTAGCCCTTGATGAAATTTATTACAGACATAACCCTTTCTTTCCCCTTCAAGGTAACTTTTCGGGGAGCTTACCTTCTTTCCCTGTTTTTGCATTTTGTCTTTTTCCCCCGCCCCGCTTCTCGGCATCCATGCCGTCGCGGGACTCCTCGCATCCTGCGAGTCGCGCACTAAATTTTTTTGCTTTCTTCCCCGGCTGTTTGTATTTTGTCTTTTTCCCCCGCGCTTAAAGCGCTTCTACTCCGGTGAAATTCGTGAAAGGGCGTTTGTCCGGGCCTTTCTATCTTCCGCTTTTGTACTCTCTCTAACGGCGAGTTACGCCCGTAACGAATTTCACCGCTCTTCTCCTAAGCTTTATCCGGCGGGGCGCTCTTTGGAACCTTTCTGGCGACAGAAAGGTTCATATCTCCCGTTCGCTTCCGGCATCGGGGGACTCCTAATAATTATTGTATTTTTGTACACATTGAAATTTGAATAATAATTGACCCAATTATTGAAAATCCTAAAAGAAATAAACCTAGATAGAATAAATTTGATTTCTTATTCTCTTTTTTAAATTTTTTATATTCTACAAAATAAAACAAAAATAACAAAAGAATGACAACCAACCATGAAGGACTGATTTTATAATTATACAAAAAAATAAAAAGAGGTCCAAATAATCTTAAAAAGAATTTTGATCTAGGATCGGGGGTTTCTTCTATTAGCTTATCAATAATATTTGTTTCATTTATTAATTTATATACATTATTAAATTCAATGATACTTCTCTGTATAAAATTCATATTAGTATTTCCTTATCTTATTTATTATTTCTAAATATACTAACATCTAAGATCCCTGGTTTTATTTAGTGATTATTATTAGTACCTGAGGACAATCCTCCTAGATAACTCCCCCATCCAATTCCAATAGGAATAGCAGGTTTTATCAATTGATTAAACCGTATCTCTTGGAATTTAGGATTGTTATAATAGAGTTTTGGCTGTATGGTAACATTAGGTGTATTCCCAATTTTAATTGATAAAAAATCAGCACCAAGATTTACAAGTGATACACCAAATTGAACAGTATTTTGAATATTAGGATTTTCTATTGCATTAGCCAAGTGCCCTGTTGCCGCTAATGCGTCCAGCCCTGTTCCTACTCCAAAAAATAATATGCTCATTCCTTGTGCAACCGGATGAGGAATGAAACTACATACGTAGCCCGCTGAAGTAAATATTGTTCCTCCCATATTTGCACTATTTAATAAATAGTCTGGGACTTCAGAATTCAATTCTTCACCAGCTAAGAATGTTATTCCGCCGCTACCGCTCATTAGACCGTATTCATTCGGAATAATTTTTGTTTTTACTGCCATATATTCCGCCCATTCCTGAGCCGCTTGAGGATTGTCGACAGCTGTTTTTTTAATAAATGCAATCTTCTCCGCTTCGGTCATCTGATATCCCGAGCCGGCTGTCATTTCCGCACCTTGATATGACGGTTGGGGTGATTTCCCGTTTAGCATGTCTAAAAATATTTGGCTCGACATTCCACCTGGACTCGAAACCCCTTGTTGCATTGAAGGATTATACGCAAGATATTGTATTCCTTCATAAGGGGAATTCTGCCCATATCCTGCTAATCCGCCTCCCCAAGTGATACCGCTGCCGACTGCGGGTAATGATGTCGGACCTGTAGCATTGCACCAAGCGTTAGCCAATTGAGCCTGTGCCTGCGCCTGCGCGGCTTCCTTTGCCGCCTTGGCAGCCTCCGCCGCGCCCGTTTTTACATTACCCGATATTATATTCCCGCTCCAGTTTCTCGTAGTAGTTGATGACCTGACGGACATACTCACGCTTCTTGGGGTACGGCTGATAGAAGAACGAGCGCTTATAGCCGTAGATGATCATATTCTTCAGGTTCTTCGGGGTGATATCGAAATTGTCGATCGCGAGTTTGAGTTCCTTGGTGACACTGGTGTGCGAGACGAGGCGGTTATCGGTGCAGAGAGTGACCGACAGGCTGTTGTCGAGCATTTTGCCGAACGAGTGATCTTTCAGGGTCTTGATGGACGGGGTGGTCTGGAGGTTCGACGTGAGACATACCTCTATCGTGATACGGCGGTCGGCGACATAGTTCGCGAGGTTTCGGATATAGCGCTGTTTATCGCGGATCTCCGGGGAGAATATCATACTTTCGTCGAACAGGAACAGCCCGTGCCCGACCCGGTCGGCGTTGAGCTTAGTGATCGCCTGAAAGATCGATTCCGGGCCGTACGCCTCCCCGGCGTGAACAGTCTTCTTGATGAAGTGTTTGTGGACTATATCGTACGCCTCCCGGTGATTGTCGGCGGGGTTGCCGTATTCGCTTCCCGCGAGGTCGAACCCGACGACCTGTATATCGGAGTTGTCGCGCAGGCGAACGGTCGCGCGGGCGGCCTCGAGCGACGCCAGCTTGATCTGCTCCCTCGACGAGGAATGGGAATGTACCCGTGTCAGCAGGTCGTAGTATTTCGAGAATTGACTGTTAAAGAAGCGCATCGCGCAGATAATGATACCGTATTCGAACGGGGGCTCGCCGGGCTTGAGACTGCTGTTGATCTCGGTACGCGCCCGCCGGAATCCCTTGTCCGCCGCACCGACCACGTCCTCGAAACTGCGTTTTTCGCTCATCAGGAGCTGGGGCGCGAAACGCGCCTCGATATAGCGCACTCCCTCGGCGAAATTATCGAGCGCGAGCTCGTAAGCGATCCGTTCTATTGCCTCCAAGTCCTGCATCACCCCGCAGGTAAACGCAAATCCCTTGAGGTATTCGTCGAGATCGGCGTAAGTCGTCTTGAATACCAGCTCGTTCAGTCCCTCCTCGGTGTACGAGGGAAGCTCGACCTTCAGGGTGCGGGCGAGGTCGATCAGGGTGCCGACGCGCAGGGAGCCGTCGAGATGCACATGCAGGTCGGTCTTCGGTATCGCCTGCAGGAATTTATCGTTATACAGGGACATTGTTGCCTCCATAGAAATCTGTTTAAATATTATAGAAGGATCCAGACGTGTTTGCAAATAACTATTGGAGCTACTTCGCCTTCCTGAAACGTTCGCGCGATTCCTTTGGGATTTTTTCTGTCGCGTACTGGATGACGACGCGCGCGGCGGTATCCTTGATCGACATCAGGAATTCCTCGACCGGAACGGGGAGTTTCTTCCACGCCTCCCGCAGATACCATCCGACTCCCTGTCCGACCGTGCGTTCCGGGTCGCCGCAGAGAGGGCGGATGAACTCGAGCATGACGGGGATATTCTCCGCAGTGAGGGTCTTGAACAGGCTGACCGGCACCGCGCGGCGCGCCCATCGGGACTGGTTCTCCCGCCACGGGGCGAGGCCGGTATAATCGATAACGCCCGTATTGACGAATTGGTAGACAATCTCGCCGCAGAGTACGTCGCAATGCGCCCAGTTCGAGATATCCTTCTCCAGCCATGCGAGGATGAGGCCGAGGTGGGACTTCTTCCATTCATTTTTGTACCGCCCGAGGAGCCATACCCCGAAATGCGGGGGTTCGTACTTCCCGGTCGCGTAGAGCATCCCCGTGAGCGCGAACACGTCGTCCGCGGACAGTCCCGCGCTCCATTCCCCGGCGCGCTCATTACGGAACTCCTCTATTTTGTCCTGCGCGAGCCCGTATGCGTCGTAACCCTCCTTGAAGTATCGGGAGTACTTTTTAACGATTGCAGGGTCGGCGTTCTTTTCGCAGAACGCGATGATTTCTTTAAAAACGTCGGATTTATCCATAGTCGTTTCCTCAGGTTAGTCTATTATTATAACTTTCCCATTTGAATCCGCAAGCAGAAATCCGTTTCCCGCATTTTTGATATTTTCAACGTTATCGGCTAAAATATGCACGGAAAACAAGCATGACGGTTGGAATGAAAGGCGCTATATGCGGCCATGCTTTCCACTTTCAACTTGTCACTTTTCACTTTCTACTGATAAGGAGTCTCCATGCTTGCCAAACGTATCATCCCATGCCTCGATATCGATAAGGGGCGCGTCGTCAAAGGCGTGAACTTTGTGAATATCCGCGACGCGGGCGACCCGGTGGATAACGCAAAAGTATACAACGACGAGGGCGCTGACGAGATCGTATTCCTCGATATCACCGCGAGCCACGAGAAACGCGATACGGTGGTCGATCTCGCGCGGAGGGTCGCGAAGGAGATATTTATCCCGTTCACGATCGGCGGGGGTATCCGCACTCTCGAGGATATCCGCAACGTCCTCAAGGCGGGCGCGGACAAGATATCGATCAACTCCGCTGCGGTGAAGAACCCGGAGTTCGTGCGAGAGGCCGCCCGGATGTTCGGGTCGTCCACTATCGTAGTCGCTATTGACGCTAAACGGGTCGCGCCCGGGAAGTGGGACGTGTTCATCAACGGCGGACGGATCGACACGGGTACGGACGCGGTCGAGTGGGCGCGGCGGGTGTATGACTACGGCGCGGGCGAGATACTTCTGACCTCGATGGATAAGGACGGTACGAAAGACGGGTACGACCTCGATCTCACGCGGGCGATCGCCGATTCGGTGACTATCCCGGTGATCGCTTCGGGGGGCGCGGGGACGATCGGCCATTTCCGGACGGCGTTCACCGAGGGACATGCCAGCGCGGCGCTCGCGGCATCCCTGTTCCATTTCCGCGAACTGTCCATCACCGATGTAAAACGCTTCCTGAACGATAACGGGGTGCATGTCCGGCTGGACTATACCGCGAATAAATGAAATACCTTTTATATATTTTCGATATCGACGGTACCCTAATCGACAGCCGCGCGACCATCACCGGCGCGTTATACGCGGCGGGCGCGGAGTTCGGCACGCCGCCCGGTAAGATCGCCGAGGCCGCGGGAATGGTCGGACAGACCCTCGATATCATTCTCAACATTATGGGTGTTCCCGATGATAGGCTCGAATGGGGCAAGAACGTGTACCGCAGGTATTACTTCGAACGTATCGCCGAGGAAAAACCCTATCCGGGAATCGCGGAAACGGTCGCCGAATTATCGAAATCCGTCCTGCTGTCGGTCGCGACCAATAAGGGCAAGAACGGCGCGACCCGGACATTGGAGAACAACGGGCTTATAAAATATTTTGATTATCTGGCGTGCATGGATAACTCGATCGCGAAACCCGATCCTTCGTCGCTCAGGCAGATACTCGACTTTTATCAGTCGCAGGGGAAGATTCTGGAGCCGTCGGACTGCCTCGTGATCGGCGACAGCCCGTTCGACGCGGACTATGCCCGGAACGCCGGGGCGGATTTCGCGTTTGCGGCATGGGGCTTCTTTACACCGGACGGTATATCGTACGATCCCGCCTATATTATTGAGCACCCGCGCGATCTGGTCAGCCTGAACGAGGAGATCGCCAAGATCGAGGTCACCCCCGAACTCGACCTGCATACTTTCCTTCCGAGGGATGTGAAGAGTGTGACCGAATGGTATCTCGCCGAGGCGCGGGAGAAGGGGTTCGCGAGCGTGCGGATAGTGCACGGCAAGGGGCGCGGAGTGCAGAAGGAGATCGTGCGCGGGTTATTATCGAAGACGCCGTTCGTACGGAAATTCTACGACGCCCCCGCTTATCTGGGCGGGTTCGGCGCGACTATCGCGGAACTGGATGTGTGATTATTTTCTCCGGCAGACCAGTACGCCGTGTCCGACCGGGACAATCGTGCTGTCGAAACGGGAATCGCCTTGGGCCTTTTCTATCATCGGCTTGATTGTTTCATAATGGTTGATCGCGTTATCGGACGCAAATATTCCCCCGCTGACCATTTTCCCGCTAAGGATATCCCAGCACTTCTCATAAAGTTCTTTTTCCGTATCGAGGAAACAGAACGAAACATTTTTATACCCGCCGATATTCTCCAACGCATCCCCTTCGATCAGCTCAACATTATCGATTATTCCGGCGGCTTCGAACGTTTCCCTCGCGAGGCGGATTTTTTCCGGGAGAAGTTCGTGGGTCTTGAGGCGGATTCCCCGCGCTTTTACCGCGAGCGACAACCACATCGCGGAATACCCCGCGCTCGTACCGATCTCGACCCATTCCCCGGCGGGGACATTGGACGCCAGTAACGCGAGCAGCTTCCCGGTCTCCGGGGGAATCTGCCGGAGCCTCTGCATACGGGGAGTATCGTCCGCGCGGTCTTTCCGGTCGATCTCCTCAAGGTACTGCATCCGCGACCGCATTGCGGGAGTGATTTCAGAAAACATCAGCTTTACCCCTTATTATATCCATTTTTTTAATCTAAAGAAAATAAGCAGTCCGATACCGATCAAACCCATCACGCCCAATACGATGAAATATGCGGCCGGGCTTTCAAGTTCCGGCATATATTTAAAGTTCATCCCGTACACCCCGGCAATAAATGTCAGCGGTATAAAGATTGTCGACATGATGGTGAGCACCTTCATGATCTGGTTCGTGTTCTGGCTCATCGACGAGACATAGATATCCATTATCCCCGACACCCGTTCGTCGAGCGACTTGATGACCTCGATATTCCGCAGGACGTTGTCGTACACATCGCGGAAATACGGCGAGAGCATATCGTCGATCAGGTCGGACTCTCCCTTCTGCAGGTAACGTATGACCTCTCCGAGCGGGGAGACGGCGTGACGGATTTGCAGGATGTTATTTTTTATACCCGCGATTTTTTCAAGTATGATCGGTTTCGGATTGGATAGCGCGAAATGTTCCAATTGAACAACATCTTCTTCGATATTTTCCATCACAAGGAAGTAATTATCGACAATCGCGTCGATCAGGGAATAAGCGAGGTATCCTGCTCCGGATTTGCGGATACGCCCCTTATTGGACAGGATATTCTTTCTCACCAGTCCCCATACATCGCCGGGATTTTCCTGAAACGTGATCAGGAAATCCTTGAAGATGAACGTACTGACCTGTTCGATCATGATCTTTCTCTGCTTCTTCTCCACATAAACCATCTTGATGATGAAATATAAATATTCGCCGTAATCGTCGATTTTAATGCGCTGCTCGTTATCGAGAATATCTTCGATCGCGAGAAGGTGGATTTTAAACTGTACGGCGAGACTCTCAACCACATCGAGGTCGTGGATACCGTCGACATTCAGCCATTTGATACCGGGTTTGTTAATCTCGTCGCCTAAATGCGACATATCGGTGATATCGGTTTTCTCCGAGCGTTCGCGGTCATAAGTGATCAGCGACATCGTGATCGGCTCATGCGACATTTTGACGCCGTCGGGGTGAACTTTCTCCACAGGCAGGATTTCGATATCGTCTACATCGAAGATGGTTTTGTTCTGGGGCATATTTTTCTCTCTGCTTTTTTGCCGGATTCTTAATAGTATTATCGGAATTTACCCTTTTCTTCTTTGATGTCTTGACGGGGAATTTTTCACGGGTTAAAATTAAGCTGATACGAATAGAAACAGGAGTGCAATATGGACAACTCCACGCCGCACCAGTCGACGGAGTACGACTCGCAGATCGCAGTGCGAAATTTATACTTTTCTTGCCCTTTATCCGGGTTAACGATAAATACATTCGATCAGTTGATATCTGGATTAGCGCGCGCAGCGTTTATGCGGTGAAATAGGGGGGAAAGTTGTTCGAGATTAAGGGCAGTAAAAATACTGCCAAGGTCATGCTTCAGCACGAGGGTTTGCTTGACCCGGAGACGCGCCGCCAGATCGAAACGTTTGTCAATCATACGGCGTTCGAGGGGCCGAATATCGCGATTATGCCGGATACCCATGCCGGGATGGGCGCTGTTATCGGGTTCACGATGCGGATGAACGATGTGATTATCCCAAACGTCGTGGGTGTGGATATCGGGTGCGGGGTCGATACTTATACCCTCGGCGGGATAAACGATTTCAATCCGGCGAAGCTCGACAAGTTTATCCGTGAGAATATACCGTCGGGGTTCTCGAAACGCCGACGCGACCCGCTGTCGGAAACCTCGGCGTCGCTCTATGCGACGAAAGCCGACGCGAAGCTCGCGGACGAGGAGGTCGCCGGGATAGTGCGCGAGACCGGGCAGGATATCGAGAATGTCCGGTACTCGATCGGGACGCTCGGCGGCGGGAACCATTTTATCGAGGCGGGCGCCGACTCCGCGGGGCGGCTTCGGCTGACTATCCATTCCGGCTCGCGGAACTTCGGCCTGCGGATTGCGAATTTTCATCAGCGGCGGGCGAAGGATTTATGGGGGAAGAAGGCCGAAGCGAAAGGACTCGAATACCTGCCGATCAAAAAGCAGGGAGCGGAGTACCTTCACGATATGAGCGTCGCGCAGAGGTACGCCGACCTGAACCGCAGGGTGATGGCGATGATTATTATTAAAGAGTTCTTCGGGATGGAATTCGATAAAATCGAACGGATCACGTCGGTGCATAATTACATCGATTTCGACGACAAGATTATCCGGAAGGGGGCGATTCGCGCTTATCAGGGGGAACGGCTCGTGATCCCGTTTAATATGGAGGACGGAATCATGATCGGTACGGGAAAGTCGAACCGCGAATGGAACTGTTCCGCGCCTCACGGGGCGGGACGGGTACTCTCGCGGCGGCGCGCGAAGGAGATGCTGGACCTCGCGGGCGCGAGGGAATCGATGCGTGAGAAGGGGATATTTACCACGTCGCTGAATAAGGAAACGCTCGACGAGGTGCGGCAGGCGTATAAGGACAAGGAATTGATCTTAAGAAGCATCGAACCGACGATAGAGGTCGTCGATTTTATCAAGCCTGTTTATAATTTTAAGGCGGCGGAATAACAGAAAAATAAACGGGTTTACTTTAAATATTTCAGGAATCGGTGTATGATATAACATAGAATTATCCATCTGGAGGCGATATATGAAAAACAAGTCTTTATGGTATACCCTTGTCGCAGTTATCGGGATTGCTGCTATACTCAGTCTCGGGTTCGCGGCATCCGCGAGTAAGAACACGGTCAAATCGTATTCGGGAACTGTCGAAGTATCGAAAGATAACGGAAAAAAGTGGGTGAAGGTATATGCGGATATGGAAATCCAGAATAAGGATATTATCCGTACAAAGGATAAATCGTTATGTGAAATTCTTATCCCCGGATTGGGAGTTTTCCGTGTCGGGCCTAACACTCAGGCTACGCTCGATAACCTGACCGGGAAAGATAAACAAGTCGCGGTCAAAAGCGGGACTGTCGGAGTAAACGTCAAGATAAAGCTGAAACCCGGCGAGACATTTAAGGTGGAGACCGAAACTGCGGTAGCCGAGGTACGGGGTACAATTTTCGAGGTGCAGGCCGACAGCGAAAAAACCAAGACGATCTGCGCCGAAGGAGAAGTCGAGATGCTGCGGAATGTCAATATTCCCGCGTCTGACGCCGATCTTGCGGAACTGCAAAGTATACTCAAGGTAAAAATCAAAGCAAATAAAGAAATTGAAATGACGATGCAGGAGAACAAGGAGCTTGAAAATCTCCTCAAGAGCGCGAAGAAGAATATGGCGGAGGTCAAGAATATCCTGAAACAGTATAACTCGAAAGACCTGATGAAAATCCGGCTCGCGAAGAAAGCCCAGAATCTGATTGACGAACTCAGCGGCGGAGGTTCGGGCGGGAATATCGATAAGTATTTCGAAGAGGATGAAAAGGATAGCGGCGATGGCGGTACGGACGATCTGATGAAGAAACTGAAAAAATAAATTGATCGGGGCTGCTTGCAGCCCCTTTTTTAATCAGGTTAATACCGGAGGATTTTATGGACATACTTTTAGCCATACTGCTATTGCTGGGCGGCGGAGCCGGGGGATTTTTTCTGGGGCAGGCGACCGCGCCGAAGGAGATCAATAATATTACGGAGATTCACAATATTAACAATAATAATGCGATTTCCATGAGCGCCGCTATCGATATCGAGGACGGCGGAGTGCACCGTTTTCTTGTGTTCCAGATAGACGGTATGACAAATATCCAGATCATGACGGTTACCAACGGTCAGACGAATATGCTGACAAATTATACAAAGAGCGTCATGAAAAAGTCCGGCATGTAAGGGGGGCGATTTTTATCATGTCTGAGAGATGTGCTGAGAATGACAGGCATACGTAGAATGCAGCGGATAGTTATACTGTGTTTACCGAATTGAAAAAAAGAATTGGAGAGGGATGGATTTGAACCATCGAAGGCGAAGCCAGCAGATTTACAGTCTGCCCCCTTTGGCCACTCGGGAACCTCTCCAATGATGTCTAAAAGCGGATATTATTATATTACGGGATAGAGGATTTGTCAAATAACTAAAAACTTTTTCACCGAATTTTGGGGATGAAATGAAAAATCGAATAAAAACGCTTTCGCCGTTATCGAAAAAGCTCGCAAAACTTGAAAGGGATTTTTTTGCAGTATTCAATACATCCGGGGATACTTTTAAGGAAGAGGAAATTCATAAACTGCGTATCAGGATCAGGAAGCTCGCCGCGGTTTTCGAGATAATCCGGTTTTACCATTCGGCAAAAGGACTGAACAAAATCGAGAAGCATTTTAAGATAGTCTTTAACGATTTACAAGAACTTCGCGATAAGCAGGTGCAGATCGGCATGGTTACCGCGCTGTCGGAGCGTTACCCCGAATTGAAGGAGTATCTCCATGGCCTGACCGTATCGGAAACACTTCTGCGGAATAAAGCATGGAAAAGCATGCAAAACGCGGATATCAATGTTCTTCGCAGCGATTTCGAGTTTTTACGGAATGCCGCGCTGAATATATCTCTCGACGGATCCCCGGAATGTGCCAATATCGCATTCAGGAAGGCTATGACGGCAAAAAATAACATCGACCGCTCGCGCATCCGTACGATTCACAGGTACCGGATAGAGTTTAAAAAGTTCCGGTATATTGTCGAGGCGCTCGCAGACACCCTTGAAATCGGGAAAAGCGCGATTGCACGGATGGGTCGTTATCAGGACAGGCTCGGATTGGTGCAGGACCTTGACGTACTGTCCCGTCATATAAAAAATTTCCGCAAATCGGGGAGTAAGATCGATAAAGCAATTCAGGAGATCGAACGGAGGAAATCCGGCGCGGTCGACAAATTTTTACGGCATGTCGAGGATGTTTCGGGGTTCTGGAAACATCGCGTGGAATCTTGGATTACTCAACAGTCATGACGTATTGCATTGAAATATCCCGGATCTTATGCTAAAATATACTAATATATGAATGAAGGATAAATTATGGCGCTTATTCAAAGGGAGTATGGAAAAACAAGTGTCAAGGTCAGCGCGCTCGGATTTGGCGCCGGGCATATCGGCGATCCGAAAACCGACGAGAACGAAGTCGGGAGTCTGCTCAATCAGGCGCTCGATTCAGGGATTACCCTGTTCGATACGGCCCGGGGATATGGGGTATCCGAGGAACGGATCGGCCGGCATCTGTCCTACCGGCGCGGGGAGTTCGTTATCTCTACCAAGGTAGGCTACGGTATCGACGGCGTACCCGATTGGACTTACGATTGTATTCTCGCGGGCGTAGACCGTGCGCTGAAAGTGATGCAGACCGATTATATCGATATCGTGCATCTGCACTCCTGTACCTTAGAAATATTGGAACGCGGGGACGTCATCCGCGCATTGGAGCAGGCGGTCAGAGACGGGAAGGTGCGGGCGGCGGCATATTCGGGCGAGAACCGTGAACTCCAGTTCGCTGTAACCTGCGGATGTTTCGGGGGTATCCAATGCTCGGTGAACCTGTGCGACCAGCGTTCTCTTGTTGAAATTATTCCCACAGCTATTAAAAACGGATTAGGGATTATTGCAAAACGCCCGCTCGCGAACTCGCCGTGGCGGTTCGACGAACGCCCCTACGGTCATTACTGTGAAGACTATTGGCTGCGTCTCCGTCAGATGGCGCTTCCGTTCGATATAGCCGACTATCACGAGACGGCGCTCCGTTTCGCCGCGTACGCGCCCGGAGTGTGTTCTGCGATAGTCGGATCGGCGAATATCGGGCATATTAAGAAGAATATCGAACTGATCGAAAAAGGTCCCTTACCGGCGGAACTTCAGCGCGCGATTTACGAAGGGTTTCGCGACGCGGACGAGGAATGGGTGGGACTGGTCTAAATCTCTCAATCCGCAAAAAATGTTAAACAGGCTTCAAAATATATCGATTTTTCCCTGATATCCCGCAAACCGTGTCAAGCGCTTAAGCAAAACTTCGGGTATAATACTCATTATAAAAAGGAGGAGATTATGCCGAAGGAAATGGTTTTAAAACCCATCGGGGTGGTGCATGCCGGTGAGCAGGGATTTGCGGTGGAAGTTTTCCCGGAATACCGTCCAGCGCTCAGGGAATTGGGTGATTTTTCTCATGTTCACATTCTCTGGTGGGGAGACCAGACCGACACGGAGGAATCCCGAAAATCGCTGACATGCAATCCCCCGTACGCGAAAGAACACACAACAGGGATTTTCGCGACCCGTTCCCCGAACCGCCCGAATCCTATTCTGATGACGGTTTGTCTTGTGCTCGATATCAATATCGAGAGAGGGATGATTATCGTGCCTTATCTCGATGCGTTCGACGGGACACAGGTTGTGGATATCAAGGCGTATTTTCCGCTGAGCGACAGGGTACGCAGCGTATCGTACCCGAAATGGCTGTCGCATTGGCCGGAATGGATGCCTGAAAAAGAAGGCGAGGTAGATTTCGAGGCGTTAGGACTGGCATAGTTTATCCCCGGCGGCAGGGAAATCCGCCGCCGGATACATTTTTCATGGAGAAACTTATGATCAATTCGGGATTAATCGTCAGCGCGATCGAGTGGGTGGAATCCCATCTCTGCGAGGATTTTACGGTAGCGGAACTGGCCTCAAAAATCGGGTACTCCTATTTCCATTTCAGCCGGCTCTTTCACGGAATCACCGGCCACTCACCGCAGGATTTTATACTTCGCAGAAGGATTACCGAAGCGGCGTTTCAGATTCTAAAAACTAAAAGAAAAATTATCGATATTGCGTTCGATTTTCCCTTCGGCAGCCATGAGGCGTTCAGCAGGGCGTTTAAAAAGATTTTAGGGGTGACCCCGTCCGGATTAAGAAAACGGCGGGACGAGCATCTGTTCCTTCCGTATTTTAACCGTTTTTCGCCCGAATACATTCTCACATTGGGAAGAATAATCGACCATCAGCCCGAAGTAATCGAGATTCCTGAATTTTCAATCGTCGGATTTGTCATTTATGTCGAGAAGGATTATTCCCTGATCACCCGGATGTGGTACCAGTTTCATGGGCTGATCGAATCCATACCGAACCGGGTGAAGCCGGAGAAGTATTATCAGTTGGCGTTCTGGAACGATCTTCATACGATGGAGGGGTGCTTCTACATGCTGGGGGTGGAAACGGACGGATTGAACGATATCCCTCTGGGGATGTCCGGGAAAACAGTTCCCCGCGCGAATTATCTGAAATTCGTGCATCGGGGGTTATCCAGACATGTCGACCGGACATATAAGTATATTTTCCAGACATGGCTTCCGCAATCGGAATACCGTTTGTCGTATCCGTACGAGTTCGAGTATTACGGTTCTAAGTACTGCGGAGCGGATAACGAGGATTCGGAAAGTGAAATCTACATTCCGGTATCTGAATGACAGGGATTACACTTTCCTGATTTCTACCGTCAATGGAAAAGGTTTCATCAGGCGTTTCCACGAGTCTCCGTCTATATCCCCGATGTATTCCACCGGCCATGCGGGGGTCTGCCCGTAGAAGATACAGAGATAGCCTCCGCGGGAGGTGTATGCCAGTCCGCCGGGGGGGATTACCGGTATGGGGGTTTCGACGCCCAGGTCGGTGTTTACCGGGCCGTATGCCTCCCCGCCCCATGTAGTCAACGGCACCGTGACAGGCAGGATTCCATAGAACTTTTCAGCGATGACAGTATCTTTCAGAAGGGCGTTCAGGGAAAATTCCCCGAAATCGAGAACGACCGGTTTACCCATTATACCTTCTATTTCTGTTTCTTTTTCTTCTTTTCATTTTCCGTGTCCGATTTATCGATTTTTTTCGCGGTTACCAGCACCATTACAATATCGGGATGCTCATAAATACGCGCGACATCGGCGGGAATCGATCCTGCGGGTATTTTATCCCAAAGGATTGTGGTACGCGCGAACGGGTCGGCTCCAGCGTCGAGCAGAAGGCGTATCATTTCGACATTCCCGTTCAAAGCGGCAAGATGCAGAGGGGTCAGCCCGTGATAACTGTATGCGTCCACAGCCGCGCCGTTCTCGAGAAGAAACTTTGCGGCTTCGGTATTATTTTCGTAGGCGGCCCAGTGCATCGGGGTGAATTTATGAATGCTGAGTGTATTTACCGAGACTCCGGCTTTCAGGATTAACTGGCCGATCGAAAAATATTTTTTTGACAGCGCGATATTGAGGGGCGAATAATTCCGGTAATACGCATGGATAGACGCATTGGCGCCGTAACGAAGCAAAAGCTGAACGATTTCGTAATATCCCCCTTCAACCGCCGAATACAAAGGTGTTTTTCCCATAAACTCTTCCTGGGTGTTGATATCCGCTCCCCATCCGATCATGAGCTTTACGAAATCCATGTCGCCGAGGATGCATGCGATATGAAGAGGGGTTAATCCATAATGATTGGGATTATTCCTGCTTGCGCCGAGGGCAAGCAGAACCTGCACCATCTTCGTATCGCCCCGGAACGCCGCATAATGCATCGCCGTATTCCCGTCGAACGGATCCGCCGTGTCGACATCCGCGCCGCGGGCAACATAGGTCCGTATATCGCTGATATTCCCGTTTTTCGCGGCGGACAGGAGTTGGGAATTTACGCTGGTTTCCGGATAGACTGTTCCACAAAGCGCGAGGAGGAGAATGGATATCGTAACGCGTTTCAAAAGAGTTTCCTTCACAGTGTATATAATATTATATCCAATCACGGAGAGAATTACCAGTATATTATCGGGAGAAAAGCCCTCAAAATAAAGACGCGCGGATTTTCACTTCCGGCATATCGATAACGATAATAATACTGAAAAAATGATATTTTCAACGAATAGGATTATAATATGTTTGAGGGGAACAGGAGGATAAAATGAAAAAGGGACTTTTTTCGGTATATTTTACGCTTTTTGTGATGTTTATCCTGCCGTATGTGTTTCCGCTTGAAGTAAGCCTGAGTGAATTGAAGAATGTTCAGGCGATAAAATTCGAGAATTATACGGGCGGGGACGGGAAGGCGGTGTACCAGAATACGGTAGAGGAAGTGATGGGGATCGGGCGGTTCCTTGCCAACGGGGTCGTCAAGCAGGATAAAAACACATGGTTCCATTATTTTATGAAATACTCGGTCATTCACGCCTATTCGAAGGATGAGACCAATAAACTTTCCGCGGATATATTTTCAATCGATAAGGACGCGAAAGTCAATCATGTAAAGAATATCAAACGGATCATCGCGGGTTATCTCGAGGGGATGTATAACTATTCCGAGAAGCACGCCCGTGTGCTCGCGATATTCATCCTTTATTATAACGCGGTCTACCGCGGCGATCTGGATTATTTCACCACAAAGTATAAAACAGTTGTGCTCAAGCATATCGATAAAGGGAACGCGGGGATATCCACCAAGTACTACGACTGGCCCGGTAAGACGAAGATGCTGATACCGCTCACCGAGAACGCCGAACGCGACAACCTGAACTCGCTGGATTCGTCTATTTTATCGGACGATAAGATTATCGCGGAATTCCAGAAACTCGAGGATATGGGGATCGACGAACGTAAGGACCTTGTCGAGATCAAGGAAGAACAGGTGGTCGAGAAAAAGGAAGAGATCGAGAAAAAGAAAGAGGATATCGAAAAGCAGAAGGATAAGATCAAAGAGGACGAAAAGAAGCTGGAAGAGAAAAAGAAGGAGAACGAAAAGAAGCTGGATGAGATTAAAAAGGATAAGGAAAAAATAGATACCATAAAAGACCCTGTTGAAAAAGAGAAAAAGAAGGAAGAGATCAAGAAAAAGGAAGACGAGATTAAAAAAGATAAGGATGTAATCAAGAAGGAAGAAAAAAAGATAGAAGAAACGAAAAAGGATGTGACAAAAAAAGAGGAAGAGATCAAGAAGGAAGAAAAAGCCGTAGTAAAGAAGGAAGATGAGATTAAGAAAGATAAAGAACTGATTAAAGAAGATGAAGCCAAAGTCGAAGAAAAGAAAACCGATATAGATAGCCCCCAAGGCGATAAAACGGCGGTAGCCGATGAAAAGAAGAAAATTGAGGAAGAAAAGAAAAAGATAGAGGAAGAAAAAAAGAAAATCGAGGAGAAGCAGAAAGAACTGGATACCCGTGAGGACGAACTCAAACAGGGTGTGGACGATAAGGTGTTCGACGGAAAGTTCTACTATCTCAAGATAAAGGATTATCTCCCCGACGGTGTTTACGAGAACGAATTATATATTATCAATGCCGCCACCCGGAAAATAGAAGTACGTTCGCCGTATAAGACCATATCCGGAAGCAAGTACGATGTGTACAAAAACGGGGTAGTGGTGATCGGCTTCGAGGGGAAAGAACTCTACAATCACAAGATGATTCTGCTCGACCGTCTCACTCTGGAACCGGTCGCGGTATCGAGCGAACTGATATTCTGGCGGAGTTTTATCGAGATTCGCGACGACTTTATTTACGCGATCAGCATGAAAGAGGGGAAGTACTATCTCGGGAAGTTCGACGGTAAACTGAACAAGGTCGCGCAGTCTTCGGTCGCAATCAATAAGGATACGTTTGTCACCTTCTATAAAGACTTTATTTATATTAACGACGAGACGAAGAAGATCGCGGTTCTGGATGTGACGAACCTTATGCTGATCGAGACGATCGCGCCATAACTCTGTTTGGGAGGACGGATGGGGAATCGGAAAATCAAGATATCGTGGGGGCTTATTCCTACGATGGTTGCGGTGATTGTGATCGGAGTTTGGGGCGTCCCCGCGCTGGTAAACAAGCTCACTATCGGCGCGCTTTCTCAGAAAGTGATCGATAAACATAAACCCAGCGACGGGAATGAGCCGCTGAAAACATATCAGCTCCCGGTAGTCAAGACCGAACTCCCGTCGGGGACAGGTAAGGCCTATGTCGAGGCGGGGATCGGAGTGGGATATATCGATAAGCCCGGATTGGAAGGTGAAATTAAGCAGAATATACCGTTACTGAAGAGTCTGGCAATCGAGGTCCTCGCTACGTTCAATACCGCGCAGGTAGACGATCCTACCGGACGGGAAGCGCTCGCTCTTGAACTCGCGCACCGATTTAATAAAGCGCTGACAAAGGGAACGGTCGAGGAGATATTCTTCTACAGCTTCCTGATTACCGACCTGAGTAAAATAGGCGGGTCTGAAAACTCTCTTCAGCCGGCGGAATTGTCCAATAAAATTCAAAGCCTCCAGCATGAGTATGTCCCCGGATTGCCCGGCGGCGCGGAATAAATAAGCCCTTCCGGGGGGCTTATGGGCGGATTACTTTGTCATTGCGAGGTATGAGCCGACATCATCTGCTTTTCCGTGTAAAGAATAAAACAGACCGCTTTACCCCGCGCAGCAAGATAATAGTGTAGCGCGGGGTATCGCAGTGTAAAATAATTATCGAAGTGCTTTGGGCGTTAACGCCCCGGGAATGAGCGTAAATTGATGATCACTTCCGGGTAATGAGTGCCTGTCAGTATTCGGCAGAATACGGCTAAGGGACTTCTTAATCCTCTACCTCCAGGCTGATCTCAAGGGAAACCTGCACGGAATCTTCATACTTGAAATCAGGCATATCCTTCTGGACTTCCTTTTCCAAATCGGCGTCCGTAGGCGGCGTTTCCGGATCGATAGGGGTCAGTTCCTCATCCGCAAAATCGAGGTCCTTCGGAATCGGCTTTTTGTTTGCTTTTATTGCGCCGATCGCGAGAATACGCGCGAGCTTGGAATGATATGTCGCCTTCAGGTACATCTTATTCTTCCAGAGCTTTTTCGCGTAGGTCTGATGCGCGACAGCCTTTGCGAGTTTCCCGGTATACACCTTGCCTTCCTTGACGACCGTTTTCGCGTGCTTTAGCAAAAGGTAAGTCTTATTGACAAACTTCTTCATATCCTGCAAAGCCCACTTCTTAACCACTTTTGCTTTCACCATTTTACCGGGGCCTTTCACGGGTTTTGCGGAAAATGTCACCCCCAGCGGCAGCGCGATCAGCACCGCTGCAAATAGAATCCTTCTTACATAAATCATATCGGCCTCCTAAAACTTTATTTACTCTAGCATAGCAAAAGTATTAAGTCAAAAAATGAATGCTACATAGGGTTAGAAAACAAAATCATTGCGATACCGTATAAAAATACAAGGGGCCCGGTATGCCGTTGACAATATCTCTCCATGAAACTATAATAATAATCGTACAGGAAGGGATAAATAAACGGTTTCTTTCCGGCGGATTTAATCGTAAAAAAAAGCGGGAGATATATGCTTCGCAACACGTTCTGTCATATCAAAGGGGTGGGAAAAAAGCGGGAGACTATCCTGTGGAAAAATGGGATACTCCGTTGGGAGGACGCGGCCGACCGCGCGAACCTCGATCCGTGTATCTCCGATCATGGGCACGGTATCACATCCGAACTTGCGGATACAATCTCGCACTATGCGCGGGAATCGATCGAGTGCCTCGGTGCTTCCGACCTTCCGTACTTCATGAAACGACTTCAGCCGGCGGAGCATTGGCGGGTATTCCCCGAATTCCGTGATAGGACCGCTTATTTCGACATCGAAACGGACGGACTGCCGTTCGATACCGGCAGGATAACCACCGTATCTCTTTACGACGGACGCGCGGTGAATACCTACATCAACGGGGGTAATCTTGACGAGTTTCCGGACGATTTTTCCGGATACCGGCTGATAGTTTCCTATAACGGCAAACGCTTCGATGTGCCGTTTATCAATAATTATTTCAGGATCAGGGCAGATATTCCGCATATCGATCTCTGCCCGGTTATGCATTCGCTGGGATACTACGGAGGATTAAAGGGCACAGAGAAGGCGTTGGGCATCGACCGGGGCGAGTTGGACGGAGTGGACGGGTATTTCGCGGTACTTCTGTGGTACGAATATGAGAATAACGATAATATGAAGGCGTTGGAAACCCTGCTCGCGTATAATATCGAGGATGTAGTGAATCTGGAGTATCTGATGATCGCCGCATATAACCGCAAAATAGGGGAAATCCCGGAGTTCAGGCAAAATACTCTGCCTCTGCCCGAAAGGCCGGAGATTCCTTTTCAGCCGGATAATACCCTGGTCGAGCGTTATCGGCAGAAATTCCTGGGGCGCGGGCCTAATCTTCCTCCGCAGTACTGATGTCAATATGGCAATATCCGTAAGGATTTTTTTCAAGGTACCGCTGATGGTATTCCTCCGCGAGATAAAACTCGCCCGCTTTTACAAACTCGGTGACGATCTTCTTACCCTTCCTGAGTTCCTGCTGTTTAAGGGCGTCCGTTTGCGCGGCGGTTTTCTGGACATCCGACAGATAAAATACCGCCGAGCGGTACTGGGCGCCTATATCGTTTCCCTGACGGTTCAGTGACGTCGGATCGTGAATTTCCCAGAAATGGCGCAGAAGCTTATTAAAACTTACAACAGCGGGATCGTATTCGATCCACACAGTCTCGGCATGCCCTGTACGTCCGTCGCATACCTCACGGTAAGACGGGTGCGGGAGTTTGCCGCCGATATAGCCGACACGTGTATCGATCACTCCTTTCACCTTCCGGAAATAAGCCTCGACGCCCCAGAAGCATCCCGCCGCGAATATGGCGTTCTCGCTTACCCGTCCGGACTTATGGTACTCCGCGGGGAACAGGTAAAGGTATTCTGAGTATCCGCCGGAATCAAGGTTTTCCGCAGGAATGAATCGCAGCGACGCTGAATTGATGCAGTAACGCCGCCCGGTAGGCTCAGGCCCGTCGTCGAATACATGCCCCAGATGCGAGCCGCCATTGCGGCTCCGTACTTCTATACGGCGCATACCGTGGGAATCGTCAGCATTCTCGATTATTTCGGTTTTTCGCAACGGCTTTGTGAAACTCGGCCATCCCGTACCGGAATCGAATTTATCCAACGAACTGAAAAGGGGTTCGCCGGAAATTACGTCGACATAGATACCGGGCTTTTTATTATTCCAATACTCGTTATGGAACGGCGGCTCGGTTCCCCCGCATTTTACAATTTCATACTGGGCGGGGGACAATCTGTCCTTCAATTCAGGAGGGACTTTGCATACAGTATTTTCCTGATAATCCAACATTTGCAGCCTCCATAGGTATTATAATATAAATATACTCTTTATGGAGTGGAATATCAAGTAAAATGGTAGGAATATTTACTGGATGCGGAGGCCTTTACTCTGCACGGAGAGAAGAATGGCGTATCCGTTCACGAGAGGATATACTTCCCCCGCGATATTTTCGCCGGGCTTGAGCGATTCCAGCCAGTTTCCCGGCAGGATGACGGGGAATTCCCCGATCAGGTATCGTTCGACATCGCCGCGTTTGGTATGCACCTTTGCGATACTGTATTTGCCCTCGATAGGTATGGCATGCATTTCGGGAACATGCAGGAATGTATGGCTGCGGATATTGAACCACGCCATTACTGCGAGAATATTGCCCACTCCGAGCAGGATAAAGAAACGGATATCGCGGTATCCTTGAATGATGAAATAAAGGGATATCAGGTCGGCTGCGACGATTATACAGAATAACGCGATTGTCAGGTTTTTCCCGCGTTTCTGGTGGGGAAACATGATGGTACGAATATGTTCAAATTCGGCGGGCGAAAGAGGCCTGCCGGGCGGAAGACTGTCTTGCATAAAAACCTCGCAATATATTAGGTGGCTGAGAGTGTGTTACTTGACGCCGAACTCCCTGATAAAAACACCGGCTGATGTCCAGAGTTTAACCGTTTTATCTGCGGAACCGGTCGCGATAAATTTTCCGTCGGGACTGAACGCTACCTGCAGGACTGCGCCCGAATGCCCGGAGATGACCCCGATGGTCTTGCCGTCGAGGCTCCATAGCCGCACGGTTCCGTCGCGCGATGCGCTCGCAAGAGTTTTTCCGTCGGGACTCCATGCGACATCTTCGACCCCGTCGGAATGACCTGTCAGATTTAGCGTTACTTTCCCGTCATATGTCCAGACTTTTATAGTTTTATCCTTCGAACAGCTTGCGACGGTTTTTTTATCCGGGCTGAACGATACGCCCTCGACATAATCGGTATGATTGGTAAAAACGAGCAGGCAGACGCCCTGTTTATTCCACAGGCGAACGGTCTTATCGACCGACCCCGATGCGATCAATTTCGAGTCAGGACTGACCGCGATACTGGACGCAATACTTTTATGACCCGCAAATTCGCCGAGCAGTTTACCCTTCAGGTCCCATATTTTTATAAGCCCGTCCCATGCGGCGGTCGCCATAAACGTCCCATCGGGACTGAATTCTATCTCGGAGATATACGACGGCTGGATCGGCAGAGCAAACTGAATGACGCCCGCGCTTGTCCAGAACTGCACGAACTTGTCCCATCCGCTGGACGCGATATATTTACCGTCGGGGCTGAACGCCACTCCGCTGATGGGCGCGCTATGTACGGCGAGGGATTTGATAAATTTACCGTCGATCGACCAGAGTTTCACCTTCTTGTCCGCGGAACCGGTCGCGATTATTTTCCCGTCGGGACTGAACGCAAGCGCGGTGACCATCCCCTCGTGTGACGACGGCTTAACGGGAGTGACAACCGTCTGCTGGGTGACTACAGTAATTGTATTATTGGTAACTCCCGGAACAGGCTTGACTCCCCCGCCTCCGCAGGAAACAAGCATCCCGAAAGACGCGATTAAAACCGTGTAGACCGCGATCATATTTTTCATAGTTCCCCTCCTTAAACAGTATATTATCCATTAAAAACCGAAAAAATACAAAATTCGGAAAGGTTGACATAGCGGAATATTGCTATATAATATTAGACTTAAATGCGAGGAAGACAATGAGACAGATCATCCTATTACTATTCACATTCATCCCGGCTATCGCCGGAGCGGTACAACCGTCGAAGGATTTCCGGTACATCGACGTGATCAGCGGGAAGACGAACAATTTCATGCAGGTAAAGGGCAAGGTAATCATAGTGAACCTGTTTGCGACATGGTGCCCGCCGTGCAGACAGGAACTCCCGATCCTCAACCGGATTGCAGTCGAATATTCCGAATATGTGATCGTGATAGCGGGAGCTCTCGATAATGTAACCGAAGATGTGTTGAAGGATTATGCGAAGAACCGGGGATTGACCATTCCCGTCTTTTTTGCTGAAAAGGCGGATTCAAAATGGTGGGATAACCCTTCCGCGATACCGTTGACCTATATCATCGGGACTAATTTTCAGGTGGCCGAAACCGTTTACGGCGCGAAAAGCTACGAGACCTATGCGGAACTCCTGAAGAAAGTTCTCCCGAAAAAGACGGTCAACATCCTGTCGCCGTTGGATTCCTCCCTTCTCCATGCCGCGAAGTTCGGGAATTATGAAGAACTCCAGGAATTTATCAAACAGGGCGCAAAGATCACGGCGATGGACGATAGTACGAATACCCCATTGCATCGCGCCGCGGCATACGGGCATCTGAAAATCGTTCAGTACCTGGTGGAACTGGGCGCGGATATTCACCAGAAGGCATGCTATGGGGCGACTCCGCTTCTCGAAGCATGCAAGTATGGGAAAACCGATGTCGTGAAATACCTGATTTCCGCCGGTTCCGACGTCAATACTGAAGATGTATATGGTGCGTCTGCGCTTCATTGGGCGGCGATGGGCGGGTATTCCGAGATCATAGACTCGTTAATCGGTGCGGGGGCAAAAGTGAATGCCGAGGACGAGTTTTACCGCACCCCCCTGCATTACTCCGCATACTCCGGTGAAATCGACGCGCTGCAGCTTCTTTTAAAAAAGGGCGCAGACCTCAATATGCGCGATTCGGGCGGCAATACCCCGTTTATGTACGCGAAGGATCAGAACAAGAAGGAAGTGATCGAGTACCTTTCGTCAATCGGCGCGCCGTAAATCCCCCTAACGATTTATTCATTGACAATTCGGCATATTCAGCCTACAATAGTGCTTGGGCGGTGTGAAATTCTCAAAAATAATATATATTTATAGTATTTTACTATTATATCCCGCCCGGCGGCCACTTTTCATTATAGCATCAAAGTGGCCAGATATGAGGAGGCGGTGTGCAGGAAAAAGTCATCAATCCGGAGTTGCGGGCTGAATCCGAAGTTTATATGAAGATCGCGAAGCTGCTCCAGAAGAAACGCGATGCCAAAGCGAACGCGAAAGTTCAGGAAATCATCGCAAGCGGGATTCCCATTGAAGAGAAACTTGCCCGGATCGAACTGATCGATAACGAGGAACTCCTCAAGAAAAAAAAGATTATCACACCTCAAGCCGCCGAGGCGCTCCTCAGCACAATTAAAAAACCTATCCGCCGAAACGGGTTTTTTATCTATATGATGCGGGATTACCGGAGAATCCGCGAGTTCGGCAAGGCCACCGGACTGCTGAATGCCTCGCTGATTCCCCCGAAGGTCGGAATTAACGTGAAAGAGATTCTCCCGCTATTGGGATCGTTCCAACGCGATGTAGCGATTATTTTACCGATCATCGATTTTGTACTCGAGAGCGGGTGGATGATTCTTGATAAAAACGATTATAACCTGATCGCGGAATTTAAAAAGCTATGCGAAGCAATCAAACAGGTGATTGTGACATCGATGTCCCCGCGCGCGCTTCTGGATGCGTTCAGCGCGGTGGAAACCTATTACCTTCTCTGTAATTATATGCCGGAGTACCCGGAAATCATTATATCAAGCATCCGTCACGTCCTCCGGTCGAACCAGCGGCCGGAGGGAAAGATCGCGGCGGCGACCACTATTGCGCGCAGGCTCCTTCAGCAGAGCGCGGGATCCCAGCCGCTGTTTCACCTGATCATGTCGCTTAATATGGCGGAATACCGGCGGTTTCTTACTTTAAAAGACCTCATTCTGATACAGCCGCAGGGAGTGATCTCCAATTTCGATTATAACTGCGGCGACGATGTGAAATGCAGGATTCAGCAGTTTATCCGCGATAATTCATCCAATCTGGATATTCTGATGAAAGAGAAATTCGATGTGGAAAAAGTCCGGCGGTTTCTGCGCGAGTTTTCCCAAAGGTCGCAAAGCCCCGATGATAACGAACGCTATGATTTTCAGTTGATCGAGACGTTCTACGAGCCGAAGAAACCCGGCACCCAGTACCGTTTCGCGCAGGATAAGGATAATATGGCGGCGTTCGCGATGAATTTTTTTAGCCGTTATCTCGACGAGTTTGAAGATTTCCTGATCGACAGGGTTCCTATCGACGATTTCGGCCTTGTGAAAGTGTTCGATTCCGAGTGTTTCAGCCTCGAGGTAAACCGTATCCGGAATACCCTCGGCAAACTGTCGAAACTGGTATTTGCATGCCCGCATCTGACCCGGCAGCGATATTTCCTTTTTAAGCAGATCAATCGCGACATATCCCCGTCACCCCAGGAACTTGCGGCTATGCAGTTCGCCGAGGAGTTGACGGATATTGTGATCACTGTCGGCGAAAAGATAGGGCATATCATCATGAATCATCAGTTCGACCCGAACCTTGTTGTCATACCGGATAATCTCCGGCCGATCGAACCGGCGTTCAGTTCGCAGAACGCGTTCTCCCTCCCGTACTGGGAGAAAAAGATACAGTTCGACGGATACCTCAAGGGAATGGTATTCCGGGACGCCCTTTCGCGCGTACCGTCCCTCGGCTTCCTGTCCGGAATTTATTTCTATAATTCTCATCTCCACGCCCTGCTTGAAAAAGAAAAGAAGATCGACAACGCGATCTTCGAGATCCGTGAGCGGCTGGAGAAGGTGACGGATGTTATCACAATGGAAAAATTGAAGAACAGGTACGCTTTCTGACGATATATAGGGATAATCGGCGGTGAAGAAAGGAGGAGGCATGCAGAAGGAGGCGAAGCCGGGCGCACCTCAATCTGTTCAATCGGAAACCCAGCAGCAATTGCAGATCCTCGATCTTATAAAAAAGCAGCGGTCGCCCGAAGATGACCGGAAGGTACATGATATCATTGCGAGCCAGCTTAGGCTTGAGGAGAAGATCCAGGAAATCCGAAAAATCGACCAACCCGATTCCCCCGCTCCTGCGGCCGCCAAAGAAAAATCCGACGCAACTCCTCCCCCCACATTGGAACTGATCCGTATCGACAACCGTGAATATATCCGGCATAATCTGCGCATGATGCAGAAAAATATGTCGCGCAATAAATTGATCCGTTATGTACTCTATGATTTCTGGCGGCTAAAGAATTACGGGAAGAAATTAAATCTTTTCACCGCGATGCTTTTTCCGCCAAAGGTCTTGCTGAACAGGTCAATCGCCGAGGGGGTGCTGATTATACAGGAGGAAACATCAAAAATACTCCCGTTGGTCTATTTCGCGTCAGAGGTCGGATGGCTTCATCTCGGAAAATATGAATATAATCTTTTAACAAAGCTGAAGGAATTCTGCGAAACGATCATGAAAATCGATGCGATACCCGTGAAAAAACATATTCCCCCTGATCGGTTCAACGATCTCCGGAAGGCGCTTATAGCGTGCAACTACGACGAGGCATACCCCACGATGATCGTAAATTCGCTGACGGCGGTTCTGAATCAATATGTAAAGACAAAGCCGAGATCGGAAATTACCGGAAATATCGCGTTCGCGCTGATGGTAGAATCCGCCGGTTCATCGTGCCCATACACACTGGTAGTCGCGGCCGCAATGGCTCAATACCGCCGGTTTATAAAATTCCGCGAATTGATTAATCCGGTCGACGGCGGTGTAATCAGCGACTATGATTTCGACTGCGACGAGAAGACACGTTCAAAGATCGACGCCCATATCTATATCGTTACTAAAAAAATCGAGAGTCTTCTGGAGGAACGTAAAAAGGTCGAACGAATCAATTTTTTTGTCAATCAGTTTGTTCCCGCTATCAATGCCGATAGGGGCAGCTACGATTTTCATCTATTTGTGGAATTCTACGAAGCCGGAGCGGGAGTGGAGAAGTTCCAGTTTATTCGGGACAACGACGAGATCGCTATATTTGTTATCAATTACTTCAAGCGCTTCTTCAGCGAATTTGAAAAACTTTTATCGGACGCGGTGGAATTAGAGAGCGAGGGGATGGTGCGGTTATTCAGTTTCGAGATCGCGAATACCGAACTCACGCACATCAATAACGTACTCCATGCGCTGAATAAGAAGCTCTTTTCATGCCCCTCCTTATCGCGCAAACGCTTCATGCTGCTGAGAGATAAAAAACAGCCCGAGGTCGCGTCTCCCGAGGAATCGTTCATCCTGCATATTGTCGACGAACTCAACAGGGTAATGGTCGCGTTCGGGGAGAAGATCGGCGGGATTTGCCTCAGCCATTCGAAAGAACCTACGCCCGGAGAAGAACACCGCATCCTTAAACTGATCGATCCGTCCGTGTTTATCGGGAAACGTTTCGAACTGTATTACTGGGATCGGATGATCCTCTCCCCCGGATATATGCGCGGAAAAAAATTGGGCCGGATACTGAATACCATCGCGTCGCTGTGTTTTCTTTTCCCGCTTTATTTCTTAGACCAGAAATTATTCAGTTTTATCGAAAAGGAACATGAGATACAGGATAAGTTAAAATCGGCAAAGGAAGAGCTGGAGCATGTTACCAATCCGGCGGCGTTTATGGGAATAAAAAATAAATATCATCTCAAGTGAGGCATCATGGGAAAGTTAGTATTGGTCAGGCACGGGCAATCGATGTGGAACCTGAAGGATATTTTTACCGGATGGGTCGACGTCCCGTTATCGCAGAAAGGAGTAGAGGAAGCGGTCCGCGCGGGAAAAGAACTGTCGGGCATCGGATTCGATGTGGTTTATGTATCAACTCTGGTACGGGCGATGGAGACCGCAATGCTGATACTTGCGGGCAGCGATTCCCGGAAAACCCCTGTGGTTGTGCATGAATCCGGAAAAATGTCTGAATGGGCGCGTATCTATTCGGAGGAGACTGAGAAAGACATCCTTCCGGTGCATACAGCATGGCAGCTCAACGAGCGTTACTACGGAGAACTGCAGGGATTGAATAAGGCGGCTACCGCGAAGAAGTTCGGCGACGAGCAGGTCAGGCAATGGCGGCGGAGTTACGATATTCCTCCTCCGAACGGCGAGGCGTTGAAGGACACCGCCGAAAGGACGATCCCGTTTTTTACCGACGTCATTATGCCGGTTGTACGGAAAGGGAAAAATATTCTCGTCAGCGCCCATGGGAACAGTCTGCGCTCGATTATCATGCATCTGGATACACTGAGTAAAGATGAAGTATTGAAGCTGGAACTCCCGACGGGAGAGCCGGTTATATATGAATGGACTGGAAATGCGCTTGTAAAATCATAGAAAAGCCCTGCTTTGTACTATGAAAATAAAAATTTTAGGGTAAAATACCGATTGGGGCTTTACAGAACTTAAAAATTATATATAATAATAGATGGAAAATATTGGATATTATTTGGAGAAATAAATGGACGGAATGGATTCCGATATATCAATCAGCATAAGAGTTGAGGAGAAAGGCCCGATAGTTGTCTTTTTCCTCGGCGGAACGCTTGAAATAATGAACAGCCTTCAATTAGAGAAACAGATTGAGGAATACCTTCAGAAATCGTATAAATATTTTATATTCGATTTGGGTTCGGTCAGTCATCTCAGCAGCAGCGGTATCCGTGTATTTGTAACAACAATGCGTCTTTTAAACGATATCGAAGGAAAGATGCTGATTTGTAACCTAAGTCCTATTGTACACAGGATGTTTGTCGCGATAGAACTCATGGAGATATTTGAAATTGTGGATACGCTCGACGAGGCAGTGAAGATTATCGAGGATTTCAATCAGGAAAAAGCAAAAAATTAATTTCCGGTATTGACAAATTCAAAAAGAATAACTAAAATCAGTAGCTCAAAATGGTGTGTCGGATTGGGTGTACAAATTGATTTAAGGAGATAATTATGCGGAATGTCATTGAGAACATATGGGTATTGTTCACCCTACTTTCCGTTAAAACGAAGGATCCTGAGTATAATAAAAAACACGGTTTATCATGGAGTCTTTACGGGGATTCCGATGACGATGATAACGATGATTATGACGACGATGCGGATGATGTGGATGACGATGATTACTTTGATGACGAATTTGACGACGATGCGGATGCGGATTCGCTGGATGATCTCTACGAGGACGACGACGAGGAATTTGACGATGAAGAATGGAACGATGATGATGAGATAGAAGAATAATTCGCATATCAAATAATCTGTACGAGGCAATTTTTTATTGATATTTTTATCTACTTATGATAACTTATAGTATTGAATTATAGGAAAAACCGATCAGGATGGGAAGATGGAGGTTTATCGTCGATTCTTTCATTCCCTTTCCACTCCCATTATCGTCGTTTCGGCTGATGGGACTATTATCGATTTTAATCCTTCATTTGCAAAGTTCTCCGGCTGTATCGCGGACGAATGCATCGGCAAACCGTTTCGGGAAATCCCGCTCTACCCCTGTTTATATATCCCAAAAAACATTCGGTCTTACTCTGAGTATTTTAACTCCGATCCCGGCGCGCTTTATCCTTTTGAGATAGAAAAGGAGAATGGCAGCCTTCAGGGATTTTACCGGTATTCTCAGGTCGGTAAAGATGGAGGAGATGAGGATTTCGCGCTTGAATTTACCGATATTGCCGGGGTAAGGCCGCAGGGTTTCGACAACGAAGCTTTCCAAAATTTGATAAATGCCTCGCCGATGGGCTTTCATCTATATTCCTTAAAGCCGGACGGCCGGCTGATCTTCCTCGGCGCGAATCCGGCCGCCGATGAAATTCTCGGGATAGACCATTCTCAACTCATCGGAAAAACGATAGAAGAATCGTTTCCCAGCCTGAGGAATACCGAACTCCCCGATAGATACAGGAAGGTGGCGCTTGAAGGGGGGTATTGGACAACCGAGTCGGCAGAGTATGAAGATGAAAATATCAAGGGAGCGTTCGAGGTTTTCGCGTTTCAATCGAATCCCGGTTATACCGTCGTCAGATTCGTGGAAACCAGCGAGCGCAGCAAGATGGAACAGGAGTTATTCTACTCGAAGAATCTTTTGGAGGCAGTGGTCGATCAAACCCCTTTCGGGATTATAATTGCTCAGGGAAAATCCGGAAACTGGAAGCTTTCTTCAGTAAATAAGGAAGCCCGGAAAATATTAGGGTTAAGTGAAAAAATTTATGAAATCATGCAGGAGGAGAATGGGGCGACGTTTTCCGATCTCATGATATATTTCAAAGTCTACCGTTATGACGGAACCCTAGTGCCCGAATCTGAATTGCCGGTTAACAGGATTTTTCAAAAAGAGGTTACGATTCTGCAGGAAAGCTATTTAATCAGTCGCGCCGACGGGAGTACAAGAGATATATTAGTCTCCGGAGCGCCGATCTATAATAAAGAGAGTTCTATCCAAGGCGGCCTGCTGATACTGACGGATGTGACTGAGTATAGGATAAAAGCCCGGGAATTGGAATTAACTAGGAGTCTGCTCGAAGCTGTTTTCGAGCAAAACAGTTCGCCCGTTTTTATTGTAACCTATCCTGACAGTATTATCAGAATGATAAACCATGCCGCGATATCTCTGCTGGGTATTGAGAGTGAAACCTCATATATCGGGATGAAGCTCTTCGATTTCCAGAAGACTTGGCTGGAGTATGATCTCGATGGAAACCCCGTGCCGATCGACGATTTGCCGATCATGAAGGCGTTGAGAGGGATTCCCACAGAAAATACGATGATGCGGATTGTCAGGAAGGACGGTACTGAGCGTTGGGAATTGGCCAGCGGTGTGCCGATCAATAATTCGCAAGGCGACCAGATTGCCGCGATGGCGGTTTTTCCCGATATTACCGAGTTGAAGCTTACCCAGGATTCGCTGCAGGAAAGCGAAGGGCGGTACCGGTTTCTGTTCGAGATGGCAAACGACGGTCTTGCGATTATCACCGATATCTACTTTGTGGAATGCAATAAACGGTTCTGTGAAATGTTCGGCCGTCCCCGTGAGAAAATCATCGGACATTCGCCCGGTGAGTTTTCTCCCGAATTTCAGGCTGACGAAAAGCACTCTCATCCTTATTCGTTGGAATACATAAAGGCCGCCCGGGATGGCCGCCCCCAGTTGTTTAATTGGATTCACTCCAAACCCGACGGTACTTTATTCGAGGTTGAAGTTTCGCTGGGTAGTTTTACAATTTACGGCGAGGTATATATTCTGGCGATCGTCAGGGATATCACTGAGAAAAAAGCCCTCGAAGAAGCGCTTAGGCAGAGCGAGGAACAGTTGATACAATCCCAGAAACTCGAATCGATCGGACGACTGGCGGGAGGGGTTGCCCACGATCTGAATAATCTCCTCACCCCGATTCTCGGATACTCCGATCTTTTGCTGACATCCGAATTATCCGAGGATAATCCGATCTATGAAATGATCCAGAATATCTCCGATGCAGCTATACGCGCGAAAGAACTGACCCATCAGCTTCTGGCGTTCGGGCGGAAACAGACGCTTGTTATGGAAACATTGAATCTGAACACCGTACTTCAGAGTTTTGGGAATATATTGAAGCGTACTATTCGGGAAAACATCAATATCAGAACACATTTTTCACCCGACCTGAAAAACATTCAGGGAGACGTTTCGCAGATTGAACAAGTAATCCTGAATCTGATCGTAAACGCTCAGGATGCGATGCCGGATGGCGGAAGGATAATTATCGAGACTGAGAATGTTGAATTGGATACTGAGTACACCATGATTCGAAAAGAAGTTATCCCCGGCGAATATGTCAGGATGTGTATCAGCGATTCCGGCAGCGGAATATCGGCGGAATTCCAGGAAAAGGTTTTCGAACCGTTCTTTACCACAAAACCCAAAGGGCAGGGTACGGGATTGGGGTTGTCGACCGTGTACGGAATTGTTAAGCAGCATGGCGGGAACGTATGGCTTTACAGCGAACCGGGAAAGGGTACGACGTTTAAGGTATATTTCCCGGTCATTCATAATGAAGTTATTTTAAAGGAAAAACCGAAATATGAGATTTCGGATAAAAACACGGAGAAAACCATACTTCTGGTGGAAGATAATGAATCGGTTCGAGAAATGACGGCGCAGTTATTGCTGCGCCTCGGGTATAAAACGGTTGTGTCCATCTCTCCCGCGAACGCAGTAAACCTTGCAAAAAAACATTGTTTCGACCTTCTTCTTACCGATGTGATAATGCCGGAGATGACCGGAGTCCAATTATATAAAAAAATAGTTAAATTCCAGCCGGAGATAAAAGTTCTCTATATGTCCGGGTATACGGATAACGTCATCGCGCATCACGGAGTGCTTGATGACGGGATTAACTTCCTCCAGAAACCTTTTTCTACCAAGACGCTTGCGGAAAAACTGGACGACATCTTTGATTCCTGAATTATTTTTCCTGTTTTATTCCGCTTCCCGTCCATTGATACGATTCTGACTTCTTTTTTGAAGATATTTCGTTCCCCATTTCGTCCAATTCAAAAGTGGTGTATTCTATTTTTATCGTGTTCTTAGTCTTTTTCCCGTCGGGGTAAACCACCTTGAAACTCGTGCCGCCGAACTCGTTTCCAATCCCCATGGGAGAGTTGACATAATACAGTTTTTTTCCGTCATAGAGTACGATGATCTCGCCGTACGGGCAGTCGCATGCCCCGTAATCGAAACCGATTGCGATGGGTTTCGCGGAGGGAGCGAAAACCGCCTCATCGATTATTCCAATCTTCACCGTGTGTCCCAGCACTTCCGTATCGAATAAAGGATTGATAAACGCGGGCATTTCCGCGCTCTCCGCGATTATTTTTCCATCCTGAAGAAGTCGTACTTTTATAGTCAATGTATAATTTTTAATACCGGTCACCCCTACCAGCACGGTAATCTTTTTTCCGGTGCCCATGATATCGCCGATATAGGCAGTTTTGGATATCAGTCCGCCCCAAATATACCCTTTTCCGGTTTTCCCGCCGCTCCCGGTGTACTCCACCTGATACCATTCCTCTTTATACCCGTTCTGTATCAGCAGATTCTCTTCGACCCGCGAGATGATCCTTACCTCCGACCCGATGGGGAGCTGATCGACCACTTTCCCTGTGACAGAAGCCTTATCCCGCACATTGACTTTATCCCCGTAAAGCAGGACTGTTTCCCCTTCCTCATACTTATTAAACCCGTATTGTCCAACCATTTCAGTGAATACGCTGCTGGTTTGCATGATAATAATTGCAACGGCAGTGAATAGTAGTTTTTTCATGATCGCCCCTAAAGATAGAATTTCAATAACAATATACCATGATCTTTGTGTTTTTTATATTCTTGGAAAATTTGACGAATATGCTAACGTTTCACTTCGCTGTTCCGCGCGCAGGCGACAAGATGGCCGACTGTCATTTGGTCGTCGGATAGTGTTAACGGGATGCTGGTTTCGAAGGTGCTTTCGACAGATACATAGATTTCGATTAAGTCAGTATCGTTGGCGCCTAAATCCTTGATAAGATAGGAAAACATATCGATTTCCCTGCGGGGTAATCTTAATTGATCGGATACTATTTTTGTGACACGGTTATAAATCCTTCCCATTTCTTCCTCTTCCCGGATATCTTTATGAAAGAAATATCCGGTAAAAATCCGGAATTTTATCGTCTCACGATGCTTCATTCTATTTTGCACCCTGAAAAATGTCCAATTTTATTTCAGTTTCTTGTATAAAAAAACGTTAAGCGCAGTCCCCCGACGATTGGCTATTATATAGAACGAAGAGAAACAAGGAGGACAAACGGATGCTGACGCTGAAGAATATCGAAATGCTTCGGGCTGGTCCGACCAACGACGGGCGGTATGTTTCCGCGAAGAAGATCGCAAAAATATTCCGGGATACCCTGATCGCGATGGCCGACGGGATGAAGCCCAAGGCAAAGGTGGGGGATTCGCATGAATCCGCGGAGATCTCCGGAATTATTTCAAAAATCCGCCATGCGGGCGACGCGCTGATGGGAGATATCGATGTCGCCGACGATGTGTTCGAGAAGCTGATGAACGGCGCAATTCCCGACGACCGCTCGGTCGAGATCGCATACGGTTTCACCCTTTCCAACGGGACGACGCTGAAGCATGTGCTCACCGGGATTGTGTTCGGCGTGGCGCTTCCCGCGGAACATTCGCTCGCATCGGTTTTCGAATCCGCCGCGCAGGCAAGTTATTTCAACCATTTTGCGCATATCGCTGCGGATTCCTCCCCGACTGTCGAACTGGCAATGGCCGAATACTCGCGGCTCAAGTCTGCCGCCGGCGAGGTGATTGCACAGTCCGGAGGTGCGGACGATGTAAAGGAGCGTATAGAACGGTTCGAACGCGAGGCGAAAGACGTATTTCTCAATTCGATACTCCAAAGCGATGTCGCGTTTCCCGGCCTACGGAGGAATCTGGATACTATCTACGAGGGTGTAAAAAAGATGTCCGGGCATGACAATGCGCTTCGCTGTATCCGCGAATTGTTTACTTCGGGCTCTCTCCTGCATATCTCACCTCAAGTACCATTGATTTCTGCCGCGCATACACCCGGCTCATTCACGTTAAACGGAGGTCTTGATCCGACCAGTCACTGAAGATAAACAAATAGGAGGTTTCAATGGCTCTCATTGAGAAGTTTAAAGACGAAGGAGTCGAACGCATTGGAAACGGGGTAGTCGCGACGGGAGAAAACGTCCTGCGCGGTACTATCGCCATGTTCAACGTATCGGGGTACATCGAGGAGATTGATGATACTGCGGGATGTGTATTCGCGGGTATTGTGAAGGCTTCTGCGGGCGGGGGCGAATCGGTCGAATTCGACTACGGCAGTCCGTACTTCTATCCCTCTATGGGCGCGGCTCTCGCGGATATCGGCGATCCGGTGTACTGTTCCGGCGCGGGTACGCTCGCGAAGACCTCGGTGAATTTCATTCCCGCCGGGCGTATTATCGACGCCGAACCCGGTTCGGGTTGGTGGATCGATCCTCTCGCGGTCGCTCTTCCCGTATGGGGACAGGTGACCACCGACGCGAGCGGTGAAGTTTCAGTCGCGGGAATGACTGCGGACGGGATTGTGCTGGTTACTCCGGCGGAAGACCCCGGATCGAATCAGTCTCTTTCCGATGTTGTCTGCGCGAGCGGGAAATTCACAGTTTATGCGGCTACCGGCGCGGCGCGCGCGGCGCTTGCGTCCAAGAAAATTAATTACCTTATTCTCGCGAAGGCATAGCGGAATAAAAGGAGGAAACGATGCCAATTGACATAGCGGAACTCAACCAGATCGAAAAACTGGTGCGCGACGAATTCGGGCAGGCTTTTTCACAGGCTCCGGTGAGCTATCAGCTGTATACTTCCGAAATCGTCGACACCGAATCGATCACCCCGTTCGAATGGATCGGCGCCCTTCCGCGGGTACGCGAATGGATCGGCGCGCGTCATATCGAGGATATGAAGAACTACGATTACACAATCAAGAAGAAGGACTGGGAACTGACCATCCGGCTTCCTTACCGTAAAATGTGGGAAAGCTCGAGGACTATGCTCGCGGCATTTGTCCGTCAGCGTGTCTTCCAGCTCGGCGCGCAGTTCCGGAAGGACTATCCGTCGGAAATCGTCGTACAGGCGCTCGAAAGCGGCACTACCAATCTGGCGTATGACGGTATTCCGTTTTTCGCGGACAGCGGACGTACCAACGTTAACCTGAAGAACGGCAGCGGCGTGACGGTAGACAACCTGATCGCGGATATCGAATCCTGCCGCGCGGCGATGAAGAAGTTCAAGGACGACAAGGGCAGAACCCTGAATATTACCGGCGATGTAGCGGTTATCCCGCCCGAATTGGAAATCAGTTTCATGGAGATCATCCGCGCGAAACTCCGCGACGGTTCGGACAATGTCCACTTCGGTTCCCTCGAGTACGTTGTTGACGCGCGCCTGACCGATACGTCGGACTGGTACTTTATCGCATCCAACGAGTTTATCAAGCCCCTTTTATTCGTTTCGCTCGGCGGGGTAAACGTCGCGGTAAAGGATACCACGTTCGATAATAAGTCTCTTATTGTAGGCGCGGACGCCACCGGAAACGTTGGCTATTCGTTCCCCGAACTTGCCATTAAAGTCGTGAACTCATAGCGCTCCCTCCCCAACCGCAGGCCGGGGATTGACATTCCCGGCTTGCGAATTTTACGAAAGGAGAAAAGGATGACGTCTGCGAATAGAAAAAAAGAATCGCCTGAGATAATAAAGAGAAGTGGCCGCATGGTTCTGCTGGACAAACTCACGGATAAAGCGTTCGAGGTGAAAGACCCCGTCCTCTATGAGAAGCTTCTGTCCAAAGACAGCGGCCGGTTTCTCCGGGCATAGGAGCGGTATATGGCATACTGTACGGTTGAAGATGTTAAGGCGGTGAAGGCGGTCAAACGCCTGCTCGATCCGGATGGGGCGTGGAGCGATGCGGATATTTCAGGGCTGATCGGCCAGATCGGCGGGAATGTCATAGACGCGCGTATCGGGAAATGGTACAAAGTGCCGGTTGTCCCGGCTCCGGGAGTGCTTTCGCGTATATGCCGGCTGAAGGCCGCGTACGAGATGCTCGCGCAGGAGTACGGCGAGAACAAGGGCGAGTACGCATACCTGAACCGTGAGGCGGAATGGCTCCTCGACGGGGTTGCCGGGCGGAGAATCCCCCTCGAATACGCGGAGACGGAGGCGTATCCCGCGCCGGGGGTGATTAACGGCGACGGGCGTTTCTTCTCGCTGGAGGATACCGATGGATGAGGTACTGCTCGCGTTGAAGGAAATCCTCGCCGAATTGAGCGGGGTGGATACAGTGGTGATAGGCGAGAGCCTGACGGATATCCCGGCGAGCGCGCGCGTTTTTATCATCATCGGAGAGGGTGATCCGTCGGAAACCTACGAGTACTCAGGAACCATGAAACGGCACGGCTTCATGGCGCGCATCGGCACATGCTCGGCGCATCCCGATCCGTTTGCCGAGAAGGCTGTGATGGCCGCCATCGAACTGTCCGACAGGGTGCGCGGCAAGATCGGTGAAAACAGGACGCTCGGCGGTCTGGTGTCCTCGGCGCGGCTCGAGAGCATAGGCGCGGCGGTTGAAAACGCTCCTCCGGGCGGGCATTCGAACCAGCGGATCAGGGTACGGGAAATGCGTTACGAATTCTCCCGTTTCGAGACGGCGGATTAAAGGAGGTATCATGGCATACGAAATGAATCCCCAGGCGATTTCGCTGGGGGCGTGTAAAATATGGTTCTGGGACGAGGACGATTGGACGGCGATCGGCGCCACTTCCGGCGGCACTGTGATCTCCTACGAGCCCAGCTACTACGACCTGAAAATCGACCAACTGGGCGAGACGGTCGTGAAGAAGATGCTGCGCGGAGAATCCGCGAGCGTTGCGTTCGGGATGGCGGAGTCGGGATTGGATAAACTCCAGCTCGCTATTCCGTTCGGGACGGTCTATACCGACGGTGGCGACCGCGCGATGGGGGTCGGTGTGAACGCCGGGGGAGACCTGCTCGACAAGACTATCAAACTGAAAGTGCATCCCATCAACCGGCGGGGAACCGGCGGTACCGACGACGAGGCTTATCCCGACGACGATTTCATCATATGGAAGGCGGGCAACGCCGGCGCGGTTGAGATACCGTTCTCGCCGGACGCGCCCCGGATTTATCGCGTGACGATGGCGATCTTCCCCGACCTTGAGCAGAGCGCAGGGCGTTATCTGTTTATTGTGGGCGATCCGGCGGTCGCGGGAATCGATACGACCCCGCCGTCGGTGAGCGCCGGAAAAGTCGAGGTCGGCGGTGTGGAAACCGATATCGCCGACACCGTCGATGTGGATATCGATACTGTCATTACACTGACTTTCACCGAGGAACTCAATCCGGTCACTGTGAGCGGTTCGTTCTTCATGCTGAAAACGGACGCGGGTACATCGGCGGTGAACTGCACGCTTGTCTACGACTCGGATACCTATAAAGTCACGATGACCCCGGCGGGGAACCTGACAAACAGTACGGTGTACGAGCTGATTGTGAACGGCGTACGGGACTTATCGGACAACAGGATGTCGACACCGTATATCGTCCGTTTTACAACGGAGGCATAGAAAAGGACTGCACTGACCGCAGAATACGGGAAAATCCGCGGCTATCGAATGCGGATTTTCCCCGGCGCGCGGGAGATTTAACAGTCCGTGTCTTTATTTTTTTTCGGAGGCGGTATGGGGATTTTCGCGAGTATGGATATTTTTTTTGAGATAAAGATCGGGTTCGGGAGGACGGTGCGGGTAAGGAAGCTCCCGTTGGGCGAAAGGATGGAGTTTATTATCGCGTACGACAGTTATACGGTCAATCCCCGTCCCGGCGCGGAACAGGAACTAATCGCAAGGGCTGCGGTAAACCCGCCTCGTATGATGAACGGCAGGGAAAGAAAGAAAGTAATCGCCGCCGCCGTAAGTCTGAATTCTACTGGGAGTACGCATCGGGAAAGTGATGGTTCCGCCGCAGGATGGCTCCAGCATGTGCTCGCATACTTCGGGCGGGAGTTCGGGTATAATAAAGAAGATACAATGGGGCTGTACCCGGAGGAAATAGATCTGATGATCATGGAAAACGAGAAACTGAAGCGCGCCGACCTGACGCTTCTTGCCGGGATGGTGCATATCCCCCGGAAGACCCTCCAGACCCTCGATAATGCCGACCGGGCCCGAACGGATGCGGGCCTGGACCGGCGCGCGGTGGAAAACCTGAAGAAAACACAGAGGAGACGATAATGGCTGTGGATATACGTGAAGCGAACGATTATCTCAACGCAATCAGGCAATCGGAAAAATACGCCCAAAGCCTGAAACAGGCTTGGGAAGAGATCGCAGGGAATACCGGGAAAACCGAAGATGCGCAGGAGGGACTGAACGCGAAGGTGCGCGAGCACGGGAGCTTAACTGCGGCTCAGAAACACGCCCTGAACGATACGTTAGCGGTCACGAACGCCCTGATCGGCGAATTCGTAAAGCTCGCCCCGGAGACACGGGATTGGGCGGACGCACTGCGGGGCGCGTTAGGCGCGGCGGCGCGTTTCGCGAGTGGGGATATTATCGGCGGAATTATCGAAGCTATCAAAACGATCGGCGAGGCGATCGGCGACCTTATCGGCGCGACCGATACATGGGGGCAGACCTTGGATAACGTGGGCGATATGTATGAACATGTCAGGAGCGCGATCGAGAAATCGTGGACGACTATGGATAAACAAGTCAGGGCGGGGGAAATGACCCTCGAGCAGGAACTCGCGGCGCTAAAAATCCAGCAGAAATTCCAGGGATTTTTAACCCTGAGCGAGGAAGAGAGACTTGATCTGAAGTTGAAAATTATGGATGTGGAAAAGGAAATCTACGAACAGTCTATAAAGAAGGAAGAAGAGCTGAGGAAGGCGCAGGAAGCCCGGCGAAACAGCGAACTTGCCGAACTGCAGAAAAAAATCGAGCTGGGACTGATCGATATGGAAAATCTTCGCGCGGTCGGCGGGGTGGATTCGACTCTTCGCGCTCTCGGGTACAGCGGGATCGATCTTGCCGCGCAGCTGCAGGACCTCGGGGTCAGCGGCTTTGCCGGACAGCGGACGGTCAGTGTCGGGCAGATCAACCAGTATAATTACGAGGCTACGCCGGACTATGCGGCGCGGGGTATCAGCGGGATAATCCGCGATACGATGTCGGGGGGATAAAAAGTCCCGCTTGACCTTTCCACATAATACGGATTCGACTCTAAAAATATAGGAGTCAGGAGGAAACATGCTCAGCGGAAAATCGCTCAAAATGATGGCGTTTCAGGAAAAGAAGATTTTCTTAGAAAACATACTTCCCACATTTCAGGAGATAAAACGGGATTATGCCGCGCTCCTCGGCACACATACCCTTTACGATATCCCGGCCGAAGGGGGTTTGTCGTATTTGGATGCCAAAACGGCGGGTTCGTATCTGTGTGTGTGGAAAACGGCTGCCCCGAAGTATCTGGATACTCCATTGACCGGGACAGCTGTATCGGGTACGAACAATACGACGCAAATCACGCTCGCGGCAGGCGCGTCTGCAATCGACGACTTCTACAACGGGATGGTGATCTATTTCACGGGGGGTGCCGGCAGCGGGCAGTATAATATAATCACCGACTATAACGGCGCGACAAGGGTTGCAACGGTTACTAAAGCATGGGGCACCGCGCCGGTAGCCGGAAGCACGGCCTATCATATCGGGGGAGGGGATAAAATAGAAACATCCGACCTCACTCCTCATACGGGTATCATTGTTTCAGGGCTGAGAATTAGTGTCTACAACCAGATCGAGTCAGTCTATAATAAGGTGTCGGTAGGGTTTGCGACAAGCAACGGGGATTATTCTAAAGTACTTCTTTGCTATATGGAATTTGCCGACAAGACGCTTGAGAAAAGCGGCGGCTCTATGGTAAGCGCGTGGAATGCGTACGCGGTCGAAATCACCAAGCTGGATATTCGCGGGGAAAACCAATACGCGCATCAGAATATCGTACTGAACAATGTGCATATCAATATCAATTTCAACTCCATTCCGTTTACGACCGTACTCGGTTTTACCGCGAATGTTAATTGGAGCAATGTAATAATAGAAGACAGAAACGCCGGATCGGGTGTTTTTGAAACGCATCTCTATAACTGCACGGTCAGTATTCAGAATTTTTTAATCGGGGATACGGTCAGTTTCGGCGCGGCAAAACTCAGCGGGACGCCGAAAATGAATTTCACGAATACGCATATCGGGGGAGGTGTCGGTTTTAATCAGGTGAAGGGGGAACCCGGATACAACGTTCTGTTTTCGCGGTCGATGCAGGTAACCGGAAATCCGATCGAGAACTATGTGATTCTACCTGAGCAGGATGGAAAGATTTTTAATCTGGGAAACTACTCTATCGATCATTCCATCTTCGATTTTAACGGATTTATCGATCAGACAGCGGAGTTCGGCGCGGAATATGTTTCCGATGTGACTCTTTTCGGCAAGGGAACGAAACTATATTACACGATGAGGTTTATTGCCGCGCAGGTTGACGATAACCTGAAACGATTCGGAGACGGGTGGATATTTGCGGTTCAGCGGGAGGATTTTGAGGACGAACTCCTGACCGGCCAGAAGTACGTCAGAAACTTCAAACTCTATAACGAGACAGGGTGTACTACCGAATATGATTATCAGAACGACGAGAATTTTCTCATTTTAGGCGAGGACGCCGCAGGCAATAAGGCGGTACTCTGCTGGTTCGGGAATATGCTCTATCCGACCGTCCTCTCCGGCTGTGCGGATAATACTGTCTATCGGGTTACTCATTGTTTCCAGATATGGGCACCGGAAACCCGCCAGAATCTCGTAAACATCTTTAAAGACCATTCCACCGGACGAGGCATAACAGACAGTCCCATGTCCGGCGAAATCCGTTTTAACAATATGGATAACGAGATACTGTTTTATTGAGGCAGGATGCCGAAATCCCGCGTGCGCAAGGAAGCGCGGGAGCGGGATTGAAAAATGGCAGGATGCCGAAATCCCGCGTGCGCAAGGAAGCGCGGGAGC
>JAGVBZ010000033.1 GCA_020059465.1 Brevinematales bacterium
ATAAACGTAGGTCTCGAGACCCGCGCCCTGTCCGGCCATACCTTCGGTTACCTTGGCGAACTCGTGGGTAGCAAGCTGCTTGATAGCGTCAGCCATCTGAGCGATCTTCTGACCCTGCGCTAAAAGCTTAGCGGTTTCTTTCTGGGGATCTTCGGCTTCGACACGGAGATAGATAAACTTCTTTCCGCCTTCGGCGCCTTCGCTCCACACTTCGTCGCTGGTCGCCCATGCGGGAGCAGGAGTCTTGCTTTCCTGGATGATGTTCAGCTCGATCTTAGCCGCCTTCGGGGGCGTAGGCTGAGGAGCAGGGGTAGGCTGAGTAGCTCCGCCGCCGCCGCAGGACATCAACATTCCGACTAACACAAATACACTTGAAACGATAGTAGCCTTCTTCATGAAGACCCTCCTTAAATAGTTTTTATTTTAACGTAAACATTAATTCGTTGCCGCGGATTTCCAAGAGGTCGAAATCCTCAAAACCGGGCTGAGTGCCGAGATATGCAAATAAAGCTTCGAGCAGATCGGTAGGATTGCCCTTGAATTGTACATAGAAATCGAACGTACCGGCAGACTTGGAACCGGACTTCATTGTAACATCTTTTACACCGTTTACTTTCTTCATAGCGCCCGAGAAAGAAATCGCTTCCTTCGCGGAAGTCAGACCCTGGATACTGACAAAGTAGAAACGGCCGCCGCCTACATATTTCTTCAGCGCGGGAACAAGTTCCTTGATAACCTTCTGAATCGCGTCTCTGAGACTTGCCTTGATCGACGCGGTCACATTGACCAATTCGTATTCCATACCGCCCTTTTCGATCGTCGCGATCAGCTTACCGGTGGTGCGTACATATACCTTTGCGGTGATAAACACCTGCGCCTTCTTTCCTACATAGGAAACATTAGGCGTAATTTCGGCATAAAGTTCGGAGAACACCTGATTCGCAAGCAGCATACCGACGTCAAGATTACCCGCGGTCGCTTCCTGAAGAAGATTGCGTTCTTCCATCAGCTGCGTCATGGCTTCCACATCGAAAACCTGAATATTCGCGTTGGCAAGTTCCTTATTGATCATGGTTACGCCCCATTGAGCGAAGGTCATGGTTTCGGGATGCATACCCGCAAATTTCTTTTCGTTATAAAAAACAAGGAATGTGAGAGATGAAATATCGACATCGCTGAAATCCTGTACGGTAACAGCGGAAGGATCCTTAGCGTTAGGATCTTTAGCCGGGGTATTGGGCTTTACAGGAGTAACAGGGTCTTTAGCGGGAGGATTAACGTTTTTTTGCCCAACTCCGGCCGCGACAATATCCTTATTCAACTGCACCAAGAAAATAGGCGCTTCGAACTGGAGAACCATTTCGCCTTTTTCATTCCGCGAACTGGAGACCCATTTCTTCCATTTTCCGTCGATATACTTGGACGCCTTCTGCCATGTCAGGAAATTTGCCTGAATCCCGGAGTTGTTCGCGTCGTACCCCAGATAAATAACAGCTTTCTTCACTATTTCTACATAGGCCATATTTTTAGCATCGTTCCATTCCGGAGCTACACCCATCGATTGAAAGACCAAACCGTCTTCGATTGTAACCTGAGCGCCGCCGCCACCCGTATTACCTCCGCCGTAGTTCTGAGGCTGTACAGCTCCCGAATCCCCGCAGGATAACAGTAGTGATGACAATAAGATGAATACACCCATTATTGATCCTTTTGTCAAATGCTTAGTCATGGAAACCTCCATAATTTATTCTCTCATAATGTAGCATTTTTTGTTATTATTTTCAAGGTTTCATCCCTTTTTTTTAAAATCCATACCTTTTTTACAATTTTAACTGTTTATCATAGTATTCTATGCAGGGAATTATATAAGATATAACAATTCAGAGAACATTTCAGTGTTCTCCATTACCTGATATTTTTCCAGAATATTTATCAGAATTTTCACCTTTTCGAACTTTTTCCCGAAGAGCAGAACGACCGAATGCGTACGGACGTCGATCTTTGAAATGGATACTGTATCGGCTATCAGGAAACGGATTTTCGTATCCATCCATTCGTCGAGGATTGTTTTATATTCAGGGCTTAATTCCGTAGAAATCGTCTCCGTATACCGCTCGCGGATCATGTTTCCTATTTTCAGTTCGAGTTCGCTGAATTCCTGCTGAGGCTTTTCCATAATATTTTATCCCCTATGTCTGATAACGGTTTGTGATCGGCATTCTGCGGTCGCGCCCGAATGCGCGCGGGGTGATCTTTATCCCCGGGGGCGCCTGACGCCGTTTGTACTCCGCGCGGTCGATCATGCGGATGACCCGTTTCACCAGCGCCTCGTCGCCCACATCCTGTACGATCGCCTCGAGCGAGCAGTCCTCCTCGACATAGTCGCGGATGATCCGGTCGAGCGTGTCGTACTCCGGCAGGGAGTCGGTGTCCTTCTGGTCGGGACGGAGTTCCGCCGACGGGGGACGGTCGATGATACGGCGCGGGATCACTTCCTCCTCGCGGTTGATATATTCCGATATCCGGTAGACCATCGTCTTGAGCACATCCTTTATGACGGCGAACCCGCCGGCCATATCGCCGTAGAGAGTGGCGTACCCGACGCTCATTTCGCTTTTATTGCCCGTCGTCAGTACGAGCCAGTTGAATTTGTTCGACAACGCCATGATGATATTCCCGCGGATACGGGATTGGAGGTTTTCCTCCGCGATATCGAACGGTCTGCCTTCGAATGCGGGTTCGAGGGATTTCAGGTAATCCTCGAAAAGGGGCTGGATCGCAAGTTCGTGCATATCGATACCGAGGTTTTCTGCGAGTTTGTGCGCATCCTCGCCGCTGATGGACGCGGAGTACTGCGACGGGAGATATATCCCGTGCACCCGTTCCGGTCCCAACGCGTCGGCAGCGATCACAGCTACCAGCGCGGAATCGATTCCCCCGGAAATGGCGATGATCACGTCCTTAAACCCGTTCTTCTCGACATAGTCCCTCGTGCCGAGAACCAGCGCATGATAAGCCGACCCCACATCGTCCGAAAGGGCGTTTATTACAGGAAGTTTCCCGATCGATTGAACTGCTGGGGATTCTCCCTTAATTTCAACTTCGCGGATACAAAACGGGCTTTCCAGCACACGTTTCTGCTCCCGGCGGCGGATATCCTTCAGGCGCTTACGGAATACGGATTCCATATTGATATCGAAGCACTGGAAGTCCTCGGCGAACGGCTCGAGCCGCGCGGTCAGCGTACCCGATTCGTCGTACGCGGTTGAACTGCCGTCGAATACCAGTTCGTCCTGTCCCCCTGCGAGGTTGCAGTTGATCAGCGCGGCGATCTCGTCCCCGGCGCGCGCGGAGTACATTTTCTCGCGGAACTGCTGTTTACCGGTGTGGTACGGCGAGGCGCTGGAATTCAGGATAATCTCCGCGTCGCCGACAGCGGCCTGAAAATGCCCCGGACCGTCGGGATACCATAGGTCCTCGCAGATTGTATAACCGATCCGGACGCCTTTATAGATATAGACAGGTACGGTATCGCCCGACGCAAAATAACGTTTCTCGTCGAATACGCCGTAATTAGGCAGGTAAATCTTATGATAGACATCGATCAGGCGTCCTTTGTAGATCACCGCCGCGGCGTTGTAAATATCGTCCGTCCGGTCGATAAACCCCGCGAAGATCAGGATAGGATACTGACTGCTGAATCCGGTAAGTTCCTTAAGCGCGGCGAGGTTTGAATCGATGAACTGGGACTTGAAAACAAGGTCTTCGGGAGGGTAACCGGTAATAGCGAGTTCGGGAAAAATCAGTACGTCCGCGTTTTCCCCGTAGGCGCGGATAACGGATTCCTTCATTTTTTCCAGATTTTGCTCGATATTCCCGACTGTAGTATTGATCTGCGAAATGGCGAAACGAAGGATACGCATCCTGCCCTCTCTTTCTTTAGTTAGAATATTATAGTAAATAGATTTATTTTAGACAAGGAGTATTCGAAGATTTATTTCAGGTTTTCGTTAATCTTTTCCGAAACCCTGCGTAAAAGTTCCATCAGGGTGAAAGGCTTAGGGACGAACTTAAATCCCTGCCGTTCGATACTATCCACTCTGATAATCGAATCCGCATAACCGCTGGTCAGTATGATCGGGATACCCGGGTATGCAGCGTGTACTTCCTGCATAAACTCCAATCCGTTGCCGTCGGGAAGCAGGATATCTGAAATAATCAGTTGGATACCGGCTTTATTCTCGTCGAGTTTCTGCCGGGCGGTTTTGATATCTTTGCAGTCGATGACAAGGTACTTATTCCGCTTCAGTGTTTCGGTAACCAGATTCCTGACGCTGCGTTCATCCTCGATATATAGAATCTGTTCCAGGTTTCCCATCAGTTGAGTGAAATTTTTCGTCTCCTGAGACAAACTCCCTCCGCTGATAATATCGTCCATCACGGGAAGATACACGGAAAAAACGGAACCTTTGCCCGGTTTGCTCTCGGCGGTGACCCATCCGTTATGCTGCTTGACAATCCCGTGAACCACGGCAAGCCCCATTCCCGTTCCCTTACCGGCATCCTTGGTGGTAAAAAACGGGTCGAATACTTTTTTCAGTACGGCCTCTTCCATTCCGATACCCTTATCGGCGACGGAAAAACGGATATAATTTCCGGATAAAGCGAACGGGTTTTTCCTGCAGTACTCGTCATCGATCCGGACATTATCGGTCGACCATATGATGTTTCCGCCATCGGGCATTGCGTCTTTTGAATTCAGCGTGAGATTGAATACTATCTGCTCGATCTGTGCTTTATCCGCGAAGATTCCGCTCAGATGAGGGTGGGGTTTAAAGACGATTTTAATATTTTCGCCGATCAGCGGCTGGATTACCTTCTGCAGTTCATATAGCTGATCGTTCAGGTTAATATTATAAGGACTGATAATTTGTTTCCGGCTGAATGCGAGAAGCTGAGAGGTAATAGACGTCGCTTTATCCGCCGCATCGATAATGTGCTTTAAGTATTCCTGAAGCTCGGGGTCTTTTTTCGGACGGTACTGGATCAGATCGGAGTATCCGCGGATAACCGTCAGATAATTCCGGAACTCGTGAGCGACGCCTCCGGCAAGTTTGCCGAGCGTATCGATTTTATTCAGCTGATAAAGCTGCACCTGTAAACTTTCCCGTTCTTCTTCATTGATTTTTTGCATCGTGATATCATGGGCCAATCCGGTGACTCCGATAAGCTCGCCGTTCTGGCTGAAAATCGGAGTTAAAAATTTCTCTAAAAACACCGTTTTATCATGGAGCAATATTTCTTCTTCATACGAAAGCTGTTTCCTGCACTGGAATATTTTTTCCAGATAGTCGTCGAACTGGCTCGCGATTTCGGGAGGGAATACTTCGGAATTTGTTTTTCCGATAACCTGATCGCGTGTCAGGAGAAAAAATTTCTCGAATGCCTTGTTGATTTCTATAAAACGCCCATCCTTATCCTTCAGCCAGATCATATAGGGAATATTATCCAGCATCGCTTTCTGATGGGCTTCGGCAGTCTGAAGTTGGGTATTCATTATTTCGGCATTCTGCTGCTGGATAAAGAAATCGTTGATCATACGGGAAATATCGCCGAATTCCGATTTTGCTTCGGAAATACTCTTGATTTGATCAGTGCTGCGGGTTTCTAAAGAAATCGAAATTTTTCTGAGGGGGAAAACAATTCTATACAGCAGTATAATAAAAAACGCAATATAGGACACTGCGAGTAAAAACCCGACGATGAAAAGCTGGCCGAAGAGTTTATTCCCGTACTCGATGACCGCGTTATCGATATAGGTGACTTTTACGTAATGGGAGAGTTTCCATCCGGGCAGCGGGATATTTGCGACCAGTTTCGGGCCGAGGCGCAAAAAATCATACGGCTCGTTCGTATACTCCCCATCTATAAATTCGATCGCATCAGCGTAGACGATACTTTTTATATTATCCATCAATACGTCATCCCATTTCTTCGCGACAAATAGATACCCTGAGGGAGATGTTATTCTTTCAAAGTCGACGGTGGGATGGATAGTGCTTCCGAAAAGCTGATAGTGCGCGTTTTTATAATGGATGAAAAGTTCGATATACCTGTTTGTTGAAAAGTACGCTTTCATCTCCCCTTTGAGAAAACCCGCCAGATTCTGTAAGTCCGACGCCTCCGTCTCGTTGCTCAGGCTTGTGAAATATACCTTCTTTTCGTTGACATCGTAGACCCAGAGGAAATGGATGTTGATCGATTTAAATAATGTATCGAGATTGTACTTCGCCCAATTTGCATTTTTATTTCTTACAAAATCGTACATTTCGTCCCAGAATGTATAGTCCAGAATGATTTTTTTAATCACATCGGATTTGAGCCGGAGGGCGGTTTGAAAAAATTCCTGTTTTTCCAATAGATGCTGTTCGGCGAAATAATTGATATTCTCATGGCTGTATTGAATCTGGATAGAAAAAAACACCGTTACGAGCAGAAGATGAAAAAACAGATAGACGACAATCCACCATGAAATTTTCAACGGTTACTCCCAAATATATACCCATATATAATAATCTATTCCTGAAAAACCGCAAGATAATTGAGGAAATGAACGTAATTAAATTATGTTTATAATTGCCGGAAGCTATGTACTAATAATGCCCTCGCTTTCCGGGGAATATTTTCCTGATTTTCGCCTCACCGATTCGCGCGAAGTGTTCGCGTAACAGTACGCGCAGAAGTGCGGGCAGGTATCGTACTGCCCGATATCCTTCGACGGGATACACCGGCAGAACTTCCGCTGACCCTTATCCTTGAACTCTTTCCCGTTACCCCGGCCGAGGAAGCCCGCAAGCGCGGTGTCATCCGGGGATATCCGTGCGATCAGTTCGTCGTCCACACACTTATTATGGCTGATGCCGTATTCGCCGAGGCCGATTTCCTGCGCGCATGACGCGACGGTGAGTCCCCATTCACGGTTCATTTCGGCTATCCTGCGCGCTGCATGAATCATCGTCTCCCCGTCGAACACCGTATAATTGATGCGTTCGCGCGCGAGGTTACGGACAACCTTCGGGTAACGTCCGATCTCGCAGAAGCTGAACACGAGCTTCTCGGTATAGGGGTGAATCTTGTCCCCTACTGCGCGGACACGCGCGAGAAGTTCGTCCATTCCGGTGCTTGCGGTAAGGATGAGGGGGTCGTATCGCCATACCGTGCGCTCCTTACCGTAACGCCGCGAGAGTTCCGTAAACGCATCGATTCTTTCATCGAGCGGGGGAAGTCCGGGTTCGAGTCCGGTACCGTCGTAGTTGTTGAGCGTGAACTGGAAGTAGAATCCGTACCCCATCTCCGCGACCTTCTCCAGCACGGGTAAGAACGGGCGCGGGTTTTTCGTCCAGAATACGAAGAACCGGGTTTTCGCGAACGAGACATAGTACGGCGCGCCGTTGAACGGGTTGACCCATTTGACATAGCCCGCGTCGAGACGCCGCCGGAACCATTCGCCGTAGAACGCGGGGATATCGGTGGAACGGCTTGCGGTGATGATGAACGGGGTTGATGCTTCGACTTTACGACCTTTCGCATCGGTGATCAGAGTTTTCTCCCACTTGAACGGCATACTTTTTCCTATTGAATTATCATTATGATAATCGTAGTTTGTTGATAAGTAAAGTTAACTATGATATTATTTTATACTAAGAAAAATATGCTTGTGAAATATTTAACAAATACTTGCATGCCGGTTATTTTTATGATATAATAGTACCCTCAATAAAAAACACGTTCCAGTTAATAACCTTTCGTACAGCAATTCATGAGTCCATTATTGCCGGTCTATCAGGAGGATTCCATGTTCAATAAAAAAGAGGTGGAAGTTCAGTTAGCGGACGATCTGGTGCAGTTTATCGAAAAATGGCGGGATAAACCCGGAAACATGATTATGATCCTGCATAAGGTACAGCAGACCTACGGGTATATTCCCCGCGAGGTCGCGCTGAAGGTCTCCCGTCTGACGGACATTCCTCTCGCGAAAATTTACGGGGTGGTGACTTTTTATCACTTTTTCAAGCTGAAGAAGCCCGGTAAGCATATGATCTCTGTGTGCATGGGCACCGCGTGCTACCTTAAGGGCGGGGAAGACCTGATCCAGACGATCGAGGACACCCTCGGACTTCCGGTGAACGGCACTACCGACGATGACGAGTTTTCGCTCGAAGCGGTGCGGTGCGTCGGGTGCTGCGGGCTTGCTCCGGTACTGACCGTGGACGGCGAGGTGTTCGGCAAGGTGGAGAAGGATAAGATACCTGAAATTATATCGAAGTTCAAGGGGATTTAGGTGCATTTCGCCGTTTCCGATTTCCTGTCGGATATCGTGCAGAACTCCATCGAGGCCGGTTCGGCTTCGGTGATGGTCGAGTACATCGAGGAAAACGGGCGCCTGGAGGTCTATATCTCCGATGACGGGAAGGGGATGGACGCCGAGACTCTCGAACGGGTCAAAGACCCGTTCTATACCGACGGACATAAGCATGAAAACCGGAAAGTCGGCCTCGGGATACCGTTCCTGATACAGGCGGCGGAGGCCGCGGGCGGCGGGTTCGATATTAAGTCGGAACTCGGATACGGGACTTCGGTGTACTTTTCGTTCGACCTGACGAATATCGACTGTCCCCCGCAGGGAAACCTGCCGGCGGCGTTCCTTTCGATGATGCTGTATCCCGGCGATTACGAGCTTGGTATACGGCGGAAGGCGGACGGTCTCGAATACTCGGTGCACCGTTCCGAACTCATCGATACCCTTGGGAATTTGGAAGACGTGGATTCGGTCATTCTCGCGCGACAGTACCTTACCTCGCTGGAAGAGGAATAAAAGAGGAGAGGAATAAATGGGAAAGATGACGCTGGAGGAGCTTCGGAAGCTCCGTGAGGAAAAAAAGAAAGGGATAGAACAAAGGGATGTGAGCGATAAGAATGTTGAAATTATTGTCGGGATGGGTACATGCGGGATCGCCGCGGGTGCAAAACAGACCCTCGACGCGTTCCTCGACGAACTCAATAAACGCGATATCCACAACGTGATCGTCAAACAGACCGGATGCATGGGATTCTGCACCAACGAACCGACTGTCGAGGTAAAGAAGCCCGGAATGCCGGACATTGTTTACGGCCGGGTGGACGACAAGATCGCCCGGAAGATAGTGGATCGACATATTATTCAGGACAGGCTTGTCAACGAGCATGTTTTCGATAAACCGTCCACAGACATCATCGGTTAACGGGGGTAAATATGGCATATAAGAATTATATATTAGTCTGCGGCGGGACAGGATGCGAATCCTCGAAAGCGAACGATATTTTCGAGAACCTGAAGAAGGAAGTGACCGCCGCCAATCTGGACGCAGACGTTCAGGTTGTCAAGACCGGGTGTTTCGGTTTCTGCGAACAGGGGCCGATCGTGAAAATTCTCCCGGATGATGCGTTTTATGTACAGGTCAAGCCCGAGGATGCGTCGCGAATCGTTTCGGAACATATCATCAAGGGCCGCCCTGTTGCGGAACTCCTCTACGATGCCGGAAAGGATAAAGGGCGTGTGCGTCTGAAAGACGTACCGTTCTACCAGAAACAATACCGCATCGTCCTACGGAACTGCGGAGTCATCGATCCCAGAAATATAGATGAATATATCGCGCGCGACGGATATGCCGCGCTTGAAAAAGTTCTGTTTTCCATGAAACCTGACGATGTGATCGATGAGTTGAAAAAAGCCGGGCTGAGGGGACGAGGCGGCGCCGGCTTCCCGACATGGCAGAAATGGCTCTTTTCCCAGAAAGTCCAATCCGATGTGAAATATATTATCTGTAACGCCGACGAGGGAGACCCGGGCGCGTATATGGATAGAAGCGTGCTCGAGGGAGACCCTCATTCGGTGATCGAGGCGATGATGATCGCCGGGCGCACGGTCGGCGCGGCACAGGGATATATCTATATCCGCGCGGAGTATCCCCTTGCGATATCCAATCTTGAAAAGGCGATAGACGACGCCCGCGAATACGGGCTGATCGGTAAGGATATCCTCGGCAGCGGGTTCGATTTCGATATCGAGATACGTCTCGGCGCAGGCGCGTTTGTCTGCGGCGAGGAAACCGCGCTGATGGCGTCTATCGAGGGACAGCGGGGTATGCCCCGTCCCCGTCCGCCGTTCCCGTCAGTCAAGGGACTCTGGGGTAAGCCGACGGTCATCAATAACGTAGAAACTCTCGCGAATATCGCGGTAATCATACTTAAGGGAGGCGAATGGTACGGTTCTATCGGCACCGCGACCTCCAAGGGTACGAAGGTGTTCGCGCTCACGGGAAAAATAAGTAATTCGGGTTTAATAGAAGTGCCGATGGGTACGACGCTGCGCGAGATCATTTTCGATATCGGCGGCGGTATCCGCAACGGCAAGAAGTTCAAGTCCGCGCAGACCGGAGGCCCGTCGGGCGGTATGATCACCGAGGAATACCTCGATACCCCGATCGACTACGAAAATCTTCAAGTACTCGGATCCATCATGGGTTCGGGCGGATTGATCGTAACCGACGAGGACGATTGTATGGTCGACGTCGCGAAGTTCTACCTCGGCTTTACAGTGGACGAGTCCTGTGGAAAGTGTTCCCCGTGCCGGATCGGCGGAAGGCAGATGTACGACCTGCTGGAAAAGATCACGAAGGGCAGCGGCGAGGAAAGTTATGTCGAACAGCTCGAACGGATCGGGCACGCGATGAAACGCGCGTCGCTGTGCGGGCTCGGCCAGAGCGCTCCCAACCCGGTCGTGTCCACATTGAAGTACTTCCGTGAGGAATACCTCGAGCATATCAACGAGAAGAAATGCCGTTCCGGGAAATGTAAGGATCTTCTCAAATTTACGATACTGCCGGATAAATGTATCGGGTGTACGCTTTGCGCGCGTGTCTGTCCCGTGAACGCGATCACCGGCGAAAAGCGGCAGCCCCACCTGATCAACCAGGAACTCTGTATCAAGTGCGGCGAATGTTACACTAGCTGTAAGTTCAGCGCGATTACCAGAAGCTAAGGAGGACGAAAGTGGCTAAGGTTAATATAAAGATAAACGGTATGCCCTTTGCGATGGAAGACGGGCTGACGATACTCGAAGCCGCGCGGAATGTGCAGATCAAGGTTCCGACGCTGTGCTATCATCCCGACCTTCCGGCATGGGCGGCCTGCGGGCTTTGTGTGGTTAAGCTGGAAAAGTCCCCGAAGATGTTCCGGGCTTGCTCTACCCCGATAGAAGAGGGAATGAGTATTACGACGCATGACCCGGAAATTGTCGAGGTGCGGCGGACTGTGCTCGAACTCATGCTGTCCGACCATCCCAACGACTGTCTGCGGTGTCCCCGCAACGGGAACTGCGAATTCCAGAAAATCGCGGCGGACTTCGGTATCCGCGAGGTCGAGTTCGCTCAGGTCACGAAAGATATCCCGATCGATAAAAGTACCGCGTCCATAGAACTCCACCCGGAGAAGTGTATCAAGTGCGGACGCTGTGTGAATGTCTGTCAGGAAATGCAGAGCGTGTACGCGATAGAATTCCTCGGACGCGGGTTTTCGACCCGTATCGCCCCCGCTGCCGACGTACAGCTTGCCGACAGCCCGTGCGTGAAATGCGGACAGTGTTCGGCGCATTGTCCGGTAGGCGCGATCTACGAGAAGGACGAGACCAACCGCGTATGGAAAGCCCTGCTTGCGCCGGATATGCATTGCGTGGTGCAGATCGCTCCCGCGGTGCGTGTCGCTATCGGCGAATCGTTCGGGTACGAGATCGGAACTCTACTGACCGGGAAACTTTATGCCGCTCTCCGCAGGATCGGATTCGACGCGATATTCGATACGAATTTCGGCGCCGACCTGACGATTATGGAGGAGGGTTCCGAGTTCGTCGAACTGTATACCAAGAAAAAGAACGAGCTGCCCCTGATCACGTCGTGCTGTCCGTCATGGGTCGATTTTCTCGAGAAGTTCGACTCGGACCTCATCCCGCACTTCTCGTCGGCGAAATCCCCGCACGAGATGGTGGGTGTGCTCGCAAAAACATATTACGCCGAAAAAATGGGCATCGACCCCGCGAAAATTTTCATGGTCTCGATTATGCCTTGTACCGCTAAGAAATACGAGATCACCCGCACGGACGAGATGTTTTCGAGCGGGCATCAGGACGTAGACGTATCGCTGACCACCCGCGAACTGACGAGAATGATCAAGGCGGCGGGTATCGATATCGAGAACCTGCCGGACGATAAGGCCGACAGCATCCTCGGTGAATACGCCGGCGCGGGTACATTGTTCGGCGCGACCGGCGGTGTGATGGAGGCCGGCCTACGAACAGCATACAGGCTGATAACAGGCCGGAACCTCGGGCATGTGGAATTCGAACAGGTGCGCGGGCTGGACGGAATCAAGACCGCGACTATAGATATCGACGGGAACGACGTCAGGGTGGCGGTCGCTCACGGCCTTTCCAATGTCCAGACTCTGCTGGAAGAAGTACGTCAGGCGAAAAAGAACGGAGAAAAGCCGCCTTACGATTTCATCGAAGTGATGGCGTGCCGCGGCGGGTGTGTTGGCGGCGGCGGACAGCCGTACGGCGCCAACGACCGTGTACGGCGTCTCCGCGCGAAGGGAATTTATCATGACGACGAGGGCAGCAAGATACGTTGTTCGCACGATAACCCGGAAATCCAGAACCTTTACAAGGAGTTTCTGGGCGAACCGCTCAGCGAAAAATCGCACCATCTCCTGCATACGACCTACAAACCTAGGCCGTTATATAATAAGTAAGCAAATCGGGGCTTCTTCGGAAGCCCTTTTTTATCGGTATGTCACTGCGATCCCGCGCAGTTAAAAAACTTCTGATACGCGGGAGAGCAGTCGAAAATGACAGGCTGCTTGGGCAAATACCCCGCAAAGAAATGGTGCTTTGATATATGCTTCCTCGGGGGTCTCATTAATATACTTGGGATTGCATGGCATATGAAACTACTTCGACAAACACAGTCTGAAAGAACGTAGAAGCGGATGAGGATATTCAGACGAAAAAACGGACAAATAAGCCCACTTTTTCTATATTACCCCCGAATACTTGAGTTTTCGGGAAAAAAGATGTATATTAAATAATCATTTAGCAATATTCACGGTGGAGGTTGGGATATGAGGAAGGGAATTTGGGGAATTATTCTCTTTTTCGGGATGACAGCCGCGTGCGGTTCGTCCGGTGTTGAAACAATACCGGAGTACCGTGAGGCATATGCGCTGATGGAACAGGTCCCGGATACGAATGTTCAGGTCGAGGTTGCCGGACAGAGCAAAGGGAACCCTCCGGTATGGATTAAGTACAGATGGGTGCTCGGAAAAGACAGTACGGATAACAAGGTAATCTATATTACCGTGTTTTCAAAGTCGCCGTTTGCCCTTACGGAAAGCTCGATAAAGACTCCCGATGAGATTGCGCAGATCAAGAAGGCTGTCGAGATGTTTACCCGCGATAAAGTAGCGGAAGTAAAAACGGAAGTGAAGATCGACGACCCGAAACTTACCCCGTTTCTTGATAAATGGATCGCCGCTTTATCGGAGCAGGTCGCCGGAAGTTATGCGATTAATGTCGAGAATTACTGGGAAAAGATGAAAATTGTCGGGCAGAACGCCCCGGGCGAATACTACCGGGTCTTTAAGCGTTATATGATCGATTTTTCGTTCTATTCGGAGCGGGCAGCGAAGGTATGGGATGAAGTCTCGGCGAAAATGCCGGCGGACCTGAAAAGCAAGGGTACGGTTATTGTCTATAAAATGATGCTGCCGGTTTCACAGGGACAGTAAATTAAATTATTCGAGGACAATAGATGAGTTTCCGCCGTTTTATGAAATCATTCGCACAGGTACTATCCCTGACGATTATAGATACATTTGCATACTATGTCACTTTATTTCTTGCCGTACTTACCCGTACGACATTGGTTCATTTCCTTTTCAAGGATATTCCCCCTTTCTTTTTAACATTCCAGAACGCCGCCGGAATGATCTGGGTGCCGATCGTATTCCTGATCATGAACCAGTTCGAGCGGCTGTACCTGAATCGCATGCCGTTCTGGGAGGAAACCCGTTCGCTCCTGAAAACATCGACCCTTTCGATTTTATTGATATTTCTCGTGATTTACTTCAGCGCGATGTTCGGCCCGAATACAGTACTCAGGATTCTCTTTGTCTTTATCTGGCTTTATTCGATCATCATTCTGCCGTTATTCCGCTTCATCGGAAAAAGGATTCTTTTCAGGATGGGGATATGGAAAGAAAATGTACTGATTCTCGGATGCGGCCCCGAAGCGATGGCGACGATCCGCGGTCTCCGTCGCGAGGATCATTTGGGCTATAATGTGATCGGTTTCCTCGACGACGCGAAAAAGAATATCGGGAAACACTTCGATGTAGACGGAAAAGAGTACGAAGTGCTCGGGGAAATTAAAAATTTTACGAAATATGTCAATATGCTGGATATCCAGACTGTATTTATCGCCGTGCGCTACGAGAACGACGAGAAGCTTGCGCATATTATCAATAACGTATACCGTTATGTTAAACGGGTCATCCTGATCCCGGAAATCCACGGCGTATCGGTTTTCAACTCGGAATTGCATTACCTGTACGCGGAACGCCTCTTCATGATACGTGTCCGAAACAGTCTGAAATCCGGGTTCAATATGCTGATCAAACGGATATTCGATCTGGTATTGTCGATTCTGGGATTCATCGTTGTTCTGCCGTTTCTGATGCTGACCGCGTTTCTTGTGAAAATAACGTCGAAGGGCAGCGTTTTCTACGGCCATTCGCGTGTCGGAAAGGACGGGAAAGATTTCAAGGCGTGGAAGTTCCGAACAATGTACAAAGATTCTGAGGAACGCCTGAAAAAAATACTAGGGAACGATCCTACTGCGAAAAAGGAATGGGAATCCAATTATAAACTGAAAAACGACCCTCGTGTCACACCGCTCGGAAAGTTCCTGAGGAAGACCAGTATGGACGAACTCCCCCAGATATTCAATATCCTGATCGGGCAAATGAGTCTTATCGGGCCCCGCCCGGTCATCCGCGAGGAACTCGACAAGCATTACGGTGATTTCGCGGAATATTACTACTCGGTCAAACCCGGCCTTACCGGGATGTGGCAGGTTTCCGGCCGCAGCGACACCGACTATGCCTACCGTGTCCAGACCGATGCGTGGTATGTACAGAACTGGAATCTATGGCTCGATATCATCATTCTCTTCCGAACCCCCTTCGCCGTTTTCCGCGGAAAAGGCGCTTATTGATTTTCGCATCCGTGCCGATACAATATTTAGCACGAATACGGGGATGTCCATGCGTAAATGGCTGCTGGTTATCGCAATCCTTTTCGTAAACGAGGCTCGCCTCTTCGCGGATAAGGAAGACTTCAAGTTTAAACAAGTCCCGGATTACTACCGTTATAAGGAGCAATTCCTCCAATTATTCAATCAATGGCTGTATACGGACAAGGACAATATCAGCAGGAATATCTCGTTCCTCGAGTACGCCTACTGTGTCCCGTTCGATAATCCCATTAAAGCGCTCGTGCCGATTACCAACGAGATCCAGTACCGAAAGTACCAGAACCTGGTGATGATGCACATCTGCCGGCTTCTCACGCAGGCTTATATCGACTACGGGTATTATTTCTTTCAGGAGCATATCCTATTCTATAACCATGAATATCTGAAGCTGTATCTGGAGGGCTACGAGATCGCGGAGTTCTATTTCGGCGAGGCAAGAAAGTACTGGAATCTCGCTATCGATTACGCGAAACAGGCCGATTCCATCAAGGGTATCCATATCAATTTCAATCCCTACGGTTATCATTTCGATCTTGAGGACGAGGTGTATAAGATTAAAACAGGGATGCTCAATTATCACAAGGTTATCGATAATCTGATGACTCGTCTGGATAAAAACCGGAAGCAGGCGGAAGGATTTTTAAATTCATACAAATAGAACCTTCATGTGAATTTATTGTTAGGATATCCGGAAAAAACACTGAAACAGCGCCTCGGCGGGGTTGTTTTAACATACGTTTGGGATGAAACGGGATAACCGTAATATACACATGGGTATTATTCTGAGCAAGCCGAGGGAAGTTTTTATTGCACTTTGCACCCGATTTGCTATACATGACGACAAAAACGGAAAAATCTGTTGACATTTCGTGAAAATTGCCTATAATTATTTACTGCTGTAGCGTCCGGAGGCGCGTTTGGGCAAAGGGGCGCTTATCGATGAATAATGAAGAAATGAAGGCTGAGATCGGACGCCTGAAAAAAGAGAAGAACGCTATCATTTTAGCGCATAATTACCAGATAGCGGATGTGCAGGATATCGCGGATTTTACGGGTGACTCCCTCGAACTGGCCCGCCGCGCGTCGCAGATCAGCGAACCTGTTATCATATTCTGCGGCGTGTACTTTATGGCCGAGACCGCGGCTATCCTGAACCCGGACAAACGGGTGCTGATTCCCGACACTCAGGCGGGATGCCCGCTCGCGGATTTTGCGACAGTCAAACAGGTGCGGGAATGGAAGAAGGTGTATCCCGATCATGTTTTCGTGGCGTATGTCAATACCCACGCTGATACAAAGGCGGAGATCGATATCTGCTGTACGTCGGGAAACGCCGAGAAAGTGATTAACAGTATAGACAGCGATAAAATAGTATTTCTTCCCGATAAGCACCTCGGCGATTATATCCGGCGGAAGACCGGGAAGCCGTTGGTTTTATGGGAAGGTTATTGTGTAGTGCATCATAAGGCGGATATCGATTCGATCATCGAGGCGAAAAAGGCGAATCCCGGAGCGCTCGTAATGGCTCATCCGGAATGTCCGAGAAACATCCTTGATATCGCGGACGAGGTTTGCAGTACGGGACAGATGTTCGGCGCGGTTGAGCGTCACCCCGAGACGAAAAAGTTCATAGTGGTGACTGAGTGCGGGATGCTGCACGCGCTGGCGAAACGGTTCCCGGACCGGGAGTTCATCGAGCCTATGAAACCGTTGCGGTGCGCAAATATGAAGAAGATTACGCTTTCGAAGGTGCTCGATTCTCTTCGATACGATCAGTACGAGGTGAAAATCGATCCGGTTACGGCGGAAAAGGCGCGGAAGAGTATTGTTAAAATGCTGGAGATCAAGTAAGGGGAAATGTAAAGGCGTAGGGTTATTTCGATAATTATGATTACGGAGGCTACGGCATGGCATTTAAAGTAACTCTCGACGGTGCTCAAAAGGGAGTAAAATTCGCGACAAAAGACGAACTTATCAATTCGATCTGGGAATTTTATAAGGATAAAATGAGCCGACCCGATTTCGAGGCGTTTATAGAGAAACATATTGAAGAGGTGTAAAGAATAGCTTTGAGAGTTCTTGCGGTCAGCGATGTAGTCAATAAGTTTCTGTATAGCCCTCAGATTAAGAAAATCGCCGGGAATGTGGATTTAATCATATCCTGCGGCGATCTCCCCGAGTATTATTTGGATTATCTCGTCTCGATGCTTGGAAAACCTCTTTACTATGTCTGCGGTAATCACGATCAGTACGATATTCAGTCGAAAAATGTCGTATATGACGCCGCGTACGGGAACGATTTTTATCAGTCCGCGCTGAACTACAACCGTGACGGAAACTTCGGCGGGGTCAACCTCGATCGCCGTCCGCTGTCGTTGGGGAATATGTCCTTCTTCGGATTGGAAGGGTCGATGCGTTACAACCGCGGCGACCATCAGTACACCGAGCAGGAGATGCGGCGGAAGATATACCGCCTGTTTCCGAAACTCTGGTGGAATAAATTCAGGCGGGGAAGATTTGCGGATATTTTAGTCACTCATGCGCCGCCGATGGGAATTCACGACGAGGGCGACCTGCCGCACCGTGGATTCGAGGCATTCCGGTGGTTTATCGAGAAATTCCGTCCGAAGTACCTGCTTCACGGACATATTCATATATACGACCGGAATACCGTACGCGAGTCCGAATATCTGGGCACGAAGGTGATCAATTGTTACGATTATCAGATCCTCGATCTGAATTAAATACAGGGTAGCACGATGTATCCCTTGAATGAAAACCAGAACATCGCGAAAATGGATTTTGAACGCGCGCGTAATAAGGCGTTCTTCAGCCGTCTTTTTTCTACTATTTTCCACGTGAATAACCAGTTATTCCAGTTCGACGAAGTCAAATACCTGCTCTCGCCATACGGAATGGTTTACCGCGGAATGAACTCTATTCCGCTCGATAATATCGTCGGGAGCGAGGGGCGCTACAAGGATTTCGATATCAATTTTATGCCCCAGCAGATTCACACCCGCGACCGTTGGGAGGGCATCGACGTCGCGCGTCTCGATAACCGCGACCTTCCGCCGATATCGGTATACAAGATCGGCGAGTACTATTTCGTCCGCGACGGCAACCACCGGGTGTCTGTGGCGCTGGAAAAGGGTCAGGCGTTTATCGACGCGGAGGTGGTGGAGCTTTTTACGCGCGTCCCGATCACGGAACAGCACCTGAGCGAGAAGGGGATGCTGATCGCGGAGAGCTACAGCTTCTTCCTCGAACGCACGCATCTGGATGAAATTGTCCCCGGGGTGCAGATCGAACTGACCGCGCCGTGGGGATACTACCGTCTGCTGGAACATATTGTGACCTATAAATACCTGCTCGGGGAGAAGGAGCACCGCGACCCGTCATGGGAGGAAGCGGTACGCAGGTGGTACTACGACGCTTATCTGGTTGTGGTAAACGTAGTCACTCATACGAAGATTCTCCGCAGGTTTCCCGGGCGTACAAAAGGCGACCTTTATATATGGATTATGGATCATTGGCACTATCTCAAGGAAAAGTACGGGGATACCGCGATCGAACATGCGATCAAGGATTTCTCGGATAAATTCGGCGCACATTCGGTAAAAATATTTTTCCAGCGGATTAAAGATCGGATTATCGATTTCCTGACGGGGAGGAAACGGAAATGAAAAATGCTCTCATGATTGTCAACCGGCGAAAAGCGCACACGGATGTCATCTGCGAAAAGATGGAAAGTCTGCTGAAGGAACGGGGTGTGGAATGCGTCATTTTCTCCCCGGAAGAAATTACCCCGAATGCACTGGATAAATATCCTCCGATGGAGGTGATTTTTGCTATCGGGGGGGATGGGACGTACCTGTTTACCGCGCGTACCCTGCATTCCCTGAATATCCCGATAGTGGGTATCAACGCCGGACGGCTGGGTTTTCTGATGGAAATTAACCCGGAAAACATCGAGACAATTATTGACAAGATACTCGGCGGTAAGGCAAAATATATCCGGCGTATGATGCTGGATGTCGAGGTGCGCCGTGGAAAGAGTACGATAGGGCGTTTCGAGGCGCTCAACGAGGCGGTCATCAGCCGGGGCGCGGCGGTCTCGCGTATGGTCGATATCGACCTCCGGGTGTCGGACGAACCGTTATCCAAATACCGCGCCGACGGCGTAATCGTATGCACGTCCACAGGCTCCACCGCGTATAACCTTTCCGCGGGCGGGCCGGTACTCCTTCCGGGACTGGAAGGCTTTGTCATCACGCCGATTTGCGCGCATACCCTCGGCGTACGTCCGATAGTGATGAGCGGCGATAAGGAAATAGAGCTTCGGAACAGCACCGCCGATATCGGCGTTATTCTTTCTATAGACGGGCAGGAGCATATGGAGATTATGACCGGAGATATGATAATCGTACGGAAATTCCCGCACCCTGTCCAGATGTATTATTTCGGGGACAGTAAATTCTTCGAGACGCTTCGTGAAAAATTGGGATGGAAGGTATGATCGACCGGATTTTTATTAAGAATTATGCGATAATCGATACGCTGGAACTGGAATTCGGCGCGGGATTCCACGTGTTCACGGGGGAGACCGGCGCGGGGAAATCCATTATAGTCGGGGCGCTCGGCCTGCTTTTAGGCGAGAAGGGCGATTCGGCGGTCATCCGCACGGGTAGCGACCGCGCAGTGATCGAGGCCTCGTTTACTGTATCCGACAGATATTCCCGTGAACGGCTTGCCGAGATGAATATCGACCTTTCCGAGGGGCTGATTATCCGAAGGGAGATCGCCGAGGGCGGAAAGAGCCGGGCGTTCGTCAACGGGATGCAGGAGACCCTCGGGAGGATTTCCGAGATCGGGCAATGGCTCCTCGATATCCACGGACAGCATGACCATCAGCTCCTTCTCCAGCAGAAGGTGCATATCGATATCCTCGATTCTTACGGCGGGCTATGGGACGGCCGTCGGAAGGCGGGCGAAATCTACGCCGGATTGAACGCCAAGCTCGCCGAAAAGGCCGAACTCGAGACCGACGAGAAGAAACTCGCCGAGGAGAAGGTGTACTGGGAGACCGCGGTCAAGGATATCACCGGGGCGAAGCTCGCCGACGGGGAAGAGGAGGAGCTTTCCGAACAGCTTAAACGGATGGAGCATGCCGAGCAGATTCAGACCGCCCTGAACGGGGCATACGGTAAACTCTACGGGGAGGAACTTTCGGTCAGCGGAAGGCTAGCCAAATCGCAGGGCGACCTGAACTCCGTCAGCGGGATCGACCCTAAGTACGCCGAACTCGCCGAGATTTTGGAGAACGTATCCGCGCAGGTCGGCGAGGCTGTCAAGCTGATATCGGAGTATATGGACGAGGTCGATTACGATACCGGGAAGATGGACGGACTGACCGACCGGCTGGAACTCATCAAAGACCTCAAGCGAAAATATAGAAAGCAGACGATTGCGGAACTGAACGCTTACTGCGAAGAGTGTACCGCCAAGCTGGGACGTTTCGAAAACCGGGCGGCGGAGATCGAAAAGATCGACAAGGAGATCGCGGAAGTGAAACTCCGCCTGATCGACAGCTGTCTCGAACTTTCACGGAAACGGCAGGACGCTGGCAAGAAACTCGCGCTCGCCGTGAAAACCGAGCTCGCGTTCCTCGGGATGGAGAAATCGGAATTTATCACGGGAATCAGCTATATCAAGGACGACGCAAGCCCGATCCGTATCAACGACCGCGCGGTCAAAGCAGGTCCGGCGGGGATCGATTATGTGGAATTCATGATATCGCCGAACCCCGGCGAGGAGCCGAAACCGCTCCGCAAGATCGCGTCGGGCGGCGAAATATCGCGCATCATGCTCGCCCTCAAATCCATCCTCGCGGGCAACGATTCGATCGAGACGTTGATATTCGACGAGATCGATGTCGGGATCGGCGGAGTGACCGCGAACCATGTCGCGGAGAAGATACGCGAACTCGCGCGGTCGCGCCAACTGATCGTGATCACCCATCTCCCGCAGATCGCCGCGAAATCGGACGCGCATTATTATGTAACGAAGGACGTCCGCGAAGGGAAGACGTTCACACAGGTGCGGAGGCTGGACGGGGCGGAACGTGTGAACGAGGTCGCGCGGATGCTCGGCGGCGAGACCGATACGTCGAAAGCCCACGCGCGGGAAATGCTTGCGAAGTGAACTTTAAACAGCACCTCGACTGGCTCGGTGTGACATCTATCAAATAGTGCGGGAATAGGACTCGGGATGACAATGAGGGAAAAGACTGTCACGCCGGGCAAAAAGAATCGCTTAAATTCTATAGGAGGGAGAAATGAAAAGGGTTATCGTTTTATTGTTTTTCATTACCATTGCGGGATGTTCCGGTAAAGTGATGGAATCAAAGTCTCCCGACGGTAACTATTCGCTGAATGTTTCGGATCGACCTTCGGTCGACCAGCCTGCCCAGGATATTCTCCTGAAAGATAATATGAAAGGAACCGTTATTACCTTAAAAAACCTGAAGGAAGACTGGGACTGGGTTGATAGTATCAAATGGAGAAGTGATAGTAAATTTGCGGGAGTACTGGTAACCCGTTCAATTATTCTTATCATCGACCCTGAGAAGCAGGGTATTATCCGGGAAATCGTGCTGAAAGAGGCGACCAATTATCCCCCGGTTCCGTACATTACGGATTTCAGATTTATTGGCACAAACAAGATAATCTATGATATAAAAACCGCCGCCGGCGATATACAGAGAGAAGAGATTATTATTCATTGACTATTACCCGGAAAAATTGACTTTTACGGCTCTTGAGAGTAATATTTCATATAGATATTATATGAAATAAGGAGAAGGTTATAAAAATCCTTTATATTTCGCTGGGAAGCCTGTCGCTGGCAACCGGGGTGATCGGGATATTTATCCCGGGGCTGCCGACTACGCCGTTCCTGCTGCTGTCGGCCGCATTATACGCGAAGAGTTCTCAGCGTATGCACGACTGGCTTGTCAATCATAAGGTATTCGGGAAATATATCCGGGAGTACCGCGAGAAAAAGGCGATTCGCCTGAAATATAAGATCATATCTCTATCGATGATGTGGGTGATGATAACCGTATCCATGTTCCTGATCGAAAGCTGGATCGTCCGAATCATAGTCGGCGTCGCGGGAATCATTGGGACTATCGTGCTTCTCAACATCCCTACCTATAAAGAGGAATAATTACCCCTTCAGGAATTTCAGCACGGCCTCGATATCCGGGACTTCGGTCTTATCGTAGACCTTTACCATCGCGATCTTACCGTTCTCGTCGATCACGATATTCACCCGCCCGGAGAACCCGGCGCTTTCGACAAACACCCCGTACTTTTTCGACACCTCGCCGTGCGGCCAGAAGTCCGCGAGCAGCCGTGTGTGCTTCATACCCATCGAGTCAGCCCACGCCTTCTTGCACGGGACGCTGTCGACGCTCATCCCGAACGCGACCGTATTCAACTCCGCGAGCGCCGCGAACTTGAGCTCGAGCGTCCGCATCTGGATCTCGCAGACCCCTGTGAACGCGAGCGGGTGGAACGAAAGGAGGACCTTCTTACCGCGCATCGACGATATGGCGGTTTCCTTCCCGTCCTGATCCTTCAGAATGAAATCCGGCGCGGTATCGCCCGGTTTGAGAGTTACATCGAGCGGCATCGTTTTCTCCTTGTATATAATATATTATTATGATAGGAAAAATACGATTAAGCAAGTCCGGTCATGAAAAACAATCGGCGGTCATAGCGTATCCCGCCCAAACCGCAGAGTTATTTTGTATAATAAAATAATTCAGCAGATGACTTATTGTTATGAAGAATGGCCAAGGTTCCGGCGGAATCCCATAAACAAGCAAGAGGGGTATCGTAATCGCAAACAAACCCCGCGAAATAAACTTCGTTATTATACATGAGTGTTTTTCCGACTCCCCCGTTTGTGTAGGAACAGTTCAGGCTGATTAGATCGCCGTTTTTCATATAGTAGGGACGATTTACGCTGCCGTCGGTGAAATACCCGCAGATATAGACATCGTTACCGAAAACATCGACAGAGTTCGGGATGAAATTTGTCGCGATGAGCGTGGTATATACCCCGTTTTCGAGGTAACCGAGTTCGCCGTTGTTTGTGTTGCAGAGAATTCGTAGGGTATCCCCGACAAAATAAGGGCTATACCAAGATTCTATGCCGGATACTTCGTGGTAGACCGAGTTCAGCCAATAGCCGCCCGGTAAGCTATAATTGGTTCTTCCTACGACAGCGATATTGGTTCCCGATACGGCTATCCCTAATGCGGTCATGTAATTAATATTGGTTGATGAAAAGAGGCTGTGATAGACACCGTTTACCCAGTATCCCGCGTCAGTATTTGTCAGTTTTCCTGAAATGTAAACGTTCCCGTTTGCGGCAAAGATACTATTGGCAGTAGAATATGGCTCGCCTACCTGTGATAGCGAACCGTTTTTCCAATAACAGAATATACTTTCGTCGGTAGTATTCAAATACATCCCTAAGATATACAAATCCGAACCGTTACGAGAAGATGCCATTACATGCGAATTTCTGGTGTCCAGCGTGTGCATCACCCCGTTGTCCCAGTAGACCGCATTGAATGTTTTCGCGGCGACATTGACACTGCCCGCGATCATGATGTGTTGCGCGGCTTCATCGACAACTGCCGGAGCGCATGAAATGATAGCTGTAAATAGCGCGATTAACCCCAAACCCTTCTTCATCTGAACCTCCATAAAAGTAATGTGAAATAATATAAATCTTTTTTTTATATAAATCAAGAATTGCTACATATGTTAGATAATATTGAACAAATTACGCGCAGTGTATTATATAGATGATTAACGGACTGTTTCCGAATATTCCGTGTTTATTCGGTATCCGTGAAGAATATTAGAATACCGCTTACGGAAATACGGCAGGGAGTGAATCCCGGATGATTTATCCGGAAGATCAGGTGAAATGGAGAGATAGGAAAAGAGCCTGACAGGAGCTGACTATCAGGCTCTTAATTAATTTAATTGTTGATCGTTTCCGCGTATGATTCACGGTTATCGAGAACGGTACTCGACCAGCCGGTTTTCCAGTAACATGCTTTCGTATTCGTATTGTCGGAGATAATTCCGGCGAGGTAAACCTCGTTGTTATACTGGATTGCCTTCCCGATAGACCCGAACGGGAGAGCGCTGCCCGGGCAGAATAGTTGTCCGTTTTTCAGGTAGGATGCCAACGGATCGCCGGAAGGCGAGATGCTCCCGCAGATATAAACATCCGCGCCGTAAATATCCACCGATTGCGGATAGAAATTTGTCGCGATGATTACCGAATAAACACCGTTCTCCAGATATCCCAGTTCGTTATTATTCGTGCGGCAAAGTATCCTCAGGACGCCCCCGACAAAATACGGGGAATATATTCCTGTCATATTGGTCACTTCATAATAGACCGAATTCAGCCAGTAGCCCTTGGAGTATAGAAAATTTGTCGAGCCGACGACAGCGATATTGGTTCCCGATACCGCCAAGCCGGTCGCCTGCATGAAGTAGTGACCGGAAGAGTAGAGAGTATGATAAACCCCGTTTTCCCAGTATCCTACCGAGGTATTCGTCATTTTTCCCGCGACATATACGTTACCGCCGGAAACAGCGATTTTTCTGGTCGAGGAATACGAATAACCGAGTTGAGAGAACGAGCCGTTCTTCCAGTAGCCGTAATGCCTGTCGCCGAGAGTATCTGAATAATACCCGAGCACATACAGATCCGACCCGTCGCGGAACGAATGAAATACAGCCGATTCACGGCTGTCCAGGGTATTTAAAACCCCGGCATCCCAGTAAACAGCGTTGAATGTGCCCGAATTCTTGACACTGCCCGCGATCAGGACGCCATGCACCGTATTATCCGGCACAGCCGCAGGCGCGCACGATACTATAGCGGTAAATACCGCGATTAAACCCAAACCCTTCTTCATATAGACCTCCAAAAAAGAACTATGATGAATATAATCTGTATTTTTAAATATATCAATTATTATTACAAACGTAATATGCAGAAATATAGGTTGTCATGATATAAAATTTTTACTTTACAGAGAGGCGGCTGGGGCGGGCACCCCGAATCTTCGACGAATAATTCCAAAAAATAGCTTTACAAAATTCCGGGAGGGGTTATAGTATATATGAGGGGGATCGGACGATAAAGGAGTGCCGATGCCGCTTTATATTCAGAATATCATCAATCACTTCAAATGGATCGACGCGAGCTGTCTTGTGTTTATTCCGGCGCTGCTGCTCTGCGTTTGGGCGCACCTGACTATTAAACGAACCTACCGGATTCACCGTGATATAGAATCCAAGCATGAAAAAATCGGCTCACAGGTTGTGAAGGAACTCCTCAAATCCGAGGGTGTGAAGAAAATCGAGATCAAGATCATGCCCGGACTGCTCACCGACCATTACGACGACGAGAATAAGGCGCTGGGGCTTTCCACCGACGTATACTACGGCGACTCGATTATGGCGATCGGGGTCGCGGCGCACGAGGCCGGCCACGCTATCCAGTATGCGCGTCACCCCGGAGGGATACGGCTGAGGAATATCGCGCTTGTTCCCGTCAATATCGCCGCCAACCTCTCCATCCCGTTCATACTGCTCGGCCTGATATTCAGCTTCGAACTTGTCGGAAAGACGGGTATCTATCTCTTCTTTCTGTCGGTATGCTTTCACCTGCTGACCCTTCCGATAGAATTACAGGCGAGCAATATCGCGTTCGAACTGCTGGAGAAGAAGCATTACTTCGAGCCGGAGGAAAAGGAGGGTATCCGCAAGGTGCTCCATTCCACCGCGCTGACCTATCTTGCCTATACCCCCATGGCGTTCATCCATCTCGTCCGCCTGATCGTCTCTTCAAGCCGTTCGTAATACTTGTTTAAGGATATTCTAATACAAGGCTGGAACTCAAATTTTTGACTTGTCTATATGATACGTTATAATATTCGGCGAGGGTTATTTTTCTAAGGAGTAGGGTATGCTTGATTTCAAGGGAAAAGTACTGGGTATCGCGAGGGAGAATCCGAGGCGCCTTGTCCTTCCGGAGGGGCAGGACATCAGGGTGATGCGGGCGGCGGAAATGTGCATCAAGGAAAAAATAGTCTCCGACCTTTTCCTGTTGGGCGATCCCGACGAACTGAGTAAAAAAGCCCGCGACGAGGGAATTTCCCTGAGCGGCATGTATCTCCGCGACCCGAAGAAATCGGAAAAACTCGAAAAATATTCGAATATATTCTACGAATCCCGCAAACATAAAGGAATGACCGAGGAAGAAGCGCATAAGACATTATCGGACGAGGTATACTACGGCGCGATGATGCTCAAACAAGGAGAGGTCGACGCGATGGTGTCGGGAAGCCTCAGCCCCACCGCGAAGACAGTCCGCGCATCCATCCTGATCGTTCAGCCGAAGGAAGGGGTGAAGACGGTATCGAGCTGTTTTGTGATGATTGTGCCGAATACGATCTACGGATATAACGGCGCGTTTATCTACGCCGACTGCGGAGTTGTCCCCGAACCGACCAGCGAGCAGCTTGTCGATATCGCGGTATCGTCCGCGGAAAGCGCGCATAAGCTCCTTGGAATCGATCCCGTGGTGGCGTTATTATCGTTCTCGACTAAGGGGAGCGCCGACGCACCGTCGATCACCAAGGTACGCGACGCGGTGGAAATGCTGAAGAAGCGGAACCCTAATTTCATATTCGACGGCGAGATGCAGTTCGACGCGGCGGTAGTGCCGTTTATAGCGGAAAGCAAGGCCCCCGGTTCGCCCGCGGCGGGTAAGGCGAACACGATGATATTCCCCGATCTGAACGCTGGAAATATCAGTTATAAGATCACCCAGCGTTTATGCAACGCCGAGGCGTACGGCCCCCTCCTGCAGGGGCTTTCCAAACCGGTGAACGACCTTTCGAGAGGCGCGTCCCCGGTGGATATATTTATCGTCTCCGCGATCACTATCGCGCAGTCTTTATAACGGGCATAGAAAAAGAATGATCTTTACAATTGTAAAATAGAAGGAGCCGGTATGGATTACAAGAAGATTATCCGCGACGTACCCGATTACCCGAAGCCGGGAATCCTTTTCAAGGACATCACCACGCTCTGGAAAGACCCCGCCGCGTTCAAGGACAGTATCGAGGAACTTTCCCGCAGGTATGTCGGGATGGGTATTAAGAAAGTCCTCGGTGCGGAATCCCGGGGGTTTATCGTAGGGGCGGTCGCCGCGTATATTCTCGGTGTGGGGTTTGTCCCGGTGCGCAAGAAGGGAAAACTCCCCGCGCCCGTCATATCGGAGAAGTACGCGCTGGAATACGGCGAGGCCGAGATCGAGATACATCAGGATGCGATCGAAAAGGGCGAAAAAGTCCTGATTGTGGACGACCTTTTAGCGACCGGCGGGACATGCGGGGCGATTATCAAACTGGTGGAAAAGCTCGGCGGCGAGGTCGCGGGCGCGGCGTTCCTGGTGGAACTCGAGTTCCTCAAGGGCCGCGGGAATATCGACGTACCGGTGTTTTCGCTGATAAAGTTCGAGTAATAAGTGACAAGTTAAAAGTGAAAAGTTGTAGAGTTCCGGTTTTTCTTGTTACTGGTCACTTTTAACTTAGCAAAGGGAGGGATAAATGAAAAAATCTGTTAGATTGGCGGCGCTGATGTCGCTGTTGTTTTTATTCGTTAAGGGATTCGCTGTCGAAAACGGCAGTCAGTGGATCTATACCGGATTCTCGCCGTCTAGTTCCGGTAAGGCGTTCACCGGGGCGGGCGGTTCCGGATACGCGGGCGATATCTTTATCAACCCGGCGAATCCGGCGTTCGATAAACGCCTGAGGATATTCGGGCAGTACGGGATAGCCACGCCGAACTTCCTCGGTAATATCGGGGTCAGTCTTCCGCTCGAATTCGGTATCCTCACCGCCGCGCTCCAGTCGATCTATTTCACCCCTCCGTCGGTGAATTCCGTGATGTCCATCAATATCGGTTTCGCAAAGATGATACTGGACGACTTCGGGTTCGGGTTTAACGTACACCTGCTGAACCAGTCCACTGCCGCCGGCGGGGATATGGCGATAGGCCTCGATATGGGAATGATTTTCCAATTGAAAGATAAAGTGCCCGAGATTGTGGCGTTCGGTTTCCGCGATACGAAGCTGGGTTTCGCGCTGACGGGGCTGGGTAAGGCCGCCGCGGTCGATCCCGCTACCCCGATGCCCGGCCTCGGTATGAAGCTCGGCGTGTCCACCAAGTTCCTCGACGCGGGATGGCTCAAGACCTCGCTCGCGTTCGATACGACGTTCCATCTCGCGCCCCTCAATATATTCGCGAACCTCGGGATGAAGTTCACCATCGCCGACCACTTCAATCTGATGGGAGGACTCTACTTCGGGAATAACGGTATCGGCGATATCGGTAACGGAAACATCTGCTTCACGCTCGGCGCGTCGTTCCAGTACCAGTTCAGCGAGACGCCGGTGGAAATCTTCTATTCCTACGACCCGTACAGTTATGTATCGAATTCCGGTACGGCGGCGCATTTTATCGGCGCGGAAATCGCGTTCGGACTCCCCGATACGGAAGCCCCGAAGAATAAAATCGAGTTCGATATGACGAACGCCGCCACCCTTTACTTCTCGCCGAATTTCGACGGCGCGCAGGATAGTATAAAAATCCGGATGAAGATAGACGATATGAGCCTGATCGACGACTGGAAGCTGAAAATCCTCAATAGCCAGATGCAGTCGGTGAAAACTGTGAAAGGTATCGAGGCCCGCGATATTTCCATCGATTTCGCCATGTTCTGGGAGAAGCTTTGGGAAAAGAAACAGTCCGTCAAGGTGCCGGACAGTTACGTATGGGACGGCACTACCGATAACGGGATGATTGTCGAGGAAGGGAATTATTATGTCGTGCTTCAGTCGATGGACGAGGAGAAGAATGTCGGGTACTCGACCACCAATAAGATGATCGTCGACCTGACCCCGCCGTCGGCGGTGCTCGGCATCAGCGACAACCTGTTCTCGCCGAACGGCGACGGGAATAAGGACACGGTTGTGATTACGCAGGAGTTCAGCGCGGGCGATAGCTGGAAAGCGGAACTCCGCAATGTCAACGGGCTGCTTGTGAAGAGCTGGGAATGGGGCGTCAATCCCCCGAAGGAGATCGTATGGGACGGCAAGGACTCCAAGGGCGCGGCATGCCCTGACGGTTCCTACGATTATCTGGTGTTCGGTAAGGATCTCGCGGGCAACAAGTCCCTGATGGTTATTAAGAACATCAATCTATCCACCGCAAACTATTCAGTTTTCATCGCGCTCGACCGCAACGGCTTCTCGCCGAACAACGACGGGAACAGCGATAACGTAAAAATAACCCCGACGTTCTCCGATACTAAAGGCATCGTGAAGCTCACGTTTACGGTGACCGACGATAAGGGCAAAATCGTACGCACGATAACATCCGCGCAGCCGGCCGCATATTATATTTGGGACGGAAAGGACGATAAGGGGCTGACTGTCCCCGACGGGAAATACTTCCTCGACCTGAATTTGGAGTACGCCAACGGGAACAAGCCGAAAACGGAAACCCATCCCGTGATAGTGGATACCGCCCCTCCGGCCGTATCGGTACAGTACGATCCGCCTCAGCCGTTTTCGCCCGATCAGGACGGGGACAAGGATGCGGTGAAGATTAAACTGACGGTGGAAGACCCGCAGGGGATCAAGAAATGGAAGATGGTTATCTACGATCCCGATAATAAACCGTTCAAGACGTTCGGGGGAGAGGGTACACCCGCGCCGGAATTCACATGGGACGGACGTTCCGATAACGGCGAACTGGTCGAGAGCGCGCAGGACTATAAGGTAAAGATCACGACCGAGGACAATATCGGGAATAAGATAGAAGGAAAGGAACTCCCGCCGATATCGGTGGATATCCTTGTGGAGGCCACTCCGGAAGGGCTTAAGATACGCATCAATAATATCGAGTTCGAGACCGGGAAGGCGAACCTTACGAAGAACGCGAAGATCATTCTCGACCGCGTGGCGGAGATTTTGAAAAAGTACTCGGGATACAGTATCCAGATACAGGGGCATACCGATAATACGGGCCCTTATGAAATCAACCAGCCGTTATCGCTGGCGCGAGCGGAGGCGGTGAAAAAGTACCTGATCACGAAGGGAATTGCGGCCGACCGGATGACCACTGTCGGGTTCGCGGATACTAAACCGATCGCGGACAACAGCACTCCCGAGGGCAAGCGTAAGAACCGCCGCGTCGAGTTCATACTGATTAAGAAAGATTAGGGGGAAATGATGTTCGCAAGAATAGCAGTCGTATTGATAGCCGCGGCAGGTATTACCGGGTGCGCGTGGCTGAACGAGATTCCGGTGATGAACTTCCAGAAGAAGGAAGTCGAGGCGGTCGATGCCAATACCCGCGCCGTGCTCGACGCGCTCGGATATAAGGGGTACGAGGTTTTCGTGTTCCCGCACGGGGGATATCATACGCCGGTGCTTTCCCAGAAATCAGGCAGCGAGATGTTTTCCGGCGACTCGTTTATACCGGAATCCCCGCTATATCAGGATACGAATATTCCGCCGGGACTGCACGATCAGGTTGGTAAAAAATCGACGTCCTATTCAAAAGATGAAGCCGTCGCGAATTTTTCCGGCAACGGGGGAATTAATTATTACATGGACTATATCTCCGTACTGCTGGTATTCGATGCGATCGGCAAGGGGGAATCGGACGAGATTAGGGATCTCCTGAAAAGCACCGTACTGAATTTTCAGCGCGGCGATAATGTGGTGATCGCTATAAAAAAACAGCCGTCGAAACCGTAGGTTTGCCTGATCTCGATATTAGGAAAATGCAGATATCGGGATCAGCCTGCGCAGCAGCCGTGATGATATGGAGTAACTATGAGTTTTGAGTGCCTGTATAAGAAGAACGATATCTGCGAACTGCGGAAGAAGGAATGTGTACCCGGCGAGAAGGGGTGTATCCTGCATAAGTCAGGGTATAGAATAATGGATTTACCGAAGGCTGAGGGAGAGCGGAAACGGCCGGGAAAGAAATAATGCCGGGAGGGATACTATGCTCGGAACGGATGAAAAACGGCAGATAGAGAGCCTATCCAAATCGGTGAGCGCCCTGGAGAAGAAGGTCGATATGATCATGAATCACCTGAACCTGAAATACAACGACCGCGGCAGTGCGTCGTTCGAGTATGAAGTCCGCGACCTCATCCGCAGGGGCGATAAGATCGAGGCGATCAAACGTTACCGTGAACAGACGGGTGTGGGGCTGAAGGAAGCAAAGGATGCTATAGAGAATATGGAACGGGGTGTGTAGGATACTACTTTTCTCCGCCGGTATGGCAGGTATTTAACAGTGAGGCGATAACCTTCCGGTAAGCGTCGATCTCCTCCGCGGACGGTGCGTGGTTGATCTGAAGGGTGGTTGTCACAAAATAACCGGTATCCCCGCCGAAATCCGTCCATGTAATATAGATATATTTTTTACCGGTGCTGTAGTAAAATTTCGAATAGCAGGGATAACTCTTATTGGTCGCGCTGAATGTTCCCTCGGTCATATTTTTCGCTTTCCCGAAACCGCTGAAATTTTTCTCCATTTCGGATGAGAGTTCGCCCGAAGGACGGGTGAATATCCCGATCATTATGATACGGGAGAACGCGGAATCCTTTCCGGTGTAGAGCGCCATCTTCGCTTTGATGATTTTCGCGAACGCCTCGTCCTCTGTCCATCCCTGCGGAACAAGAAGCGTGAAACGGAAATTATCGCCTGTCATGGTGATAGTCTTGGCTTCCTTGGTTTCACTAATCAGAAAAGATGTTGTCATTATTAAAATTAGCGCGACTAGAGTGCTTCGCATGAATAACTCCTGTTTCTGAAATATTCTACCGGGCTATTGCTGTTCTGTCAAAAATATATTCGAATAATACTTGCGGGTTATTATGGGTTGTTATATAATATCGAATAACGATATCGCAATACGATATATGAGGTAACAGGTGAATAAGCTGGAACGGGATTTCTTCCTGGGGTTCATCAAGATGCACATCCTGCATCACACCGCGAAGGAAAAAGTGTACGGAACGGAATTCCGCGACGAATTGGCGCGTCACGGGTACGATATCTCGTTCGGCACGCTCTACCCGATCTTTCACCGTCTCGAGCGCGACGGATTCCTCAAGTCCGAGAATGTGAATGTCGGCGGAAAGATCCGGCGGTACTATGAAATCACCCCGAAGGGAAAGGAAGTCCTGGAATTATCGAAGGGGCGCGCGAAGGAATTGTTTTTGGAACTATTCGAGGAGGAATTGAATGGAAAATAAGAAGCTCGACCGAAATGTTATTATCACCGGTATCACGTCGTTTTTTACCGATGTTTCCTCCGAGATGGTTTACCCTATCCTGCAGGCGTTTGTCGCGACCGTGATGAGTACGACCAAGGCGATGCTCGGCCCGATCCTCGGGGTGATCGAAGGTGTCGCGGAATCGACCGCGAGCCTGCTCAAGGTGTTCGCCGGGTACTGGTCGGATAAGCTGCGCAAGCGGAAGGGGCTGACGGTCGCGGGATACGGCACATCCGCCGCCGCGAAAATCCTGTTCCTGCTCGCGGGACTGAGTTGGGTTTTCGTCATGTTCGCCCGTTTCTTCGACCGTGTCGGAAAGGGTATCCGTACCGCTCCGCGCGACGCGCTCATCTCCGAATCGACGCCCAAGCACAGTCAGGGACGCGCGTTCGGGTTCCAGCGCGGGATGGACTTCGCGGGCGCGACATTAGGCGCGCTCATCTGCTACTTTCTCGCGCGGATATACCTCGACCCTATCGCCGGGCATCTCCTGAATGTCGACTCGTTCTTTAATATATTCCTGATATCGATTATCCCGGCTTTCCTCGGGGTGGCCGCGTTGTTTTTTATCCGCGAGAAGAAGGCCGATGACGGAAGTCAGGCCGATAAAAAAGAACGCCCTCTGCCGAACCTGCGGATCGGGCAGTATGACAGTAAACTGAAAGCGTTCTTCCTCGCGCAGTTCATTTTCACCCTCGGGAACTCGTCGAACCAGTTCCTTCTCCTGCGCAGTATGGAGCTCGGGCATCTGTTATCGACCGTCATCCTGATGTACCTCGGGTTTAATCTCGTCGCGACCCTTCTGTCGCCCGTATTCGGGACATTGTCGGACAAGATCGGGCGGAAGAAACTGCTTGTGCTGGGATACTCCATCTACGGGGCGGTCTACGCGGCGTTCGGATTCCTCATCCCGGAGTATAATATCCTGCTATGGGGGTTCTGGGTGATCTACGGGATTTACTACGCGATGACCGAGGGGGTGGAGAAGGCGATGGTGAGCGACCTCGCGCCGGAGGGGTCGAAGGCGACCGCGCTGGGGTTCTACCACACGATAGTGGGAATCGGACTCCTGCCTGCGAGTATTATCGCGGGATTCCTGTTTTCGCTGATGCCGGGACTGCCGTTCTGGTTCGGCGGCGTGACGTCCGCGGTCAGCGTCCTCGTCCTCGTGATATTCGTCCGGGAGAACCCGCTGCGCGGGAGCTAATCCCGATCTTATAACACTATTAGTTACCGGCAGATAGCTCGTGATGGGATATACTAACGATATTCGTGCGGGAGAATACTAGAAAAGAATACTTAAAAAAAATAACACAACCATTTTTTGAATAATAATTGCTAGAAATAAAAGTAATATTAAAGGAAATTCTGGTTTTTTAATGAAGATATTTTCAGGGGATTTCTCTAATGATTTTATTTCTTCTTCAATACATATTGGAAATGATGAAAATTTCTCTTTAAAGTTTATAGTGTAGGTAGTAGTAGGGTCATCAATAATTTTATAGATATTTTGTTTCAAGATTATCGTAGTAAAATTAGCTGTGTTCTTATATTCTATTTGCTTTTTAATAAATAAAAAAACTAGTGTAAATATTGCAGAAAGTATTATTAATATTACAGTTTTTACTGGATAAGAAAAGACACCTTTAAAATTAGTTATATAAAAGTATATAAAACTCACAGAGAATGTTAGATATAGAGAAAAAGCAAGCCACAAACTGTTTTCTTTTGAATCGTGATATTTTTCATATAGGTCTAATTGGTTAATTAAAAATGATAGAAGTTTATCATTGTTTTCTTGTTCTGGGTTTTCCATTGTTATTTCCCCATATTTATACTCCAGCGGGTACTTCTCCGGGGATTTCAGCGATTCAATATCGATGTCGATATCCAGGTCGGGCCAGCGGAATTGAACGGGGTCGAGACGTTTGACGTTCAGAATTTGCCCGACCGACGCCGATTTAAACGCCGGGAACTCGTCGAAACTAACGAAGTATTCGGTATTGTCGACATACAGCCAAAATCCGGAACTTTCCACTCGAATCATATAAAACCCTTACTATCATTCAAAAATATAGAATTATTATATACAGCTTAACAAAAACAATGTTTTATCGCAAAAATTCGATATAAGGAAAAATATTACCCCACATACTTGACCACGATCAGCGTGATATCGTCGGCAAGATACGCCCCGTCGTTAAATCGCTCGAGCTCGTCGAGGATTTTCGTCGCGATTTTATCGGGCGATAATGTGAAATCCTTCTGCTTGATCAGCCGTTCGAGGATACCCTTGAAACCTTCCTCGCCGAGCATCTCATGCATAGTGTTGAATTCCTCGAACAGACCGTCGGTGCCCATAATTAGCGTATCTCCAACTGAGAAATCCTGCCGCCCGAGTTCATAGTTATGCCCTCCTAAAAAGCCGAGAGGTTTCCCGCGCGCGTGAAGCTCGATCAGTTTCTTACCTTTCTTCACCAGGTACTGAATCGGATGTCCCGCGCTGGAAAAATGGATTTCATGCGCGTCGATATTGATCAGGAACGCTGTAAAAAAGTTGCGCCCGCCGATACGTTCCGACAGGGTCTCGTTCATATATTCCAACCGCTCGTTAGGGTGCAGGATATCGAGGCTCTCCTTGTTCAGCACATCGATCTGCATGGTGGATAACGCCGCCTGTGTCCCGTGCCCGGATGCGTCCGCGACTATGATCGACGCGATACCGTCACGGAGCCGCGATATATTGTAATAGTCTCCGCCGACCGCCTTGTTCATCGGGAGATAACGGACTTCGATGTCGAGTTTGTCGATTTTTTTATAGAGAAGCGCGCTGGTGAGGATGGCCTCCTGCACCGACCGCGCGATTTCCAGCTCTTTTTCCGACAGGACAAGCTGATGCTTCATCGACGAATAATTCCGGAAAAGGATTACCGCCAGCGATACCGAGAACAGGAACGCGCCCCATGAAAACAAGGTGACGGTACGCGGGAGAATCTGCAGTTCGACCAGGAGGTCAAATCCGGACATTACCGCGAGCGCGATAAAACCGAAACAGAACATCCGGGTCTGGACATTTCCGCGAAAAGCCGAAATAATCGAAACTGTGACGATTGTGATAATTGTTACCAGCGCGAGAATTTCGTAATACGGCAGGATATGAAGCATATGCACAGCCCCCGTCAGATCGAGTATCCACGATACGGCGAAGAGCGCTGCGTGCGCCCAGATTACAATCTCGATAATCCGGCGGAAGCGGAGTTCGAGGATCTGACGAAGGTACAGACTTGCCATCGCGGGCAGAGCCATAGCGGAACTCAGGTCGAGGTACTGCCAGAAGACGTAATTCGAAGACAGCACTATTTTAAAGTAAGATTGGCAGACTAAAAACACTCCCAGCACCAGTTCGGTTCCGCTGAATATCAGGTAGTTGCTTCTGTCGCGGAGTTTTATCCCGATGAAGAATATCACAAGCGCAAACATTCCCGCGAGGATGGAAATAAACCCGAGGAAAAAAGAATCGATCCTATTGGCGATCAGGTATCGAAAGTAATCTCCTTCGGAGCCAATGTAAATCTCGCGGAGTATCCCGATACGGTGGATTTCCGAATAGATTCGGAAGTAGACAGTTTTTCCCTCATATCCGTCCGGCAGGTGAATTGTGTGTTCCCCGTAGCCGATAAACGGTTTGACAGGCCGGGCGTTGAGGTCTCCGAATCGGTCGATTAAAGTGCTTTCGAGATAGACCTCGTAAATTTGATCGACGGAATAGATAAAAAGGCATGCGTCTTTCCAATGAATTTCCGGGAGTTTGACCCGTTCCCATATATAATGATGGTTTCCGAGGTTCTCCGGGTCGCTGGTGAGCGAAAACGGGATCCAATTCGTGTTACCCTGTTTTTCTATCGTCCACAACGGCGTTCCATCGGGAGTAAAGGGAGAATCGTCCCAGCGGTATTCCCACCCGTTCTTCAGTAAAAACAATTCTGGTTCGTCGGATTTCGGCAATTCTTGGGAGGCGAACAGTATTCCCGGGAATAATAACCCTATCAGTATTAAAACACGCATAACATGCCTCATGTATTATAATACCGGTTTGATACTGAAATGTCAAGAACAAAATTGAATTTCACAACGCACATATGCATAGTGCTTTGTGCTATATTACTACTGTATTACTTGACAGAATGCCGCGGTAGCTGTATCATAATATTTCGATGTTTTAACTGGGTATATTAAAGGAGAGATCGATGCGTTCTAAGGGGAATCGTGTTCAAATAATAAATTTAATAATCACAGGTTTATTGCTTGCGGGCGGTGCGGCATCCTGCGGCTCCGGCGGGAGTAAAGATGCCGGAAAGAATATCGCCGTACCGGCAGCCGAACGTTCTACCGATGCGGGTACTGTTTCCGGGAAGGGGGACGGGCTGGGGGCGGGAAAATTCGTCAAGCTTGTGTGCGATTCGGATGATACGTTATATGCCTTTTATTTTAACGAGGATAAAGGGACGGTTAAATTTGCGAGGATGAAGCCCGGACAGGGATACTGGGATAATTATACGCTGGGGTCGGGCGAATCGAATTATCTGACCGGCGGACTGATCGCTGCTGCCGTCGACAATAAAAATAATGTCCATGTGTTTTACCCGAATTTCGATAAAAAAGTCGTTTACGGCTTTCTCCCGGCAGGTACTGACAATTGGATAATGACGAATTTTGAGGTGCCGGAGGAGGCGGTGTATGTCTACCGCGCTATCGATACAGTCTATCATTCCATCGACATGAAGGCCGACGAATGGGGCGGTGTTCATATAATCGGGGGCGGTATATTCCGGGGAGAGTATGTGCCGATCTATATCCATAAACCCCTCGGCGGGGAATGGCTGATCGAGAAGGCCAACACCCAGATGGCCGACCTTCCCCAGCGCGGATGCGACCCGTCGATGCAGATTGTCGGGAGCAATATCCAGATCGCGTACGGCGGGACTTCCGATGTTCACTACGGCTCCAAACAGATCGGCGGTTCGGGATGGATCAATCAGAAGATCGAGTCGGACGATAATAAGCTTTTCAACAAAGATAAGGAATATACGGGTATAGTCGTCCTGCCGGACGACACCGTCATGATCGTGTTCACCGAGCGGAAGGATAAAAAGATCAAGCTGGCGGTCAAAGGACAGGATGCGAAATGGAAAATTGCAGGGTTGACGGGTATTTCCGATTGGGCGTTAAACACGTCGTTCGCCGCCGATAAAACGTCAGCGCTCCATCTTGCCTACTACTCCAAAAACGGCGCCGAGTTCGATTACGCCTATAAACTTGCCGGCGGAATCGCGTGGAAAGTCGTAAAGCTCGACGACAGCAAGTCCGACGGATATACCGCGATCGCGGTCGACAGCCAGAATATCGCGCATGTCTGCTGGTCGGTCAAGGGCGACGGCGGGTATGTGCTGAAGTATCAGAAGATGGATATGACGCAATAAATACAGGTTATTATTTATATACTGACAACGTAATAATGAGTTGTTGCCGGTCGGTTTTTACCTTTAACTTTACACTTTCTGCTTTTCACTGATTACAGCAGATAGCTCAGCTTCTCGATCTCTTCCGGCTCGTCGATCGTCTTACTGATCTGGCGGGATGTGTCCCGCTTGAGGTCGATCTGGATCGGCACCCGCAGCGGCACGCCCTTCTGGTTCTTCAGGATAGCCACTTCCGGCTTCATCGTGTACTCTTTGTCTTTCCCGGTGATATACCCGATCTCCCCTGTCGTAAGCTGGACGAACGCCCCGACGGGATAGAACGAACCGAGTTCGTAACGCTGGGACATCTCGTAGATGAAACGTTGGGAGATGTAGGAGCAGAAGTGCGTGTTCGTATTCCGCATGACATAGAGCAGGGCGTCGTTGATGGAATAGGGCTTCTTATAGGAACGCTCGGTGGTGAGCGCGTCGTATACGTCGGATACCGCGACAATCTGCGCGAAGTTCCCGATCGCGTCGCCCTTCAGTCCGAGGGGATATCCCCCGCCCGCCCATTTTTCATGATGGAACAGGACGACCTTCTTGACATAGTTGCTGAGGGACGGATCGTCCTTGACCAGCTTGAACCCGTAGACGGGGTGGTTTTTCATCACTTTAAACTCGTCGTCGGTGAGGTTGCCGTGCTTGTTTACGATTTTCGACGGTATCTTAATCTTTCCGATATCGTGGAGGAATCCGCCGAGGGCGATCTCCTGTATGAAGTAGGTATTGAACCCGAGCTGTTTGGTGAGGAACATCGAAAGAAGCCCGACGTTGATGGAGTGGGTGTAGGTATAGCTGTCGTAGTCTTTGAGCACCATCAGGTTGAGGAAACCGTTGGCGTTCAGTTCCATATCGTGGAATAATTTCTCGATAGTCGTCTTGGCGTTCTTCAGTTCGGGAATTTTACCGTACTTGATCTGCGTGACCATTTCGTCAAGGGCTTCCTGCGCGAAATTGAGCGATTCGGTGCTGAACATTGGGGCTTGGTCGCCCCCGCTCTTCCATTTCGGCGGAACATAATAAACCTTCTCGATCCCCTTGACCTTCAGTTTGGAGATAAAGATATCGTTTAACGGTTTACGCGCGGGCCAGAGCATTGTCCCTTTTTCATCAAAAAGGATGCCGGAGAGTATCGAGCCGGGTTTCAGGAACGTGACCTCGACTTCTTTGAGTTTGTCTTTTTCAAACATTTTAATTTTTTCTCCGCTCTGCAGAGTGAGAACATTTTATTATCGCATGAAAACATGTAAAAGTGAAATTTAGTCTATAATTCGTTATAAATCTGGCTGACCTGAATTCCTTCGTTGTTCTGGTATTTTCCTTTGTATTCCATCAGTTTGCCCTTGACCTCGGTGTAATAGATCTGGCAGATTTCGATGAACGGATAAATAATGACGGGCTGGACTACGGATATCTCGAGGGTCCAGAATCCGCAGAATCCCACATCGCCGAAACCGGCGGTGGCATGGATCGAGATGCCCAACCGTCCGATACTGGAACGGCCTTCGAGCAGGGGAACGTGCTTCAGGGATTTTGTGAATTCCACCGTACGCCCCAGATAAAGCCGGCCGGGTTCCAGACGGTACCCGCTTTCAGGGATAGTAATTTCCTGAGTGGCGCACTTTTTCTTCATATCGAGTACGTCGTCCGAAAGCATTTGCAGTTTATTATGCAGGCAGAGGTTGTATGAATTCGGATTAAGGCGCGATGGGTCGTACGGCTCTATCGAAATAGTGCCTGCGTTCATCTCTCTCAGTATCTCTTCCCCTGTCAGTATCATAGTTTTCCCCTTTATAGTTTGTATTACACATCATTATAACCACCCGTCATCCCGAGCCTGCCGTGGGAATGTCGCCGCGAACAGAGTGAAGCGGTCTGTCATACTTTCATCGATTACTTCACTGCGCTCGTAATGACAGCTTGTTTACCCGATTCGTTTTAACGTTATTACCACCGGTCATCCCGAGCCTGCCGAGGGAATGTCGCCGCGAACAGAGTGAAGCGGTCTGTCATACTTTCATCGATTACTTCGCTCCGCTCGTAATGACAGCTTGTTTACCCGATTCGTTTTAACGTTATTACTACCGGTCATCCCGAGCCTGCCGGAGGACGGTTACTTCAGCGCGGTAAGATTGCTTTTCAGCTTCACCAGTTCCGTCTCCAGATACGCGAGTTTATCGCGTTCCTTCGCTACAATATCCGCCGGCGCCTGAGCGACAAACTTTTCGTTAGACAGTTTGGCCTTCGTGCCCTTGATAGAACCCTCAGTGCGCTCGATTTCCTTCGTGAGCTTTTCGCGCTCCTTTTCGACATCGATCAGACCCTCGAGCGAGATGAAAAGCTGGAATCCCGGCCCGATTCCCGCGACCTCGTTGTCGGCCTTATTATAGTCCGAAACAATCTCGGCGGACGACGCTTTCGGCAGACGGAGGATCAGTTCACGGTTGTTATCGATACGCGGCGCATAAGACGGGTCGTCGGGCTGAATCTTCACAGCGACCTGCGCCTGCGGGGGTATTCCCTTCTCGCCGCGGATATTACGGATCGTGTAGATCACCTGCATCACCCAATCGATATCCGATTCCTCGCGTTCGAATACGAGTTTCTCGTTGTAAACAGGATACTCGGCGGTCATGATCGACTTTTCCGCGCCGGGCAATACCTGATAGATTTTTTCAGTGATAAACGGCATGACCGGATGAAGGAGCTTGAGCGCGCCTTCGAGAATATGGAGAAGCACGGAAACCTTACCGGTTTTTTCCGCGTCGGTACCGTTGTAAATCTTTATCTTCGACGCCTCGATATACCAGTCGCAGAACGCGCTCCAGATGAAGTCATAGAGCGACGATGTAGCGTCGTTGAACGCGAACCCCTCGATCTCGGCGCGCACCTTCGCGACTGTCTTATAATAACGGGTGAGTATCCATTTATCGATATCGTCGAACTCTATTTTAGACATATTTGCGGGTTTGACATTTTCCGCGTTGTGGAGGATAAATTTCGCCGCGTTCCATATCTTATTCGCGAAATTGCGCCCAAGCTCGCATTTTTCATTGCTGTAAAGGATATCGTTGCCGAGCGGAGCGAGACGGATGATCGTATAACGGAGGGCGTCGGCGCCGAATTCCGCGATCACATCGAGCGGGTCCGGCGAGTTGCCGAGCGACTTGCTCATTTTCCGCCCCAGATCGTCGCGTACCAGTCCGGTGAAATAGACCTTATCGAACGGGATTTTACCGAGGAATTCCATCCCCGCGATTATCATACGCGCCACCCAGAAGAAAATGATATCCGGCGCGGTCACAAGGGTATTGGTCGGATAGTAAAATTCCAAATCAGAATCGGTCTCCGGCCAACTGTGTACCGCGAACGGCCACAGCCACGAAGACGCCCATGTATCGAGGACATCGTCGTCCTGCCGCATCTTCGCCGAGCCGCATTTTTCGCACTTTTTCGGCGCGGTTTCGTATGCGTCGTAGAATCCGCATTCCTGGCAGTAATAGACGGGAATCCGGTGACCCCACCAAAGCTGGCGGGAGATACACCAATCGCGGATATTCTCGAGCCAATGGAAATAGGTCTTGACCCATCGTTCGGGGTAGAGCCGGATGGAACCGTCCTTGACCTTATCGACCGCGGGCTTTATCAGATCCTCCATCCGCATGTACCACTGCTCGGATAATAAGGGTTCGATAGGCACATGCCCGCGTTCGCTGTACCCCACGTTATTCGTATAATCCTCGGTCTTGACGAGGAGCTTGAGTTCCATGAGTTTCTGTACAACCGCTTCGCGGGCCTCGTAACGGTCGATATCGCGGAACTCCTCCGGGACACGCTCGTTCAGGGTGGCGTCGATATTCATGATATTGATGATCTCGAGGTCGTGTTTCTTTGCAAGTTCGTAGTCGTTGGGATCGTGCGCAGGGGTCACCTTCAGCGCGCCAGTCCCGAAGTCCGTATCGACATACTCGTCGCCGATAACCGGGATTTCCCGCCCGACAATCGGGAGGATGACTGTCTTGCCGATCAGGTGCTGATAACGTTTATCCTTGGGATTGACAGCGACAGCGGTATCGCCGAGGAGAGTCTCCGGGCGCGTCGTCGCGATCGTGATCTTTTCGTCGGAGTCCTTGACGGGATACAGGATATACCACAAGCTGCCCTTGATTTCCTGGTAATAGACCTCCTCCTCGGAGATCGCTGATTTGGAAACCGGGCACCAGTTCACGAGGCGGTAGCCTTTATAGATATAACCCTTTTTATAGAGGTCGACGAACGCGTGAATGACGGACTTATAATACCCGTCGTCCATAGTAAAACGCTCGCGTTCCCAGTCGCAGGACGCGCCGAGCCGTTTGAGCTGGCTGATGATAATTCCGCCGTATTTGTCCTTCCAGTCGCGGGCGTACTCGAGGAATTTATCGCGCCCGATCGCATCCTTGGAGATACCGCTCTCGGCGAGCCATTTCACGACCTTCGCCTCGGTCGCGATAGACGCGTGGTCGGTGCCGGGTATCCAGCACGCCTCGTACCCGTTCATCCGGTGGTAACGGATCAGGATATCCTGAATCGTATTGTTCAGGATATGCCCCATATGCAGCATCCCGGTCACGTTCGGGGGCGGGATCACGATAGTGTAAGGTTTCTTAGCGGGATTCGCCTCGCTATGGAAATACCCCTCGTCCGTCCAAAAACGGTACAGGGATTCCTCGAATTCTTTAGGATTATAACTCTGGGGCAGACCCTCGCTCATCACCGGCTCCTTTGGGTAACTTATTGGCGCATATAGATTTTACTTTAAAACTGGCCGTCTGTCAATAATCGGTACTGCGCAGAAGTAATCCCGATATTAAGGTGAAAACATGCAAAAGTATTTAGCCTGTGATGAAGGGGTTGGGCGAAAAACGCCTGATTAGCGCCCGATATACGCGACGCAGGCGATCTCGACCAGCGCGTCCTTAGGGATACGCGCGACCTGAAGGGTCGTACGCGCGGGTTTTACCGACTGTCGGAAGTACCGCATATAAACCTCGTTCATCTTCGCGAAATCCTCGAGGTCCTTCAGGAATACCTCGGACTTGACGACGTTATCGTAGGAAAGCCCGCGTATCTGGAGTATCGCTCCGATGTTCTTCAGCACCTGCTCGGTCTGCGCCGCGGCGTCGCCCGAAACCATTTCGCCCGTCGGGGTGAGGGGTATCTGCCCGGAGAGGAAGAGGAAATCTCCCGCCTCGATCGCCTGTGAGTACGGCCCGACAGCTTTAGGCGCGCCGGGGGATTCGATTCTTTTAATCTCGTTACTCATATTTCATCCTTTATGTTTAGTGAGTTATTATAGCAGAAAAACGGAAAAATGGGAAACGAAGGTATGAAAGCGGGGATAAAATATTTTAATAAAAACAGGACGGGTACTTCGATATAGTTCAGGAAACAGTAATATAAGAAGTTTGTCAAAAAATTTATATACCTTATACTTTAGTTTTCCGGGAGTAATCCAATATCGAATAAGTATGGTACAATATAGCTTCCATCTCTACAGCTCAGTGGTATATCACTTTGGTGGGTATCTGTGTTTTAAGGGGGTGGTGCGCCCCGATACCTACGCGAATCATATTTTTAATTGCCGGAAATTCACCTTCATAGTTGACAATTCTTTTTTTTGTTTTATCATAACGTATCTCAATCGAGGAGTGTAGGGTATGAAAAAGATATTAGCGTTGGTTTTCATGTCGTTTTTATTCATAAGCTGCGGAGGCGCTCCGAAGCTCACGTTTATGGTCGGAGGCGCTCCCAATGAGGTGGAGTACTGGAAAAAGGTGATCGCGCAGTTTAAAGAAAAAACCGGTATCGAGGTCACTCTCCTCGAACAGGCGAGTAAAACCGAACAGCGTCTCCAGAGTATTCAGGTCGCACTGCGCGGCGCACAGCCCGATCCCGACGTGATGCTCCTCGATGTGGGCTGGATCGGACAGATAGCGTCTGCCGGATGGCTTGAACCCCTCGGCGAATACGGGATAGACCCTTCTCCGTTCTACGGCGGCATTATTTCTCTCGCGGATACGGTCGACGGTAAGTTTATCGCGCTGCCGGTTTATGTAGACGGCGGATTGCTGTACTACCGTTCCGATCTGTTGACTAAGTACGGGTATAAGAAACCTCCCGCCACATGGCAGGAATTGGTCGATATCGCGACAAAGGTTCAGGCTGGCGAACGCGCCTCAGGAAATTCCAATTTTGTCGGATTTCTTTGGCAGGGAGATAAGTACGAAGGGCTGATCTGCAACGCTCTCGAGTATTTTGTTTCCGCGGGAGGTAATTTCCTCGACCCGCAAGGCAAGCCTATCGTCAATTCGGTCAGCAACGTCAAGGCACTCCAATTAATGGCAGACCTGATTCATAAGTATAAGGTATCGCCGGAAAGCGTGTATACCGAGATGAACGAGGAAGGGGTACGCGAGTACTTCCAGGCGGGTAACGCCATGTTCGAACGGAACTGGCCGTACGCATGGGGCAAGCACAGCGCGGACGATTCACCTGTGAAGGGTAAAGTCGGCATCGCGCCGCTGCCCGGTTTTGTCGCCGGTAAAGGCGCTTCCACCCTCGGCGGTTGGCATATCGCGGTATCTAAGTATTCCGATATGAAGAAGGAAGCGGCGCAATTCGTGCAGTTTGTGACGTCGTTCGAGGTGCAGAAAAATCTTGCGATGGAACTCGGATGGAACCCCGGCCGTGTCGATGTCTATAAGGACGCCGACGTGATCGCGAAGAACCCGAACCTTCCTATTCTCCGCGAGGTGTTTATCAACGCCGTACCGCGCCCGAGTCTGCCTTATTATACGATTATTTCCGATATCCTGCAGGCTGAGATCAACGAGGCGATTTCCGGTAAGAAAGACACAAAGGCCGCGCTTGACGCCGCGCAGGAAAAAATTATAAAGGTCATTGAGGAATATGGGGCTAAATAAACTATTCAGCCAATACGATAGCCGGGAAGTCAGGAACGCTTACCTGTTCCTGCTTCCCGTATTACTTGTCATTGTTCTATTTATACTGTTCCCGGTACTCGGCACCATCTATAACAGCTTCTTCAAGGTGCTCGATATCGCCGGAGGGCAGTCCACATTCGTAGGGTTCGGCAACTTCGGGCAGTTCCTGTTCGATCCGATGTACGCCCCGCGTTTCTGGGACTCGGTAAAATTCACCATGATGTTCACGTTCACGACAGTGTTGATCGAATCGGTTATCGGCCTCATGTTCGCGCTTATCCTGAACGAGAGTTTCAAGGGACGCGGTATCTTGCGTACGGTGATCCTGATTCCATGGGCGATCCCCACAGTGGTATCGGCGGTCATGTGGAAGCAGATCTACAACTCGTCTTTCGGGTTCATCAAGTGGCTCATGGTGACATTCGGCGCAAACCCGTCGGTAATCACCCTTGGGGATTTCCAGTCCGCGTTCTGGGCGCTGGTGGTCGCCGAGATATGGAAAACGACGCCGTTCGTAGTCATCATCCTGCTTGCGGGTCTCCAAGCGATACCGAACGATCTTTATAAACAGGCGCAGATCGACGGGGCGAAGATGTTCAAACAGTTCATGAAGATCACCCTGCCCCTGATTATGCCCGTCCTGACTATCGCGCTGATATTCCGCACAATCGACTGTATACGGGTATTCGATATTATTTACGTACTGACAAGCGGGAAATGGGGCACGGAAACCCTGTCATACCTCGGCTTTATAAATTATACGGTCGATCTCGGAAAAGGCTCGACAGTCTCAGTGCTGACGTTTATTCTATCGTTCCTTATTACCCTGCTGTATATAAAATTCGGTAAGTTCGGGAAATCGATCAAGGCGTGACGGGGGGAAAAATGCGGGAAGAAATACTAAAAAAAATACTGATATATGCCGGAGGGATATTCCTTTTGGCGTTCGCGATCAGTCCGTTCCTGTGGATGATGGCGGTTTCGTTCTCGACCACGCACCGTTTTTTAGTCGAGGGCGGGTTCGCGTTTACATGGGAGAACTATATCGGTATTTTTACGCAGAGCCAGTTCATGTCGTACTTCGGGAACAGCCTGATTGTCGCGATAGCCGTATCGCTGGTGGTGTCGCTGTTCGCAAGTTTCGCGGGGTACGCCGTTTCGCGCATGCGTTTTCCAGGGCGTATTGCGATACCCTTGTTCGTACTTGCGATGTCGATGTTCCCGCAGATCAGCATCGTCGGATATCTTGCCGACATTTTCGGAAAAATGCGTTTAATCAACACCCATTTCGCGCTGATACTCCCGTATATATCGTGGACAGTCCCTCTCGCGTTATGGATAAATATGAGTTATTTCAGCCAGATACCGCTTGAGCTCGATAAGGCCGCGCTGGTGGACGGTGCGAGCCGCACGAAGACGCTCGTGAGGGTGATCCTGCCGATCGCGCTTCCCGGAATATTCTCGTCGTTCCTGCTGGTGTTTATCGCGTGTTTCAACGAGTTTCTGTTCGCTGTCATGCTGACATCTTCGCCGGTTGCGCAGACTATTCCGGTCGGGATAGCGTCGTTCTCCGGCCTCTACGGCGAGACGTCGTGGGGGATGGTGATGGCCGCGTCGTTTATCGCGTCGCTGCCGCTCATTATACTGACCCTGATATTCCAGAGGTATATCGTGCAGGGCCTCGCGGCGGGATCGGTAAAAGGTTAATAAATAAGTAAGGGGTTTGGAATGAGGAATTTTGTGATTAATTTGGCCGTACTTGCCGTGTTAGTTTCATGCGGGCAGAGCGGCCCGAAGGTGATGGACAAGGACACGGTGGTGCAGGGTTTTACGCTGATGGGCGGAACGACGGCGGACTTTTATAAAGACGGCAAACTGAAGTCCGGAACACTCGGCGCGGAAACAAACGTGCGCGGGGTGACTCTAAAAAAGGGCGATATTGTCGAGATAACCGAAGCGGGTAAACTCAGCTATGTTCTTTTATCGAACGCGAATAAAGTATACTGGTTCAATATTCCGGCGGGCGGGCTTCTGAACTTTGACGATAAGGGCAAGGTCAACGGGATAAAGGCGAACGTACCGTTAGAGGTCGCTTCCAATCTGATCGTCCCGGCGGGTACATTGATCAGTATCACGAACTATAAAAAGATAGTGAAAGAATACGATAAAGAGAAGGAAATTCCGGCGACGATGGCGGACTATCTGATTCTGCCGGAGGATACGGAACTTAAGGGGCTGGTCTATAAGGCAGGCACGAAAGTTCTGCTGAGCGAAAGCGGGCGTCCTTACGAGGGGATCATCGCGAAGGCCACCGACCTGTACAACTGCAAGATACCGGCGGGAAGTCTTGTGAATATCGACGGGCCCGGCAACGGGATAATCATCATCGCCGCGCCGGCTGAACTGCGCGGGGCGACGTTCGCGGCGGGCACCGAGTTCGCGTTCACACTGTTCGCGAAAGTGCGTTATGTCCGTGTTACCAACGACGCGATGCTCCTGAGCGGAAAGCTGCAGGACGATATCAGTATCCTGTATTTCAGCAATAAAATAGTTCAATAAATAAGCATGTAACCGGAAAAGAGAGGGCATATGGAAACGACAAGCATCCATCTCGACGATCTTGAAAAAAGCTGGGTAACCCTACGTGGTAAGGTAACCGCGCTTGAGAAAATAGACCTGACGGTCAATAAAGGCGAATTTTTCGTACTGCTCGGCCCGTCGGGATGCGGGAAAAGCACATTACTCAACCTGATAGCGGGCCTCGAGAAACCGTCGCGCGGAAAGATCAGCTTCGGCGACCGTACGGTGGCGTGCCCCGACGAGCGGATCATGCTCGCCCCGTTCGAACGCGATATCGCGATGGTGTTCCAGAGCTACGCCCTTTATCCGCATATGACCATAGAAGAGAACCTGACGTTCCCGCTCACGAACCGCAAGCCGAAGCCGTCGAAGGACGAAATGCGGAAGCTCGCGGCGGACGCGGCGAAACTTTTACAGATCGATAAACTTCTCGACCGGAAGCCCGCGGAACTCTCCGGCGGACAGCGTCAGCGTGTCGCGATCGGCCGCGCGATCGTGCGCAACCCGAAAATATTCCTGATGGACGAGCCGTTATCGAACCTCGACGCACAGCTTCGTATGGATATGCGCGCGCAGCTCAAGGCGCTCCAGCAGAAGCTCGGTGTGACCACGATCTATGTCACCCACGACCAGCTCGAGGCGATGACCCTCGGCGACCGTATCGCCATCCTCAACGGCGGATATATCCAGCAGCTCGGCAATCCGATGGACGTGTTCGCGCGCCCGGTAAACGTGTTTGTCGCGCGTTTCATCGGCTCCCCGTCGATGAACATGTTCACGGGCGAGCTCCGCAGCGAGAACGGGCAGGATATCCTGCACTCTCCTGCGATCACGATAAAACTCCCCGGCGTACTCGCGTCCAAACTCAAGGCGCGCGGCGGGGCGAAGTTCACTATCGGCGTGCGTCCCGAGCATTTTACGATCCTCCCGGCCGGACAGGGCAACCTCGACGTGAAGATCGAAGTGATCGAGCATATCGGAGTTGAAAGTCTCCTGTACGTCTTCCTCCCTAACGGCACGCAGATAGTCGTCAAGACGACCGACTCCCTGCAGAGCCGCGACGTCGCATTAGGGCTTGTGCCGGAAAATACTCACTTATTTGATGAAAAAGAGAATCGGATCGATTAACCGCTGCGCGGGCTAATCCCGATTTCGATGTGAATACCTGTATCGGTATAGCGCCCGTGTTGCGGGCAGGATTTGACCCTTGTCATCTCGACTACGCCTCCCGTATACGCGAAAGACAGGCACGATGACCGCACCTCGGCTTCGCTCGGTATCCGGGCATTTAGGGATAAAAGGGATACTTATTCGACGGTTTATCCCACTTTTTTGTGTCATTTTACACTTTTTACTTTTCATTCCTATTATATAGCCAATCGTGGAGGTGGATTTTTTACGGAAAATAGCGTTCCGAAATAATAAATTATATACTTGACATGAGTTACTTTTCAATTATACTTAAGAATTGAAAAGAAGGGTATAGATTTGGGATTTTTAATATTTTGGGGAATATTATTTTTTATTCTTATTGTACTCTTATTTATGGAAAACATCGATCCTCAAATAATGATTTGTATTGGAGGGTTGAAAAAAAATGAAATAATTACATCAGTCTCAATAATCTTAGCTGCATATTCTGCGGTTTTTATCGAAAGGATAAGAAGACCTATGCAACAACCAAAGCTTATATTGAAGTTTAAAGATGAATCTCCATATGTCCATGTATATAATTCAAAGCATTATCGGTTTGTAATTGAGAATGGCGGCGATACTCTTGCAGAGAATGTATGTTTACGAATTACAAAAATATCTAAAAGACATCTTGAATCAAGCGACGATTACAAAGATACCATTTTTTCTCCATTTTTCCTAAACTGGTTGGATAATGAAAACAAAAGGTATTTTGATAAGATCATGAAAAACCTTCCAATTATGATAGGTTTTGGACATATTGGGTTATATAAAAATGAAAGAGCAATATTTCTAGAATCTCTTTCCCCCAATTGTAATGATGAACATGTATTATTGTCTGGAGAGTACAAAGTTGAGTTTGGTTTAAATGCAAGCAATATAATGAATCCAAAGAGATATAGAATGGAGTTTAAATACAATTCAGAAAATGCTGATTTTAAATTGACTAAAGACATCTATGAGATTTAGAATGTACCGCTATTAAATGTCCACATACAATAATCCACTGACACAAACCCCGCCCGGAAATCAAGTGCCCCGCGTTCCTCGCGGGGTAGTTCGGGATTCCCGAAATATTCCCATTCCTCCCGTTTCATGCGGCGCTGGTTCGGCATTCCCTCCCGATCATTACCCCATCAATATAACGCAAGAAAAGATTCAGAATATATTTTCTTGCGTTATATGTTAACTATATATATAATATGGTTGACATAAGGAGGAAATATGATTTACCTTGGGGTATATATCTGTTTTTTATTAATCATCGGGTTAGCGGATTTTTTCCGGTCGCGCGGGTTTAAGGACTATGCTCTGGCTGGGCAGAGGCAGAGGACTCATATGGTCGTCATGTCTCTGGTCGCGACGATTTTAGGCGCATCCACTACAGTCGGGCTGATCGAGAAAGCGTCCGATATCGGTTTCGCCGCGTTCTGGTGGATCGGTGTGGGAGTGATCGGCCTCGCGGCGCAGGCGATATTCCTGACCAGGAAGGTGCGGAGCATCGACGCGGTGACTCTGCCCGATCTCGCTGGAAAGACCGCGGGGGGGTTCGCGAAGAAGCTGACCGCGCTGATAATTGTTATCGCATGGACTGGAATTATCGCCGCACAGTTTGTGACAGCGGGGCGAATCATCGGGATACTCCTCGGTATTCAGGATATCACATGGGTACTCCTTGTCGTCGCGGGCGCGATGATCATCTACTCCATCCTCGGCGGCCAGCTCTCGGTGCTCAAGACCGACCTGATGCAGGGCGGTATCATGATCATCGCGCTTATCCTCGCGTTCGTGTTCCTCTACTTCATTCCGGGGGGGAATCCCGGCGCGAGCTACGATTTCCGTTTGTTCAACGAAAAGTTCGGAGCGGGAGAACTCCTTACTTTTCTTCTGATAGTCGGAGGCCCATACATGGTAGGGCCGGACATGTTTTCGCGGATATTTACCGCGAAGGACGCGGGTACGGCACGCCGTTCGGTATGGATCGCCTCCGGGGTTTTACTGCTCGCGGGGGTGTTGATCGCGGTAATCGGTGTTTGGGGGCGGGCTAATATCACGCCTGTCCCCGGGACCGATACTATCGGCGCATTGTTGAACTCTCTTCCGGAATTCGTACGAATCCTGCTCCTGTTCGGTTTCCTTTCCGCGGTACTGTCGTCGGCGGATACCTGTCTTCTATCGGCGGGGACTATCCTCGAGCGCGACATTATCGGCAAGGAACGGGTCGGGTGGATACGCGGGTGGATCGCCGCTATAGGGGCCGCCGCGACTGTGATCACTCTGCTGAAAAAGGACATCATCGGGCTTCTTCTCTACGCCTACTCGATCTACACCCCGGGTGTGGTCATCCCGCTCGGCGCGTCGATCATCGTGTACGGCAAACGCAAACCCCACCCGGTATGGCTGTCTCTGGGTATCGGCCTGGGCGGCGCGATGGGGCTGTCCGCGAAGATACTGGAGATCACCACTAAGTCGAAGTACGACTGGATCGTGTTCGCGGGAATCGGGGTATCGGCGGTGTTTACTGCTATATCACTTATTCAGGGTAAAAAACTGACGCCGGTCGCGGGCAAGTAAGAAATAAACACTTCATACTTTCTTTCCGTCGAGGGAAAGAAAGTATGCAAAGAAAGCTCGCCCGCCTTGATGCCGCTTAAAAGAAAAAAGGACACAAAACGTGAAACGCCGAACTCCTCAACGCGTAGCGTTTCGTCGAACAGCGGCGTTTCTTTTCCGCTTCGCGGAAAAACCGTTTTGTTCGGAAGAAGCGCGGCATAGCGGCGGGTCAAAAACCAAACAACCAAAAACAATTAAGGATACCCCCGGCCTGCAGTCGCGGGCAAGAAAGGGATAGTTTTAAGCCTGTTTTTACACATTTATTCTCTCAGTATCTTTTTTCTATAAATACGCTTCATACTTTCTTCCTGCGGGGGAAAGAAAGCGAAGGGGTTCACTTCCTCGCAATTAGGGATATTAGGGATAGAAAAAAGGCTATTTTTTGTATATTTTATTTCCCCGGCTGTTTTGCCTTTTACTTGATACTTTCTACTTGTCGCTTCTCACTGATTCGCCAATCTACGGCTGATATTTCTTACGCTTTAATTAGCGCAGGTGTCTCGATAATACCTTACAGATTGATTATCGATTTCCAGTCGATTACCCTGTGCAGCATCACCCTTCGGCAGGCTCAGGGTGACGTCGCAGGCTTAAGGTTAATATAGCAATTAGCTATCGTAATGGGATTAGCCCTACGCAGCATCACCCTTCGGCAGGCTCAGGGTGACGTCGCAGGCTTAAGGTTAATATAGCAATTAGCTATCGTAATGGGATTAGCCCTACGCAGCAGCCCCTTCGG
>JAGVBZ010000018.1 GCA_020059465.1 Brevinematales bacterium
GGACAGGGCGCGGGTCTCGAGACCTACGTTTATGACGCGGTCGCCGCTGTTTCCAAGAACGTCGATACTTCCGGCGCTTTGGAAGCCGGTACTTATTGGAAGTATGTCCAGGAAATCAAGGGCGCTCAGGACAAGACCTATTACCGCTACATTGTCCGCTATAAAATCGACTACGATAAGTTCATGGCGGCTATGAAGAACGCATGGGGCCAGCAGGTTAAAGCGTTGAATCCCGAATTGAAAGAAAAGGGACAGAAGATGCTTGACTCTATCAATTCCGCTCAGTAATCGAAAACAAGATCATTATAGGGCTGTCCTTCGGGACAGCCCTTTTTTGTCGCTGAGCGGCATCTATCCCGGCTGCTGCACAGACTAACCCCGATATTCAGAACGATATCGGGATTGACTCCACGCAGTGGATTTGACCTTTTAGCCCAGAATGTCTATAATATATATTAATTATTTTTAGGAGTGTTAAATGGCTGCCGATCGCGGATATGAAAAACGAATGCTGATTGCATTCATCGTGTCGTTCGTCCTGCTTGCGGTTACATTTCTGGTTCTGCCGAAAAACCAGCCCGCCGAACAGGCAAATAGTATAGCGGTGACAAACATCCCCGCGACGGAGAAGATTACTCCCGATAACCTTTCACAAACTGCTGAAAAGAAGTTTACCGATCTCAAGATAAAGAAAAATGTGACCCCGACTGTTACGGCGATTTCCAACGGCACCGAGCTTCGTCTCACTATCGGCACCTATGGAGCGCTGATGAAGAATATCGAAGTAAACGGGCCCTGGAACCGTTATACCAACTCGGTATCTCTGATCTCGTCCAACCAGATCGGGCGCACGAGCGACCTGTTCTTCGGTAATTCGGAGTACCTGCTTTCCGACTTCGGCCGCCCGGTGTACACAATCACCGCGCAGACTTCCAACTCGATCTCTCTCGCGGCAGAGTACTTCTTCGGGGAATCGAAAATATTTATTTCCCGCACCTTCACCGTGTTGTCCAATTACCAGTATATTGAAGAGATTTCTTTCAAAAACGCATCCGGCAAACCGGTAACGTTCGATAAGAACCAGAAAGGCTTCACCCTGATGTCGGGCTACGAGTTTTTCCCGAAAACACAGGCCGCCGGCCGCAATCAGGAAAAAGCGGTATTGTACGACGGAAAGGAGAAAAAAGAAGCTTTGGTCGCGGGTTTATTCCAGCCCAAGAAATTAATCGATATATACGACAGACCGTCATGGGTCGCGCTCCACGATAATTATTTTATCACTGTAATAAAACCTGATTTGCAGGAATTTTCGGTAAAATACCTTGTGCTTTCGCTTCCCGGCGCAAGCGGTACGCCTATCGAGGAAATGAGCATGTCGCTCGAATATCCGGTGTTCGCGCTGAACGCCGGCGAGTCTAAAACTTTCCGCCTCGTTCATTATGCAGGCCCTATGAAGGAAGACATCCTTACAAAATGGGACGCATCGTTCGGCAACCTGTTCGATTGGGGACCGGTCTTCAACTGGCTTATGAAGCCGATAGAATGGCTCATCACGACAGCGCTGCACTTTTTCGCCTCGTTCATCGGTAATTACGGTGTGGTTATCATTCTGCTCGCGCTGATTATCAAACTTCTCCTTTCGCCGTTATCGATAAAAGCGGCTATCTCGATTAAAAGAATGAACATGCTCCAGCCGAAAATAAAGAATCTGCAGGAAAAATTCAAAGACGATCCGCAGCGGCTTCAGATGAAAATGGCGGAACTCTATAAACAGGAAAAGGTCAATCCGCTCGGCGGATGCTGGCCGATGCTGCTCCAGATCCCCGTATTCTTCGCGCTGTTCCGCGTGCTGTCGAACTCTGTGGAACTTCGCGGGGCCGTATTCCTCTGGATCAAGGATTTGACCCAGCCGGATACCCTATTCATGATGAATATCCCGCTTCTACCGCACGAATTTAACCTGCTCCCGATTATTATGACCGCGATTCAGCTGATCCAGACGAAACTGCAGAGCGCGAACAACCCGACTATGCAGCAGCAGGGTAAGCTGACGACGTACATACTCCCGATTGTGTTCCTGTTCCTCTTCTGGAGTATGCCCGCGGGGCTAGTGCTTTACTGGACGGTACAGAATATATTCACTATTGCAGAACAGTACTTTATCAACTTCGATAAAGCGGTAAAACTGCCGGTATAACATGCATGACCGCGGCGATACAATAGCGGCTATAGCGACTCCCGTCGGCACGGGGTCGATCGGCGTGATACGTGTCTCAGGAAACAAATCGTTTGATATATGCGGCCGGTGCTTCGATGGAAGCGCCGGCCTTGCCGATTCCCCCCACGGCACGTTCCGTCACGGTAGGCTGATTCATCCCGCATCGGGGGAGGTTATCGACGAGGTAATCGCTGCTGTGTTCCGCGCGCCTCACTCCTATACCGCCGAGGACACTGTGGAGATCTCCTGCCACGGCAACCCGTACATCCTCCGCGAGGCGCTGGACATAATTGTATCGCTCGGCGCGCGCCATGCCGAGCCGGGGGAATTTACCCTGCGCGCGTACCTCAACGGGCGGATAGACCTGACGCAGGCAGAGGCCGTCAACGACCTCATCCGGGCGCATACCGGCTATGCGAAAGCCGCCGCCCTCGCCGGGCTTTCCGGCAGACTGTCCGGGACGCTCGGGGAAATCCACTCGTCTCTGCTCGATCTCCTCGCGCTCTTCGAAGCGTCGGTCGACCATAGCGACCTCGATATAGAATTCCAATCCTCCCGGGAACATATCATATCCATCACCACTATCCGCGACAGGATAGTCAAATTGCTGTCCACCGCCCGCGCGGGAAAAATCCTCTCCGGCGGAGTGCGCGCCGCGATCATCGGCGCGCCGAACACCGGGAAATCCAGCCTGATGAATCTCCTGCTCCGCGAGGACAGGGTGCTTGTATCGGAAATCGAGGGGACGACGCGCGATACGGTTGAGGACGAACTGAATATCGGGGGAATCCCGGTACGCCTGATCGATACCGCGGGAATCCGCGCGACTGGCGACAGTATCGAAAAGAAAGGCATCGAGCGCAGTCTCGCGGCTATCGAAAACGCCGATCTCCGTATCGTGGTGTTCGATTCGTCGCGCCCGGTCTCGGAGTACGACCGCGAGATATTCGGGCATGTGAAGGATAGGGACTGCATCTTTGTGCTGAATAAGTCCGACCTGCCGGGGAAATTCACACCCGTAGAGTTTAAGAAGGAGTTCGGCCGGAACGCCCTCGCGTTATCGGCTGTCAACGGCGCGGGGCTTCGCGAACTGGAGAACGCCGTCCGGGAATTCTATTTTTCCCTCGGCGTAAACCCGTCCACCGATACCATAGTCGCCAACACCCGTCAGGAGGAACGCCTGCGCGAAGCGGCGGGATTTCTCGATAAGGCGATATCGGCTATCGAATCGGGATTGTCGGAGGAGTTCGCCGCGAGCGATCTCCGGAAGGCGCGGGGCGCGTTGGAGGAAATCACCGGAAAGACGTCCGGCGACGCTATCCTCGACAGGATATTCTCAAAGTTCTGTATCGGTAAATAATTCTTGATTGGTGATAAACCCTGTCTTTGCGGGGTGTAATCCGGGGCAATCTATCAAATTATCAAATAATGAATAGACTGCGCCGCCGCTTCACTCCTCGCGGTGACATAAATCACCCATATTTAACAGCCGAAATAATTCCGTTCGCCCCGTCAGGGGAACCTCGTCTTTATATCCGGTCGAACGCCTCGAGCGAGGCGAGTATCGACTGATCCATATTATAGTACTTGTACTGCGCAAGCCGTCCGAGGAACAGCACGTTATCGAGCTTCTTCGCCTCGTCCTCATACTTCTTGTATTTCCCGAGCCATTCGTCGGTAAACATCGGATAATACAATTCGTCCTTCCCGATCTCCGCCTCGCGTGAAAATTCCTTCACGATCGTGGTGGTCGGCGAAATCTGCCCGGTCATCAGCTTGAACTCCGATATACGTGTAAACCCGTAATCGTTGGGATAGTTCACGGTCGCGGTTTCCTGATACCGTTCCGTGGGGTGATTCTCGAACACGAAGTCGAGTGTGCGGTAGCTGAGCTCGCCGAAACAATTCCCGAAGAACTGATCGACAGGCCCTGTATAAATTATTTTCTTTTTCGCCTTGATCTCGTCCTTTATTTCAAAATAGTCCGTATTCATCATGAGTTTAATGTTCGGATGATCGAGCATCCGTTCGAACAGCCGGGTATATCCCTCGACCGGCATGCCCTGGTAACGGTCCTGGAAATAACGGTCGTCCCAACTGATGTAAACCGGTACGCGCCCGGTAACCTCCGGGGTGAGATCTTCCGGCTTGAGTCCCCACTGCTTCTCGGTGTAGAACGCGAATATCTTCTCGTACACATATTCCGCGAGGAACTTCAGATCGGGGTCGTTCTCCTCACGGAGTTTCAGGATCGGCACTTTTTTCCCCATCCCGAACTGCTTGATCAATTTTTCCTCGATACGCTGGCCAAGCGATTTAGGGAGAATCTCGTCCATTGTCGCAAGACTGAACGGTATCGGCACTTTACGTCCCTCGATCAACCCGAGCACCCTGTGATGATAGAGATGCATCTCGCTGAAACGGGAGATATAGTCCCATACCCTTTTATGCGGAGTATGGAAGATATGCGGGCCGTAGAGGTGAATAAGTACGCCGTTCTTGTCGTAGCAGTCGTAACAATTTCCCCCGATATGGCGGCGTTTCTCGACAATCAGCACCTTCGCGCCGCGACGGCAGGCAAGCTGTTCCGCGAGCACTCCGCCTGAAAATCCGGCCCCGACGATAATATAATCGAATTCCATAATGACTCCTACTTTATATTAAATATATCGAAGGCAAGCCCCCGATATGGCGGCGTTTCTCGACAATCAGCACCTTCGCGCCGCGACGGCCGGCAAGCTGTTCCGCGAGCACTCCGCCTGAAAACCCGGCCCCGACGATGATATAATCGAATTCCATAATGACTCCTTCGTGTTAGAAAATACCCTTCGGCTTCCGTGCCCCGGTTTACTCGGTACAGGCTCAGGGTACAATAATACTGCATTGCTGAATAGTGCAACAGGATTATTATATTATGCGGAACGTTATTTGGCAAGGAAGTTATATCTTGATGCTCCGCAGGTATTCCGCGTCGTTCTCAGGTATAGAAGGATTAATGAACATCCCGGTGCCCAGTTCGAATCCCGCAGTACGTGTCAGGCGAAGGACGATAGTGATATACCAGTGAAAGAACTCCGAGTTCGTATAGCCGCGCGGTGCGGAACGGATGATGAAGTTATAGTCAGGGTCGTTCAGCCCGATGAATATCTTTTTCAGTGTACCCCGCAGGACATACGCGAGGTCTCTGACATCCTCGTCGGAGATATCTCCGAAGTCGGAACTGTGCCGTTTCGGGAATATCCATGTATGGAACGGCGAGGCGGCGGCGTACGGTACAAACGACACAAAATCAGGTGTCTCCATTACGATGCGCTCCCCGACCTCCAGTTCGTTATTGAGCACCTTGCAGAAAATACATCCCCGGTGCTCCTCGTGGTAACGGATACTCTCGTTCATCCGGGTCATCACGTCGCGCGGGATGACCGGCACTCCGATAATCTGCGAGTGAGGATGGGGGATGGACGCCCCCGCGCGTACGCCGTGATTCCTGAACGGAATGATCGTCTCAAGATAATCGTGCTTTTTCAGTTCGAGGTATCTCCGCCGGTACGTATCGATGACCAGTTCGACCTCCCCGATTTCCATATTACCCAACGATAGGTTATGCTTCGGCGATTCGATAATCACCTCGTGATGACCCACTCCGTCCATCCACCGGAAAAATCCCTCGGTATAGACATGGATATTCTCGGCGGGCGGTACAAGCGCTGGGTAACGGTTCGCGACCACGCGGATACGCCACTGCCCGTTCTCAGGGGTGCGGTAGAATTCCTGCTCGTGGTGCCGCCCCTGTCCGTCGCAGAACGGGCACTTATCGTCATGCTCGGGCAGACGGCTGCAGTCGGGTTCTTTTTCCTCCCGGAGCTGATCGGGGCGTTTCGCGCGCTCGGTGGCGATCACCACCCATTCCTTCAGGATAATATTCTGGCGTAACTGGGGCATAAGGCCTCCAAATCAGTGTAAAGTAACAAGTGAAAAGTGATAAGCTGACATCAGTATTATAGAAAACGGGGCGGGAATTGGCAAGTCCCGGAGTACCTGACGAACCGTGATTCGCTCGTAAAATGGGTGATCGCCCGGAAGTGATTTATACAATTTGACTGCCCGCATATAAATGGGATTATCCCGCAGCTAAGATTGATTACAATAATCGCTGTATTAGCCGTATGCAATACCTTGATATTTCGCCTTTTTCATGGCAGACTATTAGATAATGTTTTGCCGGGAGTATCGATGTTCCGAATTATCGTTTTCGCCCTGATTGCGCTGTTACTTGTATCATGCGCGGCCGAGCCTTTACCGCCGCAGGACGACGGTATCCCGCCCCACGCGACCAAGGCGTTATGGAAGGTGCTGGTGTACCTCGACGGCGATAACAATCTCGAGTCCGCCGCGCTCGTGGACTTGAACGAGATCGAGGCGGCGAGCTGTCTGACGAATACCAATATTATCGTGCTCGTCCTGATCGACCGCGCGTACGGCTATTCCACCGCAGACGGCGACTGGAAGGGAACACGCATTTATCAGGCGGTGTATCAGGGCGAGACTATCGACAATAAGATCGTATCCATCCGACTCCCCGGTATGGGGCTTTCCATGTCCGGCGACTCGGACGAGCTTAATATGGGCGACCCCGGCACTCTCGCGCGGTTTGTCGACTGGGCGAACGCGAACTATACATCGGAATATACGTTCCTGATCCTCTGGAATCACGGCGACGGGTGGGAATGGAACACCAACGCCAATACGCTGGGGATTGCGTACGACGATACCTCAGGGGGCGATTTCATCGGGAACAATCAATTTGCGCCGGCGCTCGCCGGGAAGGGTGTGGATGTGATCGGATTCGACGCCTGCCTGATGGGAATGATCGAGACCGCGTACGACCTGAAGGATGTCGCGGATTATATGATCGCGTCTCCCGATCTCGAACCGAATAACGGATGGCTTTATAACGACTGGCTCGACCGTTTCGACCAGAACCCTACACCGTCGAATCTCTGCCACAGTCTTGTGATGTCCTACTCCAATACATACGGGGGTTCCTATCCTCTTGCGGCTTACGACCTCCGGCAGGTCACCAACGTGTTCGCTAAATTCGAGAATTATGTCTCCGAATTGATTGCCGCGACGAACCTTTGGCTGAATCCGTCATATACGAATATCCCCGCCGCACTCGTCTCGAAGCTCACGGGTACTGTCGAACAATATTATGAAAAGGTTTCGGGCGGATATGTTCATCTCGACCTGTACGACCTCGCGCAGAAACATTTTATGCCGTCATCCGCCGCGCTCATGTCCGCTGTTGACGGAATGGTTGTCAATCATTGTCAGGTGACGGGCCGTCCCAATTCCCACGGCATCGCGCTCTATCTCGGATCGTACTATAACCCGAAATATCCCTACAGCGGGCCATTGCATCTCTACGACGATCTGGATTATACTTACGGCGGAGTGGGGAATTTCCTCTCCGGTTCGCAATGGGACAATTACCTACGCGCGCTCTACCAATTCCCGCACTTCACATGGATAAACGCCTGCACGAACAGTAAGAGCCTCGCCCTGAAGGGTTACGGCTATTATCAGATCCTTGTCACCAATTCCGGTACAATCAATCTGTATCTCGATACCCCGCCGAGCTGCGACGACGATCTTTACTTATATAAGGGCGATATCTTTGCCCAGAATAAAATCAGGGAATCGAAAGCGATCGGCGAGGGGGTTGATGAAAATATTTCATATTACGCGACAAATACAGGGTGGTATATCATCGAGGTGCACCGTTACGCGAGCACGAATGTATCCGAACAGTTTGAGTTGATTGTGACGGGTACGGCGGGAATGTATTGACCGGCGGTTTCCCGATTCGGGGAAATGCCAATTCCTTCTATTATTAGCCCGCCCCGCGCTTCCACACGGGACGGTTATTTGAATTCCAGTTCTTTATTACGGGTGCTGCACGTTGATAATCGCGCTGGAATTGACCCCGCTTACGGAAGTATTTCCGACCGTGACGGCGCTGTTACTCATAGCAGCAAACGTGTTTCCCACCGCCGCCGCCGAATTGCTCACCGATGCGGAAGTCGTGTACATAAAGCCCGCGCCGGGTAAATTCCCGTCCCCATCGAGCTTTAGTACCCATGAGTCGTCCATTCCCCCGCCGAACGATTTAGTATACCCCGCGATAGCATATCCGCCGTCGGATGTCTTTATCATTGACATTATTAAATCATTATTCGTTCCGGCATAGTTTTTTTCCCATACGACCGCCCCGGAACCGTCGAGCTTGAGTATCCACGCGTCGACATCTCCCGCACCGAAAGAATAGGAATATCCGGCGGCAACATATCCCCCGTCGGATGTCTGTGACATCGAAGAGCAATAATCATTAGTCGCCCCGCCGTAGGTTTTTTCCCACACGACCGCGCCCGAACTGTCGAGCTTGACCACCCAATAATCGTTCAGACCCGCGCCGAACGATTTAGTATATCCCGCGGCAACATATCCCCCGTCGGACGTCTGTACTACAGATTTGAAAATATCATCGGACGTCCCGCCGCAGGTTTTCTGCCAATTGGTGATCCCCGAACCGTCGAGCTTAAGTATCCACGCGTCGTATCCGCCTGCGCCGAACGACTTGGTACATCCCGCGACTATATATCCTCCGTCGGACGTCTGCGCCATTGAATAGGCAATATCATCATTTGTCCCGCCGTAGGTTTTTTCCCACGTGACCGCGCCCGAACTGTCAAGCATCATTACTAATACATCGCATTTGCCTGTGCCAAATGATTTAGTATACCCCGCGATAACATATCCGCCCCCGGATGTCTGCACTAATGAAAAAGCATTATCAGCATTCGTTCCGCCGTAGGTTTTTTGCCACGCGACCGTACCCGAATTATCGAGCTTGACCAGCCATATATCAAAACTGCTCGAACAAAATGACGCGGAATATCCCGCGACAATATATCCTCCGTCGGATGCCTGTACTATCGTGCTGACACTTTCATTGTTTGTCCCGCCGTAGGTTTTTTCCCACACGACCGCGCCGGAACTGTCGAGCTTGATTACCCAAAAATCGCTCATACCCGCGCCAAACGATAAAGTATAACCCGCGATAACATATCCGCCGTCGGATGTCTGCGTTAACGCTATGGTTCGATCATCATTCGTTTCGCCGTAGGTTTTAGCCCATACCGCGACCTTTGCCGGGATTTTCTCTTCGGTCAGGGCAGTGCAGGCGGAAATTATGCCTGCAAACACTAATAACACAAGAAGCCCCTTTTTTCTTTTCATATAACGCTCCTCTTTAAATATCTTGTTCTATTCTGAAAACCTCCTATATGAAATGATACTACAAATAAAACAAATAAAAATAATGCATACATTATTTTTATTGTATAATAACCATGATGATAATGCAACAATAGGCTCGGGTTATTTTTATGAGTGTGTTTCATACAATGTAGAATTTTTCAATAAATTACACTATTTCTATTGACAAAATAATAAGTATTAAATAATATACTTAAACTTTAGGAGGTTGTTTATGAAAATTTTCAGCCGTTTATTTGTTTCAGTTCTCGCCCTTCTTTTTTGTTCCACATTAGTTTTTGCTGATGACGGCGGATCATCTTCAAGCGTCGCCATCGGATGGACACCTACGGATTTGTTTGTTCCCGCATTTTATGAACATTTTATTTCTCTTCAGGGGGAGTTTAGTATTGCTCCCAGCAGTGCGCTTACCATTCCAGTCGGTTATGCCAGCTATATGGGATTCACTATGCTGATGATCGGTATCGGGTATCGATTTTATCCGACAGCCACATCGGTCGAAGGTTTCTACCTTGGCTTGCGCGCCGGTATTCTGAATGTATCTAGTTCCCCCTGAAAAAGGCAATAATTCAATACGGAATATGGAAATAAAAGTAAAAAAGATATAAAATAACTCCCGGAAAGGCAGAAAAACGTATAAAA
>JAGVBZ010000004.1 GCA_020059465.1 Brevinematales bacterium
ACGTTTTTCTGCCTTTCCGGGAGTTATTTTATATCTTTTTTACTTTTATTTCCATATTCCGTATTGAATTATTGCCTTTTTCAGGGGGAACTAATTATACACTACTAGAATTAAATTTGTACCCTACATTTATATATATTATAAAGAGTTATGCAGATATTCCATCATTTCCGCGACCTTTTCTTCGGGATAGATAAACCCCTTCAACCCCGCATATTCCCTATTTAGGGCGTTAAAAGACGAAGCCATATAATTCAGGCTTTTCCACGTCCCGGCCTTATCATACCCGGAAAAACACCGCGCAAAATCGATCGGCGTATCATTACCGGCCGATTTTTCCAGACGCTTCCCGTCAATCCGCAGGTTTCTTTTCAGCGCAGGGTTTTTCACACATTCCAGCCATACGAATGCTTTCAGAAAAAGCTTTTTCATTTCGCCGTTCTCAATACATTTAGCGAACCAGAGATTGTCCCTTTTAATATATTTTATCACCGCACAAACTTCAAAATAAAAGTCGTATATATTCTTCAGGAATTCATCCGCTGTTGGCTCCCTTATCTCGAAACCGCGATTGGACGGTATCGGCAATCCTTTACAAAGACCATCCTTATCCGTTAGCACAACGTAACCGTTCTTGTACGGTTCATACACGCCGTCCTTGAACGAATGAAAAGCCGATACCGGCCAGAACGAAAAATCGATGCGCGAAATGTTTTTATAAATTACCAGCCGTGTCGGGATTGAAATATCCTTATATTGGAACTCTGATTTCTGATACACAATGACTTCGCCGAATGAAAATATCCACTCGTTTTGTGAGGTGAATTTCGCAGGATTATTCGTATAGACATTGATATCGTAATCAGAGTACTCGTCGATGTAAGAATTCGACGCTCTGGATCCTTCGAGAATCAGGGCGCGAATATCTTCGTCCTTTTCCGCCCAATCGAGGAGCTTCGTTTTTATATCATTTTCCATAAAATCTCCTACTTCAACTCGACAGACTCCACAATAGCCTTGCCGCCGTCGATATAAGCGATCATCGCGTTACCGTCGGGGGTAAACGTGAAATCCATCCACGGGTATCCGCCGTAGGACTTACCGTCGATACAGACATACCACTTCCCGCCGTCGAAATCGGTGATGCCCGGCTGAGAGAACACCTCCCCCTCCGGCTGAACACATCCCAAACCGTACAGGAATCCCCAATGACCGCCGGAGAATTTTATCGCGTTACCGTTCCGGTAAAGAACGCCGTCGTACGGGCCGTACTCCTTCCCGGTGATATTCATATACCAACTACCGCCGGCGACACTTTTCGTCCCGTACTCGTTTTTAACTACCTTTCCGCCCTTCTTGCACGCGAACCCGAAGTCTTTTCCGCTGGGAGAGTAGTACAGTCCGTAGGCGCTGTCATACGGCCCGTAGTCCTTTTTACCCGCCTTCATATAGAATTTCTGGAGGTCTTTTTTATAGGCGTACCCGTATTCCGAACCGTCGGCGGAAAACAAGACGGGCTGTATATCCCCATAACCGCCCTCGCTCTTTCCGTCGATATTCGCGTAATACTTACCACTTTTTACATAGACAAACGCAAACCGTTTGCCGTCTGGAGAATAGGAAGGGATATGCCCCTCCTGAAACACATCGTAGGTTTTTCCGTTGATATCGATAAAGTGTTTCCAATTCTTCATATATAAAAACGCCGCGAAAGAGCCGCTGCCGGAGAAATACGGCCCTAACACTTGTTCATAGGGGCCGAACTTTTTCCCGTCGATCACCACATATTCCTCATACTCCGCCATCGAGTAGTTATACCCGTAATGCTGGTTATCTGCGGAAAATGCGACGGATGCGCCGAACTTGTACGGCCCGAACGTATCCCCGCCGATTTGGTAATAATATTTTTTATCCATCGAATACGGGAAGCCCCATTTCGAACCGTCGGGAGAGAAATATATCAGACAGCAGAAATCCGCCTTCATGATTACTTTCCCGTCTATGTAGATTACATCTTTTTTCGCGTCATTGTCGTGGTAAATCCACCCGGCGGATACACCGTTTTCAGAGTAGTAAGTGCTTTTATCCAGATTGCATAGCCCGATTTTCACGCCGTTTTTCAGTATCGTCACAAGGTACTGGTTGACCAACTCGACATAAAGCGTTTTCCCGTCCGGAGCCAGAAAAAGTTTCCTGATACTTTCATATTTGGGGAGTTCGTACACTGTTTTCGCGGAAATCCACGCCGTAAAAACCGTTAATAAAAGGAATAGATTGACAATCCGCTTCATAACACCCTCCGAATTTTCATATCAATATCATACCATGGTGTTATAAAAAAGCGAATCTTATTATGAATTTTAATAGGCCGTGTTTCTACATCTTCAGTCCCATATCGCTCAGGTATTTTTTCAGGTAATGCCCGGTATAAGTATCGTCCCGTTTCAGGATCTCCTCAGGCGTGCCCTCGAACATCACCGTACCGCCCTTGTCCCCGCCCTCCGGGCCGAGGTCGATGATCCAGTCCGCTACCTTGATGACGTCCATATTATGCTCGATCACCGCTACCGTATTGCCCTTGCCGACCAGCCGCTGGAGTACGTCGATCAGACGTTTGGCGTCGTCGAAATGCAGCCCGACCGTAGGCTCGTCGAGGATATACAGCGTACGTCCCGTGCCGACCTTGGACAACTCCTTCGCGAGCTTGACACGCTGGGCCTCGCCTCCGGAAAGGGTGGTGGCGGGCTGTCCGAGGCTGATATACCCCAGCCCCACCTCTTTAAGAACCTGCAGTTTCCGGTTCAGAATAGGAATTTTCGCGAAAAACTCCACCGCCTCGTCCACAGGCATATCGAGTACGTCCGCGATAGACTTGCCCTTGTACTTCACCTGCAGGGTCTCCCTGTTATAACGCTTCCCGCCGCATACGTCGCACAACAGGAAAACGTCGGGAAGGAAATGCATCTCGACCTTGATATAGCCGTCGCCCTCGCAGTTTTCGCAGCGCCCGCCCTTGACATTGAAGCTGAAACGCCCCGCCTTGTACCCGCGCGCCTTCGCCTCGGGCAGGTTGGTGAACAGGTCGCGGATCGCGGTAAAGATGCCGGTGTAGGTGACCGGGTTGCTGCGCGGGGTACGCCCGATCGGGCTTTGGTCGATATCGATCACCTTGTCGATATGCGATATCCCTTTTATCTCACGGTGTTCCGCGGGTTCTTCGCCGCTCCGGAAGAGCTTACGGTGTATCGCGCGGTAAAGGATATCGTTCACGAGCGACGATTTTCCGCTGCCGGACACCCCGGTAACCGTGATCAGCTTACCGAGCGGGAAACGTACGTCGATATTTTTCAGGTTATGCGCGGTCGCTCCCAGTACTTCGATATACTGCCCCGAACCCTCGCGCCGGTGTTTTGGCACCTCGACAAAACGCTTGCCCGACATATACAGCCCGGTCAGCGAACGGTCGCACTTTTTTATATCCTTGGGAGTGCCCGCGAATATCAGCTCGCCGCCGTACAATCCCGCGCCCGGGCCGATATCGATCACCCAGTCCGCGCGCGAAATCATCTCCTCGTCATGCTCCACTACTAAAACTGTGTTCCCGGTATCGCGGAGCTGTTCGAGGGTCTTGATCAGCCGGTCGGTATCGCGCGCATGCAGTCCGATAGTCGGCTCGTCGAGCACATACAGCACCCCCATCAGCCCGGAACCGATCTGGGTCGCAAGCCGGATACGCTGGAATTCCCCGCCGGACAGCGTACTGACCTTGCGGAAGAGCGATATATAGTCCAATCCCACGTCGATGATAAATTTGAGTCGTTTATCGATCTCCTTGAGCACCTGCTTTGCGACCACCGCTTCGTTTTCGGTCAGCGCCGATTTCAGCCCCTCGAAAAATTCGTAAGCCTGAGGCATGCTCATTTTCGAGACTTCGATAATATTCCTCCCTCCCACAGTTACCGCGAGGCTTTCCTTCCGGAGACGTTCGCCGCCGCATTCCGGGCACGGCGTCGAGGTCATATATCCCTCGAGCCATTCGCGCATTCCCTCGGACTGCGTCTCGAAATAACGCCGTTTCAGGTTGGGGATCACCCCCTCGTACTTCGAGTCCGATGTCAGAGCAAAACGGTCGCTTTTATACTCGAGCGTAATACTTCCTTCTTCGCCGTAAAGTACGATCTCCTGTATTTTAAGGGGAAGTTCGCCGAACGGGGTGCTGGTCGAGAACCCGTGCTTTTTCGCCAGCGCCCGGATATACGCCATCCATACACTTTGGGACGACGGGTGGGTTATTATCGCGTTATCATCGATACTTTTATCCCACTGCACCAGTAAATTCTTGTCAAACTCGAGAATATCTCCCAATCCGCTGCACCGCGGGCATGCCCCGTAGGGCGAGTTGAACGAGAACATCCGGGGCGCAACCTCGTCAATGCCGAAGTTATGCTCAGGACAGTAGTATTTCTCGGAGTAAAGCCGTTCCGCGCCCGAATCGGCGTCGAGTACCACCATCACGCCGTCGCCGTAATGCAAAGCGGCCTCGACCGAATCGGCGAGACGTGTGCGCTGTCCTTCGTCCAGTTTCAGACGGTCGACCACTATATCGATATCGTGCTTTTTATTCTTGTCGAGCTCGGGCGCGTTTTCAAGCTCGATGATATCTCCGTCCACCCGTACCCGCACAAATCCCTCGGCGGAGACTTCCTTGAATAAATCCTGATGCGTGCCCTTCTTCCCTTTCACTTTAGGCGCGAGTATCATAAAACGGGCGTCTTTAGGCATTTCCATGATAGAATCGATAATCTCATCGACCGTGGCTGACACCAGTTCGCGTCCGCAGACCGGGCAATGCGGGATCCCGATGCGTCCCCAAAGGAGACGGAAATAATCGTAGATTTCAGTGACTGTCGCGACAATGGAACGCGGGTTCGCGTGCACCGACTGCTGCTGGATAGAAATAGCCGGGGAAAGCCCCTCGATATACTCGACGTCGGGTTTTTTCATTTTACCGAGGAACTGCCGTGCGTATGCGGACAAGGACTCGAGGTAACGGCGTTCGCCCTCGGCATACACCGTATCGAACGCGATGGAGGACTTGCCGCTCCCGGATACGCCGGTGATAACGACTAATTTATCGCGCGGTATCTCCACATCGATATTCTTCAGGTTGTGTTCTTTCGCGCCCTTGATGAGAATTTTATCTGTCATAGTCCGCCCCATTTTGGAAATAGGCTATATTTTAATCATTCGCGGCGAATCAGTCAAACAAAGTCTTAAAAGTCGCCTACTGCGGCATCCTTGCCTTCCGCTGATGCGGGAGGTGGGGCTGCCGCGCAGATTAATATCCTCTATCAAAACATAGCCCGTGCTCAAAGATAGGTTGTCACCCTGAGCCTGCCGAAGGGTACTGCGTACCTCTTACCCTGATACTTAGTGAGCTTGTCGAACTATACATGCGATAAAATAAAAAAGGGAGACCGCCCGGCTACCACCTTCATAGAAGGCGGGCAGGAGGTCTCCCTGAAAAAGTTTAAGATTTCAGAACTAAGGCCTGATATCGTACATCAGCTTGTTGCCCAGATTCTGTTTATATGCGTTGAACTGATCCCAGTAACCCTTGATAATATCCTTGTACTTATTCATCAGCTTTTTTTCTGAACTATCCTTGAACGCGAAATTTTTTACATAATCGTCCTTGTACATCTTATTCCACCCATCATCGACTTCTTTTTCCAACATCATCCAATCATCCAGAAACGCCTGCAATCTGAGATTCTTTGTCTCTTCGGCATTTTTTCCTTCGATCAGCATGATATCGTTATAAATACTGTTATAAAAATCGTTGAAAACATCCTTGGCTGATTCCAGCATCTTTTTTCCCTGGGGATTTGCATACTTCGGAGTACATTCGTTCAAGCACTTGTCCAGACTATGGGTCGAATGTTTCATACTGGAAGCGACATCTTTCGCAACTTTTAACGCAGCCCCATAAATATTTTTGGCTTTATTTACGGCAGCCGCACCCGCTTTCTTGGCGAGCTCCTTGGTCTTAGCATATACTTTTTTTGCAGTCTCAGCAACAAAATCACTCACTGCGGGAATGACCTTATCGGTAATCCCGTCGATTATTTTGCTGAAACCTATCTCACCGTTTACATTAAACTTCAGACTCTTACCGATTACCGAGACTTCTCCGGCGATATCGCCCTGAAGTTTATTACCGATAATCATACCGTTGATGACCATCGATTTGATCTCAAGCTGGGAAACTATAGCGTCTATAGCTATTCTTAACGCTTTCACCTTCGATAAAGCTTCAGTGACCTTTCCGCGCAACGAACCTAAGCCGCCGCTCTCAAGGGTCAAACCAATTCCAAGCCCCTTAGGCTGTATGCGCAGCGAAACGGTATCAAGGCCTAAA
>JAGVBZ010000026.1 GCA_020059465.1 Brevinematales bacterium
CGCACCTTGATATCGGGGTTAGGGTACGCAAAATCCGTGAAGAGAAAAAGATTGTCACTGCGAGACACGAAGTGACGAAGCAGTCGATTGCATAGATATACTGTTCGCCACCTTCTATAGATGTACCGTCATCCCGATCTAGTCGAGGGATTGAGAATAACCGGAAAGCACCCTTCGACTGGCTCAGGGTGACGGCTGATGCAGTTATCACGGGCTAGTGATAGATACTTACACGTACCTTGATATCGGGGTTAGGGTACGCAAAATCCGTGAAGAGAAAAAGATTGTCACTGCGAGACACAAAGTGACGAAGCAGTCGATTGTATAGATATGCCGTTCGCCGCCTTCTATAGATTTACCGTCATCCCGATGTAGTCTAGGGATTGAGAATAACCGGGAAGCACCCTTCGACCGGCTCAGGGTGACGGCTGATACCTATACCACGGGCTGGAGATAGATACTTACACGCATCTTGATATCGGGGTTAGGGTACGCAGTATCCGTGAAGAGAAAAAGATTGTCACTGCGAGACACAAAGTGACGAAGCAGTCGATTGTATAGATATGCCGTTCGCCGCCTTCTATAGATGTACCGTCATCCCGATGTAGTCTAGGGATTGAGAATCACCGGAAAGCACCCTTCGACCGGCTCAGCGTGACGGCTGATACCTATACCACGGGATGGAGATAGATACTAAAGCACCTTGATATCGGGTTTAGTGTGCGCAGCACCTAGATGTAGTTATACACATACCTGTAGATCGTGTTTTTCACGCGGTCGCTCATCCGGTGGAACTGGATATGGATGATATACATATTTTTCTTTCGGACGACGTTCATCACAGTACCGTAGGCGATATAGCTTTCCTCGCCGATCGCGAAGTCGAGCTTGATGTTGCTGTTCTTTTTCGGCACTTCGTCGGACATTATCGATGCGCCGCCGGGGCTGACATCGATCACTACCCCGAAATGAGTTTTACCGAGGAGGGCTACGGGCTTTCCCTGCTCGGACGTGGTGATGCTGAATTTGAAGAACTTGCAGTTGAAACGCGCTTTACGGCGCGGGTATTCCCTGCGCTGGATACGTTTGATATCAGTCGTATGCGCTATCAGAAGGGATTGGAGACGTTTATTATTGACGACATTCTCGATAGTGCTTTTGAATACATAACCCGCATCGTTATAACGCCAGAAATAAATCTCGACAGGTTTGTCCTTCCAATCGAGCGAGAACGGTTCCTTGATCTCGGGCATCGAACAGATCAGATTCTTCCGGTCGTTCATGATGAGGATCGTATAGAATTTACCGAGACTGCCTACTTTCATGGAAAGGAGCTGGTTCGCCTCGATCTCCATCGTACTGCGGAGTCCTTCGCGCATGCTATGATAATGGTTGAATATTTTACGTTTGATCTCAAAAAGCGCGAGAATGCGTTTTTCTTTTTCCTCCGGGGGAAGGTTCGATTTCTCGACGCTCTCGATATTTTCCAATATTACTTTTTCGAGGAGATTAGCGTCGGAGAAAATCAGGTACGGTTTCGATATACCGGATTTAACGAGGATGTCTTTGATATCCTTAATATCGTTTTTTGACAGACCGACCGACAGGGCGAGGTGGTTGAATTCCTTCGAGAAGGTTTTGCCCTGTTTCTTTTTCTGCATATTATGGAAAAAGACTGCGATCAGCACGGATGCGGTGAGTACCCAAATAATGATGAAAATCAGGGTAAGTGGAGTCAAAACAACCTCCGGTTAAAATTTCGCTTCTTTACCGTATTTTCCCCAAACTTCGTTGTATAAAAGCTTTAATTTCGTATAAGCGCCGGGATATTTTGACTGTATCTCCATCTCGAGTTTGTCGATATCCATCGTCATCTGCTCCGCTTCCATTACGTCGCCTTTGAGTTTCAGCGATATCGCGCGCATAATCAGAGACATGTAATAGCGTTCCTTAGTTTTTCCGGCGTTCTCGGGCAGCATATATTTAGCGGTTGCGATCTTGTAATACTTTTCCGCGAGATTATATACGCCCTCACGGAAATAAATCTCGCCCAGATTGAAGAAGATATCCGCTTCGTTGGGCAGGTACTGGGTGGCGTTCTCGTAATACTTGATCGCAGTGGAATAGGCCTTTTTATGCATGAGCCAGTCGCCCATGCCCTTGAAGCGCAGGCCGATGATCTGATTCTTATCGGCTGTCAGCAGACGGAACCCGTTCACCTGAAACTCAGGCTTCGGGGGTAATTTTGACGCGCCCGCAGCGAATAACCCTGCGGTAAAACAGAAACTAAGCGCAACTATGACCGAACATTTCCGAAACTTTCCAGACATCTCCCGCTCCTAATGTAATCACGATGGAATCGGAGTCTAAGAGCGGCCGCAGGGCTTCGGCGGCCTCATCCAAATCCTTTAAATAGAGTACGTTTTCCTCGCCCATGATCTTTATGATTTCATCGTAAATGATTTTCGTCGATATATTATGGATATTTTCCTCGCGCGCGGCGTATATTTCGGTAAGTACTACACGGTCGGCTTCCGCCAGCGACTTCGCGAAATCCATATAAAAATGCTCGGTGCGCGAGTATAAATGGGGCTGGAAGACCGCGATCAGCTGGGCGTTCTGCTTATCGGAAAGTTTCCTTGCCGCCGATAATGTCGCGCGTATCTCGGACGGGTGATGCGCGTAATCGTCGATCACCGTCAGATGCTCGTCGGTATGCTTGACTTGGAAACGCCGGTTGGCGTTACGGAACGACGCGAGACTCTCCCGCACCTTGTCAGCGGGAAGCCCGTTGATATATGCCGTAACTATCGCGAGCATCGAGTTATAAACATTATGCATTCCGGGTACGTTGATAAAGTACTCGCCGATACTTTTCCCGTGATGTTTAACGGTGAATGTGGACGAATAGCTATCGAGTTCTATATTGTCCGCAGTAAAGTCAGCTTCTTTATGCCTTACGCCGATGGAAATCGTGTTCCGGGGCTCGGCGATCTTTACGACATTCCGCAGGTTGCGGTCGTCGAGGTTATATATCACGATGCCGTGCGGGGGGATATTCTCCTGCAGGTAACGCACGAACATTTTACGGATATTTTCCATGCTGCCATAGTAATCGAGATGGTCGCCGTCGATATTGGTGATGACCGCGACATCCGGGTGCAGGTGCATAATGGACGCGAACGCCTCGCAGGCCTCGTAAATGCAGTACTTTCCGTTCCCTTCGTAGCCGGAGCCCTGTATCTCAGGGAGCACTCCCCCGACCGCGAGAGACGGTTCGAGGCCGGCGTGCAGGAATATACGGGATACCATCGACGTGGTAGTCGTCTTGCCGTGAGTGCCGGATATACCGATAGAGTATTTGCTCGACCCGACGTACTGGAGCATCGCCGCGCGTTCCATGACCTTCTTGCCGAGCTCCATCGCGCGCTGCAGTTCCGGGTTATCCTGCGATACCGCGTTGGTATATACTACTGTATCCATATCGTCCGTGATATTCGCCGCGTCATGCCCGATGAGTACGTTGATACCCCTGTCGCGCAGACGCACGGTCATATCGGATTCGTACCTGTCCGAGCCGGACACGTCGTATCCCCGTGCGCGGAGAATGATCGCGAGGGCGGACATACCGACCCCGCCTATACCGATAAAGAATATTTTTTTACCTGTTTCCATCAACGAAGACCTCCATGACGTAAGGTGTAACAATAATGCCTGTATATATTATAACACAAACGCCCTGAAAACGCGAGTCCTACAGGAATTATCGGTATTTTTCAGGAAACATGTAGGGTACTGCGCGACTTCCAAGGATGGGAGAAGCGCCGAGGGGATAAGGCAGGTGAAACATATGAAGCGGACAGAGTAATAATTGTACTTCTATTTTTATAAAAATAAATTTATAAAATAAATATTGACAGATATTACTAATAAAATATACTATTTTATCACAAATTTAGGAGGATTGTATGAAAAATTCCATTAAGCTAGTACTGGTTATTTTTATGTTATTATCTATTATTTCTTGTGGAGGGTCATATTTAATAAAGTATTCATTAAAGGATCCAATTCCAAATAATAACTTAGTTTTTTCAGACACTAATGTAGATTTATCATTTTCTATAGATGAAAAACTAATAAATTTCACATTGAAAAATAAAAGCGATAAAAGTATAAGAATTATTTGGGATGAAGTTCAATTTGTAGATTTGTTAAATGAAACCTCACCCATTTGTCATAAAGGAATTTCGTTAAAGCTCGCAATTAATTTAATTTCACAACCCCCTTCGGTTGTTTTTAAAGGAACCACCTATAATGATTATCTTATTCCTATAAAGAATCTTTTTTTATACAAAGATTTTCTTACAAAACAAGATGAAGTTGGAATTAAAAATTTAATAAAAATTAATACTGATGAAGATATAGAATTTTTTAAGGGAAGGGTGTTAGGTCTTTATTTCCCCATAGAGTTTGAGGGAGAAAAGAAAGTATATATCTTTTCATTTAAGATTGAAGATATTTTCGAAGAAACTTCAAAAAAGAAATCTAGTAAAAAGAAATAATAGAGTTTAAAAATAAGTACCTGGGGTAGCGATAGTGTATGTAAAGGGATTAGCGTGCGCAGCAACCTTCGGCTTCGCTCAGGGTGCGACATTTTCCATCGCCGCAGGCTGGCGGGTGGGGTAGCGATAGTTTATATAATGGGGTTAGCGTGCGCAGCACCCTTCGGCATCCCGCCTTTTGCGGGACAAGCGCTCGGGATGACATTTTGCCGCAGGCTGGATGATTGATAATCAGTCACTATTTCATAATGGGATTGCCGTCCGCGAGGACCTAGGCGTCCTTGACGATCATCAGCTTGAAGTCGCGCTTTTTAGCGTCGTATACGATCTGGGTGGAATTATGGAACAGGGTCATTTCGCTGACATGTTTCTCGATGTCGAAGTTATTCGACCAGATGAGGACGGTCGAGATGATGCGTTTATTCTCGTCGGGAAGAGGCTGTGTGCTCATCCGGTTGCATTCCTTGGTGATTTTTATCAGGAGGTCGCTGAGTTTCTCGCGGCTGACCGTACGGCTGACCTCGATCATCCAGTCGACCACCTTCTGCCCGATCTTCTGGGAAAAATCGCCGCCGTCTTTCTTTTTACGCCCGAACTTAGGGAGGAGATCCGCGAAATGGAATCCCGGCCCCGCCGAAGTCCTTTTCTTCCGGCGTACGTTTCTACTGGTAAGATCGGCGTTCTTTCCTCGCCGCGCGATCATGATAGCGATAGACGGGACAGCCGCGACTACCAGCGCGGTGATCAGCCAGAAGTAGAACGATGCGATGAGTTCTTCGAGAAATTTCATTCTGTATACACCTTTTTCGGAATTAACCGTGTATCAATTTTCCGCTTCGGCCCTGCGGTAACTCCGCACTCCCAAGCCGATCAGGAAGCCTGTGACCGCGCCGATCAGCAGGAATAACGACACCATCAGGAGGAGTCCCCTGTCGAACCCGTAGAATATCCCCACCACCGCGCCCTGCGCGAGCGCGCTCGCGAACGAGCCCCAGACCGATATTCCCGCCTCGGACATCCGTTTCCCGGCAGTCCGCGACAGGAGCGCCATCATCCCTACCGACGCGAGGGAGCTTGACAGGCTGAGGAGGTAGGTGTACGACAGGAATGTGCCCAATACGAAGCCCGCCGCGATGGTACGGTAGACCGCCGTCTGGAACGCGAGTCCGTAGCGCTTCTCCGCGACTAAGTAAACAGTGACAAGGTTGGCGAGGCCGAGTTTCGCGAACGGGATAGGCTTCGGCAGGAAACTGTCCGCGACCGCGAGTATTCCCGACAGCGCGGTCAGGAACGCTATCAGGTAAAGTTTGCGGTCGGGGGAAAGTTCGCGGTATCCCCGGATATCATTCGCTAACAGCGTCGACGCCATTCACACCCCCGTCGATCTTGATGATCACCTTGTTCGGGATACACAGGATACTATCGCCCGCAATCCCGCACCATCCCTTCCGTACGCAGACCTGATGAGGGCACGGGGATTTCACGATCCGTACCTTGCCGTCGGCGATTTCGAGGACAAAGTTCCCGATCTCCCCCGGGAGTTCCACCGTGCGGTTCGCGGTAAGGGAATAGGTGTATGTCCCTTTCGGGGTGGATACTGTGACATTTGAGCCCTTCGGCCCCCCGAGGCTGTATACAATTCCCGCGGTTCCGGTCAGTACGATCAGGACAAGGGATATCCAGTCGAGAGCTTTCATTTTCCTTCCAGGTACTCCACATTAATATATTCTATCTTCGCGGTTTCCATCAGTTTATTCACGAGGTCGGAATAGACTTCTTTACGTCCGCTTTCGCTCATATAATTCCTGAGCGATTCTTTGATTTCCCTGAACGCGAACGTTTTACCCTTGACGCGGCGGAGAAGTTTATAGACCATAATCGACGTTTCGTCGATGACCATCGTGCCGATTTTACCTTCCTCGAGGTCGGAGAGCACGTTGTAGACTTCCTCGGGAAGCTGATGCCCGGGCAAGTCCGCCTCGTGACGGAACTCCGCGTCGATCGCGCTGATCTTCTCCTCGATCTCGCCCACATCCTTCGAGTTTGTGAAGATGAGCGCGGCGGTATTGACCTGCGCGGGAGACGACACCATGACTTCGTAGAACGAGTAAAGGTCCGGCTGTTTCAGGCGGGACTTATTCTCCTCGAAATACCGTTCGAGCGCCTCCTCGGATAGTTCGATATTCTCGCGGTAGACCTTGTCGAGGTATTTTTCGAGGAGCATATCGCGCGCGATTTCGTCAGCGGCGTTCTTCGAGTCCACTCCGAGTATCAGGAGATTGTTCTCATAATCGGCGTCGGTATCGAACTTCGCGCGGATTTGGCGCATCCGTTTGTCGGTCTCATCGCGGGATACCGAAAACCCCTCCGATTTCGCGGCCTGCAGGAGCGCAACCCGTTCGATCAGGTACCTGAGCGCCTCTGCGCGGATATATTTCATCCCCTGCGGGGTCGGTTCGAAGTTCGAGGATTCGTCCTCCTCGAGCTGGACTATATAACGTGATACCGCGCCGTCGAGCATCTTCGAGTCGATGTCCTCGCCGTTGACGCGCGCTATGATTTCCATAATTAATGCCTCTCCATAAATTGATACTATAAGTATACACTATTTCGCGGGTTTTGGCGAGTACTGCGTACGGCTAATTCCATTACCGAAGCGTTCTATTAATCAATCGCCAGCCTGCGAAGTACATGAACGCTAATGAGCGGAACGGAAAATGGGAGACGGCTGCTTTATAAAATGATTTTATTTTTCCCTATATACTTGGTCATTTTATAAAAACCATAGAGATGATATTTATTATATTTTTCCGGTAAAATCACTTTTTTTTCTTCCTGAAAGCCGAATTTATCATACACCGCTTTTGCAATAGTGTTATCTGTTTCTACAAAAAGTGAAAGTTTGGTCAACCCGTTCTCAAAAGCCATTTCCTCGGCATTCAGAAGCAGCCTTTTAGAAATACCTTTCCCTCTGTATTCATTAAAAACAGCAATATTTGAAATAAAAAGTTCATCATCTCCTGTTTTTGGAAAATAGGAATTGAATTTTAATCTTGACAGCATTTTCACGAAATTTATTATTCCGCTTTGCTTAAATATATCTACAAGATATCCAAGCATCATTTTTCCAAGCTGTTTTAAGTCACGCGCGGGAAATGCAAGAATTAATCCTTTTATTTTACTGTTCTCTTCTTCGACAATAATATTATCTTTTGAGTATAAACCGGGATTCTTATAAAGAAGATGCAAAAACTCATAAATTTCCGGTTCTCTGGCAATAAAAATATAGGTGTAAAGATTCGGCCCTGAAATATAGATTAATCTTACACAATCTTTCCATTCATCAATTGTCGGCTTTCTTAGTTTTAATGCCATAACCGCTCCATTGTATTAAAGCATGATCTTTTTGGTAAACTCCCGCACATTTGAAGATAGTATAATACATTCCGCATGTTTTCACAATCACCGGATACTCTTCGGCTGTTTATCGAAATTTAAGCACGTTATCGTTTATAAATGAGCATTACTTATCGAACTTGAGCATCGCCAAACCATATGCGGGGACGTTTACCGTATAGCTCGCGCGGTTCTCCTTTGTGATATCCGGCATCTTCGCTCCGTTGTTAAACAAGTCAGCCCCGTTCTTCATGCCATTCTCGGTGAATTTATTATAGGTAAAGTTGAGCGGGATCTCCGCGGGGTCCGGCGTAAAGTTCAGTACGACGATTATCGCCTGCTTGTCTCCGGTCACCGCGTGCGAAATATACTTACTCCCGTTGCCGGTCTTGACGAGATGGAATTCCCCGGTCGCGAGTAACGGGTTGGCGTTACGGATGTTGATCAGTTTGATATAGTGTGAAAGGATGGAGTTCGGGTCTTTCAGTTCGGTCGCGACATTGAATTCGGAGTAATTGGTGTTGACCGGGCGGTAGGGTTTCGCGGCGGACGTGAACCCGGAGTTCGGGGTAGTATCCCACTGCATCGGTGTCCGCAGTGAATAATCCGCCCACATCTTAGTGAAATGCCCCATCCCGATCTCCTCGCCGTAGTAGACGAACGGTATACCGGGGATAGTCATATAGACCGACGCGGCGAGCTTGCATTTCGCCTGAACGCCGTTCAGCCATGTGAACGCGCGGGGGCCGGCGAACCAGTCGTGGTTCGAGAGGAAATTGGCGTACATCGCGCCCTGGGGCAGACGGTTCAGGAAAATGGAAATCGAATTGGGGAGATTATAGGGAGCGCCGCTTTTCACCGCGTTCATAATCTCGTAATTCAGCCCGAACGAAAATCCGGAGTTCATCTTATCTGACGTCATATATCCGGGATTCGAGTCCTCGCAGATAGTGAAACGGTTCTGGTAATGGTTGACTATCTCGCGGAATTCCGTAAAGTACGCGATGCTTTCCGGCTGGTCGTATGTAGCGTTGGGGCCGTTCTCGATCAGGTGCGCGACTGCGTCGAGACGGTATCCGTCCACCCCCATGTTCAGCCAGAACCGGATGTTGTCCGCCATATACCTATGTACGTTGGGGTTCCTGAAATTCCAGTCGGGGATTTCCGGGGTGAACCCGGCGTAAAAATATCCCGACGGGAACTGGAACCAGAGGTCGCTCTTATCCATCAGAACCCATTTGCCGGGGTTGATATTGGTATACACGAAATAATCGCGGTACATCCCGTTGACATTGGTGGACGCCTCGATGAACATGGGGTGTTTCGCGGAGGCGTGGTTGATCACGAAGTCGATGATGATTCCGATACCGCGTTTATGCGCCTCGTCGAGGAGTTTCTTGAAGTCCTCCATTGTGCCGTAATCGCTCTCGACCGCGCGGTAGTCCATCGTGTGATACCCGTGGTCGTTGTCGGAGCTTTCCATAACCGGGAGAAGCCATATTCCGCCGATACCGAGCTGTTTCAGGTAATCGAGCTTGGAGATCAGTCCCTTGAAGTCGCCCTTCCCGTCCCCGTCGGAATCCTTGTATGAGCGGACGAATATCTCAATAAAAGTCGCGGTCTTCCACCAGTCCTTTTTCAGCTTCGAGCCGGGGTCTTTGTACGGTACGGTTTCTTTATATTCGGCGCATTTATGCTTAGGGTCGGGCACAGGATAGACCTTAAATTTATCGAATTTCGCGGGCTTGACGACCTTCCCCTTCGATTGATCGGTGTCTTTCACCGAGGAGTCGGCCGCCTTACAGGATAATAACATCATGATGCAGATAACCGGAAAAACAGCATGTGCAATCGTTTTCATATTTCAGCTCCGAAAAGATATTTTTTTATTATACGTGAAAGCATTTTATATGTAACACATTTGAAGCAAGATTTTATCACTTTTTAGTGGTGCCGTCAATTAGTATTATTCGGGAGGGCGATGTTTGAGATTATTCCGCGCGGATAGTATATGCAAATATTTGAAATACGGGCAAACACCCCATATAATGTTTTTATTATTCACGGTAAAACAAGCTAAGGGGGGAAGCGAATGGATGTTCTGTTTCGTTACGGGAATTCCGGTGATCTGAAGTGGCTCATTCAACGGGATAAACATGTGGATTCTACTGTACTGAAGGAGAAACTAAAAAAGAAAGAAATCATTATCATAATGGAATCGGGTACAATAATCGGGTGGCTGAGATTCGGATTCTTCTGGGATGAAATTCCGTTCATGAACATGCTTTTTATTATCGAGGAATACCGAAGAAGGGGTATCGGGAGAAACGCCGTACTTTTCTGGGAATCGGAAATGGCGGGAATGGGATACCGTTTCGTGTTGACATCGACTTTATCCCATGAAGAAGCACAGCATTTTTATCGCAAATTATCATACCGGGATATCGGTGGATTCATTATTCCGAATGAGAATCTGGAAATATTACTATTCAAAGAAATAGGTGAATAATAACAGCATAGGGGTAGCTATGAAGGAACGTGATTTTTCCGGACTGAAACGGGATATTAATCCGATGCCCGATGATGTGAAGAGACGCTTGGAAGAATCCGGGCTGAACGATGCATACAGCGCGCGTCCGCCATACCAGCGGAACGATTATCTCGGGTGGATTACCCGCGCCAAACAGGCCGGGACACGTGAGAAGCGTATCATGCAAATGCTGGACGAACTCCGCGACGGCGGGCTTTATATGAAGATGAAGTATAATCAGGGAATAAAAAAATAATCCTTTGGTACGAAAAGGATATGTTTTAAAAGATCATGTTCATATTCGTATAAATATCCGCATGCGGTTTACCTTCATTTACTTGAGTAATTCCCATCCCCGTAATATAATAAAGCAAAAGACTTTAAGGGACGGGAAAAGCTATGGCCGAACTTGCGGATAAGGAAAAGGAAAAAGCGTTACAGCTTGCGATCAGTCAGATCGAAAAACAATTCGGAAAGGGCGCGATCATCCGCCTGGGCGACAAACCGAAGGTCGATAATGTTCCGGTGATACCGACCGGGGCGCTCACACTCGACCTCGCGCTGGGGATCGGCGGTATCCCGTACGGACGCGTGTCCGAGATATACGGACCAGAGGCGTCGGGAAAGACCACGCTCACCCTGAACATCATCGCGGAATGCCAGAAACAGGGCGGTACCGCGGCGTTTATCGACGCCGAGCACGCGCTTGACGCGCAGTATGCGAAGGCGATCGGTGTGGATGTCGATAATCTTCTGTTATCCCAACCCGATACCGGCGAGCAGGCGCTCGAGATAGTGGAGTCGCTGGTACGGAGCGGCGCGGTCAACCTGATCGTGGTCGACTCGGTTGCGGCGCTTGTCCCCAAGAACGAAATAGAAGGCAACATGGGCGACGCGGTGATGGGGATGCAGGCGAGGCTGATGAGTCAGGCGCTGCGCAAACTGACCGCGATCATCAATAAATCGCAGTGCGCGCTTATTTTTATCAACCAGATCCGTATGAAAATCGGAGTTGTTTACGGCAACCCGGAGACCACGACCGGAGGTATGGCGCTGAAATTCTACTCGACCGTACGTATCGATGTAAGGAAAAAGGATGTACTGAAGCGCGGGGACGAGGTATACGGGAATGTTGTAAAGGCGAAAGTGGTAAAGAACAAGCTCGCCGCGCCGTTTAAGGTGGCAGAGTTTGAGATCATATACGGCGAGGGTATCTCCAAAGCGAGCTGTCTTGTGAATGCCGCGATGGATTTGAACATTATCCAGCGAAAAGGAACATGGTACTTCCACGGCGACGACCGTATCGGACAGGGCCGTGAAAGCGTAGTCAAATCGCTGACCGGCAATCCGGAGTTCCTGAAGAAACTGGATAAGGAAATCCGCGACCTGCTTGCAAAAGAAATGAAGGGCGAAATACAGATACAGCGCGCGGCCGCGGCCGAGGGTGACGATAACGATTCCGGAGGCGATGATTAGAATATGGATAAAGTCAGAGTAGGAATATGCGGCGCGACCGGATATTCCGGTATGGAACTTCTCAAGCTGCTCGAACGGCACCGCCGCACGGAAATAGTATTCCTGACATCTGAGACAAAGGCCGGGACTGGCGTTCTCGCAGGAGAACCTTCGCTCGTAGGATACCGAGATATGAAATTCGTTTCCACCGAAGACCCGTCGATATACGGGACGGCGGACGTCGTATTCCTCTGTCTGCCGCATGAAGCGTCCGCGAAGGCCGCGCCGGAATTCCTTGAAAAGGGCGCGAAGGTGATCGATCTGAGCGCGGCATACCGGATAGAAGATAACGCATTGTTCGAGGACGTGTACAAGTTTACGCACCCGTCGCCCGGACTGGTTAGCCGGGCTGTCTATGGGCTAACGGAGATATACGCTGAACAGATAAAAAATGCGAACCTGATCGCAAACCCGGGGTGCTATCCGACCGGGATTTTACTCGCGCTGATGCCGTTATTGAAGGATGGGACGATAAAGTCCGATAATTTTATTGCGGACTCGAAGTCGGGCATATCCGGCGCGGGACGGAAGGCTGTGGTCGAGCGGATGTTTGCCGAGGTGAACCAGAATTTCTACGCCTATAATATCGGAGTGCACAGGCACCGGCCGGAAATCGCGCAGGAATTATCGAAGGCGGCGGGCAGACCGGTCAAGATCACGTTTGCGCCGCATGTAATCCCGATAGACCGGGGAATACTCAGCACCATTTATATAGCGTCCGATAATAATATCAAGGACAAGGTGCTGGGCAGGCTGGAAGAATTTTACCGGGGTATGCCGTTCGTGAAGGTGTACCGGGATACGCTTCCCCAGTTAAAGTGGGCGGCGAATACGAATTACTGCCTGATCGGCGCGCAGTACGACCCTGAAACCGGTATGCTGGTAGTTATATCGGTGATCGATAATCTGATAAAAGGAGCCGCCGGGCAGGCGCTCCAGAATATGAACCTCATGTTCGGATTTCCGGAGACGGAGGGATTGATTTAATAAAAAGAAGGAGAAGGGTGTGGCTGAAGACCTATTCGACGATATCGAACCTGTAGACGGCGGGGTCACCGCGCCTAAAGGATTCCGTGCGAACGGGGTGTCTTGCGGGCTGAAGGAAGGCGGATATAAAGACCTTGGACTGATATGGAGCGAGGTTCCCTGCGATGTAGTCGGGGCATATACCAATAATAAAGTAAAAGCCGCCCCGGTTAGACTTTCGATGTCGCGGATGAGCAATAAAATTTCCGCGGTAATCGTGAACTCCGGGAATGCCAACTGTGTTACCGGAAAGCAGGGAGAAGCGGATGCGCTGCGTATGACCGCGTTAACCGAACAGTATCTTGAAATCCCTGAGGGTTCGGTTCTGGTCGCGTCCACCGGCGTGATCGGCGAACCGTTACCGATGGACAGGGTGGATTACGGTGTCGAGAAAATCGCCCGCCTGATTAAAAACGAAAGCAATATCCAGAATTTCACCAACGCGATTATGACGACAGATACCCGCCAGAAGAACTTCGGATGCGAGCTGAAAATCGGCGACACTCCCGTAAAAATAGGCATCACCTGCAAGGGTTCGGGTATGATAAAACCCGACCTGCATATGTTCCACGCCACCATGCTGGTATTTATTACCACCGATGTCGCGATGAGCAGGGATCTCCTGCACTCCGCGGTCAAAGAGGCGATAGAGTACTCGTTTAACAGGATCAGTGTGGATAACGATACCAGCACCAACGATACCGTGCTCCTTTTTGCTAACGGTATGGCGGAGAATAAACCGATAGACGCTGAGAACGGTGATTATAAAGTGTTTCTTAAGGCGCTGACCGAGTTGTGCGTTTCCGCCGCGAAGTTGATTGTCAAGGACGGCGAGGGCGCAAATAAAATCGTAAAAATAGAGATCAAGCACGGGCTGACGATGACCGACTCGAAGAAGATTGCGCGCGCGGTTGCCGATTCTTATCTGGTCAAGACCGCCGTGTTCGGGAACAGCCCGAACTGGGGACGGGTACTCGCGGCTATCGGGTATTCCGACGCCAAGTTCGACCTCGGCAGGCTGGTTTTTTCCATCAACGGTCTCCCGATACTGGAAAAGGGCGAGCAGAACCGGGCGAATATTTCCAAAGCCAACGGGGAGATGATTCAGAACGAGATCACGTTCACGATCGATCTGGGATTGGGGTATAAAGAATACTATCTCTGGACATGCGACCTTTCTTACGATTATGTTAAGATAAACGCCCACTATATCAGTTAATCTCCTGCTATATCTAAAAATATTTCACCGGAAAGTTGAATATTTCCAAAACCGGGGATAAATTATTCATGTTAAGTTTCCGGGAAATCGCGTAAAACCGAGGTGGAAAATGAGAATTCAGAAATTGGTAAAGTATTTATCCAAAGCGCTGTTCTTTTTATGCGCCTTCTTTCTTACTGGGCTTTCCGCCCCCCCATCCACCCCTATAAGAGTAATCGATCCCGATCATATTACACAGGCGGGAAAGCTATGGATACAGGGGAACATCTTATTTGTGAACGATAAGTATGTCGGGGTGCATATTTACGATATTTCCGATCCCGCCGCGCCGCTAAAAAAGGGATTCATTCTGATATCGAATAATATCGATATCGCGGTAAAAGATAACACGCTATACGCTGACAGCTACGGAAATCTGCTTGTCTACGATCTGAAGGATTATTCCAATGCCGTACTGGTAAAAACCGTCAGTAATGCGGTTACCTATAACTATGATTATTTCGGTTGGTACGACGGGTATTATGATGGGTATTACAGCGGGGGGTTCGGCTGTATGTGCATGCCGATGTCGCCTGCGATGCCTTCTGCGGGCGATAGTTCCTCTGGAGTAGGCGGATCGACCGCGCGGTTTACAATTTATAATAACCAGTATCTCTATGTTCTGAAAGATGGCAATGAAATCAGGGGCTTCGATATATCCGTTTCGACTAATCCCACGGCTATCGCCTCGTCGGCGTATATCCCTAATTTCGACGCGGAAACTCTATTTCCATACCAGGATCATTTATTCGTAGGCGCGAGCACGGGAGTGTATATCTACAGTCTAACCGATCCCATGAATCCCAAGTATGTATCGCAGATGATACATGTGCGCGCATACGACCCCGTGGTAGTTCAATCGAACACGGCGTATGTAACGCTTCGCAATGCAATGGAATATCCGTGGAACAGGCTGGAAATTATCGATCTGAATGATTATACGAATATGGCGGTGCTCAACACTATTCCGATGAGCTATCCATACGGACTGACGGTACGTGGAATATATGTCTATGTGTGCGATGGTTACAACGGGATCGAGATTTGCGATGTTTCGAATCCGCTGGTTGTCAGCCGGTTGAACTTTTATCCGGGGTTTTTCACACACGAGGCGATCGCTTACGGCGATTCGTTATTCGTAGTCACAGATATTGATGTCAGAATGTATTCTATCGCGGCAACAAACGCGCAGTATCCGGCGTATCTTTCGACTATCGATTAATCCGGGGTGAGGTATGAAGACCGCGAAGCAGGTAAAAATTCTGTTAAAAATCATTTTCCTGTTTAGTGTATTTTTCCTGACAGGCGTTACGGTTCCCCGCCCGTCATATATTATCGACCCGAACAATATCACGATGCCGGGAAAAATGTGGATTCAGGGCAATACCCTGTATGTCAACGATAAATTTACCGGGGTGCATGTTTTTACAATCACCAATCCCGCCGCGCCTGTCCGCGAGAGTTTTATCCTGATATCCAATAACGTCGATATAGCTGTGCTCGGTACGACCCTGTACGCCGACAGTTTCGGGCACCTCAAGGTCTACGATATCACCGATCCGAAGAGTCCCGTATTAAGGAAGGTGATATCCAATACGGTTACCTATAATTACGACTACTTTAACGGGGTATATCTGGACGAATGGGGCCACCCTCTTTATTATTCCGATTATTCCGCTTTCGGGTGCATGTGCACCGGGATTCCCGATGTCGGCGCCGCGACCGCGGATTCCTCCGGGAACTACGGCACCGGCGGATCGACATCGCGTTTCGCGATCTATAACAACCAGTATCTTTATGTGCTGAAGGACGGGCAGGTTATCAAAGGGTTCGATCTGACTACGCCGACCAACCCTCAGCCGATAGCGTCCGCCGCGTATATCCCGAATTCTGACGCGGAAACCCTTTTCCCGTACGAACATTTCCTGTTTGTCGGCGCGAGTACGGGGGTTTATATCTACGATCTGCAGAATCCGGCGTCGCCCAAGTATGTTTCGCAGATGATCCATGTGCGCGCATGGGACCCGGTGGTCGTGCAGTCGAATATCGCCTATGTCACCCTCCGGAACGCGGACCAGTACCCATGGGACAGGCTGGAAATTATCGGCCTGAACGATTTCACGAATATGACGGTGCTCAGTATTACCCCGATGTCCTACCCCCAGGGGTTGGCGGTGCGCGGGAAATATGCGTATGTCTGCGATACCTACAACGGACTGGAGATATGCAACGTGTCCAATCCGCAGGTTGTAACCCGTTTCAATTTCAATATCGGTTTTGTTTCATATGATGCGATCACTTATAACGATCTTTTAATTATTACCGGGGATATGGTAAAAATATACTCGTTGACGAATACAAATACGATGGTACCGGTGTATCTTTCAACACTGCACTGAGCGTGTTGCATATTGTAAAAGCTAAAAAAATATATTTCAGTTTTTTGTTGCAAAATGAAAAGTTTTGTGTTATGATATAATAAATGTAAGCGTTTACATGGTTCTTACAGCCATTTCCGGAGGTTTGTATGTTTAATCAGGTATCCCGTGCCCTTTTTGCCGCGGTTTTCGCATTATTAGCGATCTCCTGCGGTCCCGTCGAAGATATTTTACAGAAGAAACTGATCCCGGCGGACCAGCTTCCTTTTGTTGTCAATCTCAGCCGTCCCACTAATAATCAGCAGCTTTCATTAAATTACTCCTATCTCGGGAGTACTTATAATGTAAGCGGTGTTAAGCGGGTAAAGCTGGTCTACACTATTTCAAATAGCAGTGTAACCAATAAACTGACGGTTGCGTTCGACGGTTATCCTCTTACCATTATACAGGGGGATAATTTCTTTATTGAGTACGGAAAATACCAGATGTGGCTCGAAGTTGTCGATGCCGAAGGGCTGACGGCGCATAGTCCTGTTGTGAACGCGGTAGCGATGCTGCAGGGAGTCGAGGATACCACGCCTCCGGTACTGGAAATCCTCTCGCCCTCCGATTTCCAGAACGTCGGTTCGACGTTTACTGTAAACGGTACGGTTTTTGACGCCGGCGTCGGGGTGAAAAATGTCTGGGTGAAACTCGATACCCAGCCGTTTGTGCCCGCGACTATCAATGGCGGAATATGGTCGATCAATCTTTCGGTTACCATGGCCGGGCTTCACACGATTAAAGTATACGCCTCCGACCTTGCCGGAAACCTTACGGTTACCAACACTTTAAACGTCAATTATGACTCCGGTACTCCTTCCATAGTAATCGATACTCCTGCAGACGGCGCCAAACTGAAGCTTGCCTCGATAAACGTCGCCGGTTCTGTTACTGTGCAGGGATCATCCATTACGTCGGTCGAATTAAAATTGAACACGAACGCCTATAAAAATGTCGGAAATACCGACTGGATTACCAACGGTATCGTTCTCTCGGAAGGAACGAATACCCTGATCGCGCGCGCTACAGCCGCGAACGCCAAGGTTGCGGTTTCCCCGTCGGTAAAAGTTATTCTCGATACGCAGGCCCCGACAGTCAATATTTCTTCGCCTGCCGACGGATATACCTCGCAGAACCAGAATATCACGTTCTCCGGTACCGCGGCCGATGTTGGAACGGGCATAGAGGGAATTTACCTTTCCACCGGCGGAGACTTTGTAAAAATTTCGTCCTCGGCGAATTGGTCGTTTACGACGTCGCTCCCCCCGAATTCATATACGATCCGTGTTTATTCGAAGGATAAAGCTGGAAACTCCAGTACGACAAAGCAGATAAACATTACAATTCAGCCTCAGCAGCAGGCTCCCGGTCTGGTGGTGCATTTAAAGAAACCTGTTTCATGGACTAAGGCTTATATCCATTACTGGGCGACAGTTCCCGGCGCGCTTGCCAGCACATGGCCCGGAAAACAGATGGCTCCGGAGGGCGGCGATTGGTACTATTATGTACTTACCAACCAGACTGCCGCTAACATTGTATTCAATAATCAGGGCTCGCCCCAGTCGGTCGATCTGACCCGCAGTAAAGAGGGATGGTACAAGGACGGGGTATGGTACGACCAGAACCCCGACGATACTGTGCCTCCGACTGTCAGTATCACCGCCCCTGCGGATGGTGCGACCGGGCTTACCGGGAATGTGATTATCTCGGCCAATGCCTCAGATAATATCGGGATTACAAAGGTAGAGTTCTATGTAGATAATAAACTGATTACCAACGATACGACAGCGCCATACTCGATCACATGGAACAGCGCGTTTGTCGCTAACGGCGCGCATGTGCTGACCGCGAAGGCTTACGATGCGATGAACTCCACGGTTTCGGCGGGAGTGAATGTTTCCACAGTGAACGCAAATATTGCGCCTGTCGCTAACGCGGGCAGCGATATCTTCGCGGTATCCGGCCTGCCGTTCCAGTTCAACGGCTCGTCCTCATACGATCCCAACGGTACAATAGTATCTTATACATGGACTGACGGCGCGGGGCATACCCTGAGCGGCGCGAACCCTACCTATACATATTCGTCCACAAACGGAAGCCCGTTCACATGGACGCTGACCGTGCGCGATGATGCCGGAGCTACCCATAGCGATACGGTGTCCGTAACGGTTGCCAATATCCTTCCGAGGGGCGACTTCCGTGAGGAAACTATATACTTTATTATAACAACCCGTTTCTATGACGGCGATCCCGCTAACAACGCGTTCGGGTGGGATGACGAACACGCGGGGAACTATCCCAACGATCCCTCATGGAGAGGCGATTTCAAGGGATTGGTGCAGAAACTCGATTATATCAAGGCGCTCGGTTTCAGCGCGGTATGGATCACCCCTGTCGTGCAGAATATGAGCGGGTACGATTATCACGGGTATCACGGTTATAATTTCAATATTGTCGATCCCCGGTACGAATCACCCGGGTATGATCTCCAGAGACTGATCAACGAGTGCCATTCGAGAGGAATGAAACTGGTAGTCGACATCGTACTGAACCATTCCGGGAACTGGGGAGCGGTCGGATTATTCACCCCGACAAACGATTACACCCTTACCCCGAATCAGCAGTATGTCAGCCGTTTCACCCAGATACAGAATAGCCCCCTCTACCATAAGGGATGGTGCGGAGACTGGGAGGGCTACAGTGTTCAGACGACATCTATCGCGGGGGACTGCCAGGATTTCAATACGGAAAACCCGATTACAAGGCAGTACCTGATTGACGCATATAATAAGATGATCGATATGGGCGTGGATGCGTTCCGCGTGGATACGGTCAAACATATCAGCCGGCATATCTTTAATAAATACTTTATCCCGGCGTTTAAGCTGAGAGGCGGCGAAAACTTTTATATATTCGGCGAAATCGCCTCGCGCTACCGTCAGATTTGGAACAATAATCTGCCCCCTGTTTCATCGCCGTACTACACATGGAAAGAACGATTGGATTACTCGGGGATGAACGACGTGGATGCGGCATACGCGAGTTGGTACGATAATATTGATCCGGGTACGCAGCCTTCAAGCGACAACCACGCGCTCTACGGCAATAACTATCATACGCCCAATTATTCAAAATCTTCGGGGATGGCGGTCATCGATTTCACGATGCATTGGAACTTTCAGGATGCATGGACTGCATGGGGAGTGAGAGGAGGCGATTATACCTATAACGATGCAACATGGAACGTGACATACGTCGACTCGCACGATTACGCGCCCGACTCTCCCGACAGTACCAAACGCTTCCTTGGCTCGCAGGGGACGTGGGCGGAGAACCTTTCGCTGATCTTCACATTCCGCGGTATCCCGTGTATCTATTACGGGTCGGAAATTGAATTCAAGAAAGGCGCCCCAATTGATGTGGGACCGAATATGCCTCTCGAACAGACCGGCCGCGCGTATTTCGGAGGCCATATCGAAGGGTCTGTCAATGTTATCGATTTTGGTGTTTGGAATAACGCGACGGGTCAGATGGCGAATACCTTGAATTACCCGCTTGCTAAACATATACAGTGTCTCAACTGGATACGCAAGCATGTGCCCGCGCTCCAGAAAGGCCAGTACTCGACTGAAAACGTATCCGGCGGTTTAGCGTTCAAGAAACGCTTCACTGTGGGCGGCGTCGACAGCTTCTGTATAGTAGCGATTTCCGGCGGCGCGACATTCAACAATCTGCCCGGCGGGACTTATAAAGATATAGTGACCGGCGACGTGAAGAGTATCGCAAACGGCGGCTCGATCACTGTCAATTGTTCCGGTCAGGCCAATCTTAGGGTGTATGTGTTGAACGGTACATATAAGTTGTCGGATGTCGGGCTGACCAGCCCCTACCTTCAATAATTAGAAAGGAGAACCAAATGAAAGGGATATTCAAGAAAATACTTACGGCCCTGGTGATTTTTACCGCAGGATGGACATTCATGTCCTGCGAAATAGGGCGTGATATATTGGCAAAGGTATCGAAAGGGGTAGTCGCTATCAGCGAGCCGACAAATAAACAGCAGGTATATATTAACGGGCATGTGACCGGCACCTGCTACGATGAGGCGGGTGTAAGCGCCGTGCTGATAAAGGCGTCCGTTATCTACGGCGGGCCAACCAACGTATTTCCGACGACGGTTTATTCCGGTACGCTTTCGACTTTTGAAGGCGACATCGCGATTTCCAACGGGGGATACTACTATATATGGGCGGAGGCGATCAATACTAAAAATGAGTTTGCGGTCAGTCCGAAAGTGTTCGTCTATGTTGTCCAGATGTATCTCACGAATACGAACGATTACGATAAGGTCGCGCCGGTAGTGACAATCGCCACACCGACAAACAACCAGATAGTCGGTAACGTGTTGACTGCGTCCGGCAGCGCGACAGATAATAAATCCGGTATCAAAGCGGTTTATCTGAAACTCGACAGTGCGGGTTTTACACCTGTATCCGTTGCCGGGAATACATGGTCGTCCAATCTCTCTCTTGCATCTACCGGAACGCATACGATCCGGGTATACGGTATCGATATGTCGAATAACGTTTCAGCTACGAATATGGTGACTGTAAATTATATAGCGGGCATTCCATCGGTGACAATTACTTCACCCCAGAGCGGTATCGCGACAAACCTGACTTCGATAAACGTATTGGGAACCGCGGCTGTCTCAGGATACGTTATTTCACAAGTGCAGCTTAAAATCAATAATTTCTCATATTCCAATGTAGGAAATATCACATGGTTCAGGAACGGGGTGTTGTTAACCGAGGGTACGAATACCTACATCGCCCGCGCAATCGCGTCGAGCGGAAAAACGAACACATCCCCTACAGTGAAAATTCTCCGCGATTCGACTAAACCGGCGGCAGGGTTCACATATCCGTCCGGCGGTCAGACCGTAGCGGCATCGAGCTTTACTATTACAGGAAACGCTTCGGACGGCGCGCTCGGCAGCGGGATTTCTAAAGTGTATCTTGCTGTTAATTCCGGATTTATCCCCGTGACCGGGACGACATCATGGAGCAAGTCCGTGACATTGCCCGACGGGAATTATACTCTCTATGTCTATTCGGTGGATAAAGTCGGACTTGTCAGTACGACGAACCAGATCAGTATAACTGTGGCGGCGCCGGACACGACACGTCCCGAAATTTCTATCACCGCTCCGGTAAACGGGATATCGACCACCAACGCGGCTGTCGATGTTTCCGGTACGGCGAGCGATAACAAAGGGGTGACTGCGGTTTATGTCGCAGTGAACACCGGCGCGTTCTCAGCGGCGACCGGCACCACGGCATGGAGCAAGAATATTGCGCTCGTCTCGGGGACCAATACGATTAAAGCGTATTCGCAGGACGCGGCGGGCAATAAGAGTGTTACCAACACGGTCAAGGTGATAAAAAACACGTCCGGCACCGGATTGACAGTTTACTTCAAGAAGCCTGCGATTTGGGCGGGCGCGTTTATTCATTACTGGCCTACCGGATCGGTATGGGCGAGCTGTCCCGCGATGACCAGTATCGGCAACGGATGGTATTCCTATTACATGAACGACCGCACGGCCACCAGTTGTCTCTTTAAAAATGTTTCCGGTACGAATGTAACCTATAAAACTGCCGACCTCCAGAGGACAGGCGACGGGTGGTATTGGACGAATAACCAGTGGTACGACTCCAACCCCGAAGACGCGACCCTCCCGACAGTCAATATTACAGCGCCTACCGACTACCGTGAAGTGACGAGCGATACGCTCAACATTATCGGGACTGCGGCGGGCGGCGGATTGACAGGGGTTTACGTTAAAGTCAATACCGGCGGATGGGCGTTGGCGACCGGGACGACATCGTGGATAAAGAATGTCTCGCTGGATATGGGTACCAACACGATTGAAGTCTACGCTCAGGGTTCATCCCAGCAGAGCGTGCATAAATTTGTTCATGTGATACGCAAGACCGGAAGCGGGTCGAACTGGCCCGGAAGCTATACCGGTAAAATGGGCGCGAACCTGTTTACCGACGGCGTGGAGTTTTCTATTCATTGGAGAAGCACCATAGTTAGCGCGGTATATGTAACCGGCGATTTTAACGGGTGGACTCAGGTACCGTTAACACGCATTACGAGCGGCGCGAATACCGATATCTGGTGGGCATTTATTCCCGGAGTAAGCGCTGGCAGCGAGTATAAGTTTATCGGGGTTAAATCCGGTGTGAATACTCCCGTAGCCGACCCGTATGCGAAGTATAACCGTTATTCCTCCGGAAACAGTGTTGTGTGCGATCAGACTTTCGCATGGACTGACGGTTCGTGGCAGAGGCCGGGTTGGGATTATTATATCATTTATGAATTGCACACTAAGGACTTCACATCTGCCGATCCTACTGTGCCCACGGCGCATAAAGGGAAATACCTGGGTATAGTCGATAAACTGCCTTATCTGACCAACCTCGGAATAACGGCGATCCATATTATGCCGCCGAGCGAATTTCCCGACGCGGGATACTCATGGGGATATAACACATCGCTCTTCATGTCCGTTGAGAGCGGATATGCAATGAACCCCTCGCAGGGGCAGGACGGTCTGAACGAATTTAAACAGATGGTCAACGCCTGTCACCAGTACGGTGTAGCGGTTATTCTGGATATGGTGTTCAATCATACCGCGAATAACGATAACTGGCTGTGGCAGATGGATTCGGTTCTCTACTTTGATTACAATAATAACGGAGTAGTAGAAGCGCAGCCCGGCGGCGCGGACTCAACCCCGTGGGGCAATAAGCTTGCTACATGGAAGAACGAGATCAAGCGTTTTGGAAAAGATACCATCGAGTATTTTATGAATACATGTCATGTGGACGGGTTCCGTTTCGACGCTACCCATACCTATTTCATGGATCACGGTTTTATCCGCGATCTGAAAAGTTTCGCTATGGCGATCGATCCGAAGGTTTATTTTGTCTATGAAAACCTTCCGAACGAATCCGATCTGAAGACATGGGGAGCGCAGTGGTCGGATCCGTATCATGACCACGGTGTCGACGTGCTTTGCGGATGGAACGGTGCGAACGCGAATACGATGACGAAATATATCTTCTACGGCAAGGACGACGGATGGGCCGGAAGTCCCGTCGAGGCTATGAATTATGTGGAAAGCCATGACGAAGATACGCTTGCCCGCCTGTTCGGGTTTGCGGGATTTGACGAGGGTACGAAAAAAGCGCGCACACGTTTGGCTATCGTCATGCTCGCGACATCGCTCGGCACCCCGATGATATGGATGGGGCAGGAGTTCCTCCGCAACCGCGAAGGACAGAATATCAACGAATTGGCGCTCAACTGGGCAGGATATACTACCTATAACGATATATATCAGTACTATGCGGGTATACTGAAACTGCGTAAGATGAACCCCGCGCTTCGTCAGCCTACCGACGCCTATTTTACTTTCCAGTATAAGCCGTGGGAAGCGGGTAAAGATAATATGGTAGTCGGGTATAGCTTAAGTTCCCCGACGCCAACCGACGACATTTTCGTCGTATTGCTGAACTTCGACCGTTATAACAGCAAGACCGTATGGGTCGGCTTCCCGGAAAACGGGACATGGAAGAAGGTGGCGAGCGAATCGCAGGTTAATCCGAACGGGATAGCCGGACAGGATCTTAATGTTACCGCGAACGGCGCGAATATCACTGTCGGGTCGAGCTCCGGTGTTATATATATGAAAGTGCGTTAATCAGCGAATTCGAGGAGTGTAGAATGAAAATGAAAAAAATATTCGGGTTTGCGTTAACGCTGGTAATAGGAGCGTTACTCGGATCGTGCGAGTTGGGCAGGGATATTTTTAATCAGCCCCCCAACGGGATACCATATGTGAATCTGGCGAAGCCTACAAACGGGTCGCAGGTGAATTCCAATTTTATCGTATCCGCGAGCGCGTACGACCTCGGCGGTATAGAGACGATGAAAATCCATTATGTCCTGACTAACGACGGGATCGAAAAATCGATGGAGATGCCGATCATACCCGGCGTTCTCGCATCATTCTACTATAATATAACTTTTCCGGAGTACGGTATTTATCAGGTTTGGGCGTCCGCGAAGAATCTTGCGGGAACCAATGCGGAATCCGCTCCGATTATGATCGAGGTCGGACAGTTCGGCTCAGTGGATAATACGCCGCCCGTCGTTGCTATTGTTTCGCCTACCAATAAGCAGGTCGTTCCGTCGATGTATACCATTTCCGGTACGGCGGCGGATAGCGGAACCGGCGTAAAGCGCGTATTTGTGAAAACCGATAACGGCACATATATGCAGGCGGATTTTGCGAATAACAGCTGGTCGGCGAATATTTCGCTTCAGACCGGTGGACTCCATACCAACAGAGTTTATGCCGAGGACTATGCCGGAAATGTTTCCGGGGTTATGACCGTAGTTGTCAACTATCAGGTCGGTCTTCCGTATATAGTGATCAGTTCGCCGGCATCCTATTATATTACCGGACAGAGTCAGGTGGTGGTTTCCGGTACCGCTAACGGGAACGGGATCAGCCTGCTTTCAGTCGGTGTAAAAGTCAATAGCGGGAATTACCAGAATACCAACGGTTCAGCGTCGTGGACGATGAACGTCGGGTTAACAGGCGGGACAAACATAATCCGCGCCCGCGTGATCACCTATCAGTACCAGACGAATTACAGCGACATCCGCTATGTGATCTACGACAATACGAAACCGACCGTATCCGTAACCGCGCCGCTCGCAAACGCGGTCATCACCAATACGTCGATAACTGTCAACGGAATAGCGAACGACACTATTTCCGGCCTCGAAGGGATTTACCTCGCGCTCGACGCGGGGGCGTTCAATAAAGTCGATTCCAGCAAGACGTGGAGCACAGTCGTCAGTATGGGAGTCGGCACGCATTCCATCAAGGTCTATGCGAAGGATAATGTCGGGAATATCAGTACGACCAATACGGTCGGGAATATCCAGATCGTCGATCCGGGCGCCTTTTTCACCGTGTACTTCGCGAAACCCGCGTCATGGACAACTGCAAAGATTTACTGGTGGCAAGAACCGGGAAGCGGTGACGATTGCAGTTCAAATACATGGTCCGGTGAACTTATGCAGATCAACGCAAAGGGCTGGTATTATAAGACATTCAACGGAACATCGACCCATTTAATATTCAATAATAACGGATCACCTCAGACAGCTAACCTTTCCCGGAATAAGACAGGGTGGTATTCGAACAGCCAGTGGTACGACAGCGACCCGTACGGGCCGAAGCCCGCGAATGTTTGGGCGCTGCCCGGCGGCGGAAAGTTCGTATCCAATGTGAGTGTGACCCTCAAGGTATCCGGCGATAATATAGAAATATGCCGCTATACCCTCAACGGTACCGACCCGAAATTCGGCGGTACGGCATACTCCGACGGTACGGTGATCAATATCGGTTCGTCGATGGCGATAGGCGAGACCAAAACGCTGAAACTTTACGCTAAAAATAACCTCGGCGAAGGCGCGGTGTCGTATGTCTACACGAAGGCGACGAACGTTTCGCTGAAATTTTCATGGGATAACGCGACGGTCTATTTCGTGATGACCGACCGTTTCTATAACGGCAATCCCGGGAACGACAACTCCTACGGGCGTACGCTCGACGGAGGCCAGAACATAGGGACGTTCCACGGCGGAGACCTCGCCGGGTTGACCGCGAAGCTGAACGCCGGATATTTTACCGACCTCGGCGTGAACGTCATCTGGATTACAGCTCCCTACGAGCAAATTCACGGATGGGTTCAGGGCGGAAGCAGCGCCGATTTCAAGCATTACGCCTATCACGGGTATTATGTCCTTGATTTTACATGCGTCGATGCGAATATGGGCACTACGAACGATCTGAAGACATTTATCGATACCGCGCATTCGAAGGGTATCCGCGTCATCTTCGATATTGTGATGAACCATACCGGTTACTCGAATATCAAGGATTTATCGGAATTTTTGGGAGGGGATCCTGTAGCGAACGGTGTTTTAAAGACCGGATGGGCAGGCGCGGGATTATCCGATTATCATAACTTTATCGATTACAGCTCAGGCAACTGGACGAAATGGTGGGGACAGCAGTGGGTGCGTGCGGGATTACCCGGATACGACGCTCCCGGAAGCGACGATAGGACATCATGTCTGTCGTATCTCCCCGATTTCAAGACGGAAAACCCTGCGATTGTCAATCTTCCGCCGTTTTTTGCGAATAAGCCCACGACAAAAGCGGTAGCGTTGGCAAATTATACAGTCCGTATGTACCTCACAAAATGGCTTACCGATTGGGTGTTGCAGTACGGTGTGGACGGCTTCCGCGTGGATACCGCGAAGCATGTCGAGATGGAAGCATGGGTCTACCTGAAACAGCAGGCGAATACTAAGCTCGCTACATGGAAAGCGAACAACCCGACGAAGAAGCTCGACGATCTGCCGTTCTGGATGACCGCCGAAGTATGGGGACACGGGCCGAACAAGAGCGACTATCATACCTCGGGCGCGTTTGACTCGGTACTTAATTTCTCGTTCCAGGGTGCTGTGCAGAACGGTCTCAGCAGCTACAGCGGCATAGACGGGACCTACGCGGGATACGCCGGTTCGATCAACGTCGATCCGACATGGAACGTATTGAGCTACATTTCGTCGCACGATACCGGGTTGTTCTACAACGGGGACGCGGAACGCCAGAAAAAGGCAGCGGCGCTTCTCCTGTTCTGTCCCGGCGGCGTGCAGGTATATTACGGCGACGAGAACTGCCGTCCGTTCGGCCCGACGGGAAGCGACCCGTATCAGGGTACCCGTTCGGATATCCAGTGGCCCGGCAATACTACGGTTTTAGGGCATTGGCAGAAGCTCGGACAGTTCCGGAATAATCATATAGCGATAGGCGCGGGCGCGCATACGAAGATCAGCACGACCCCGTACATATTCAGCCGCTACTATAATAAAGACGGCTACGAGGATAAAGTAGTGATCGTGCTCGGCGCGAACGGCTCGACGGTCGTACAGGTTGCGAGTTTATGGGCTAACGGCAAGACATTGCGCGATTTCTACAGCGGACAGACCGCGGTTGTGACCGGAGGCGTTGTAACATTTACTGCTGTCGGCGACACGATACTGATAGAAGAAGTTAAATAATTATATTTAAGCCATTATAGAAGGAGCGATTCATGGAACGGTTCAGGGTCATGGTGTTCATGGGGATACTGCTGGCGTTTTTTAACGCCGGGTATGCAAAATGGGATGTGTATCTGAAACCAGGGCTTGGGTTTTTCGGCGACGCGGTCGGATATAATATCCGGCTGGGTGCCCGGGCTGACGTAGATCAGATATTCTACAACGGTGTACGCACTGTTGAAAATGTGATAGTCGGAGCGGGGATTTTTGTAAACGGAGCGGGAACGGCGAAGGCAAACATATTTAATATGGGATTAGGCCTGAATGCCGGATACCGTTTCGAGATACCGTTCCAGGGCTTCCCGAGGCTTTCGATAGTCCCGATAGTTTCGTTCGGTATGGCATACGGTGTTCTTAGCGATTCCGTATTCGGGAGTTCCCAGAAGATGGGGGTGTTTGTTACTCCGGGGGCGGAAGTCACTTTATTGCTGGCTAACCCGCTTCAGTTAGGTTTGGATTTCGGTTATACGATTTATTTTTATAACACTACGGTTACGACGATGAGTTTAGGTTTAATGGTTTCATATACATTTAATATGTAAAATCCGCAGAGAGGTAAAAAGAAATGAGGAAACTGAGTCTGATTTCGGTGTTGATGATGGCGATAAGTGTCGTCGGATGTACGTCCCTGAACGAATTGACGCTGGACGATTTCCGGGACCTGTTAAGCGGCGGTAATAATACCAATTATTATTCCGACGAAGTCGTCCCTTCTATTTCGATCGCGTATCCCTCGAATAATATGACTGTACTAAGCACGTTTGAGCTTCTGGGATTTGCGGCGGGAGAAAAAGGTATTGAGAATGTGTTTGTTTTTGTAATGAAAACGAATGCGACGATACCTACTGTTATTCCCGCGATACTGGAGGGCGACCCGAACAGTAAGCTGGTATCTTACCGCGCGACAATATCCGTTCAGAATAACGGGTACTTCTACATATGGGCGCAGCTTCACGATAAGGAAGGTGAAGTGGTCAACTCGCCTCAGCGCATTGTTTATGTTTCCTCATCGGTGGTCGACTACGAACCGCCGCTTATATCCATTTCGTCTCCTGCGGCCGGATATGTCGGTCTGATGGGTTCCATACAGGTAATGGGAACCGCGTACGACGTTTCCGGGGTAAGTATGGTATATGTGGCCTGCGGATCGGTTACAAATACCATACAATATGCCGGCGGATCATGGTCGACCGTGCTCAGTCTCGGCGAAGGCCTGAAAACGATTACGGCATGGGGTAAAGATAATAAAAATAATATCGGCGGATATGTCACCCGGACGATCACGTTGACCAACGCGCCCGGACAGGAACCGTTCATCAACGTTTTTCAGGGCTCGACGCCGATTGTAAAGGGCGGCGCGGGATATAATTTCGGCAGCCTCCTGACCAATACGAGGGGCCCGTGGATCAGTTTTACGATTTCCAATTCGGGAAACAACGATCTTTCGGTCAGCGCGCCGCAGGATAATTCAACCGATTATGATATTTCCAACGCCAGCGCCAAAACGCTCATTCCCGGGCAGTCCACCAAGTTCTTCATTGCTTTCAATCCCAAGGGCGTCGGTACCAAGAATGCGACTGTGACGATAATCAACAACGATACCGATATGAATCCTTTTACGTTTACTGTAACCGGCGTGGGCACGAACGCAAGCGGTTCGGTCGCGCCAGCGATCAAGGTGTATTACGGCAGTACGCTCATCTCACAGAACGCGTACACTAATAATACTTTCGGTTCGTTTATGACTAATACCAATAACGTATCGCCGAAAGTCTTTAAGATATCCAACGCCGGAAGCGCCGCGCTGTCGATAAGTTCCACATCCGACGACTCGATCTATTTTACAACGGGGAATCTCAATGTCCCGACTCTCGCGCCGGGTGCGTCGACGAACTTCACTGTCAGCTTCAAACCTTCGATAGCGGGTATCCATATCGGAAAGATATCGATCAATAACAACGACGTCAACCCGTTCCAGTTCTATGTCAAGGCGACTGCGACGAACGCTATAGACGGTACCCCTCCGAGCTTTACGACTGCGCCGTACGCGACCAATATCACCTCAAGCGGATTAGGTATTCGGGCTAAGATCAATGAAAACGGAAAGATATACTTTATCGTGGTCAGCGACGGGGCGACCGCTCCGAGCTCCGCGAACGTAAAAGCCGGTATTTCCTACAGCGGAGTAACCATCAGAGCGAGCGGAAATGTGACCGCCAGCGCGGGAGTGCTCGCATCATTGACCGCCTCCGGGCTGGTTACCGGGACCGCATACGACGTATATGTTGTCGCTGAGGATGGAGCGTTCAACCTGCAGGCGTCACCCGTGAAGCTGGACGTCACCACCTCCGGCGGACAGCAGTATACGATGGTTATCGACGGGACTAAGGACGCCAACTGGGCCAACGCGTTCTCGGTAAACGGAACGAACACATTAGCGCCTGTTGATATCATGAAGTTTTATGCCGCTAATGATGGAAATAACCTCTATGTAGCGATCGACTCGAGCGACCCGTTCGCGTCGTGGAATAGAAACCTTCTGATCTACTATCAGATCGACAACACACCTTCGGCGGGAACCCCCACATTAAGCGGAGTGGAAACCGGGTTTGGAAGCAGCGATACCTATGACGCAAACTGGAAGCCCACCGGAGCACTGTTCTTTAAGATAGGCGGAAGCGAAAGCTGGAAGGGTACGTTCGCCCGTAAAGTGAATACTTCAGGTACTGGATGGGATGTAATTATCGCGGGGGCTACCGATAAACACGGAGTCAGCACGGATAGCATGTTTGTAGAAGGTAAATTCGATCTCGCTTCTATGGGATTGACGGCGGGAAAGCAGATTAAATTCTATCTGGTTGTTACCCATCAGTGGGATAATTATTGCGATAGCACGCTGCCGATGTCGTTTATACCGGATAGCGCTATCAATAACGCATCCTCGCATACTCCCGTATCATGGACGGTTAATTACACGATCAGATAACGAAAAGGATAAAAGATAAGCCGTCTCCGAAAGGGCTTGATGACGAAGTAAGAAAATATACGGGCAGTAAGCATTTGCGAACTGCCCGTTTTTATTTTAAGATAGCGGGGGAGGAAAATATGCTGAAGAAA
>JAGVBZ010000009.1 GCA_020059465.1 Brevinematales bacterium
CCCTTCGGCAGGCTCAGGGTGACGTCGCAGGCTTAAGGTTAATATAGCAATTAGCTATCGTAATGGGATTAGCCCTACGCAGCAGCCCCTTCGGTAGGCTCAGGGTGACGTCGCAGGCTTAAGGTTAATATAGCAATTAGTTATCGTAATGGGATTAGCCCCCACGCAGTGGGTTGACATTACTGCGGGGAATTGGTATCATATTGGAAAACGCATGGATGGACAATGGACGAACAGCTTAACGCGATCGCAGCCCTCGCGGCATGGTTCGGGGAACATAAACGCCCGATGCCGTGGCGGGACAACCCCACGCCGTACAACGTACTGATATCGGAGTTCATGCTCCAGCAGACGCAGGTCGGTACGGTCATCGAATACTTCAACCGGTTCATCAAACGATTCCCGGATATCCGCAGGTTGGCGCGGGCGAGTTATGAGGACGTGCTCAAGCACTGGGCGGGGCTGGGGTATTACAGCCGTGCGCTCAGTCTCCACGAGACCGCAAAACTGATCGCGGAAATGGACGAGTTTCCGCGCACGAAAGAGGCGCTTTTATCCCTTCCGGGTATCGGCCCGTACACTGCGGGCGCGGTGCTGTCGATCGCGTTCGATATCCCCGAACCTCTCTTGGACGCTAATGTCGAACGGGTATTGTCGCGGGTGGAACGAGTCCCCGGGTCGAAGGACTTCAAGAAGCAGTTATGGCTCCACGCGTCGGTGTGGGTGAATACCGCCTATTCGCATAATATCGCGCCGTCCGTGATCAATCAGGCTCTGATGGAGCTTGGCGCGACCGTCTGCAAACCGAAGAACCCCGCCTGTACGGAATGCCCGCTTTATCTCGCGTGCGGGGCGAGGACGGCCGGGGAGACCGGTTTGTACCCGCCGGAGAAGCCGAAGAAGGAATGGATCGAGGTGGACGAGGAAGTCTACTGTATCTTTAACAGCGAAACGAAGTTCCTGCTCAGGAAACGCGGCGGGCACGAATGGCGCGCAGGGCTTTGGGACCTGCCGGACACCCTTCCTGTGCCGGAAAGCAGGCTGATGTTCCGGGGCGCGGCGGATATTCGGCTGACAGTCACCCGGCATAAGGTATCCCGTACCGCGGTGATCTACCGTTATAAGGGCAAGATGAACCGGCTCGATAAGGAGAAGTTTTATTGGATGGCTCCCGCCGAGCTTGAATCGCCGTCCGTACCCTGCGGGCCGAGCCTCCTCCGTACGATGAAAAAGGTCATGGAGATGTTAGGAACGGGGGAAACGGGTGACCAGCAGATAGACGAAGAAAGGCGCCCCGATTAGGGATGTCATCGCCCCGAGCGGAAGGATTGTGCCGGGCACGAGGATTTTCGACAGGATGCCCGCGATCAGCAGGATGAGAAACCCTGTCAGCGCGAGAGGCGCGGCCGATTCCCGATGGGTCGGGCGCAGGAGCATTTTAACGATATGCGGGACAATCAGCCCGATAAACCCGATCATCCCCGCGATAGATACACCGACCGCCGCGGACAGGCTGACCGCGATAAAGCCGACGGTTTTCAATCGCTGAGTATCCACCCCTACCGCAGACGCCATCTCGTCCCCGGACAGATAGATATCGAGTTCCTTCCCGCAGATCAGCAGGAAAAGTAACGGCGGGAGCGCGCCGAATCCGAGGACTGCGAGTTCGGGCAGGGTGATATAGTCGATATTCCCCAGGAGCCACGAGATGGACGAGCGGAAATCGTTGGGGCGCATCAGGTTCTGCAGAAGCACGATTCCCGCCGATGCGAACGAATTGAATCCCACACCCGCAAGGACAGCCACCCCGATAGAGAACCCGTTACGCCGCCCGCTGAACAACAGGATCAGCAGTCCGACCGCGACTCCTCCGGCGGCCGCAAATACGGTGCGGAACAGGATGAGAGGCGCGACCGAAAGGAATACCGCGACTACCGAACCGAGGCCCGATCCGCCGGATACGCCGAGGATATACGGTTCGGCAAGGGGGTTTGCCAGCAGGGTCTGGAGTATCATCCCGGAGAACGAAAGTATCACCGCGATAAAGAAGTACTGCACGAGCAGGTTCAGACGTATCGCCGGAACGGTGTCGAACGCCGCGCCGGGCTTAACCATCACAAAAAAAACTGCGGCGGCGGCGATAAAAATAAATATAACGATGTAAAAAACGATACTTTTTTTCACAGGCGGTATCCGTTCCTAAATGTTTTCCTTATATTCTATGTTGTTTTTAAATTTATTTCTATGAAAATCGCTTTATTTCGCATATCAAGATTGACTTTTTAACGTCTTCCCCTATAATATGATGCGGGAGTGGAATGATTATGAAAAATATACTAATGAGTAAAATTACGCTGATCGCGGCAGTCGGCGGAGCGGTTCTTGCGTTGCTTTTGGGGCTTTTTTCCGGCGTTGATTTTATATCGATCATTATCCGTATGCTGATCGCCGGGTTAGTGCTGGGCGGCGCGGCGCTGGGGCTTCAGATCGTATTTCCCAAGCTGATCGGCGAGGAAGCGATGAAAGTGCTTTTCCCGAATTGGGATGGGGGCGAAAACAGCGATCCGTTGGCGGACGATAGCCAGAGTAAACCGCGTGTGGATATTACCGATGACAGTGAAATGAGCGCCGACGATTTATACTCGGGCGGCGAGCCGATGGAGAGTTCAAGTCACGACAGCAGGAGTACCGATTTTACAGATGATTCCGGTTATCCGGATGATCATGTATCGAGCAATACGCCGCCTTCGCAGAATCAGCAATTCCGCGAGCTTGATTTCGAGAGCAGCGCCCCGAAGGTTTATCCTAAAGAAGAGGATATGGGACATATTGCCCATCAGGAGGAAGACGGGGGGTCGGGAAACGGCGATTATGTTGCCGACGAGTTTAACCGTCTGAAAGAACGCGCGAAGGAAAGCCCTGCGCAGGATTCTTCCGAGTTTAAGGAAAGTAATTCTTCCGATGCGGTGTTTAAAGTTAAAAACACGCGGATAACAGCCGACCCGAAAATAATCGCAAAGGCGATAAAGACGGTGATGAACAGGGATTGAGCGCCGCGGGTAAATCCAAATAACAGGATAGGATACTGGAATGGCAGTTGAATCTCAGATATTGATTAATAATTACGGGGTTACGGAAGAATTCGCGGATAAGCTGCTCTTATTCACCAAAAACGATGTAGAGGGGGCTATCCGTATTCTCGAGGCCGCCGAACGCGATGTGATCGTTCTGAAGGCCAAGTTTATTTCAAGTAAAAAACTGGTTTACGGCGCTGTCGTACTTTTTTATAATTTTCAGTTTAATATTCCGCAGTATGTATTCTGCGCATTATCCGGAGATATTAACCTGTCCCGTATCCGGATAGAATCCGATTGGCGCGATTATATTCAGGAAATCACCCGTTTTATGGAGGGGAAGGAGGCCGAGTTTGAGCTAGCGTCGCGGATCGAAGCTGAAATCCTTTCACCCGAGAATGTTCCCTATATTACTTCCTCGTTTATCGATAAGCAGACATACGATATGGTCAATCTGAAGCGTTTCATGCTGAACTGTATCAGCAAGATATTGCTGGATAACCAAATCGTTTTCAAGCTCTCCTCGGCGGAGATCGACGTTTTTAAATTCAATACGTTCCTATCGGGTACGAAAGTGGGGCTGAAGATTATCCCGAAACAGGGGATAAAAGAAGTCATGATGGTCAACCTGAAGATCGATCCTGTACTCGCTCCAATCGGAGGTACGGATATCGAACGGACATATCTCGGCGACGAGATCCTGGTGAAGATTATGGACGACCGCGATATAGCGCGTTATATCGCCGATTTAATCGGAGGGCGCGACGATACGGGAATACCCAAAGGGGTATGGGGGCGAGTCGCAAATAACCAGAAATCGCAGGAGACCGGGAATAACCTGATCAACCTGCAGTTCGGTCCGGGGTTGTTCGGTTCGTTTGTAATAGGAAGTAAGGTCAGGGTGCAACTGAAGGAACGCGAAATACGACCAGAACAGCAAACCCAGCAGCCGCATGCGGAAACCAAAGCAGGGCTGGACGAGGATTCGATGAAGCAGATTCGTGAAATCGGCGCGATGAACGAGCCCCAGAAGGCCGGGGAATCTCCCGGAATGTACGCCCAGCGGCACGCGGAAATCGGGGCAAAATCGAAGAAGGATAAAAGCGCGAAGTTTTATAAAATTATCAGTCTGGTCGTTATGATTCTCGCAATTGTGATTATACTGGTTCTTGTGATATTTGGGACATGATTTTTTACAAAATACTGTAAATAAAGTAAGAAAATATTGTAGAAACAACTTGAATAAGTTATAATTTTACACGGATTGTTGTGAAGCGGAATTTTGGGAGTTTTTCCATGAAGGGTTATGAAGAACTGGAACTGCTTGATGAAGAAGAGCTCTGGGATAAATATATTAAAAGCCACGATCAGAAAATCAGAAACTATTTCATAGAGAAATACGCTCCCCTTGTTAAATATGTAGCCGGGCGTATCGCTATGAATGTTCCGAACTCGGTGGAGTTCAACGATCTGGTAAGTTACGGTATCTTGGGGCTGATAGACGCTATCGATAAGTTCGACCCGAAACGGGAGATCAAATTCAAGACCTATGCGGTCACCCGTATACGCGGATCGATTTTCGACGAGCTTCGCGCGATAGACTGGCTGCCCCGTTCGGTACGCCAGAAAGCGAAAGAGATCGAACGGACGATCGCCGACCTCGAGGCAAAACTCGGGCGTTCCGCGAAAGACGAAGAGATCGCCGAAGCGATGGGGGTTACTGTAGACGAGTTCCATACCCTGCTCCTCCGTGTCAGCGGCAATTCGCTGATTTCAATGGATGAAAACTGGTTTATGAACGACGGGAGCGATAACGCGCCCATGTCGATAGAAGAGACACTGGAAAGTTCCGACAGCTACAATCCCGATGTGGTCGCGGAGAAGGATGAGATTAAAAAGCTGATCGCGAGAGCGCTGATGGATCTGCCCGAACGGGAGAAACAGGTCCTGATTCTGTATTATTACGAGGGTCTGACGCTCAAGGAGATCGGCAGTATTTTAGCCGTGACGGAATCCCGTGTATCCCAACTGCATACGAAGGCAATCATGCGGCTTCGCGGCAAGCTGGAAAAGATCAAAGAGGGCTTCATCCAAAAGTAGCGGGTTAACACCTTGTACGGCTTAAAATAAGCAGTTCTACTTACTGAATATATATGGAGGATCAGATGAACATTTCCTACACCGGCAGACATTTTGATATCGACGGGGAAATGAAGGATTATATCGAAAAGAGATTAAAAAAGATTAAATTTTATTTTAGTCAGATTATTCAGGTAAATATTATCATTGAAAAAGAACGCGCCAATTATGTTGTAGAAATCAAGGTAAGTTCGAATCATGACGTGTATTTCGCTAAAGAAACGTCGACCGAATGGAAAGAATCGGTCGATCTTGTTACGGATAAAATCGAGCACGAAGTAAAAAAGAAGATGGATAAAATTAAGGATCATCACCAGTCCTTATAAATAGGATTAAAAAATGGCTGAGGAACTTAAACTCAAGAGTATCAAGGTTTCCAAGCTTTTGGAGATCGACGAAAGCCAGAATTTTCTGATGGGGTTTGAGGTTCTCGCCGGCGGCGCGGGTTTGGATAAGGATATCACCTGCCCGGAAATAAACCGTCCGGGACTGACGCTTTCCGGGTTTATGGAGCATTTCGCAAGCGAGAGAATCCTGGTTCTCGGGCGCGGCGAGGTGGCTTATATCGAGAAGCTCATTGCCGATAACGAGACGGAAAATGTTGAAAAGTTTTTTAGTTTCGATATTCCCGTATGTATTGTTACCCACGGGCAGAGTATCCCACAGTATGTAATGGATTTTGCGGATATGCGGTCGATCCCGGTGCTCAGGACAAAGTTATCGACCGAGAAGTTTATCGCTTTGATTACGACTATTCTGGACGATCTTTTTGCATCGTACGCGGTATTCCACGGGAATCTTGTTTCGATATACAATATCGGTGTAATGATACTCGGATCCAGCGGCATCGGGAAAAGCGAAAGTGTTCTGGGGTTGGTCGAACGCGGGCACAAGTTTATCAGCGACGATATGGTGCGGGTAAAAAAGCTCCGTACCCCCAGCGGTTTCGAGCTGAAGGGCGAACCGTATGTCGACTACGGCCCGTATATTGAAATACGCGGAATCGGGATTATCAACGTCTCGCAGTATTACGGCGAGGGACGGGTGCTCAATTTCGAGCATATGGGTTTGGTGGTGAAACTGGTCGAATGGCGCAGCGATTATAATTACGACCGGTTGGGTATGGAAGAACAGTACATGAATATTTTAGGTTTGGATATCCCTATGAAGGAGATACCCGTATCGAGCGGCAGGAACGTACCCCTTCTAATCGAGGTGGCGGCCTACCGGGAAGTTATGCGTCGGCTGGGTTATAATTCCGCCGAGGAGCTCGAACGGAAGGTAATAAACTTCATGAAAAAAGAGAGGGAATTGGAATAGATGAAGGTTAATTACTCGGGACGGCGGAGTGGCCGATGAAGCGTATTAGTGTAACTATCTCCAACGAGTACGGACTGCACGCGAGACCGGCTTCGCTGCTTGCGAATACGGCAAGTCAATACACCAGTGAAATCCGTATCATCAAAGAGGGCAAGGAAGTCAATGCGAAGAGTATTATGAATCTTCTGCTTCTTGCCGCCGGTAAGGGAACTATCATCGACGTAACCGCGGAAGGTACCGATGATAACGACGCGCTTGAAGCTATTCGTTTCCTAATAGAAGAAAGGAAGTTCGATGAAAAATAAGTTCATCGCGGTTCTCCTGATATTTTCTCTGACATTTCTGTTTATCTCCCCCCTAACCGCCCAACAGGCAGCGCCTAAAGCGGATGCCAAGTTCAGTAAACCGTTTGCTATTTTTCTATCGGTGGTCTCCCCGGGCATGGGGCAGATGTACAGCGGGCAAATCGGAAAGGGTTTGTCGATATGGGGAGCGTCGTCTATTTTAGTGATGGGATTCCTGACTACGGTCGCCGATTTTGATTTCGATTCCGTCGGCGGCGCGTTTCCCTTCAATATCGGGATGAAATTTAAGGCTAAGCTGAGCAACGAGGAAACGTTCTGGGCAGTCGGACTTGGCGTTACCTATGCGTTTTTATACCTCTATAATGTCCTGGATATTTCCCTTTTTGAAAACAGTCCGGTTTCCGTCAGTCCGACCGCGGACGGGTTTACCGCGGCTTATGAAATCCGTTTTTAGGCGGGGGAGTCACATATGAAATTTCGGCTGCATCTCTCCTGTTTCCTTCTTTTTCTCTTCCTGCCGGTCATACTTTTCTCTCAGGATCCTTTTGCCGAGCCTTCCTTCGACGACGATAGTGTGCTGAGCGTACCGCATATCACGAATCAGGTGAATTATGCGCTGGCGCTGCAATCCTATAAAAAAGACCCGTTCGCGGGTGTCGCGTTCTCGATGATTTACGCGGGCGCGGGTCAATTCTATCTTGGGGATTACACCAAAGGTTCGCTGCTTTTTCTCGGCGAAACTCTTTATCATGTTTTTAATTACGGGATACGCCTGAGATTCCAGACGATTTATGGGGATTCCGCGGGTTTCAATACACTCTCGGCGACCGACCAGATACTTGTGGTATCGTCATTTTTTATCTATATCGGGATCAAGGCGTTCAGTATGTATGACGCTTTTACCATCGCCGATGCGTTAAACCGTAAGATCGATAAAAAACTTCAGAGCCTGACCTTATCGTTCGATCCCGAACACATTTCCGTATCCTATGGTATAGGATTCTGACATGCGCCGGAGAAGACACTCCATCTTATTGATTCTGCTGGGTGTGTTCCTATGCGTTCTTGTTCCGCGGGTTTATGCGGCGAAGTTTAAAATTGCGGAAATGGAGATTAAAAACCAGAATATCCTGATTTCCATTCACAGTTATTTTTTAGATGAACTCGATGTGATCAAAATTCTGAATGACGGAATCGAGGTCGATGTAATGTACGAGTTTTGGGTAATGCGTAATTCGGGGGCGATTTTACCATCTGAGACCATAACTAATTTTTCGTTCAAGTACACTGTAAAGAAGGATATTATCAATCAGGGATACGAGATCGAATGGCTGAAGGAAGGCATACTGAAAACGATGTGGTCGGATAACCTTGATCAGGTGCTTTATCTGATCATGAATCCGAAGGGTGTGAAGATCATAAATATCGAAAACTTATCCGGGTCGGAATCTTATTATATCGAAACGCAGTTAAATGCGAGTTCGTTAAAACTATATCCGCCGCTGAGTCTGATATATAACCTTTTTGGGAAATGGAGTTATTCGACCGCAAGAATCCAATCCGGGATGTTTAATAAAAATGGCTTCTTTGTCAAATAAAATTATCTATATTCTGCGTATTCTAATCATTGGGGTATTTTCCGTTTATCTGTCGGTACAAACCTATTCATGGCTTCTCTCTATCAGCGCAAACCAGACTCTTATGACTATTATTCCTATCGTGGTATTGCTCTCGTCCTCGGTAGGTCTGTGGGTTATTTCAAACTTCCTGAAAATCTTCATATTTCAGCAGCGCGGCGTAAAGGGATACCAGCTTCGCGGGAAAATATCTTTCTATTTTCTATTGGTTTCCATAGGTTCGATTATTCTTGTCGGCGGAATGATGTATTATCTGATCATTCTCATCGAGAATACGTTCCTGAACCGGGAACGCGATATCAGCAATGTGCTGATGAAAAATTATAATGAAATGGTAGAATTGGAAAAACAGAATTTCGAGCGCGATACATTGGTACATGTGCTGAAAAACCCCGCTCAGTTTTCGGTGATTTTTAAGATAACCAACGACGAGATAAAATTTGTGAAAGAGGAATCGGGAATACTTTCGGGAGAGGTCCTGCAATCGGAAGGGAAGATCGTCGGGTTTTACAGTTCCGTCGTCAGGGCGCGCGTAACCCAGATGTTTTATCTGGGCATGAATCATAATGTTTCCGTCTTTCATTACCAGAAAAAAGGGCTGTTTTTCGTTCAGCATGTGCCCCAATACCTGTACCGCCCCTTGGAGATCCTCGAGGAAAGCACGTCCAATTTCAATTCGCTGAACAATATGCGGGATAAGATACAGCCTGTCACGATCATGGCGTTAATCATATTTTCCGTGCCTATCCTGCTCGCGGTATTTTTTGTCAGCCAGTCGTTCGCCCGGAATACCACGTCGAATATCGAGGATATTGCGACCGGTACGAAGATTATCGCGGACGGTAACCTGAACTACCGTGTGAAAATCAGTTCCCGTGACGAGATCGGCGACCTCGCGGTCAATTTCAATAAAATGGCGCAGAAGCTGAAAATCGCGACCGAGCAAATCAAGCGTATGGAACGTCTGGAGGCATGGCAGGAGATGGCTAAACGCCTCGCCCACGAGGTCAAGAACCCGTTAACACCGATTAAGCTGTCTGCCGAGCGGCTTATGTACACCTACGGGGTGAAGACCCCTGATGAATTTGCGAAGGTGCTCGATAAGACGGTATCGACCGTAATAAACGAGACCCAGCGGTTGGAGACGCTTGTCAACGAATTCTCGAAGTTCGCGAGGCTTCCGTACCTGAGTATCACCAAATCGGATATAATCGCGGTGCTCCATGAGATCGGCGAATTTTTCCGCGGGGCGTATCCCGACTTCAGACTCGATTGCGAATGCCATCAGCCGGAGTTTTTTGTGGAATTCGACGTCAATCAGTTCAAGCAGGTTGTGATAAATATTATTACAAACGCGATAGAAGCCTGTACCGAAAATGAAAAATATGTTAAAATGACCACGAGCGTAAATGACGAGCGGATTGTTATCGCGATACGGGATAAAAGCGGGGGGATTAGTCAGGAAGTCCAGGAAAAAATGTTCGAGCCGTACTATACGACCAAAGCAAGCGGTACCGGGCTGGGACTTGCGATAGCAGAAAGAATTATTCTCGAGCACGGCGGTAATCTATGGTTCGAGACCGATAACGAAGGCACTGTTTTCTATCTGGAACTTCCGATCGTTCATGATAGCGGACATACCAAAGGAGGAACTTCTGTTGAAGAACAAAATACTGGTGGTTGACGACGAACCCGCAATTTGCGAGACGATATCGGATATCCTCAACGACGAGGGTTACGATGTTATCACGGCCGCCGACGGACTGGACGCGGAGAAGAAAATCCTGACCACCGATATGGACGCGGTCATTCTCGACGTGATGCTTCCGTATAAGGGAGGACTCGACCTGCTCGACTTAATGCATACCGACCTCTCGATCGTGCCGGTTGTGATTATTTCCGGCCACGGCAATATCAAGATGGCGGTGGACGCGATGAAGCGCGGGGCGTACGATTTTATCGAGAAGCCGTTATCGATGGAGCGTCTTATCAGCACTGTCCGCAACGCCGTACGTGTCAAGGAACTCCAGACCGAGAATATCAGCCTGCGTTCCAAGCTCGAAAAGCCCGTGCAGTTTATCGGGGAAAGCGCCGCTATCAGGACTATCCTCGACAAACTACCGAGTATCGCGCAGAGCAACGCGTCGGTGCTGATTACCGGGGAGAACGGCACCGGGAAGGAAATGATCGCGCGGATGATACACGCCCAGGGCGCCCGTAAGTTCCACGCGTTTGTCGGGGTGAACTGCGCCGCGATCCCGGAGAATCTGATCGAATCGGAGCTGTTCGGGCATGAGAAGGGCTCGTTTACCGGCGCGCACAAGCAGAAGAAGGGAAAGTTCGAGGCGGCGCATAAGGGCACCATCTTCCTTGACGAGGTCGGCGACCTCAGCCTGACCGCGCAGGCGAAAGTGCTGCGTGTCCTGCAGGAGCGCGAGCTAGAGCGTGTGGGCGGCAACGAGATCGTGAAGGTGGACGTGTGTGTGCTCGCCGCGACTAATAAGGACCTGACCGAAGCCATCCGTACCGGAAAGTTCCGTCAGGACCTGTACTACCGCCTGAACGTCATCCCTGTGCAGATTCCATCCCTGCGCGAACGGAAGGACGATATCCCGCCCCTGATCGACTTTTTTATCGAAGAGTTCGCCGGAAAGAACGGGCGCGAGGTGAAAATCTCCAAGCCCGCGGTGAATCTCCTGATCAATAAAACATGGCCGGGCAATGTCCGCGAACTGCGGAACTTTGTCCAGCGCCTGATCGTGCTCACCCCCAGCCCGGTGATCGAACCGGAGGACGTGCTGAAGTGCAGTTTTCCCGAGGAGGCGAACCTCGACACCAAGTACGAGAACCAGACTCTGAAGGACGCCAAGCACCAGTTCGAGAAGGGCCTGATTATCAACCGTCTCATCAAATGCGGGATGAATATCACCAAGGCGGCGGAGTCGCTGGAGATCGAGCGGACATACCTGCATAAGAAGATTAAGGAGCTGGAGATCGATAAGGAACTGGAGTTCAAGGAGTAGGGGATGAAGACGCTTGCTGAAATAGTAGAAGTTTTAAAATCGGAAAAACCTGTACTGGAAAAGAAATATCATATCAAAGAAATCGGTGTGTTCGGGTCGTATGTGCGCGGTGAACAAACTGAAAAAAGCGATTTGGATATATTGGTATCGTTCACCGAAAACCCCAATCTGTTCGAGTTTTTTGACCTTCGGGATAATATTGGAAAGGTGCTGAAAACAAAGGTGGATTTAGTGACAAAAGATTCACTCAAGCCGAATATCGGGAAACATATTTTAAGTGAGGTGAGGTATCTGTGAAGGAAGAGAGGGAAGAAATAGATTTTATTAACGATATTATAGAATCTATCAAGAACGCAATTGATTTTACGAGCGCAATGAAATTTGAAGAATTTAACCGCGACGTAAAGACTCAACTTGCAGTCACCCGTCTCTTTGAAATTATAGGTGAGGCTGCAAAACATATACCATCGGAAATAAAACGTAAGTTCCCGGAAATTCAATGGAAAAAGATGACGGCTATGAGAAATATGATGATCCATGAGTATTTCGGGATAAATAATGAAATCATCTGGAAAACGGTCAAGGAAATATTTCCGGGATTAAAGGTACAAATAGAGGGAGTGAGGAGCATTTTAGATAAAAAGTAAGGAACCGGAGTTCAAGGAGTAGGGGATGGAAAATTCTAGGGATATATTACAGGTTATTCAGAATAACAAGGATAGAATAAAAGGGTTCGGCGTGCGGAAAATCGGGATATTCGGGTCGTATGCCCGGGATGAGCAGCGCCCCGATAGCGACGTTGATTTGATTGTAGAATTTGAGGAAGGCAGAAAGAACTTCGACAGCTATATGGAGCTTTGTTTCTTTCTTGAGGATATTTTACATAAAAAAGTGGAAGTGCTGACGCCCGAAGGTATCGACCCGCTGATTAAACCGGGTATTGAAAAAGAGACGGTGTATGAAAGACTATAACGTATTTTTACAGCATATTCTTACCGAAGCTGATGTGCTGGAAAGAAACTCGGTGAATTTACGGTATGACGATTTCATCCGAAATGAAATATTATGCAGGGCGTTTATCCGGAGCCTTGAGGTTATCGGCGAAGCGGTAAAAAATATCCCTGACGATTTTCGGGAAAAGTATCCCGAAGTGGAATGGAAAAAGCTCGCGGGAATGCGCGATAAACTGATTCATCATTATTTCGGGATAGATTACGAAATGGTCTGGGATGCGGTAAACCGTAAAGTACCGCAGTTGAAAACACAGGTTATCAGTATTATTGAGGCAGAAAGATATTAATCAGGAACCGTAGTTCAAGGAGTAAGGGGAATACTATGAAAGTAATAATCTGTATCTTTTTTTTATTGGTTTCATGTGCGATATCTTATTCTAATGATGGATATACGATATATCACCCGATTACGGGCAGGGTGCTTTTTGTAAAAAATAAATATATCGAGATGGTTTGGGAAAAAGTCACCTATGATTCGGGATGTTTTACAACAGTTTTTATGTTCAGTAATTCATCAGCAATAACTCAGGATGTGAAAATTGGGTTTCCGATTAATACTCAATGGGAAATTATGCAGGATGATCTTTCAACTCGGCCGATAGAAGAACAGGTAACGAATAAATTGGATTTTGTTACTAATTCTTTAGCATTTAAAAGTTTTATTAATGGAGAATTTTTTTATAGAAAAGTCCTTTTAATTACAAACACAAAAGGTGAGACAAAAGACTATGATGTTGTATATATAGGCGATGTTAAGTTTTTACCAAGCCAATCATTAATTGTTTCGAATAGCTATTTTCAAAAACCAAACAAAACAATCATGAGTGACGGCTGTGAATATAATAAACTTCACTATATCCTGAAAACAGGATCGACGTGGAAGAAACCGATAAAAAAATCGGAAATTCAAATAAAGATTCCGTATATAGCCGATCCGTTTATTTCTAATAAGCAGGCAATTTATTCTTTCACACAAAGCTATAAAATATTTCCATTGAAATATTTTATTAAAATCCATCCATTTCCTAAAAATATTACAGTTGCAGGTGACGGTTACCTGCTAAAGTGGGATTATAAGAATTTTATTCCTATTCAGGATATTTATATTCAGTGGGGATGGTCGGAGTTTTTTTCTTCAAAAGGTTTATCGATACCAGAAATCTTTTTTCCGGCAGATAAACAACTAAAGGAAGATTATGGTTGGGGATTTTGTAATGAAATTTCAAAAATGGTTCATAGTGAGAATGATAAAGAATTCTTTTTAAATCATAAAATGTTAGTTAAAGAACTTCAAGATAAAGAAAGATTTTATGATTTTATTATAGCTTTAGGTTTTGGAATTATTAATCAATATGAACACACAAAAGAAACGGGGATATTCTGGATTAACGATTCAGAATCCAGCATGAGGTTTGTTGTAAACGGAATTCATGCGGTAAACGGATATAAATTCAAGACCAAATTCTGGCAGAACTTTTTCAAACATTTCTCATGGTATGCTCCTAAAAATGACGAGTATGGTTTTAGTCCACAGGAAGAGGCATTTATAAAAAAGGTAATGGAAAGTTCTGAAAAATTGGAAAAATTACGAAATCAGGATAAATTTTAGATTATTACAATATACTCTTCCCCTTCGAGTCCACCGCGACAATCACCGGGAAATCCTCCACCTCGAGCTTATACACCGCCTCCGCGCCAAGCTCCGGATAGGCGACCAGTTCCTGCTTCTTGATACGCTTGGCGAGATACGCGCCGGTTCCGCCGAACGCCGCCAGATAGACCGCGCGGTATTTCCGGCATGCTTCCAGCACGTCGGGGGAACGCTCGCCCTTGCCGATAGTGCCGCGGATGCCGCGTTCGATGAGCTGGGGGGTCATTTTGTCCATACGCGCCGATGTGGTCGGGCCGGCCGATCCGAATAATCCGTCCTCGCGCGGGGGTGTGGGCCCGCAGTAGTAGATCAGGTTGTTCTGCAGGTCGAACGGGGGCTCTTCGCCTTTCTCGATCCCTTCGATCATCTTTTTATGCGCCTGGTCGCGGGCCGTATAGACAATCCCGGTCAGGCGCACCATATCGCCCGCTTCGAGCTGGAGGAGTTCCTCCTCGTCGCGGATAGGTACGTTCAGTTTCTTTATCATTCCCCTTCTCCAAATAGACTGATGGACGGTTCAAAAAACTCATAACATTTATAACAAAGGGCGTTATAGATATATATGATACGTCCAATGGGCACAACCATACCGCCGGGATACGGCGGTTATTAGAAGTGCCTGATGTTTAGTATACACCCGAAAAACTGAAAAAGCAATAACTTGCGCTATTGATTTAGGGGATGTACAATTGTTGGGGTGTGGGAGGAAGGATGAGGGTCTCCTTCGGCTTAGTTGAAATAATTTCGCCGGAATTTTCACAAATCATTGCTCTGCCGGATGACGGTGGGCTTCGTTCTGTCAAATATGAAGTATATGCCCGAAAGGGATTTATAGGAGCGAAAATAGCGGCATGAAACGCTTACTTCTCCATGTATGCTGCGCGCCGTGTCTCTCCGGATGTCTGCCTCCCCTGATAAAACAGTCCCCGTGGGAACGTGTCCTGCCGTACGCGCCCGATTTCTCCATCCAGCTTTTCTATTATAATCCCAACATTTATCCCGAGATCGAGATGGAACGCCGTTTCCTCGAGGTACGCAAGCTCGCGCACCTTTGGGGCGATATCCCCCTGCACTGGGGGCGGTATAATATCGGGGAATGGTTCCGCCAGAGCAAGCCGATGCGTAAGGAGCCGGAACGCGGCGAACGCTGCAGGAACTGCTATAAAATGCGTCTGAGGGAGACGTTCGAGCAGGCGAAAAAAGGCGGGTTCGACGCTGTCGCGAGCACTTTGACATTGTCGCCGCTGAAAAATACAGTTGCCGTAAACGAATCCGGGGCGGAGCTTGAACAAGAGTATGGGATAGAGTACCTGACTACCGACTTTAAGAAACAGCACGGTTTCCAGCGTTCGATTACGACATCCCACCAGATGGCGCTGTACCGCCAGAATTACTGCGGGTGTTTTTATTCGCTGTACGGCGATCAGGATATAGACGAACCGGCTATCGGCTGAGTTCGAAAATCTCGAGAAACATCTCCGAATCGATATGCGGCCCGGAAACCAGCGCGATCACGCGCGGGTGATGCGTGAAATTGAGGAATCGTACCTTTCTGATATGGTATCCTTCCGGCAGGCGTACCGACGTCTGGTCGTAGCTGTAGCTCGAATCCTCGCGCAGTTTCTCGGTAGAGATACGGATCTGGTTCTCCGCGCCCAGCACCCATATCCCGTTCCGGTACAGGATTTCCTCGGGCTCGATGTCGGTGACACGGATATTCCGTTCGGTATTACGGTCGAAATCGTAGAAACCGTACTCCTGCGTGATCCGATCGCCGTAGATATACCCGTACTGCGAATGCGATATATCGATGGGGGTATATTTTCGGGTGGTGCTCCAAAACGAGTAAAACTTCGGGTAATCGTTGTCGATCTCCTCTCCGTCCAATTCTGCCAGTTTATTCCCGCCCAGCACATACTCGTAGAACACCCCGTCGGGAGTGGACATCAGGATAGTATCGTCGTACCAGATATACAGCCGGGTATTGAACACGCCGATCTCCTGTTTTTCTATCGGCAGGATATCGTAGTGCCCGGCCTTGAGGTCGGCGAATACCATACAGTCGTTCTCGGGGCACAGCAGCATAATCGAGTTCTGGGCGTGACTGTATAGCGAGGAATATATCTTCAGTCCCGGGAAAAGCGGGATTTCGTTCATCCCGGTCAACTGGTTATCCAGGACGAGGATGCCCTCGTAGTTTTTATTGATCACTACCCGGTCGCCTACGCTTTCCATAAAGTAGGTATCGTTATCCCTGATTTTCAGTTCTTTCACTTTTTGAAACAATTCCGCCCTCCAGTTCGATGGTTATGCCAGCGACGGTTTTTTACGGATAACTCCCCAGAAATCGAAAATGAGAATAAAATTCAGCGCCAGCATCACGGCGACGATGATTCCAACCATCAGCGGCGTGACCATAGCCTGCGCGTCTGCCGCAGCCTGTATCTCCGGAATAGATACTACAATAAGATACCAGAACAGCGCGGCGGTCACTGTGATCCAGAGGAACAGCGCGGGTATGAGCGCGATCAGCCCGCTCCGGTAATCTTTTTTCATCACCCACGCCGCGATTGTGATGAGCGCGATGGACGCGAGCATCTGGTTCGCCCCGCCGAATGCCGGCCAGATCACCGTATAGGTCCCGCTCCATGCGAGCAGGATGCCGAGGAACGCCGGTATGAACGATGCCGTCCAACGGTTCGAAAGGAATTTAAACAATCCGGCGGACTTATCCTTGAGGGGTTCGGCAAGCTCGGTGACGATGTACCGCGCGAGGCGGTTGGTCGTATCGAGGGTAGTCAGCGCGAACGACGCCACCCAGAGCGCGGCGAGGGTTGTCATTACCGCGACCGATATCCCGAACGCCTTATTGACCGCGTAGCCGAACGCCCGCGAGAACAGTACTACGGCGTCCCCGCTGGATTTCAGGAACGCGTTATAATTTTTAACATAGTTATCCACTCCGGTAATCATCCCGGCCTTGTCGCCCGCGATAAAGAATATCGAAGAACCGACTAAAAGGACGACCAGCGCCGCGAGGAGTCCCTCGGTCAGCATACCGCCGAACCCGATAAAAAGGGCGTCCTTTTCCTTATTGAGCTGTTTCGCGGTCGTTCCCGACGCCACGAGCGAATGGAATCCCGACAGACTGCCGCACGCGATAATCAGCGGGATAATCGGCCAGAACGGAGTGGGCTTTCCCGCGATAGCCGGGACTGTGAACGATGTAAAGTCCGGGATTGTCATGCTCTGGTGCAGGAATAGGAGCGCGGTGCCTCCGAGAAATATCCCGATATAGAGTATCCATGAGTTCAGGTAGTCCCTAGGCTGAAGGAGTACTGTCACCGGAAGAGACGCGGCGACTATAATATAGACAAGCAGGATGATGAGCCATATTTCATACGGGAGCGGAATCCCCAGCAGGTAGCCGAGCGATTCGCCTCCGCGGTATACCGTCCAAAGTTTCGCTTTCGGCGTCATGAGCGGATTGACGGGGAAGTTTAATAGAACTTTTGCGTCGACCATCACGGTTTGGTTAGCGATGGAGATAATGCCTATTTTTACCGATGAGTCAATTCTTAAATCAGAAACGGAATAAGAGGAATCATCGATAATTCTTAAAGCGTTGGTCGGGAGATTTTTAAATGCGCCAGCAGGAAGCGGCGTGACCATTTTACTATCGAGTACCTGATAATAATAAATTCCGGCGTTCGTGCCTCCTGTCTGCACGTTGACGACCAGCATATCGGTTTCGGCTTTTACTTCGATGGTCGATACCCAGATCGCGCCCGCCATCATCAGGACGCCGATGATAGTCGAGAGGATAAAGTTGCTTTTGAGGCGGTAGAATATCAGGCTGAACAGGAGCGCGACGATCATGAAAAGGATGCTGGCGAGCGCCACCTGCGGGCTTTTTACGAACGTGTTGCCGATCAGGGAGCTGAACGCGGCGACTACCAGTACGAGCACGAAAAGGATAAACCACGCGAAGATCGTTCCTGTACGCGGCTTGATATGCTTCCGCGCGATCCATTGAATCGATTTGCCCTCGTGACGGATCGACGCGGCGAGCGCGAGATAATCGTGTATCGCGCCGATAAAAATATTTCCGAAAAGTATCCATAAAAGCGCGGGAACCCATCCCCAGATCAGCGCGAGAATCGGTCCGACTATCGGCGACGCTCCCGCTATCGACGCGAAATGGTGCCCGAACAGGACGAGTTTATTGGTCGGCACATAGTCGATCCCGTCGTTGAGACGGTGGGCGGGAGTAGCGCAGTCATTGTCCGCGCATACGATCTTCCGTTCGACATACCGCCCGTATACGAAATAAAATATAAGGTAGATTGCAACTACGATGAGAAGGAGCCATAGCGTGTTCATTGCGGCCTCCGATTCTAAATAAAATGGGACGCAATATTGTAAAAACGGATGGAGATTTAGTCAAGATAGGAATCAGCGGAAATACGGAATTGGAAAAATCCGCCGGGAAATGAAGTTGTCGGAAAATAAACATGCGAGATATGTATCAGTAAATGGAAGACAAATTCCCCTTTTCTTCTTTTTTTACTTTTTTAAAGAAACCGCAATCGAGACAAGTGAGTTCTTTTTTTGCCATGTTGCCCTGAACAATTCCACAGCAGTAAGTTCCAGCGATAGACCAGCAAATCCTGCCGCCGTTTATCCCTCTGTTTAAACCGTTCGCGGATTCCTCCTTTGCGGCGGGGCAAACTCCCATTTCTTTTTCTTTCGCGCCGCCGGGCTCACGTCCGCAATTCAGATACTCCCAGCAATTCACCGTCTTCGACATGCTATTCTCCTCGGCAGGGAAATAATAACTCTATGAATATAGTAGTATTATAAAACTTTAATTCATCTTTGTCAATAAAACATTCAATTATTTATTCATCGGCAGGCGGGAAGCGCGGATATCCTTTTTCACAATGGTATCTCATGTTTGTTATGAATACCCGCCGCAGGAATTTTTCCAGAACGGGAGGATGATCGGCACTTCCTCGATGAATAAAATAAGTCTTGCATGAGGAAATCAGAGAATGTATAATATCCGAAATTATTTACGGGGAATAAAATGGAATCGTATATCGAAGCTATCCACGGCGGAATAAAATTCATCAACGGGTATTTATGGGGCCCGCCGATGCTGATCCTTCTGATCGGCACACACCTCTTTTTAACTGTCAGACTGCGGTTTATCCAATCCTATACGTTTTTCGGCATCAAGCTGTCTGTGAAAAAGGACGAGGAGGGTAAGGGCGACGTCAGCCATTTCGGGGCGCTGACCGCGTCTCTCGCAGCGACGATCGGCACGGGTAATATCATCGGGGTCGCCACCGCCATATCGATGGGCGGGCCGGGCGCGGTATTCTGGATGTGGATCACCGGGGTACTGGGTATCGCCACCAAGTACGCGGAGGGCGTGCTGGCGGTCAAGTACCGGGTAACGACGTCGGACGGTACGATGCTGGGCGGGCCGATGTACGCGCTCGAGAAGGGGATGAAGATGAAGTGGCTTGCCGTGCTCTTCAGTATCTTTACCGCCCTCGCCGCGTTCGGGATAGGGAATATGGTGCAGGCGAATTCTATTGCAGGTATGGTAAAGGACACGTTCCAGATAGACCCGGTTATCACAGGGATCGTGCTCACGGTATTGACGGGGCTTGTAATCCTTGGAGGCGTCGAGGTGATCGCGGCGGTCAGCAGTATGCTCGTGCCGTTTATGGCGTTCTTCTATGTAGTCGGATGTATCATCATTCTGGTCATGAACGGGAATTTTATTATTCCCGCGCTCGGTCTCATCATTCAGTCGGCGTTCACCCCGCAGGCCGCCGGAGGCGGGTTTGTCGGCGCGACCATCATGATGACGCTGCGGTACGGTATCGCGCGCGGGCTGTTCTCCAACGAATCGGGGCTGGGCTCCGCGCCTATCCTCGCGGCGTCCGCCAAGACCCGTAATCCGGTGCGTCAGGCCCTCGTATCGTCGACAGGCACGTTCTGGGACACGGTGGTCGTTTGCGCGATGACGGGGCTGGTGCTGGTGACCACGATTATGAAATTCCCCGACGCATTGGTCAATTATAAGGACGCGCAGCTGACAAAGATGGCGTTCTCGCAGATTCCGGTGGTCGGGCCGATCGTGCTGACCGGGGGACTGCTGACGTTCGTCTACTCCACTATCCTGGGATGGTCGTACTACGGAGAGCGCGCGGTGGAGTACCTGTTCGGCAAGGTGTCGATTATCCCGTACCGCGTGGTGTGGGTGGTCGCGGTATTTGTCGGGTCGGTGCTGAGCCTGAACCTCGTGTTCGATTTCGCTGACGCGATGAACGCGATGATGGCTATCCCGAATATTGTCACCCTGATATTCCTGAGCGGAGTGGTGGCGTCCGAGACGAAAAAGTACCTTTGGGCGAATAATATTGACGCGGTCGCCGAGGAGATCGGGGGATAACGCGGTGGGAAGAATGAAATTTAACTTTTATAATTATATTATTTAAGCACAAATACATATGTATATCTTGCCGTAAAAATAGGCGGAAAAATTAATTCTCTATTAGGTAAAGAGGCTTTAAAAAAAGGTATTGCGTATGGAGTTACTTTTGGTTTAAGTCTTGCGAACCACATATATCCGAAGCATTTGGGAATTTAATGTACAATATATACGGACCTCAGAATAATCCCTTCAATGGTCCTTATAATACACCGATTGTGACTTCATACCAAATGATGCAAACACAGAACAGTTATTATAACCGTATCAACTCGATGGGAATATATGCCCCCAATTCGTATTCTTCAGGATTTAGTTACTACAACCATTAGGAGAGGAAAAAGATGTCATCCTTTAGTACAAACAGCATGTTTCAAATAGGTACGTTTGTAAATAAGACAGTAACGAATTTAATAACTAATAATAAAAACGAAATTGATTTTTCAAAACCTTCCGGAAACCCGAAAGGATGGTGGTTCCAGATCGTGTTTGGAGATATACTGAATTGGTTTCATAGAAATGGAATGACGCCGATGTGGTTTGCAACCCTATTTATTTGTTTATTCTTTATTCCTCTGTCGATTAGTTCATATAAAGGTAAAAATAATAAAAGCTATATATTATATATATTAATTATAATTATTGGTTTGATAACAAGTATTTTTATTCAAGTAAAATCATATAGTTAGATAAAGGAGTCCCAAATGCCTGAACCGAACGGGAGACATGATACTTTCTGTATCCAAAGAATCCCGCGAGGAGCGCGGGACAAGCGCCTGTCCCGAGGGATAAAGCTTAGGAGAAGAGCGGTAAAATTCGTTACGGGCGTAACTCGCCGTTAGAGGAGAGTACAAAAGCTGAAGATAGAAAGGCTCGGACAAACGCCCTTTCACGAATTTCACCGGAGTAAGAAGCGCTTTAAAGCGCGGGGGAAAAAGCAAACAGCCGGGAAAGAAACCAAGATGAAGAATACGAAAAAAGACTTGCATGAAAAAACGGTAATTCTATAATATTCCGACTACTCATGGGAAATAGAATGGAAGCTTTTATCGGGGCTGTACACGAAGCAATGGAATTCCTCAACGGGTATCTATGGGGCCCGCTGATGGTATTCCTCATCATCGGCACGCACCTGTTTCTGACCGTCCGGCTGCGTTTTATCCAATCATACACATTTTTCGCAATCAGGCTTTCGGTGAAACCGGATGAGAAGGGAGAGGGCGACGTCAGCCAGTTTGAGACGCTGATATCGTCGCTGGCGGCGACGATCGGAACCGGAAATATTATCGGGGTCGCATCCGCCATATCGTTCGGCGGGCCGGGCGCGGTATTCTGGATGTGGATTACCGGTGTTTTGGGGATCGCGAGCAGATATGCGGAAAGCGTACTGGCTATCAAGTACCGTGTGAAGCTTCCCGACGCGACAATGCGCGGCGGCCCGATGTACGCGCTTGACAGGGGAATGAAGATGAAATGGCTTGCGGTGCTCTTCTGCGTATTTACCGCGCTTGCCGCGTTCGGAATAGGCAATATGGTGCAGGCGAATTCCATCTCCGGGATGGCAATGGAGGCATATGGGATAGACCCGCTGATAACCGGCAGTTTCCTGACAGTATTGACCGCGCTCGTGATCCTCGGGGGCGTCCAGGTTATCGCATCTGTCACGAACAAGCTGCTTCCGTTTATGGCGTTATTCTACGTATTGGCATGCATTGTTATTCTCATTCTCAACTGGAATTTTATACTGCCCGCCCTCGATATAATCGTTTAAACTGCGTTCACTCCAAGGGCGGCTGGAGGGGGATTTATCGGCGCGAGTATCATGATGACGCTGCGTTTCGGAGTCGCCCGGGGGATATTCTCGAATGAATCGGGGCTGGGTTCCGCGCCTATCCTCGCCGCGTCCGCCCGGACACGGAATACTGTACGATATGCCCTTGTATCGGCGACTGGGACGTTCTGGGACACTGTGGTGGTCTGCGCGATGACGGGGCTTGTGATGGTGACTACGGTTCTGAAATTTCCCGATGTTCTGGTCAACTCAAAGGGTATTTATATGACGCAGACCGCGTTTGCGCAAATCCCGGTCGCAGGCCCGTTTATTCTCACCGGCGGACTGCTGCTTTTCGTGTTTTCCACTATACTGGGATGGTCGAGTTACGGAGAGCGCGCGGTGGAGTACCTTTTCGGGCACAGGTCGATCATGCCGTACCGCGTGATGTGGGTGATCGTCGTATTCGCGGGCTCTTTACTGGTTCGGCAGATCGTGTTCGATTTCGCGGACACTATGAACGCTTTGATGGCGATTCCGAATTTAGTGACATTGGTATTCCTGAGCGGCGTTGTGGCTGCGGAGACAAAGAAATACCTATGGTCGAAGAACCTCGATAAAGTCGCCGGGGAAATCAGGGGTGATTAATGCTTATCACGGACTGGCGATAGAAAATTTATACAGCAATAATACCGGGGTTAGTGTACGAAGTACACGCAGTACACACCCAGTGTGCCGCATGATTGATATCAATTAAACGTTATACCTTCAACACGGGCTGTATTCTGATATGGATAAAATGCCTGATATCGGGATTAGCTCACACGCAGTGTGCCGCTTGCGGGCTTTTCCAGTGAAATCAGGCGGGTCGAACGATCACGGGCTATTTATTTATCTGGGCGGATACTGGATATCGGGATTAGCTCACATGCAGTGCGCCGCTTGCGGGCTTTTCCAGCGTAATCAGGCGGGTCGAACGATCACGGGCTATTTATTTATCTGGGCGGATACTGGATATCGGGATTAACTCACACCCAGTGTGCCGCCGCTCCAACCGTTATGGTTATCGCGACGGCACATTTCCGTCTCATTCCTGAACTGCCGTTTCCGGAAGTTCCTGTCATACCGCTCTTTTTCGCGCGCTGAGGGAATAACCGACGCCTTGTTCAGGTTGTTTTTTCCCTCCAGCGAGGCGAGCACGATCGTGTTCCGGGGTTTCTTTTTCATCTCCCGCCTCCTGAATATAATAGTATATCATATCAATAATATCGGTAAAAATCAAGCGGATTTACGGTAAAACAGAAATCTTTCCAATTGTCATGTTTAGCCTTGCAATTATTTCTATTTCAGGCTATAATATAGAAAAGAAATTATCAGGATTGTATTTTGAAACGAATTGTAATGATTTCAAACCGGCTGCCCGTGAAGCTTTCCAAGACGAGTAATAAGGTTCATATCAGTTTCAGCGCGGGAGGACTTGCGACCGGCCTCTCCTCGTTCTTCGAATCCCGTCCGGCGCTGTGGATCGGATGGAGCGGGATTACCGAGGAACGGCTTACCGAAACGGAACAAACCGATATTCAGGAAAAAATGTCTGCAAAGGGTATGTATCCCGTGCACCTCTCCCGCCGTGAAGTCGAACAGTATTATTACGGGTTTTCGAATAAAACATTGTGGCCGCTGTTCCATTATTTCCAGCTCCTCGCGAAATATGAAGGGTCGTATTGGAAAGAGTATGTCAATGTCAACAGGAAGTTCGCCGACGCGGTAATCGCGCAGATAAAACCGGACGATATCGTATGGATCCACGATTATCAGCTTCTTCTTCTGCCCGCCATGATCCGCGAAAAATTGCCCGATATCCCCATAGGGTTTTTCCTGCATATTCCGTTTCCCGTCTACGATATTTTCCGTCTGCTTCCGTGGCGGCGGGAACTTCTCGAGGGGATGATGGGCGCCGACCTGATCGGTTTTCATACCTATGATTACGTTTCTTATTTCTTCGATTGCCTGCGGAATATTATGGGTTTGGAGCATTCGCTCGGGCAGGTACGGATCGGGAACAGAACGGTGAAGATCGACACGTTCCCGATGGGTATCGATTATAAGAAGTACCATGAAAGCGCGGTTTTGCCGGATGTAAAGAGAGAAGCCGCGAAAATGATGTCGCAGATGAAGGATAAAAAAATCCTGCTGTCGGTGGACAGGCTCGATTATACGAAAGGGATTATCCAGCGAATCGAATCGTTCGAATACTTTCTCGATAAGCATCCCGAATACCGGGAGAAAGTTACCCTTATTCTGGTAGTATCGCCGTCGCGCGACGGTATCGAGGATTATATCTCGATCAAGAAGGTGGTCGAGGAGAAGGTCGGCGCGCTGAACGGAAAATACAGCTCGATCGGATGGGATCCGGTCAAATATCTCTACAGGACAATGAATTTCCGTGAAATGATGGCGCTGTATCGAATGGCGGATATCGGACTAGTGACCCCTCTGCGGGACGGGATGAATCTGGTCGCGAAAGAATATGTAACCGCGTGCGAAGACGGCCGGGGGGTTCTGATATTAAGCGAGTTTGCCGGTTCTGCCAAGGAATTGGGAGAAGCCCTGCAGGTCAACCCATATAATTATGAAGAGGTGTCTGAGGCGATAGCCCGGGCGTTGCAGATGCCGCAGGATGAAAAAGAGCAGACCCTGAAGGTGATGCACCGGCGTCTGGAAAACTACAATATTACCCAATGGGCCGAAGATTTTATCGAGAAGCTCTTAAGCGTGCGTATGCAGAACGAATTTATCACTAAAACGACGCTTGCTGGTGAGGAAATCGGGAAATAGCCTCCCGTTACGCCGCAAGCAAAAAAGCGCTGATACTGCTGGATTACGACGGAACCCTTGTCCCGTTCAGCGACAGGCCTGAAAAAGCCTCGCCGGATAATTCGCTGTATTCAATCCTGAAACAACTTGCGGAAATTCCCGGTACCGATACTGTGATTATCAGCGGAAGAGAACGCGGGAGTATCGGCAAGTGGTTTGAGGGGATACCTATCAACCTGATGGCTGAGCACGGAGGATGGTTTTTCCCAAAGGGTGAGAAGGAGTGGCGTTCCGGGGCGCATTCCTCCACCGAATGGAAACAGGAAATCCGTCCCGTACTGGAACGATTCGTGCTCCGTACGCCGGGGTCGTTTATCGAGGAAAAAGACTTTTCGCTTGTCTGGCATTACCGTAAGTCCGACCCGGAGCAGGGGGTCATACGCGCCAGCGAACTGAAAAATTCATTAATGAGCCTGACGCAAAACCTGAATATCGGGATACTCGAGGGCAATATGATCATCGAAATCAAGGACACCGGTATTTCGAAAGGGCAGGGCTGCAGGTTCTGGGTCTCGCGCGATCAGTACGATTTTATCCTTGCCGCCGGCGACGATCTGACCGACGAGGATATGTTCGGTGTGTTGGACGAAAATGCGGTGACTGTGAAGGTGGGCTACGATTTTTCCCGCGCGAAATTCAATGTCGCAAATTACAAAGATATCAGGGGGATTCTATCCCGTCTGATAGAATCAAAAAAGAAATAAGGAATTTTATATGAAAGACTATTGGTATAAGGATGCTGTATTTTATGAATTATATATTCGCGGTTTTCAGGATTCCAACGGGGACGGAAAGGGCGATATTCCGGGGCTTACGTCACGGTTGGATTATCTCCATGATCTGGGGATAGACTGTATCTGGCTTCTCCCGATGTATCCCACTCCCGGGCGTGACGACGGATACGATATCGAGGACTATAAAGCGATCAATCCCGAATACGGTACGATGGATGATTTTAGGGAATTCTTGAAACAGGCGCATAAGCGGGGGATTCGCGTGATCGCCGATCTCGTACTGAATCATACATCCGACCGTCATCCGTGGTTTGTCGAGGCGCGAAAGGGACCGTCGTCGCCCTATCATGATTATTATGTCTGGTCGGACGACCCTCACAGGTATCCCGACGCGAGCATTATATTTATCAACCATGAAACCTCGAACTGGGCGTGGAGCGCCGAATGCCAGCGTTATTACTGGCACCGTTTTTTCTCGCATCAGCCCGACCTGAATTTCGATAATCCGAAGGTGCAGGACGAGATCCTCGATGTCGTGCGTTTCTGGCTCGATCTGGGGCTGGACGGATTCCGGATGGACGCGGTGCCGTATCTTTATGAGCGCGAGGGCACGAACTGCGAGAGCCTCCCTGAAACCCACGCATACCTGAAACGTATCCGGCAGCTGCTGGACGATAAATATCCCGACGCGGTACTGATCGCCGAAGCGAATCAGTGGCCGGAGGATCTCCGGCAGTATTTCGGCGACGGCGACGAACTGCATATGGCGTTCAATTTCCCGCTGATGCCGCGTATTTTTATGGCGGTCAAGCAGGAGCATCACGGGCCGATTATCGATATTATCAAGAAAACCCCCGTGCTCCCGGAGAACTGTCAATGGGCTACCTTTCTGCGGAATCACGACGAGCTTACGCTTCTCATCTGCACCGACGAGGAACGCGACTACATGTTCCACGAGTATGCGAAAGACCCCCAGATGAAACTTTATACCGGGATTCGCCGGCGGCTTGTTCCGCTTCTGGAGAAAGACTACCGGAAGGTGGAACTCCTGAACGTCCTGCTGTTTACCCTGCCCGGCTCCCCAGTGATCTATTACGGGGACGAGATCGGGATGGGGGATAATATATTTCTCGGCGACCGCAACGGCGTCCGCACCCCGATGCATTGGGACGATAACCGGAACGCAGGCTTTTCGACATGCAACCCGTCGCGTCTCTACGCCCCTGTGATCACCGACGCGGATTACAGCTACACGAGCGTCAACGTGCAGGTCGAGGATAAAATCCCCACTTCCATACTGAACTGGATGAAAAAAATGATCCGTATCCGCCGCCATTATAGATCGTTCTCGCGCGGAGAGCTTCGTTTCATCTATCCCGAGAATAAAAAGATACTGGTCTATGTGCTCGAGTACGAGGGACAATGGATGCTTTGCGCGTTTAATATGGCGTCCAGTTCCCAATCGGTACAGATCGATTTAAGGGACTTCAACGGGTGCGGGCTGGTGGAAGTGATCGGGGATGCGGAATTTCCGCGGATCGGCGAACTTCCGTACCTGCTGACATTCGGCCCCTACGGGTATTATCTATTCGAAATAAAGCGGTAGGGATGACGCTTTTTCGTTGAAATATCGCCGACTCTATGTTAATGTATACTATAAATGGTGAATAAGCGCCCGGGTGATATATAACGCATGAAATATAAAAACTTTTGAATTTTCAGTTGATTTTTATGAAAAATGGAGCATAATATATATATGATTTCATTATCGGAGGATAGTATGAAAAAGCTGGCCTTGGTTTTCATCATTATTTTTACATCGAGTATGGTTTACTCGCTGGATATGGTTCTGGGACTGAAGGCTAATTTTATTCCGTCGATCGGCGCCGCGAAATCCGCGCTTGACGAGAATAATTACCAGGTGCAGGAAAGATATTTCAATAATATCGGGGGCGGAGTATTTTTTGACGCGGTTTATGCCCGTCTCGATGTCGAATATAATATGAGTCTCGGGGGGAATGTCGATGTTCTGAGGCTTATCTCCGGCGGTAAAGAAGTATCTACCTCTCCGACCAATTATTCCAAAGCGACAGTCTCCGCGCTTTCGTTCGACCTGATGTTTAAGCTCCCGATCGATATCGCTATCGGCAGTATCTGGGTCGGCGCCGGTTTCGGATACAGAGTTTATCTTGCGATGGATTATAACGGCGACGGCGTCGATGATTTAGCAACGGAGTTCAGCAGGATGAACGATATTTATGCGCTTATCGGCGGCGGATTGAACCTTAATTTCGGTACGGCGATATACCTCATCCCGTCCGTCACCTTCGGGTACAACCTGATGCCGAAGATGAATAAAGCTGTGGAAAGCCCGGCGAATACTTATGCTTATTGGATGTATGAATACAAATATAATGTCGCGTTAGGGATAAGGATTTAACGGTATACCTTGGCGGTATCGCCGTTGATGATAACAAATGAAAAATTAGACTGGCAATCCGGAATAGAGGGCTGTCGGAAGACGGCCCTTTCTCATTTAGAAACATCTCCTGGAAAATCAAAAATTTATTCCGCATCCATGCGGAATTGACAAACATAATGTATTATACTAATATTATTGCTTGATATTAAGGACGATTTATGTCAAAGATTGTTGAAATCGACGGGATGAAGACGGAATCGGGGAATCCTTACTTATTTGGGGCAACTGTTGTGGGGAACGGGTGCAATTTCGCAGTGTTTTCCCGTCACGCAGCATCCGTGACGCTTTTACTTTTTAACAGCCACACCGCGCTGACCCCTACCCATGTCATCCCGTTGGACCCGAGCAGGAACCGTACAGGCGACGTATGGCATATTCTGGTGCATGACGTCGAGGACGGGCAGTACTACGGGTATATGGTGGACGGGCCGTACAAGCCTCTCGAAGGGCACCGTTTTAACGGGAACAAACTGCTGATCGACCCGTACACAAAGGCTGTCGGGGGCGAGTATTACTGGAACGAGACCTCGGCGTACGGGTACGATAGGAACTCTCCCGAGGGCGATCTGTCGTTCAGCGCGGAAAAAAATATCAATATTAAAGCGAAAAGTATGGTTCTCGACGTATCCTCGTTCGAATGGGACGACGACCGTCCCCTGCGTATCCCGATGAACGATACGATTATTTACGAAGCGCATGTCCGTTCGCTGACCAGTCACGATTCCTCGGGGGTCAAGCATCCCGGAACCTATTTGGGAATTATCGATATTATCCCATATCTCAAGGAATTGGGCATCACCACTCTCGAACTCCTGCCCGTCCAGCAATTCAACGAGAAAGAAAATTTCCATACCGATCCGGAGACCGGATTGCCGCTTGTGAACTACTGGGGCTATTCCACTCTGGCTTTTTTCGCGCCGTGCTCGTGGTACGCGTCCGACAGGGTAGGAATGACGGCAGTGAGAGAATTCAAGGAGATGGTAAAAGCGCTGCATAAAGCGGGAATCGAGGTAATCATCGATGTGGTCTATAATCACACGGGTGAGGGGAACGAGTACGGGCCGACTCTCAGCTTCCGGGGATTGGACAATTCCGTTTATTATATGCTCGATCACGGGCGTTATTATAACAATTATTCCGGATGCGGAAACACTCTGAACTGCAACCATCCGGTGGTCAAACGTCTTATTCTCGATTCGCTCCGGTACTGGGTGGTGGACATGCATGTGGACGGGTTCCGTTTCGATCTCGCCGCGATACTGGGGCGCGACGAAAAAGGCAACTGGATGCCGAGCTATTCAGTGCTTTCCGAGATCAGCCGCGACCCGATTCTTTCCAACGCGAAAATTATCGCTGAGGGATGGGACGCCGCGGGGCTGTACACTGTGGGCGGATTCCCCAACGGATGGGCGGAGTGGAACGGGAAGTTCCGCGACAATACCCGCGCGTTCATCAAAGGAGATCCGGGGATGGTGCCCGAGATCGCGAAACGGATTGCCGGCAGCGCGGACATATTCGAGCACCGTCAGGGAAAGCCGTATCACAGCATCAATTTCATCACCGCGCACGACGGGTTCACGCTGAGCGACCTCGTCAGTTATAATGAGAAACACAATGAACGGAACGGTGAAGGGAATATGGACGGGGAGAACTTAAACCTCAGCTGGAACTGCGGAGTGGAGGGCGAGACCGGCGATCCTGCTGTCAACGAGTTGCGTATCCGGCAGATGAAGAATTTTTTCCTGATGCTGATGGTGAGCCAGGGCACGCCGATGATTTTCGGGGGCGACGAACTGGGATTTTCCAAGCAGGGAAACAATAATACCTACTGTCACGACAACGAACTGAACTGGATCGATTGGGGCTTGAAATCGGCTAATAAGGAATTATACGAGTTCTGCAAATTCATGATACATTTCCGTAAAAAGCACCATGCGCTTCGGCGGGAACATTTCTTCACCGGGCTAGATATGAACGGCAATGAGATGCCGGATATCAGCTGGCATGGTGTGCGTCCGGGCGAACCGGACTGGGGCCATGAATCTCGCGCGATCGCGTTCATGCTCGACGGGGCGTCGCATGAAACGGGAGCGAGTCAGCCCGACAATGATATCTATGTCGCGTTCAACGCCCACTGGGAGGAACAGCTCTATATTCTGCCCTATCCCGTCCGGGGTAAAAAGTGGTATGTCGCCGCGGATACGTCGGTCAGGCCGGGATTTTTCCCCGCCGGTAAGGAACGCCCGCTCGATACCAACGGAATCCGCTTAAAACCGAGGAGCGCGGTCATCCTGATCGATAAATAACTGCTGCGTAATCTTTCGGGTTCAAGTAGGCTATTCCCGGTATCAAGCCGAAGGAATACAGTCCTTAAACGAATTATTTCGTCTTGGTGAGCTTGTCGAACCATATCGTGTAACGTGTATGAATAAATTACATATTCGTAATTTCCCTCGGCAGGCTCGGGATGACATATTTATCTGTCATTGCGAGGCAAAGCCGAAGCATTCGATTCCCGGGCAGTCGTACACAGACCGTTTCGCAGAAGCTCGCGGCGACAATCCCTATCATTGCGAGGCAAAGCCGAATGAATACAGTCCTTAAACGAACTATTTCGTCTTGGTGAGCTTGTCGAACCATATCGTGCAACGTGTATGAGTAAATTACATATTCGTAATTTCCCTCGGCAGGCTCGGGATGACATATTTATCTATCATTGCGAGGCAAAGCCGAAGCATTCGATTCCCTCATATCATCGACTCCGCTTGCATTTATTTATACCAGTAATTATAATCATCCTTTCAAAGGAGAGTGCCATGCCGTATTACAAACGAATCGTAGGGAAAAAGTGCTACCTGTCGCCGGTTAATCCGGACGACGCGCCGAAATATGTCGAGTGGCTGAACGACCTCGAGATTACGGTCAACCTCACGCCGATGTCGATCAATATTGTCAATGAAAAGGAATTTATAGATAAAAACCTCAAAGAGGGCAATCCCGTCTTTGCAATCGTCGACATCGAAACCGAAAAACCGATCGGGAACTGCGGGCTTCACGATATCGGGTGGATCGGACGGCATGCGGAGTTCGGAATTTTTATCGGCGATAAGGATTACTGGAACAAGGGGTACGGCGAGGAGGCGACTCGCCTGATCCTCGATTACGCCTTCAATATACTCAACCTCAATAACATTTTCCTGAAGGCGATGGAGTACAATAAACGGGCGATTCGGGTGTACGAGAAGGTTGGATTCAAACAGATCGGGCGCTGGCGGAAAGCGGTGCAGATTGCGGGAAAGCGTTACGATTTCGTGATGATGGACATCCTCGCGGATGAGTTCGACAGCCCGTATGTAAAAAACTTTATTGAGGAATAATCCCGTGCCGCACTATAAAAAACTGATCGGCAAGCTCTGCTATCTTTCCCCTCGCGATCCGGACGATTTTAAAAAACTCGCCGAATGGCTGAACGATGTCGAGACGTCGATGAATATGAGTATTCGTATCGCGCCGAATGAAATCGAGCAAAAGGGGGTAGTGGAGGGATGGTTAAAAGCGGGTGATCACGGTTTCGCGATAGTCGACCTTGCGACGGATAAGCATATCGGAGACTGCGGACTGCACCAGATTGATTGGGTGAACCGCACTGCGGCCTTCGGAATCATAATCGGCGAGAAAGAGTACTGGGGGAAGGGTTACGGCACAGAGGCGACGCGCCTGATCATGGATTACGGGTTCAATATCCTCAATCTGGAAAGCGTCCGTCTCCAAGTGAAGGAGTTCAATAAACGCGGTGTGCGCGCGTATGAAAAGGCGGGGTTTAAGACGATAGGTATTCAGCGGAAGGAGACGTTTTTCGGGCGGAAGGCGCTGGATGTGGTGAATATGGATATCCTCGCGGAGGAGTTCGAAAGCCCGTATGTTCGGGGCGTTATGGATAAGGTGTTAAACGGCGCGGTTTAGCGTTTATGGATATCGATCAGGATTCCGGTCGATTCGGTATACCTGATCTCCACAGTCTCCCCGGACTCGTATTGATGGAAAATCTTTTCGGATACGTCGAATTCCAGATCCCCCATGATAAGTATATGATTTTTACTCTGAGATGAATCGCTATCGATCCGTTTGCCGGTTATCTGAGCGAATTTTGTACATTGATGTACGCCCGCCATATCCTTGTGATAACTGTTTTCCAGCCTGCGAATTGTGAATGCCAGAATTCCCGAAAGAACGAACCATATTCCGCCGGCCAACGCAATCCGGGTCGTTGGTTCGGCCAGCCCGATAATCAGGAGTGCGAGACCGGCAAGCATGAGTCCTAAAAAGATGAAAAACACCTGTCTGTAGCCGGGCGCGGACACGGCTTTCTTAACCTTCCTGATTTCCCGAGGAGTCATCGCCTCTGTTTTTTGCGCAGAATACTTGTTTGACATTCACAACTCCCTAAATGACACATTTCAGCGGGCGGCGGGAATGCGGTTTTATTGATATGATGCCCGATGGGAAATTAATATGTTGGACGTGAAGGTTTAGCGTTTTATGATACCCAGCAGTACCCTCGCGTTCTTGGAATACCGAATCTCGACAAATACGCCTGTATCGAAATTTTTGTAAGTTTCCTCCGACGCCTCGAATTCGATCCCGTTGATGATGAGAAGATAACGGGTGACAATGGTGTTCCGCTGTTTCTCTTTTTCGACTCTTTTTCCTAATATCTCGCCGGCCTCGACAATTTTCCGCTGTTCGGCGATATCTTTTTTATAATCACCCCCTACCCATTTCACGGTAAACGCGAGGAACGCGAACACGACAAGCCATATTCCGCCGATGATGGATACCGTGGTATTATAAACCGCGGCGCCGATGACAAGAAAAATCAATCCGCCGAACGCGATGCAGAGAAAAATAATGAAAGAAAACGGCGACGACGCATGTTTCATCGCTTTTTTGACCAGCTTTACATCTTCGGGAGACATGAATTCGGTACGTAATTGTGGTTTCTTATCCGCCATTTTTCTCCTCCTGTTTTATTATTATAATAAAAGTTTTAATACATAGCAATACCGGCGCGGAAATTATTATTTATTTAGTTGACAATCCTGCATTATGTAATAGAATAATGAAAGTATCTCCGTGACGGGAAACAAGAAAAATCCGCGAGGCGCGTTTGACCCTGCAGATATTGATATCCAAACTGAAGAAAGCGTTGTTCATCCGGGATTTCGAACCGGTGCTTCGCGACGAATTTATCCGGCATATGAATCTGACCAATTTCCGCCGTATGATGATCGGTCTTCCGGTTATTTTCATACTGATCGCGGTTTATGTTTATTTCGATATCCGTTTTATTATCGGAACCGGATTATTCCCGTTTTATCTTGCGCTCTACGGACAGATCGTAGTATTGTCAATCGCGGTGATCAGTTATCTGATTATCAGAAAAACCTTAAAGAACCCGGACGCGCGCAGTACGGTGTTTTCGAAACAGATCGTTTTCATCTTCTTTCTTTTATTTATTATTATCGACGCGCTGGGCGTGTATAGTACGATCAAGATTTCAGGGTCGATATCGCTCTATCTGTTCACACTCTTCGCGATTACGGCGTTTGTGTATTTTACTTTTTCTCAGAGCTTGTGGATCTATACGATCGGTTGGAGCATCGCTGCAGTCATGTCCATCATCCTGCTGCACGGTACGTTTCAGGTACTTTCGGTTGTTTTTAATCTGACGATATTCACAGTTCTATCGTGGCTATGCTCGCGGGTGCTGTTTTTCGATCTTAAGCGTATTTTTATCAATCGCAAAACGATCGAGGATAAGAATACCGAACTGAACCTTGCATACCGCTCGCTGGAGGAACGTGAAAAGATCATCGAGGCTGAGTTGGAACTTGCGCGGAAGATGCAGTCCAAATTCCTGCCGAGCGATTTTTCGGATTTCCCCCAGATCGGGATCGCAGTCCGGTATCTTCCGTTAATCAAGGTCGGCGGCGATATCTACGATATCTGCCATTTCGGCGATAATTCGATCCGTATCCTGCTCGCCGACGTGACCGGGCACGGGGTCGAAGCGGGACTGGTAACTATGCTGTTAAAGAGCGAGTATGAGAAACGGAAGCTTTCGTCGCTCGATCCCGCGTCCGTGCTCAGGGAACTGAACGAGAGCTTTATCAGGACATACAGCGGACTGATCCTGCTATTCCCGGCGATCCTGATCGATATCGACTTGCGGCACGGGAAAATTGTTTACGCCTCCGCTGGAAATATCAACCAGTACCTGATCCGTTCCGGCGGCGAGGTAGTCGTATTGTCGAAGACCGGCCCGATCATAGGGGTCGAGCTTCAATCGGGCTATACCCAGCGTGAGACCGAATACCGTTCGGGAGACCGTCTCGCGCTTTTTACCGACGGGCTGACCGAGGAATTCAACGAGGACGGCGACGAATTCGGGGAGGAGCGTGTCCTGAGCATGCTGAAGGAATCGCCGGGGCCGGGCGGGCTTGAGGAGACGATCCAGCGGATTGTCAACGAGATGCGGAACTTCATAGGCAGTAAGGGAATGAACGACGATGTGACGTTCATCCTGATAGAAAAAATGGGATAGGGACTTCGGATTTGGACGACGGAACACCGATAACTTTGACAGAAAATCCGATGCCCTTTATAATACTATTTACCGACGGGGATGTAGCCAAGTGGTAAGGCCGGGGCCTGCAAAGCCTTCACCGAGGGTTCGATTCCCTCCATCCCCTATCTATTTACCCCGCCGGGATGGTGGAACTGGTAGACACAAGGGACTTAAAATCCCTTGGGCGTAATGCTCGTGCGGGTTCGACCCCCGCTCCCGGCAGTCACTGCGTGACGGCTAGACCCGATGTCAAACGTTGCGATAGTAGAAATAATCAGCCCGTGATAAAGATGGATATTCCCGTCAAAACACGGGCTATTTCTTTGGAATAAAGAATATAGCTGTCAATGCGATACCCGAAGGGTAGAAGCATCCGGTGAAATACGCAGATTAGTATATAGGCCGCTACACATGGTTCGCGGAGATAAAGTGTTTTCGTTGGTTTATAAATCTTTTCGCGCTATTGCTATGGGCTATTTCTTTGTAGTGAAGAAAGTAGCTGTCAATGCGATACCCGAAGGGTAGAAGCATTCGGTGAAATAACTCAGATTATTATAATGGCCGCTTCACTTTGTTCGCGGTGACAAAGTGTTTTCGTTAGTTAATATAACTTTTCGCGCTATTGCTATGGCCTATTTCTTTGGAGTAAAGAAAGTTGCTGTCAATGCGATACCCGAAGGGTAGAAGCATCCGGTGAAATAACGCAGATTATTATATAGGCCGCTTCACTTTGTTCGCGGTGACAGGGTTTTGCCGTTTTTTTCATCAGACTGCCGGGCATCGCAAACGATAGGGTTCGGCAGGCTCACATTGGCAGGATGGTACAGATTCGGGCTATATTTCATAAGGCAAACCTGTTCGATATCGGGATTAACCCACACGCAGCGGGTTTAAGATATCAAGTCAAAATACCGATTCTTATAACTCGTTTGAAAGCTCAGGATAAACACGGCGATCGAGAATTTCCGACTGATAACGGGACTAACCCGCACATAGTATACGCAGCACTTGCCGTGAAAGGAATAATCTAGTAAATTAAGCTGTACGACGGGATAAATGAAAAATATATTTTCATAATACTTAGGAATCTATGTGCTTTTCCTGTATATATAAGCACCATCGTATTAATACGGGGTAATTTGTGATACCGCAAAACGTTATCGATGAAATTTTGACGAGGGTTTCAGTCTCCGAGTTAATCGGGCAATTTATTGAGATAAAAAAGAGCAGTAATAGAAACCATTTGGCTTTATGTCCCTTTCATAACGAAAAAACACCCTCGTTTTCGATCAGCGACGACAAGGGGCTGTATCACTGTTTCGGCTGCGGAGCTTCCGGGAACGCTATCACGTTCCTGAAGGAGTACCGCAAGCTTACATTTCGGGAATCTCTCGAGGAACTCGCGAAAATCGCGGGGATTGATCTTACCAAGTATTCCGATGACGGAGAGGCCTCCGATAACAGGCAGAAAGATCGTCTTTTTGCCATGCAAACGGAGGCTATGAAGTATTTCTACCGCAATCTCACCGATCCGAAGGGGATGGAGAACGGCGGTATCGCATTGCAGTATCTCAAGGGCAGGAATATCAGCCCCGAGATGATAAAGATGTTCAGGATAGGCTACGGCGGTTCCTCATGGCAGGGGCTGACCGATTACCTGAAAGAGCAGGGATATAAAGAGGAGGAGATGATTACGGGTTCGCTCGCGGTAAACGGCAAACAGGGCGTATTTAACCGGTTTAAAGACAGGGTGATTTTCCCCATAATGGATACCCGCGACCGGATCATCGGGTTCGGCGGGAGGATTTTGACCGACGATAAGACCGCGGCGAAATACCTGAACAGCGGGGAAACCCCCATATTTCATAAGGGCAGTCAGCTTTTTGCGCTGAATTTCGCGAAGGAGGAGATTTCCCGCACCAATCATGCATTGGTAGTGGAAGGCTACATGGATGTAATCGCGCTGTATCAGCACGGGATAAAAAACGCGGTAGCCCCTCTCGGAACCGCGCTTACCGAAAATCAGTTGGTCGTCTTGAAGCGATTTTGCGAGAATGTAACGTTTATTTTCGACGGGGACGATGCCGGGGTGAAGGCGGCGGACAGGGCGCTTGATTTAACGGCGCTGTCCGGGACGGATATCCCTCATTCGGTCGTTATTCTGCCGAATAAAATGGATCCGTACGATTTCGTGATGAAGAACGGCGGTGAGGCGTTTAACGAGTTTGTGAACTCCAAACGTCTGGAACCGATCGATTTTAAGATACGTTACCATGCGAAACGGATTGACCCCGGGAAGAATAAGCTGAAATTCCTTTTTGTCTTGTTCTCATATATCGAGAAATTAAAAAGCGCCGTTCTGAGGCAGAACTCGTTGAAAGCGGCGGCGGACTTTTTAAGGATTGACCCCGAGATTATTAAGGAAGAGTACGGTAATTTTTTAAAGAAGAAACCTATCGGACAGTTTGTCCGGCAGGAAAATAAAAACGCCGAGGAAAAGGTCGACCGGCTGGAACTGGATTATCTCGCGGCTGTGATCGCGGATATGACGCTCCTGCCGGAAACGTCGAAAGTGATCGAGCCGGAGATGATAGCGAACGGCGAGTTCCGCGACCTCTACGAAAGTATGCTCGGCGATATGACGGAGCCTACGCAGGGAATTCTCGCACGGGTGACTAATAAGGCGCTTACCGAAGAGGTAAGCCATTACAGTCTCCGGCCGGAACTGAATCCGGGTTTTATCGCCGCGTACCGTCTGAGAGCGCGATATGTACAGCATAAGACAACCGTTCTGCGGAACGAGGTCGCCCGTCTGGAAAAGAATGATACAGCCGGAGACGAGGCGAAAAGGATCGGCGAGATCCGGCGGGAATTACAGCAATGGGCGCTGGAACTGGAAGATATTAAGTCGTTTATCTCGCAGTATGAAATTGAAAAAATATGAGGAGATATAGATTATGTATGACGAGCTTTTAGAGAATGAGGATATTAATAAGCTCTTAAAGTACGGCAAGGAAACGGGAATGCTGACCTACGAGGAAATCCTCGAACGGCTTCCCGATGAAATAGCTGCGTCTCCCGAAGGTATCGACAACGTACTGAAGCTGCTCGAAGAGAACGATGTCGTGATTATGGACGCGTTCCTGAACGAGTTCGACGATTTTCTGGACGACAGCTATGACGATCTGGACTCTATAATAATCGAAAGCGAGGATGAGCAGTCGGACAACCCCCTGCGTATTTATCTTAAAAAGATCGGTAAGATTCCATTGCTCAACCAGACCCAGGAAATCGAGATCGCCAAGAAGATCGAGGAAGGCCAGTTGAAGATCAACGGCGCCGTGTACGATTCCGGGTTCCTGATCGAGGAGATCAACGAGATCATTGTAGAAATACTCAAGGGGCACGGCAAGCTGTACAATTTCTTCAATATCCCTAAAATCTGTAATATCACCGCGCGCGAACGTAAAGAGCGTATGAAGACGGTGTATCAGGTCGAGGAGCAGTTGAAGGATTATTACCGGAAGATGGAGGATATCGACGATTCATGGGACAAGGCGCATGAAGAACATATTCGTACCGAGCTTCGCGAGGCGATCCGGAAACTGCGCCGTATGTTTATCGACCAGATCAAGACGATCGAACTCAACCAGAAGCTGGTCTCCAACGCCGCCGAGCATATCCTGATCCTCTGCGAAGAAATCAATAATATCCAGAACTACTTTAAAAAGATCGAAGAGATCAACCAGATGTCTATCGGGGATATCTACAACCAGTTTACCAATCATCCCGATAACGAGGGCATCCGCAACCTGATCGAATCGATCAATAAGAAAGAAGAACGCCTCAAGATGATCGAGAACGCGTTCAAGTGCTCCACGCAGGAGCATCTGCATTGGGCGAACGAAATCCGCGACGGATTGATTATTGTAGACGACCGTAAGAAAGACCTCGTGCAGGCGAACCTCCGTCTGGTGGTCAGTATCGCCAAGCGTTATATCAACCGCGGCGTGCACCTGTTCGACCTGATACAGGAAGGGAATATCGGCCTGATCCGCGCGGTGGAGAAGTTCGAGTACCGCAAGGGTTACAAGTTCAGCACCTACGCGACATGGTGGATCCGTCAGGCGATCACCCGTTCCATCTCCGAGCAGTCCCGCACAATCCGTGTGCCGATCCATATGATCGAGCAGATTAACAAGGTCAAGAAGGCCGAGATGGACCTGACACAGGACCTCGGACGGCTGCCGTCGGTGGACGAAATCTCGATCAAGATCGGATGGAATATCAGCAAGGTCAAGCACATCAAGAGTGTGGCGAACGATCCGGTGTCGCTCGAAACCCCTGTCGGGCGTGACGAGGACTCGGCGCTCGGCGACTTTATCGAGGATGTCAAGGCCGCCAGTCCGATCAATATCACGATGAACAATATGCTGAAGGAGAAGCTCGGCGAGATTATCAACGAACTCCCGCTCCGCGAACAGCGCGTCCTGCGGATGCGTTTCGGCCTCGAGGACGGCTACGCCCATACGTTGGAGGAAGTCGGATACCTGTTCCAGGTCACCCGCGAACGTATCCGGCAGATCGAGGCGAAGGCGTTACGCAAACTCCGTAACCCCAAGCGCGTCAAAGAACTGATGGACTTTATCGACTAACGATATAGACGGGGCTGTCTGAAAGGGCAGCCTTTTTATAATAGGAGAAGATTATGAATAATGAAGAAATTTGTCCGATATGTAAACAACAAGCTAAAAAGACATATTTAAATGGATTAACGACTCATGTTTCTGCAGTAGATAATGATGGAATTATATATTTTGTAGAGTGTAACGAGTGTGGTAGTTATAGTATTACAGTTGCTGGTGAAATATATTTAACACAAATAATATTAGATTCATATAAAATATCATGTATAAAAGAATATATATCGAAAAAAGCACAGGAAAGAAAAGATTACGTTTCATTGAAAGCCCCATTAATAAAGCAAATTATTGCAGAGTGTTCAAGAAAAGATGAATCACAAAAGAATTCAGGAAAAATTGGCTTTTTAGGATAGAATAACATTTAGATCTAAAGGTATATGATTCAATTTATACTTCATTGCTGTTAATCAGCGTAAGTCCGTGTGAAAGCAGTTTTCTTTCTTTCCCGCATCGGAAAGAAAGAAACAAAGAAAGGATGCCGCGAAAGATAAAGCTTAGAAGAAGAGCCGGGAAATCCTAAAAAGACTTAACTCGCAATTAAGTTCTCTGAAAAGCGAAATAGAATCATGCTCGGACAAGCGTCTTTTTAGGATTTCCCGGGAGTATAAGCGCTTTATACATCGCGGTGAAACAGCTAAAGACAAAATTTGAAAGGTGTGAATAATCCCTTTTTGGCTGTTGCCCCCGCCGCTATGTCGCGACTTTTTATAGCGAAACGGATTAGAAACGCAGTTGTTTGAGCATGACTTGGCTTTGCTAATAGAGGGGCCTGAAGTGAGTTACAGCGTTTCCCGTTTCGCGTCACTCTTCACAGGAGCGGCATCAAGGCGGGCAGTCTTTCTTTGGACACTTTCTTTCTTCTGCAAGAAAGAAAGTGTCATAGCCTCTTATTCCCCTTTCGGCTTCAGCGTCGGGAATAATATCGTATCGCGGATGGAGTTCGTGTCGATCAGGAACATGATGATCCGGTCGATCCCGATGCCCAGCCCGCCCGCTGGGGGCATTCCATGCTCGAGCGCGTTGATATAATCCTCGTCGATAAACATCGCCTCGGCGTCGCCGCCGGCCTTCCTTCGCGCCTGCTCCTCGAAACGCTCGCGCTGTACGAACGGGTCGTTCAGCTCCGAGAACGCGTTGCATAACTCGCGCCCCATACAGTACGCCTCGAAACGCTCCACGAACTCGGGATCGTCGGGCTTATATTTCGCGAGGGGTGAAATCTCGGCGGGATATTCGTACACGATAGTCGGGTCGATCAGTTCCTTTTCGACGCATTCCCCGAAGATCATATCGAGGATGCCCCATTTTCCGAGGAACTTGTCGATTTTATGGATACCCTTGGACTTGGCGGCCTCCGCCGCGTCCTTCGCGTCCTTTATTTTCGATACGTCGATCCCCGCGATATCGCGGAGTGCGTCGGTGTATTTCAGTTTCTTCCAGTTCCCGAAGTCGAGCTTCTTCCCCTGATATTCGAAATCCGCCTCGCCCTTGACCGCGAACGCGATCCCCTTCATCATGTGCTCGAAATGATCCATCATCGTCTGGTAGTCTGCGTACGCCTGATAAAGCTCGAGCATCGTGAACTCGGGGTTGTGACGGGTGTCGATACCCTCGTTACGGAAGTTGCGGTTGAGTTCGAACACGCGCTCGAATCCGCCGACAATGAGGCGTTTGAGGTATAGTTCGGGCGCGATACGCAGGTAGAGGTCGACATCGAGGGCGTTATGATGGGTGATAAACGGCCTTGCGGCCGCTCCGCCGGGAATAACCTGCATCATCGGGGTCTCGACCTCAAGGAATCCCCGCTCGGTCAGGAAATTCCGGATGAACGCGATGACCTTGGAGCGCACGATAAAGTCCTGTTTGACCGACGGGTTGATAATCAGGTCGAGGTAGCGCTGGCGGTAACGGAGTTCGATATCGGACAGGCCGTGCCACTTCTCGGGAAGCGAATTGACCGCTTTCGCGAGCAGGGTCGATTCCTCGACCAACAGCGTGATCTCGCCCTTATGCGTCTTGAACACGTTTCCTTTGACGCCGATTATATCGCCGATATCGTACAGGGTGAACATATCGAAAAGCTCGTCGCCGAGGATATCCTTCCGGGCGTAAATCTGGATATCGCCGCGGTCGTCCTTGATAGTCGCGAAGATCGCCTTCCCGAAACTGCGCCACAGCATGACGCGCCCGGCGATCGTGGTCTTGAATTCCTGTTCTCCGTTCTCGAGGAACTGTTTTTTTATATCTTCGGAATACGCTTCGGGCTTGAAACGGTTCGGATAGGGGTTGATATTCCGCTTTTTTATTTCGTCTAATTTAGCGAGACGGCTTTTCCGCTCGTCGGTGATATTCTGGGACACTTCGGACATTTGATTACTCCGTAAAAATAGTGCAACAGTATAAAAGAAACCCGTTAAAATATCAAGGCGCGTACCCAAAACCGGTTAGGAACAGTATGAAAGTATGGAGAAACACTCTGCGGCGGAGGTCTGATGGAAATGATTGCTGGTTGGAACTTCGTTGCACAGGAGATTTGATTTTTTCATGTACGGGTTTTACAATATTACCGTATTTTAGGGAGGATGTAATGAAAAAGGTTTTCGGCATATTCGCTATAATTCTATTTTTTACCGCATGCGGGCAGAAAGCGGCAGTTGGGATAGACGCCCTGATCGCCGATTCCGAGAAAAACATATCGACGCTGATGGACCAGTACCTTGCGAAAGGGTCGTTTACTAAAGAAGCGCTTGCCGAGTACGACCGAATCGAGCGCGCGATCAACAGCGCCCAATTCAGCTTGGAAATCGATAAGGCCGCGACCGATCTGCAGAGGACGCAGTTGAAGCAGAAGCTGATGGATTCGGGGAAACGTATCGAAGCTATTGCCGCGTCGAAAGGGGTGAACCTTGCCGAGTTTAATAAAAAACTCGACCTTGAGCATATCAATTTTCTGAGCGTGGAGTGACCGCTGCGCGGGCTATTCCGTTATCTCAAAACCCCTTATATTTTTCCAATACCTACCCTGTCTGATATATAATTAATTACCGCGAAATAACCGTAAGAAATATCTCTTGATATTGTAACTATGCGCTGAACGGCGAGTATATATAGTCGAGGAAAACGGAAACCCGGGATGAATATGGATGAAGAAAAGTACTATCTGACTCTGGCAAAACAGGGCGACTACCAGGCATTCGAACGGATCGTGAAAACGTACCGTGACCGAATCTATGGGATCATTTTCCTCAATCTCAGGAACCGTGAGGACACGGAGGACGTGTTTCAGGACGTGTTTTACAAGGTATTTGTGAATTTAAAAAGTTACGACAGCGGACGGAAGTTTTTTACATGGCTGTACACGATCACGCTGAACACGGTCTATACGTTCATACGGAAACGGAAACGCCGCGCGGCTGAGATCGCGGTGGAGTTTATCGACGATATTCAGGTAGAGGGAGGAGAGGATTTCACCCGGGAAGATAAGATGGCGCTTTTACAGGCGTTGGACGGCCTCCCGGATGACGAACGCCAGTTGATCATCCTCCGTTATATGGAGGCGGCGGGGATCGAGGAGATCGCGGAGATTACGGGTCTGAGCGAATCGAACGTAAAAGTCAAGCTGCACCGTATCCGCAAACGGATTTATGAGATGATGGAGGGACGAGATGGAAAAGGATAAATCGGGAGAGTTACGTCTGACTGTCCGGGTACCGGAAGGGATCGAACTGAGAACGATGGACACGATCAGGAAGCGGATGGCCGCGAGAGTCCTGCTCCGGAATATCCTGCGTTATGCGGCGGGTGCGGTCGCGGCGCTGGCGGTGGTGCTTACCGTCTGGTTCGGCGTACTCCCTCATGACAGCACGAAGATCGTCCTGATATACGCTTACCACGGTGAAAAGAAAGTCGAGGTAGCGGGCAGTTTTAACGGGTGGGACGAACGGATCGCGATGAAGCATGACCTGAAGAATGATGTATGGACGGCGGAAATCACGGTCGAAGGGAAGGGAGTATTCGAATACCAGTTTATTGTCGACGATGTGATCTATACCGCCGGACAGGCGGAATACAAGGTGAAGGATGAACAGGGTAACGAAGTCGGGATTATGTCCCTATAGAATCAGCAGTTTAGGAGGAAACATATGAAACAGGTATTAATAGCAGTATTGGCGGTTTTTATTGCCGGAATGGTATACGCGCAGGATGCGGCGGCCGAATCTGAGGCGTTTAAGGCGGCCACTCAGGAAGAGATCCAGCTTACCGCGGCGCTTTCGCAGAATATGGGCGAGGTAACCGCGTTGAAGGTGATGAACCAGCTCAAACTGAACGCGAAATCGCAGAACCAGTATAAGGAAACCCTTCAATTCATGTACCGTTATATGAAAAAGAACGGCAACGTGAAGGACGCCGATACCGCCCTTGCGGTGGGCGAGACCTACGCGAAGAACTGCGGGGCGATTGCGGGCACCGCGCATGAGAAACAGGTAATGATGATGAGCATGGTGCAGAAAATGGTTGCGAATCAGATGAAAAGCAAGAACGGCGGCGACGCCGTGAAGAATCAGGAAAAGATAAAGATGCAGACCCAGGCGATGATGAAGACCAAGCTCCAGGAAAAAGGGATGAGCGGAGAGGGCGCGATGTACAAGTACCAGTACCGTTACCAGTACAAATGGGCGTCCATGCAGGATATGAAAAAAGCTGTTCCGGTCACACCCAAACATTAGGATAAGAGTATGATGCGAAAAATAGGAAGGATAATCCCTTTCATATTGCTCTCCATTAGTATGGCCTATGGTTATCAGGCGGAATTAGCCCCCGTTCTCAACGGATGGGGGCTTTCCCCGTCTGAAACGGCGGTGATCGAGGCGATATTCAGGGACGGTATCGAGAAGAAAGTCGAGCCGAAGGAGATGCTCGATTCGCTGAAGGAAGCGAAACTGAAAAAGTTTTCGTTCTACGACTCGTCGATCGAACTGATGAAGAAGGTCAAACTGATCGCCGAGATCGGGAGTCTCGATATTCCCTATGCCGATGACGGCGAAATGAAGAAATACGCTTATTACCTCGGACAGATGCTGAATATTCCGCAGATGGAGAACCTTTACCGGGAGATGAAGGAGAAAAAAATGCCGAAAACACAGGTGAAATCTGTTTATGAACTGATGTTTTTTCTGAATTCCAAAGGGGTGCCTGTGTCGGAGAATTATCAGGCGGTTTATCTGATGGTCAAGACCGGACAGGCGGGGCCGGGCGATCTCGAACAGGTAAAAAATGCCGTCCTGAAATCGGCAAATCTTAAAAAATCGCCGCCCGAAATCGTAAGTCTGATAAAAAACGGGCTTCTCAAGGGAAAAACCTTAAAAGTGATCCTGTACGAGATGGAAAAGAAATAGGAGGACCTATATGAAAGGGAAAATAATTATTATCGGGTTAATACTCGGTTCGCTGATAGGGGCCAACGTTTTATGGGGCGAATCGTTTTTCTTTAAGGCGGGGGCCGGAGCGGGGTACGATTCGAACCTTTTCTCCGACCGTGACGCGATCGCCGGGATAATGGGCACGTTAAAAATACAGGGCGAGGGAATATTCGGGGAGGAACCGCTCCAGTTCTACGGGGGACTCGACCTATACGCCGAATTGAACCAGTACTATACGTTGCTTGACGGGAAGGCCGGCGCCGGGCTGATCATCAAACCGAATATCTACAGCATAATCAAAGCGGTCGGCTCCTACCAATACTATATGAATGTTTTCGGCGCCGTGGAGGCGATGGCCGAGTTCAAGGGCGACCTGACGCCCGGACTGACAGGCGGGGTGAAGTACGAGCTTAGGTCGCAGGGCTCGCTTTCCGGCTCCACAAACGAAACTTATATCAATCACGGCTTCAAAGCGGGGGTGTTTTTCGATATTACCGATTTCCTGCTGGCCGATATCAGTGTGAACGGCGGACTGCGGACATATACCGAGGTGATACCGTCGGCGCCCCTCGGGAATAATATGATCGGCGGGACTGCGGCGTTTATCCTGATCCCCGACTATAACACCGATATAAAGGCGGGGTATTCGTTCGCGAATTACAGTTCTTCGCGGGGCGGGCTGACCGTGTTTTCCACTACCAATATGCTGTACACCTATAATAACGCGACCCTGCATTCTGTGTTCGCGGAATTGGATTTCGAGATTTCGCTGGAATGGTCGGTTTCGCTTCTGGGAAGGGTCGATTTTATTTATCTTCCCGACGCCGCGAAAAGCGAGACCGCATACATCGCAGGGATACGGACGGATATATTTATCGACCCGTCGGTGAAGCTGGAAATCCCTGTGGTATTCTCCGGCCTTGCGAGCGAGGTCGCCGAGAACTACAATAAGCTTCGGGTGAATTTCGATATTAATTTCCTTCTATAAATAAAACCCACCCCAGATATAGAACCCCCTCCGGCGAATCTTTGCGAAGGGGGTTTCTATTATATATTTAACTTTTATTACTTGCATAGCCGAATGGTGACACTTGACACGGTCATACACAAATGCAATCGTCATACCGTTTGCTCTGTATTCGAAGCCCCCTCAGCGTTCCGTAATTAAACCCTGAGCGATCCGCGGAATGCCCTGACACTGTAGTAGGATGGCGCGCTGTTGTGATATACGAAGACACTGCCGTAGCGGCGGTCTGCAAAGAGGGCTCCGCCGAGTTTTCTGATACCGGAGGGTGTTTTTACCCAACTCGACGTCTTGGTATCGAATTCCCCCAATTTCTGCAATTTCCTGTATTCTTCCTCCGTTAAAAGGTCGACACCCATGCCGGCCGCCATATCAACCGCGTTATTCTCTGGTCTAAATTTTTTCCTGGATTCCATTCCTTCCCTGTCGTAGCAGACATTTCTGCGGCCTGCGGGACTCTCCGCTGAACAATCATAAAAAATGTATTCGCCTTCCCTTTCATCAAATCCGACTACATCCGGTTCACCACCGGTTCTTTCCATTTCATTCAGCGACCACAGTTTTTCAGAATTAGCCCCAAGCTTTAATTGCACCTCATCCCATTCGATTCCTTTATGACGGTTCATATTATTCTCAAACCGGGCTTTCAGCGTCTTGAGCAGTTTTTCACTTTGTTCCGCCGGTACCTTTTTTTGTTTGCTGTTTATTTTGCTCATCTGGTTTTATCACCCCCATTGAATTTTTGAACCTTTTTCAGAACCTCGGATTCATTTTAATTCAATGGAAAATCCGAGTCAATAGTTTTGTGCGATAATATGAAATCAGATTTTTCGAACCCCCTTTTTACACGGAATGACAGGGACACCCGGCAGATAAATGTTTTACATATGGACATTTCGAGGGAAAAATCTTATAATATGTGAAATAAAATTGGGTGTGTATGTGAAGGATAACGAGCGGGGGCAGAGCGTAATAGGGCATGCGCTCTTCTGGTTTCTGATAGCGGCGGCACTGATCTCGGGTCTCGTTGCGTATAACGAGGCGCCGTTTCTATACTGGGAATCGAATAATTACCGCGAATCGGACATGACCAAACTGATGGACGAACGCGCCGCGCCGATTTGGTCGATTCAGGGCAATAAAAAAGCGGTGCTGTTCATACACGGGTTTGCCGGTTCTCCAGCCACATTCAGGGACTACGCGGCGCTTGCGATTGACGAGGATTATGACGTATTCGTGCCGCTCCTGCCGGGGATGGGCACGGTTCCGGCGGATATGTACGACCAGAGTTTTTCCGGTTGGTACCGTTATATTCAGGAAATCTACCTGAAGTACCGCAAAAATTATAAGGAATTTTATATTGTCGGGATGTCGATGGGCGGGTCGCTCGCGCTGAAGCTTGCCGAAAACTTCGAGGCCGCGAAAACCCCTTTGCTTGCTCCCACGGGCATCGCTGTGATTTCTACTCCTGTATTTATCAATAATATATTCGAGTATGGAATTATTGTTCATCCCGCCGCTTATGTCTGCCGCATCATCTCTCTTTTCACAAACGAGATCGACGGAGATTACTCGATCTACGGCGAGGGCGGCGCGGATGTGCGGGAATGGCTGGGTTATAACGGGGTATTTCCGAGGCAGATCCAGTCGATAAAAATCGGGCTGAAACGTCTCAAGGACGACCTTGCAAAGATCGCTGTCCCGGTATATATGGCGCACGCTGTCGGTGATAAGGTTGTGCATTATCTGAATATGGATTATATCGATAAGCATATTTCATCGAAACTCAAACAGGTTCGGGTTTTCGATCTGGGCGGCGCGCCCCATAAACAGCATCTGCTGGTTCTGCTCGACGACACCCGCGAGATAATCTATAGCGAGATGATGGAGTTTTTCAGGAATATCCCTAAGTAAGGACTTACCAATGAACGCCTTCCGTATAATAATCATTTCAGTAGTTTCCATAATTTCGCTCGCCGGGTGCGGGGAAAAATCGCCTGCCGGCGAAACATCGATAGTAATCGCTTTCGCGGGCGATACGTTTTTTGACAGGCGGCTCCTCCCGGGATTTAAGAACGGTGGCGATCTCTTCCGCGACGTGCGCATCGCTGTGGCGGACTCCGACTTCTTTATCGTCAATCTTGAGACCCCGATATCCTCGGGCGGTACGCCGTACGATAAACCGTTCGTATTCCGCGCGAGTCCCGATAAGGCGGAGTTGCTCACCAACGCCGGGATAAACGTGGTTGCGCTCGCGAATAATCATATGATGGACTACGGCCTGAAGGCGTTGATAGATACAAGGGATATTCTTTCCAAACACGGGATAGCGTATACCGGCGCAGGAACTAACCTCGCGCATGCCTCGATGCCTGTCATTCTGGAGAAGAACGGCATCAGGATCGGGTTCCTTTCGTTCGGGCTGAACGGCCCCCTCGACCTGATGGACGCCACACCCAAACGGGAAGGGACTGCGCCGATCCATCTCAGCAATATCCTGCCTATTCTTAAAGCGCTCCGTCCGCAGGTCGATTTTCTCATTGTCGCGCTGCATGACGGCGAGGAGTATTTCGAGGTGCCTATTCTGCGGGTGCTGACGAATTACCGCGCGATTATCGACGCGGGGGCTGATCTGATAATCGGGCATCACCCGCACATCCTCGAGGGAATCGAGAAACGCCCGAACGGGGTGATTTTCTACAGTATGGGAAATCTCCTGTTCGACCAGAAATACGCGGCCACAGTACAGACGATGATCGGAAAGGTCAAGCTGACCAAGAAAGCGCAGAAAATTACCGCGGAGTACTCGATTATTCCGCTGATCCGGAACACGGCGACTTTCATACCCGAGTTTGCGAAGGAGAAAAACGCCCTCGCGGTCGTCAGCCAACTAAAAAAGATCAGCGTTCCGTTAGGGGGGATGCAGCCCGTATTTCAGAAACTGACCAATCAAAAATATATTGTCTATAGTGTGACATGGACAAACGGATAAAGGGGGAGGGAATGAAAGTCCGGCTATTGATTATAATTTTATCGGTTATCTCCGCCTGCGGGCTGTTCCGGCAGACATTCTCCGGGCGTCTGGACGAAGCGAAGAATAACGGAAAAATCGCGGAGGTTTTCTACGGACTTTACGCGGGCGCGTCTCAACCGGCGGATATGTTTATCAAAAGGCTGGAGGAGATCAACTCGGCCGATACGGCGGCGTTTATCTATCACGGATGGTATGCGGCGTCGCGGAGCACGCTGAAGGATTTCGGGAAGCGTCTTGCCGAGGCAGAAGTGTCCGGCGCGATGAGTCCGGAATATTTCGGGGCGTACGCTGGATCGACGTGGAGTCTTGAGCAGTTTATGGAGCGGATCGCGGCGGTTTCTGCCGAAAGCGGGATACCTGTAAACGATCGTATCTATTTCGCCGCGGGCTATTATTCGATCCAGGAATTCTCCGCGCGGTATGAAAAGATAAAAAAGGATGGAAATTGCCCAGCGCAGTACCTCGGCGCGTGCGCGGCAGGCGTGTGGGAATGGTGATATACAGGATTGATTACAAGATTCTTTTGAATAGGCGAAGCCCGCAGATTCTGGTTTCCAATTCCCGCAAAGTTATATCGTTTTTATATCAAAGATCACCCGTCCGTGCAGAAAAACATCAGAAACCCTCCGGGCATCTATAGGCCGATATCAGGCATGTCAGTATATAATAACAAAATAAATAAACAACAGTATATTAAAGAACAAAAATATATAATAATAAACTTGATACGTGTGGAAATGTGTGCTATATTACTCGATATAATATTTATACTTGCGTAAAAACTATTACAACAGGAGGATATATGAAGAACAAGTTTTTTCTGTTTTTGCTATTTTGGGGGATGCTTGCGTTATCGGGATGCGATCTGCTAAACCCCGCAGGGACGAATGATGGCGACGAAGAGGCTGTTTTGCCGTATGTAAAGATTACACAGAACATCACTGCAAACACGGTGTTTTTATCCAACAAAACATATTATATCGAAAGCGGCGTGTATGTGGATAACAATTCCGTACTGACCATTCAGGCCGGTGCGGTTATCAAATTCAACGCGGGAGGCTGGATGGAAACCACAGCCGGTTCGGAGATTCACGCTGACGGCACAGTATCGAACCGGATCGTGTTTACGTCAGCGAATGATAACTCGGTAGGCATTGCGGTTGCCACCGGTACACCGACTCCCGGTTACTGGGCTGAGATCAGGATGAATAACAGCACCGGTACGCGCTTCAAATTCTGCGATTTTAAGTATGGCGGAAACGGCTCGTATAATATGCTCTATCTCGGGAATCAGATCGTATCCGTCGACAGCTGCCGCTTCATGTATAATAATAATTATGCCCTCGATGCGAGCGAACAGCCCGCCGGAGCGGTGATAAAAAACAACCTTTTTGCATGGAACCAAAAGCCTATCCATATTTCGACCAAGTTAAGTATCCATGATACGAATTTAAACGTATTTGTCAGCAACTCCATGAACGCGATTTTTGTCAACGGTGAGCACATTAACGGTTCGGTCACATGGGGTGTGACCAGCGTCAGTTTCCTGATCGGTTCCGGACAGGGCTTCTATGTTCAGCAGCCCTCCGGATTATTAAGAATTCTTAATGGAGTTGTAGTGAAGTTAACCGGCGGATCGTGGATTGGTTTCGAAGGCGGGGTGAATAATCTTAGGGTCGGATCGAATGTCTATTTCACCGACTGGCGGGATGACGAGCACGGCGGCGATTCCAACGGAGACGGGTCGTTGACATCCCCCGCTGCGGGCGCATGGGACGGATTATATAATAATACAACAGGGATATATGTAATGAATACAAACCAAATATTATTTGATAGCGACCAATCAGGGAATGAAACAAATTTCACTTTCTTAGCTCCGTAATAATATCTAAAATAAAAAAAGGCCGCTCGATGCGGCCTTTTTTTATGTGTCGGCGATTTCTGATATTACTCCATCCGCATGCGGATGAGACGGTCTTTAAACCCCACACTCCGGTAGAATTCGATAGCGGCGGTGTTCCACACCAATACCTCTAGGTCGAAGCTCCCGGTATTCATCGTTTCCTTCAGCAGGCGTATCCCCTCGGAACCGTATCCTTTCCGGCGGGATTCCCGGCGGATAAAAAATTGGCGGATATAAAGCGGTTCCTCGTTCAGGTTTATCAGGGCATATCCCGCTGTCTCGCCCGCCTCGATAAAAAGGTATACCGCATACCCGGAGTTCTCGTTGAGAAACCCCCTCATCCGTTCGACGATCTCGCCGTCGGTCATGTAGTTATCGATCTGCTCGTCCTCGCGGAGTTCCTTGTTCATGCGGGCGAGGAGGTCGAGGGATTCGACGCCGGCTTTTTGGATATTCATGGCGATTTATTAATGCAGGCCGATATGGCCGTTGTCGATCGTTACTGTGACGGGCTTGCCGTTCGCACCGAACTTTACGTCCGCCCACATATACGGCCCGGATATCCTGCCGTCGATGCATGTGAAAAATCCGTCCTGTGTCATGTACGAGTACCCGTAACCGTTCTTTTCTGGAGATTGGGCGATATCGCTGACAAAGTCGTACGGCCCGAATGTATCGGCGCCGTTCTGTACGAAAAACTGTCCCTCGGTGCCGTGAGAGAACAGAAAGCGGTTATCCCCATGGAGACTTGCGGGGTCGGACGCTTTTTCAAACGGGCCGTATACCTGATCTCCGGTACGGACATAATGCGAAAGTTCGTTGACATAGTTCATATCGAACGTCTTTTTCGATGTGTAATGGAACGCAATCTGATCACCGCCGGAGGAGAACGCCACCGGGCCGGCGCTCTCGAACGGGCCGTACTCGGAGTTTTTATACGTCAGATATATCTTATCGTCCTTCTTGAAACGGATCACGAACGCCGACCTGTCCTTATTGTATTCCGGCATTCCCGCCCATTCGTAGGGACCATACTCCGTTCCGTCGACGGATATCATCATAAGCCCCTGTTTCTGGAACGTATAGACCGGTTGGGGGGATTCTCCGTAGAACGCAAGCTTATAGGTATCGGGTACATTATACTCGTAAGGGCCGTACTCCTTCCCGTCAAGATGGAGGTATGCCCGGCCGCCGTTTACGAAGAAGAAACCGTAATGCCCGCCATCGCGTGAGAATACCGGCTTAAAAGCGGAATCGTATGGGCCGTAGGATTTCCCGTCGATATGGATATAGGTTTTATTTTCCGCTCCGGAATAGATAAATCCATAGTGCCGTCCGTCATGGGAAAAGACGGGTGAGTCGGCGTAAACATACGGCCCGAGGTTGTCGCCGTTCCGGTAAACATATTCCATATCGCCCTTTTTATAGACAAATCCGAACGCCCCGCCATCGGCGGAAAACACTCCGGTATATGCGTCGTCGTACGATCCGATAGCAGTACCGTCTAATATCACCTTAACCCCATCTGTTCCGGGAAGCGAAATTGCATAACGTCCGGCCGATGACGGAAAAACTACCCATCCGTAACTCTTCGACGGCCCCTGCAGGCTTCCGTTGATATTCACAAAAAATTTACCGTCGCGCATGCAGTACGCCGCGAAAAAAGATCCGTCGGGCGAGAATTGAGGACACCTGACCTCGTCGTACGGGCCGAGTAACGCGCCGCCGGCGAAGAGGAACTGTTTGCCCTCTTTTGCAAACGCGACCAGCATCCGGGAACCGTCGGGCGAAACTACCGGATTGCCGAGTATTTCCGAATCGCCGATGTTTATTCTGTTTCCACATGATGTAAATATCGATATGATAATTAGTAATAACGTAGTCCGAAACATCTTCCACTCCGCCGGATAGTTTTCGATATTATACCGGGCGATGTTGAAAAAATCAACTGGCGGGCGCATCGCCAATCCGATGCGGAAACCGGGTTCCGGCGTCTTTTCACAAAACTTTTCGCGAAGAAGTACTATGCAAAGCGTTATACTCCCGAGTGATACTAAAGAACAGTATTTTGCGTATTTTGACGATTCGTGTATATAATACTTAGGGAGAGAAGATGATTCGCGGTATATTTCTGCTCGGATTTCTATTCTTTCCCGGGTGTACGGGGACAGAACAAACCCCAAAACCGGGAAGAGCAACGATCTGTTTCGCGGGCGATATCACGTTCGACTACGCTGTAAAAAAGACTCTTGCCGCAAACATCGACCCGTTCCGTGAAGTGAAATCGTTTGTTTCGTATGCAGACCTTGCGGTGTTTAATCTTGAGACGGCGGTCACCACCAACACTATTCAGGTAGTGAAGTCGTTTAATTTTAAAAGCCCGCCGGAAGTGCTTTCACTGATCACTAACGCCGGGTTCGATATCGCTACGATTGCGAACAACCATTCGATGGACTACGGCTGGGCGGGGCTGAACGAGACTATCAATGCATTAAAAGACTATAAAATAGAATACGGCGGGGCGGGGAGCAACCTCGCGGCGGCGTCTGTACCGCTGATAAAGGAAGTGAACGGGATAAAAATCGCATTCCTGTTTTACGGTTATGTCAATCCCCCGTCGCTCTATGCGTTAACAAACCGGCCGGGGATAGCGCCGCTCGACAGTAAGGCGATGACCGAAGCGATTGCCGCCGCGAGGACGAACGCCGATTTCGTGGCTGTGAGCGTGCATTGGGGCGACCAGTATGAGGATTACCCCAACCATTTTCAGGTGACGCTCGGGCATGCGCTGATCGACGCGGGAGCGGACCTGATTATCGGACATCATCCTCATGTCCTCGAGGGTATCGAGTTCTACGGGAACGGCGCGATCTTCTACAGCATCGGGAACTTCGTATTCCCGCAATGGGCGGATATCAGGATGATGTATTCAGCGCTGGTATGGGCCGTACTGGAAAAGAAGGACGGAAAGATTATAGCGAAGTATGAAGCAATGCCGCTCATGCGCGATTATGAATACTATTATCCCGCTCGTCCATCGGAAGAATTGGAAAAAACGATTATTGCTCATTGGATAAATATCTCAAAGAAAAAAATTGAATTTCGGTACAGTGATATTGAATGGGCGCCTTTATTTGATATTGTAAAAAAGGAGTAGGAACGGCTTATGACGGAAGCGCTGATAATCCTGAGCGCTGCTGTAGCCCCGGCGCTCTTCTGGCTGTGGTTTTTTTACAGCAGGGATAAGATCGAGAAGGAACCGCTCGGACAGGTTGTCCGGGTGTACCTGTTCGGAATGCTCTCCATTATTCCCGCGCTGATTATACAGCTTTTGTTTTCGACTGACACATGGATAGATGCAGTGATAATGGCGCCGTTGACCGAGGAGCCGTTTAAGCTCCTTTGTCTCCTTATCCTGCTGAAGCGCAGGAACGGCAAGCTCCGCAGGAATTTTAACGAGCCGATGGATGGAATTGTTTACGGAGCGGCGACCGCGTTGGGATTTGCGACTGTCGAGAATGTGTTTTATATTGTCAGCGCGGCGGCGAATGGAGAAATGGGTGCGTTATCGGTACTTCGGGGAATTTTTTCCGTACCGGGGCACGCCCTATGGGGCGCGTTCTGGGGATATGCGGTATCGAAGGCTTGGTTTTCTACGGGTTCGCAGGGCAGAAAGTTCGCAATCATCTTTGGCGGCCTCTCTGCGGCGATGCTGTTTCACGGGCTGTTCAATTTCGGCGCGAGTATGTCGGATATAGCGGGTATCGGAATGATTATCGCGCTGAGCGTGCTCTTCTGGATACTGGTTATGCGCCGGATCAAACGCGCCGAGGCCGATTCGCCGTTCACGAATCCCTCCGCGGCGCCTACCGGTCAGACAGCGGAAGCTCAGGGCGCGCAATGGCCGGACAAGTCCGGCGGTATAAGCCCATCAGATGACGATAAAAATTCAGGTACGGGAATATAAATACTGATCCAGAGGTAACGCTTATGAAGAAGGGCATGGAAGATTTAATTAAAGGTACCGTTATCAATATTGTCGATGAAAACATGTTCGATATGAAGGTGACACATGTCGGGCATACGGTGCACGGGAATTATAAACCGAGTGAGAGAGTTCATATCAGCGCGCTCGAAGGGGAAAGTCTCCTCGCTAAACGTTCGATATCCGATCTGGAGAAAATGATCAAAGGTAAAGAAGTCCGCTGCCATGTCCTGACCCGCGATCTGTTCGGCCGTCTGGTCGCAAAAGTACAGGTGCTGTAAGAAAAAGAATTCCGATACGTTCATCATGCAGTATCAATAATCTGATAAAGAACCCCCCGTGAATAGGTTTATTGACGAAATGCGCCTCGCAGTAATATAAAGCAAGCGGAATTCCTTATTCGTCAACAAGCCCATACGGGGGGCTTTTAATGTTCGGTAATCTCTCTATTTCAAGTTATAAAGGAAATAAGTCTTGTCCGCCGCCAGCCCGGTATTCTTGAAGTTCAAGTCTACCGTCTCATTTTCGTCGCCGAGATTTGCGACTACTATAATAGTATCGTCGAGACCGTAACGCAGGAAGGCCAGAATATGGGAATTGCCGGTAGTCACCAGGACCAAATCCCCGCGCTTCAACGATGTCTCGGACTTGCGCAGGGCGATCAGCTTCTTATAGGTGTTCCAAAGAGAATCGGGGTCTTTAATCTGCGCCTCGACATTGTTTCCCTTTCCGCCGGATGTGTAGACCGATATCCACGGCTTCCCGGTGGTGAACCCGTTCGCCTTACTTTCATCCCACTTCATCGGATTATACTGGCCCTGAAGCGCATACTCCGTGCCGTGATAAACATAAGGGGTACCGGGGAATGTCATCAACAGCGCTGCGGCGGCTTTCAAACGGTCGTCGCCCTTGCCGATAGCCTCGACCAGGCGCGGGACGTCATGGTTCTCGAGAAAGTTCGCGAAATATATTTGCGGTATGTCCTTCGGACGTTTATTGAATATATTCAGTATCCCGTACTTAGAACCGCTCTTGAGCGCGTCCCGGACAGCGTACATCAGCCCGAAACTGAAACACTGGTCGAATCCTCCGCCCCCCATATAATACTTTGCCACAATCGAATCGGATTCCCATACCTCGCCGACACTCATCGCGTCCGGCTTCGTTTTCTTGATATTCGCCTGATACTCTTTCATATAAGCGAGAGTCGATGCGGTATCCGCCTGCAGCGGATGCGGGCCTTCCTCGATCAGGTAACGGATCGCGTCGAGACGGTACCCGTCCACACCCATATCGAGCCAATGCGACGCTATTTTCAGGAACTCCTTGCGGACTTCGGGATTGCTGAAATTGAACTCGCCGCCCCATGTGGCGTAAAAGTATTCCTGCCGGATCTTGTCGTAGTGCCATACCTTATCGGGGCTTCCGCCGCCCCACGGCATCTGCCATTTCCCGGCGGGGATCGTCTTCGACCAAATATACCAATCCTTATATTTAGGGTCTTTTTTCTCCGACGCTTTAAACCATTCGCTGTTCGTCGCGCCGTGATTGATGACCATATCCATAATGACCTTCACGCCGATGGAATGAGCTTTAGCCATATATTTCTTGAAATCGTCGATCGTGCCGTAATCGGGGTCGGTCGCATAGTAGTCAATCGCCTCGTAGCCGAGCGCGCGCCCGATACCGCCGTCATGCAGGCTCTTAAAGACCGGCAGCGTCCATATCGCGGTCGCGCCGAGATTGGTGATATAGTCGAGTTTTTCGACCAATCCGTTAAAGTCGCCCACACCGTTACCGTCGCTGTCGTAATAACTGCGGACATAGAGCTGATAGACCACCGCGTCCTTCCACCATCCCTTCGATTGGTCGACCTTCGTCGGATCGGAGAAGTTCGATATTTTGATAATCTTCACCTCGTAGGGCTTCAGTTCGAGCGAGTAGTTGGAAAAACTCTGCGGTGTGAGGTCTGCGATATTGCGGTATACGAATCCCGCGGGGTTCGGGGGCAGGTCTGGACGGGTCTGCCCGCACGAGACGGTCAATGCGAATAATAATACCGCCGGTAATATGGAAAAAACTTTTTTCATAGCGCGCTCCGTGTTTTTTATTTGCTATATTGTAACACGGATGCGGGAAATGTAAAGGAGTATGTTGAAAACAGCGCCGGCCATCGAGCGGAGCCGAGATGTAACGGGATTTTCCTTTTCTCCAAATAAAGGATAATAGGGATAGAAAAACGCCCCTTTTTATATAAATACATAATTCATACTTTCTTTCCTTCGGGGGAAAGAAAGTATGCAAAGAAAGCCCGCCCGCCGGAATGCCGCTTACGGTAAGAAGGGCGCAAAACGGAAAACGCCGGAACTCCCTACGGTCGAACAGCGGCGTTTTTTCCCGTTTTGCTGGGAGCAAGCGCGGCATAACGGCGGGGTAAAAATCGAGCAGCATAAAACCTGTAAAGCTTACCTCTCACCGTGTGAAAGGCAATTAGGGATACCCTTCGGCTACGCTCAGGGCAAGTAAGGGATAGAAGTACCCCCCTTTTTCCTGTATTCTGTCTTTTTCTTTTGCCTTTGCCTTTTGTTTTCCTCCGCGCTTTATAAAGCGCTTCTACTACCGGGAAATCCGACAAAGGACACATGTTCGAGCATAGCGAGTTGTGTCCGACTCGGATTTTCCGGCTCTTCCCTTAAGCTTTATCCAGCGCGGGGTGTCTTTCTTTGGTAGCTTTCTTTCTGCACAAGCAGAAAGAAAGTACATCCTCTATTGATTCGCCAATCGCGGGAGGGGAGTATTAAAATATATGTATTATACTTGACGATGTCTGATATTATTATACTATCCCTGATTTCACCCGAGCAGAAAACTGTGCTAAAATATAGGGTAAAATCGGGGGGAGAAAATGTCAAAGGAACGATGGAATGCCCAGAAGAAATGGGAGTTAACCAGACATGGTATCATTTTCAACGGGCTTCGGAAGCGAAATAATGATATTATAATATCTGAAAGGGAATATTAATTTGATCGAAATTATAAAAAGAGCGGGTTAAAAAACCCACTCTTTTACAAACATCTGTGATTTTTAATCGATCCCGAAAATCCATGCGGAACCCATGTCGGTGAATCTATGGGTGTCATCTAGAATAGCTCCGATTATTGCTATTGTTCCCTTCGAGTTCAAAGCTACGCTATAACCGAAACTGTCATTCGCAGCACCATCAGGAGCGATATATTTCGATTGTACCCAAGACCCCGTCCATTTATAGATATAAGCTGAACCTTGATTGACGTTTGCACCGTTATCGTCATCGCGGGCACCTGTTATAAATGCATTACCATCCGGCGTCATTGCAACACACCACCCAAAATTATCGCCTGCGACTGAGTCCGTTCCCATACGACTGGTAACTCCCCATGCGGATGAGCCTAGTTTATTTATAAAGCAAGCACCAAATAAAGAATTATAACCATAGGCACCAACCAAAGCTGTGTTGCTGTTATCGGAAACCGCTACGTCGCATCCTGCGTATCAATTTGCCAAATACCCCGATTGAAGTAGTTTATTCTTCAGATAAATATACTTTATATTCGTGAGTGAACAGTGACCCCAATGGTCTTTCGCGTAGATTTTTATCGTGTGAGTTGTTTCCCATGCCAGTGCGACAATGTTAGTACTCCAGATTGTTGTGCCAGCGAGTTTCTTGAACGCTCCGCCGTTTACGGAAACAAAAATTCCATCGACACTTGTCATATCTGAGGCTGTGCCGGGAATTAGATAATGATTGCTGACTGTATTCCATATCAAATTATCCCCTCTATTTTCCACAAGAACCTAAAAAATAATTTTTTCGAATCCCTTGACAACTCGCGGAAATAAATATATAATATACTATAATAATGATAGTAATAATAGTATATAGGAGGCGCTTATGAAAATAAGTATCAACGGGGATTTGAAAGATTTTGCAAAAGACTCACTTTCATTAGGCGAACTAATCGCTCTTCAGAATATAGAATCTCCCGAAATGGTGTCTGTTCAACTTAACGGCAATTTTGTAGAACGCGGGAGTTTTCAGAGTACGTTTCTAAATGAAGGTGATAGCGTGGATTTCCTATATTTTATGGGCGGCGGGAGGTTTTAATGAACGGTTTTACGACAAAGGCGCTTCACGGGGTTCGTGAGCCGGATCTTCATCGCGCGCTGCGGCCTCCCGTGTATGAAAGCGTTACCTTCGAGTTCGACTCCTCGGCCGACTTGGAGAGCGCGTTTCAGGGCAGGAAACCCGCGCATACCTACTCGCGCATCACCAATCCGACGGTCGCGGAATTCGAAAAAAGGCTTACCTATTTATCCGGGGCTATCGGTACAATCGCTGTTTCATCTGGGATGGCGTCCATTGCCAATACGATTCTATCGATCGCGGGCGCGGGGGATAATATTGTCATTTCACCGTTTTTATTCGGTAATACGTTCTCTCTACTCTCCTCCACTCTTAAACGTTGGGGATTGGAGATACGTCTCGCCGATTTTTCCGATACGAACGCTATCGAAAAATTATTGGACGATCGAACCCGGGCGGTTTATCTTGAGTCTATCACAAATCCGCAGCTCGCAGTATATGATATTCCTCAAATCGCGCGTATTGCTGAAAAATACGGTGTTCTCGTTGTTCTCGATAATACGGTATTGACCCCCTATGCATTTAACTCGAAATCCGCCGGGGTGCATGTGGAGGTTCTTTCGGCGACTAAATATATATCGGGAGGGGGCACTGCCGTCGGCGGCGCGATTATCGATAACGGTACTTATGACTGGTCGAGGAATCCTCACCTCCGTGACGATGTGAAAGCGTTCGGTCAGTTTTGTTTTCTCCGGCGGCTGCGTCAGGATGTGTACCGGAACACCGGGACTTGCATGTCCCCCCATACCGCTTATCTTCTCAGCCTCGGATTGGAAACCCTTGCGCTTAGGGTTGAAAGAAGCTTCGGTAACGCGTTACATATCGCGGAGTACTTATTGGAGAGAAATGATACTAATACCGTGAATTACCCAGGGCTGAAATTTTCCGGATCCCACCAACTGGCGGAATCGTTGTTTGGAGGAAAATACGGGGGTATTCTTACCTTTTCACTGAAGAATAAGGAAGACTGCTGCCGTTTCATGGATGCGTTGAAAATCATCCGGCGCGCGACGAATATCAACGATAATAAGACGCTGATAATCCACCCCGCGTCTACTATATATTGTGAATTTTCGCCAGAGGAACGGATAAAACTCGGTGTGCCCGATAATCTGCTCAGGCTCTCGGCGGGTATCGAGGATACCGGAGACCTGATCGAGGATATAGAACAAGCGTTAAAAATACTGGATTAACGGAGGCGGATATGGATTTTACCGAAAACCAATTGGAACGATACAGCAGACACATCATCCTGAAGGATGTGGGAATTGAAGGACAGGAAAAGATCCTTTCCGGAAGTGTGCTGATTATTGGAGCCGGAGGATTAGGCGCGCCTATCGCGCTCTATCTCGCCGCGGCGGGTGTCGGCCGTATCGGTATCGCCGATTTCGATAAAGTCGAACTTTCCAACCTTCAGCGTCAGGTGATCCACTTTACCTCGGATATCGGTAAACGCAAGGTCGATTCGGCTGTGGATAAAATGAATGCGATCAATCCCGATATAGAAACTGTCGCCCACGGGGATTATCTAAACTCCAAAAATATCCAGAAAATCATCCGGGGATACGATTTCGTGATCGATGGTACGGACAACTTTGCGTCAAAGTTTCTTATTAACGACGCCTGTGTTTTCGAGAATAAACCGTTTTCTCACGGCGGTATACTGCGCTTTGACGGACAGACGATGACAATAATCCCGAACATCTCGCCCTGCTACCGTTGCGCGTTCCATGAGCCGCCTCCGGCAAACGCTGTCCCGACCTGTTCGCAGGCAGGGGTTTTAGGTTCTGTCGCCGGAATGCTCGGAACAATTCAGGCAACCGAAGCGCTGAAATTCCTCACCGGCGCAGGAGACCTCCTGACAGGCAGGCTCCTGATGTTCGACGCGAAAACCATGCGTTTCAGAACCGCGGAACTTCGCAAAAACCCGAATTGCCCCGTCTGCGGCGATCATCCTTCCATTACCGAGTTACTTGACGGCGAACAGGCGATATGCGATTTGAAGCAATAAACGGAGGTATAAAATGGCGGAACAAAAGAAAAAACTGTCGCTCGTCGTATTCAGCGGCGATTTCGATAAACTGGTTGCGGCGTTCACTCTCGCGAGCGGCGCGGCCGCGGTTAACTATGAAGTCAACCTTTTTTTCACATTCTGGGGCCTGAACGCGGTCAAAAAGAAAAGAGGCCGCCGGTTCACGGGCAGGGGCTTCCTGGCGCGGGTATTCGGATTTCTCATGGGCGGACGGAAAAATGTTCCCTTGAGCCGGATGAACTTCGGCGGTATCAGCCCCAAACTGATGACGGGTATGATGAAAAAGCGGAATGTGGCGACATTGGATGAACTGGTCGACGCTTCCATCGCGCTTGGGGCAAACTTCTATGCTTGCGAAATGTCGATGGTCATACTCGGGCTGACTCTGAACGATTTTATTCCCGAAGTCAAGGAAGTCCTCGGAGTGGCGAAATTTCTGGAAATATCCGGGGACGGCGAAACGCTGTTTATATAAAGAGGTGGAATATGGAATTTTTAGATATCACGCGCGAACACTGCCCTATGACGTTCGTAAAAACCAAGCTCCGGCTTTCCAAGATGAAACCGGGCGAACGGGTGGAGATTTATCTGACAGAGGGCGAACCACTGGACAATGTACCCAAGTCGGTAGCCGAACAGGGGGATAAAATAATCGAAGTGGCGCACTTGGAGAAGAATATCCACAAGGTAGTGGTAGAAAAATGCTGAAAATAACGAAAAACGTTTATGATGCGGTAATCGCTCACGCGAAACGGGAAGCGCCTATTGAGTCTTGCGGTTATTTTGCGGGAAAGGACGGTATTGTTACGGAATTATTTACCCTGACGAATACCGATAAAAGCTGCGAGCATTACTCGATGGATCCCGCCGAGCAGTTCGCGGCGGTCAGGTCCGCCCGGGCAAAAGGGCTCTCCGTCATTGCGGGGTATCATAGTCATCCCGCCTCACCCGCTCGGCCTTCGGAGGAAGATATCCGTCTCGCATACGACCCCGCCCTGCTCTATGCGATTATTTCGCTGGCGGCATCTGAACCTGCCATGAAAGTTTTTAGTATAAAAAAAGGAGAAGTGACTGCCGTTGATTTGGAGGTGATCGATGTTAACATACAAAATACCGCGTCAACTTGAAGGGGAAATAAACGCGCTTGACGAATTAATCGCGGATTATAATGCAGGAAAAATAGATAAGACGACCCTGAAGGCGCACCGTGTCCCGTTCGGCGTCTACGAACAGCGGACTCCCGATACGTTTATGGTCAGGGTACGCTGCGCGGGTGGCGTTATTACCCCGGCGCAGCTCGCGGCTGTCGCAGATTGCGCGCGGCATTACGGAAGCGGGCGTCTGCATATTACCACCCGCCAGGAAGTGCAGATTCACGATGTGGCATTGGAAGGGCTTATTCCGGTTATCCGCAGTCTCAAGGAGGCGGGGCTATCGACGCGCGGAGGCGGCGGCAATACGCTCAGAAATATCACCGCTCCGGCGGATGCCGGAATTTCGCGCGATGAACCGTTCGATGTTACTCCGTACGCGGTCGGTCTGACGGAACACCTGATCTCGGACGGCGATTCATGGAATCTTCCCCGCAAGTTTAAAATCGCGTTCTCCTACGGTACGAACGACGGTATCTTTCCTTCGGTAAACGATTTGGGTTTTGCCGCGAGGAGAGAACACGAAAAGAACGGATTTGCGGTTTTCCTCGGGGGCGGGATGGGAGCAAGACCGTCGACCGGAATCCCGGTCATCGGATTTATCTCCGCGGAAGAGATTCTAGGCGCAGCTCTTGCGGCGCGAAGCTTATTCGCAAAATTTGGCAACAGGAAGAACCGCCACGCCGCGCGGCTGCGTTTTGTAAAAGATAAATACGGCGCGGCTGAATTCGTACGTATGTTTCATAGAGAGTGGCGGGATCTGAAAGAAAACACCCCGCTCCTTTTACCGGATACGGAAATCTCTCCGCGGCATTCCCCGGATTTGGAACCGGAAACGCCTCTGGATATACCGGAGTATGAGGTGTGGAAGAAATTATATGCGCGGGTACAGAAAGACGCAGAATTGTATTCCATTGAAATTCCTATTGTTCTAGGGGACTTGTCCACAGAAACTGCGGAAACGCTCACCCTGTTTCTCGAATCGTTCGGCGACGATGTAATCAGGTTTACTGCCAGTCAGAACATCCTATTACGAAATATCCCCGGCTTGCTGCTGGGTAACGTATATAAAATCTTGTCGCAGTTATTCAAGCTGAACCGTTCCCAGTATAACGGCGGACTGACAGTCTGCGCGGGAGCGTCGACCTGTCAGCTCGGTATCTGCCTCTCCCGGGGCGCGGCGTCGGAAACAATATGGCTGATTGAAAAATCGGGCTTTGATTTAGGCGGAAAAGAAACGCCAGCGATTAAGATTTCCGGATGCCCGAACTCCTGCGGACAGCACTGGACCGCCGATCTGGGTTTTTACGGGACGACGTTCAAAAAAGACGGGCGGCTTTATCCCGCGTATGTTGCGGTTGCCGGCGCGAAGGATACTCCGGACGGCGCGGTTTTCGCCGAGCGGATCGGGGAGCTCCCTGCGAAAAGCCTCCCGGCGTTTATTCTCAATACCCTCCATGCTTTTAGCCTCGGGGAATCGCAGTCTTTTCGCGAATACCTTGAGAACGGCGGAAAATCATACCTCATACGTTCGATTTCGGATCACTACTCGAAAATACCCGATTATTCCGAACATCCCTCGTATTACACGGATTGGGGCGCAGAGCGGGAGTTTTCGCTCGATGGGCGCGGAGCGGGAGAATGCTCTGCCGGCGTATTCGATCTCCTTGAACGCGATTTAAAAAATATCGCGGAAACGCAAGCGAAGCTGAACGCCGGCGAGGGAGAACGCGTGGAAAATCTGACCGCGCTATTATTCTACTCCTGCCGGATGCTCCTGTTTACCCGTGGGATGGAGGCATCGACGCTGAAGGAAGCCGCGCTCGGTTTCAACGAACAGTTCATACTTTCGGGTATCGTTGACCGGCGATACAAGCCATTGCTTGACTCAGTACTGCTGGATAAACTTGATATGAATGAAAATCTTGTCTGGGGACTTGCCGGGGAGGTGGTTCGGCTGTATGAATCGATGGACGATTCAATGAATTTCCCATCCCCGGCGGAGATTTCGCCGCCGCAGGATACAAGTTTATCGGACAGGACGGTCAAAGACCTGCGCGGAGTGGCGTGCCCCATGAACTTTGTTAAGACTAAAATGGAGCTTGCGAAACTGGATACGGGAGGTTTGCTTGAGATCTATCTCGACGACGGCGAACCCATCCAGAATGTGCCCGGATCGGTAAAATCGGAAGGGCATGCGGTATTAACGGTCGATCAATTCGACGGGTATTGGAAAGTTTTAATTAGAAAAGGAGGATAGAGCGAATGGACACGCATATAAAAGAGACGCATTTTAGAAGTATTATAAAGGCGATATCGTACAGGCTGCTAGGCTCAGGCGCTACGGGATGTTTGACATTGATAATCACTCAAAAACTTGATTTTGCTTTTTTCGTAAGTATCGGAGACTTCTTCGTGAAAATTGCGCTTTATTATCTTCACGAACGGATATGGAGTAAGATTAAATGGGGAAAGGATAAAACCGAGTACAATATCTGAAGGAGGGAAGATGAGTATTAATATAGAAAATAGCCGCAGGGAACTGGAAGCGATGACGGCGCTCGAACGGGTAGAATGGTCTGTCCGTACATTCGGCGTCAATGATATCGTTTTATCGTCGAGCCTCGGTCTTGAGGATCAGGTACTGACGCACATGATCCTGAATATATCGAGGGACGCAAGGATTATCACACTCGACACCGGGCGGAATTTCCAGTCCACCTATGACGTGATGCAGGAAACCATGAATCGGTACTGTTTTTATTATGAAGTATATTTCCCGGATAACAGGAAAATAGAGGAAATGGCGCGGGCGTATGGACCGAACATGTTTTATGGAAGTATAGAAAACCGGAAGCTCTGCTGCCGTATCAGAAAAATCGAACCGTTAAGAAGGGCGCTGTCTACGGTAAAAGCGTGGATATGCGGAATCCGACGGGATCAATCGGTAACCCGCTCGGAGGCCGAAGTGATCGAAAACGACCAGTCGTTCGGCATCTATAAAATAAACCCGCTCTACGATTGGACGGGAAAACAGGTTTGGGAATACGTGAAAGAGAAAGGCGTACCGTACAACAGGCTTCATGACGAGGGATACGAATCGATCGGATGCGAGCCGTGTACCCGCCCTGTCCGCGAAGGGGAGGATATCCGCGCGGGGCGATGGTGGTGGGAGACCCCTGAAAAGCGGGAATGCGGCCTGCATGTAAAAACCGCCGGGAGGAACAACGATGGACAGGATTGACAGGCTCGAAGCGGAAAGTATCTACATCCTGCGCGAGGCTTACCGGGAATTTAAGAATAAAAATTTATGTATGCTCTGGTCTATCGGAAAGGACAGTACCGTCCTTTTGTGGCTCGCCCGCAAGGCGTTTTTCGGACATGTCCCGTTTCCTATGGTGCATATTGACACTCATTTTAAAATACCGGCGATGATCGCTTACCGCGACAGGCTGGCCCGCGAATGGAAGCTGGATATGATATACGGGGAGAACAGCGATGCGCTCGCTAAGAAGCTGACTTATCCCGACGGGGCGATCGACCGGCTGACCTGCTGTAAATACCTGAAAAGCGAGGCTTTACGGCATACTCTCGCGGGCGATTGGGTTCGTTACCGGATGAATCATTCTACAGGGAACTACGAGCCCGATATGAATAAAGACCCGTATCAGGGCGTTATTGTCGGGGTACGCGCCGACGAGGAAGGCAGCCGCTCCAAGGAGCGTTACTTCTCCCCGCGCACCGATAACAACGAATGGAATATCGGGGAACAACCCCCCGAACTCTGGCATTATTATAATACGAGCTTTCCTCCGGGATGTCATATCCGTATCCATCCCATTCTCGACTGGACGGAACTCGATATATGGGAGTATATCGCCCGCGAAAAAGTGCCGTTCATCCCTCTCTATCTCGATCAGGGTGAAGGAAAGCGTTTCCGCTCCCTCGGATGCTGGCCGTGCACCAAACCTATCGAATCTTCCGCACGGAATATCGGGGAGATAATCGAGGAGTTAAAAAGCGGGAAACTGAAAAATGTCGCCGAGCGTTCGGGAAGGGAACAGGATAAGGCGGACGGGGGTTCCCTCGAAACCCTGCGCCGCGAAGGATACATGTAGGATCATGAGGAGATAATATGAACTACCGCGAACAGTTTAATATTGTAATATCCGGACATGTCGATCACGGTAAGAGCACAGTTATCGGGAGGCTTCTTGCCGATACAAATTCCCTACCCGACGGCAAACTCGAATCTGTCAGGGAGTATTGTAAAAAGAACTCAAAGACGTTCGAATACGCGTTCCTTTTAGACGCACTGAAAGAGGAGCAGTCCCAAGGTATTACTATCGACGCCGCCCGGATATATTTCAAGACCGCGAAACGCGATTACCTGATTATAGACGCGCCGGGACACATCGAGTTCCTGAGGAATATGATCACTGGCGCGACCCGCGCCGAAGGCACCCTGATTGTCATCGATATAAACGAGGGCATCAAGGAAAACTCCCGCCGGCACGGTTATCTTATTTCCATGCTGGGTATACGCCAGGTTTCGGTGCTGATAAACAAGATGGATTTAGCCGGGTATTCGAGAGAGGCCTACGATAAAATCGTATCGGAGTATAAAGCGTTTCTGAAGAGGATCGGAATCCAGCCGTTAAGTTTCATTCCGGTCGCCGCGCTGAACGGGGAAAACATTTTCCGCCGTTCGGAGAAGATGTCATGGTATGAAGGACCCACCGTCGTCGAACAGATCGACTGTTTCGAACCCGATCGCGGTAAAACCGATAAGCCGTTCCGTTTTCCCGTGCAGGATGTGTATAAATTTACCGGGATGAACGACGACCGGAGAATCCTCGCGGGAATGGTGGCTTTCGGGAGTATCCGGCAGGGCGAAGAAGTGCTCTTCCTCCCGTCGAATAAAAAGTCCCGTATCCGCACGATCGAGACATTTTCGGATAAACCGCCGGAGTGCGTATCCGCGGGAATGAGCTGCGGATTCACGATAGACGACCCGTTATATATAAAACCGGGCGAAATGATGCTCCGGGCGGAGGAACTTTCGAAACCCTCGGCCAGCCGCCGTTTTAAGGCGAACCTGTTTTGGATGGGGACGTTCCCAATGGTTAAGGGGAAGCAGTATGAAATCAAGATCGGCACCGCCTATGTCCTTATCAATCTGATGGAAATCCTAAGCATCATGGATGCCTCCGATTTAGAAAGTATTGGGAATAAAGCGGAAATCGACCGTTATGAGGTCGCGGAGTGTATTCTGGAGACCAACCGTCCCGTCGCGTTCGATCAGACGCCGCTGCTTGACTATTCTTCGCGATTCGTTATTATAGATAATTACCAAATCTCAGGCGCGGGCATTGTTCTCCATTCCCTCGAAGACAGCAGCGTGTCGCTTACCAATTACCTCGCGCGGCGGGAAAACCGTTGGGACCCCGGTGCGATCGGAAAAACCGAGCGCGAGACCCGTTTCGGCCACCGCGCGAAACTGGTGATTTTAACAGGCTCGGCCGGCATCGAGGAAACTGGAAAAATGCTCGAACGGAAATTATTCGACAGGAAATATATCAGCTTTTATCTGGGAGTAAAAAGCCTTTCCGCGGGACTGGATAACGATCTCGACAATTCCATCGAGAACCGGGAGGAATCGATTCGCCGGCTGGGGGAAATTTCAAGGATATTGACCGACGCCGGACTGATCGCGATTACCTGTATGAGGGATATGGACGACTATGACGCGGAGAAGATCCGCGAATTGAACTCGCCCTACGAGCTTTTAACAATTAAATACGGACGATCCCCGCTCGATAAGTTTCCGGCGGACCTGACCCTCCCCGAAGACGCTTCGCCCGATACCGCCGTCGAAAGGATAATGGAGCTTTTGAGAAAGAAAGATATTGTTCCCGAATACTTCCTATAATCATACATATATGGTATAATATAATACTTGTATGAAAATAAAGGATAAAATATTTCTTCCGCTCTCAATCGATGTATCCGGGTTGAAAATTTTAATCGTAGGCGGCGGGCGTGTGGCGCTTCATAAAATAAAAACGCTCCTTCTTTTTACGGAATCGATCACAGTCCTTGCAGCCGTTCACGATCAAGCGTTTACTGCAACAACAGTCACACTGCTGCGGAAAAAGTTCGAACCGGACGATTTGGACGGGTTCGGCCTCGTGTACGCATGCACGAACGACCGCGATACGAACCGGATGATCGCGGAAAGCGCGGCGGAACGGCATATTCTCTGTAATGTCGCCGACGATCCCGAACTTTCGGGATTCATTTCCCCGGCGGTCTATAAGAAAGACGATATGAGCGTTTCAGTTTCGTCGGGAGGCGCCGATGTGAAAAAGAGCGTTAAATGGCGGAACCGGATCAGGGAGATAATAGAAGATGATTTTTCTGAATGGGATTGACGCCCGGCAAAGCATCGGCGCACGCGAAATGTTTTATAGACGGATATGCGGCCGTATTGACGGAAATTATATTCTCCTGAATACATGCGACCGAGTGGAACTGTATATCGACGACGGCGCCGCTTCGCCTCCGCTGGTTGAAATCGCGAGGCATCTTTTCCGCGTCGCGTCCGGGCTGGAATCCCCGCTTCTCGGTGAAACACAGATTATGCATCAGGTTCGCGCGGCTTACGGCAAAGCCTGCGTTGGCGGAACGGTTTCTCCCGCGCTTCATTTCCTTTTTCAGACTGCGCTACATACGGCAAAAACTGTACGCACGCAAACCGCTATCGGCCGGGGCGCGATGTCGCACGGTCATGCCGCAGTAGAAATCATCCTTGACGAAAACCGCGAATTAAAAGATTCTGTGATTACTATTATCGGCGTCAATCACCTCAACCGGAATGTGATCCGGTTTCTCGTTCGTAACGGGGCGAAAACATTATTATTAGGCAACCGTTCCTTGCCGCGCGCGCGGGAACTCGCTTCGGAAACAGGATGCATCGCCTTCCCCCTCGGACGTTTGCCGGAGGTTCTCGGACGTACCGATATCCTGATCAGCGCGACATCCGCGCCGCATCTCATCGTGCGGAAGGAACAATTTCCCGCCGGGCGCAGAATGCTGATTGTCGATCTTGCGGTTCCCCGCGATGTGGACGAATCGATCGGGCAACTGCACGGCGTAACGCTTTATAATATCGGGGATGTCGAACGGCGGGTCGCCGGGAACCGCGATCTTCGTCAGCGTGAAATCGAGCATGCGGAACTTATCATAGAAACGGAACTCGAAAAATATGTCCGGAGATTTGAAAGACAGCGGCGGTATATGGAAACCGCTTCATAATAAAAAGCACAAACGGAGGCGTTTATGTTCTTAGAAACGGTTGAGAAATTCGGAGAAACCGCAGCAGTCAAGGCGGGCTTCTTAAAAAGAAGCCCGATTAAATATTTCACATCTTCCATGCTTGCCGGGATTTTTGTCGGTCTGGGGATTTTCTTAATCTTCACCATCGGCGGGGCGTTCGCCGCGGCTGAATCCCCGGCTTTGAAACTCCTCATGGGAGTTTCGTTCGGGATAGCCCTCACTCTGGTGATTATTGCGGGGGCGGAACTCTTTACCGGTAATCACATGGTGATGACAATCGGGCTTTTTACCCGCAACGTAAACATATGGGAATCGCTCGGAGTGTGGGGTTTGAGTTTTATCGGCAATATCGCCGGGTCTCTTTTGCTCGCCCTGATGGTGGCTCAGACGGGTCTTCTGCAGAACCCCCAGACATCGGAGTTTGTCATGAAGGTCTCATCCGCGAAAATGAACGCGCCGTTCTGGGAACTTCTTATGCGGGGCGTTCTCTGTAATATGCTGGTCTGCCTCGCCGTATGGATGTCCGCACGGGTAAAGGAAGACACCGCTAAGATTTTCGTCATATTTTGGTGCCTCTTCGCGTTCATCACGAGCGGTTTCGAACACAGTGTCGCTAATATGAGTCTTTTAGGAATGCCCTTGTTTATGCCGCACCCTGAAACAGTTAGCTGGGAGGGATATATCCGCAACGTTCTGATCGTTTCGCTTGGGAATTTTATCGGGGGAGGTTTGTTTATCGGCGCGGCATACTACTTTATTTCATCGCAAAAAAACAAAACTGTAAGGGAAGCGTCTAATGAGTGATAAAAAGAAACTTGTTGTAATCGGCGCGGGAATGGCATGCGGAAAACTGGTCGAAGAAATTGTGATGCGCGATCCCGCACTTTATGATATCACCGTGATCGGCGAAGAAAAGGGCGGAGTATATAACCGCGTAAAACTGATCAATCTCCTGAAGTCGGACGATTGCCCGGACTTCTGGACTCACCCCGTCGAATGGTTCCGCGAAAAAGGCGTACGGGGAGTTTTCAGTACTCCCGCGGTATCCGTGGACAAGGAAAAAAAGATCGTCCGTCTTTCGGATAATACGGTTTACCCCTATGATATCCTTGTCATAGCGACGGGAGCGGTTCCGTTCATACCGCCAGTGAAGGGCGCCGACCTTCCCGGAGTATTCGCAATTCGCAGTATTAACGATGTGGACATCGCGCAGAAATATCTTGAAGATAGATCGGAGGTACTTGTAATAGGCGGCGGGCTTCTGGGGTTGGAACTTGCGCTTGCGTTGAAGACAATGGGAAAACATGTTACCGTGTCGCATCTTGTGGGTAATCTAATGGAATTCCAGCTCTGCCGCGACGCAGGATTAGTCCTGCAGAAAAAACTCGAGAAGAAAGGATTCGATTTTATCATGGATAATTCGGTCACCGATCTCATCGGGGACAGTAATGGGGTTCATACAGCGCAGTTTAAAAGCGGTCGTACGCTGCCCGTGCAGGCGGTGTTTTTTAACACCGGTATACGCGCGAACGTCGCGCTTGCGAAGGACATGGGTCTGCGTATCAATAAAGGGATTGTAGTCAACGATCATCTGTGTACGGAATACCCCGATATTTACGCGATCGGCGAATGCTCCGAGCATAGAGGAGTGATCTACGGTCTTGTCGCACCGGTATGGGATCAGGCGCGTATTCTTGCGGGAATTCTCTGCGGCGAAAACATCTTCTACGAGGGTTCGTCTATCCCTCCGACCCGGCTTAAAAGCGATTTTCCCGTCATCACTATGGGGCGTTTTAACGAGGAACCCGGCGACGAGATCGTTGCCTATGAAGACCTGAGTTCGCATACTTATAAAAAACTCATCATCCGAAAAAATAAACTGGTCGGGGCAAATATCCTTGGGGAAGAGCTGAATGCGGATGCGATATCGATCCACTATACGGCGAAAATGCCGGTTCCCGAGCGCCGGGCGGATCTGCTTTTCCCCGGTTCGGGGGCGGGCGGCGAAGTCATGGTCGATGCGAACCAATGGCCTGACGATACTACTATCTGCGACTGCAACGGCATATCTGCAGGGAAGATCCGAAACGCTATTAAATCGGGAAGCGATACCCTCACCAAGGTAATGAATGCCACCCGCGCCGGAACGGGATGCGGCAACTGTAAAGGGAAGCTTAAATCCCTGCTGATCTCGATAGTCGGAGAACTCAAGGAAGACCCTGCGGAAAAATATTTTGTACCGGGCATCCCCCTGAGCCGCGCCGATCTGACGGAATTAATAGTCAATCATGGGTATAAGGCCGTATTCCGTGTACTCGCGCACGATAATTCTTTTATCGGAGACGCTAAAACCAAGATGGGGCTGGATTTCCTGCTGAATTATATCTACAAGGGCGATTATCAGATAGAATATGAGGCGAAGCCCGCTAATGACCGTTATTTCGGAAATATCCAAAAGGACGGGAAATTCAGCATAATTCCGCGCGTGCACGGAGGACATATGGATACGGACTTGCTGAAACGAATCACCGAGGCGGCGGATAAGTACGGGCTTACGGTAAAAATCACCGGAGCGGATAGAATCGGCTTGTATTCGATTGATAAACAGCACCTGAAAGACGTATGGAAGATTGTCGACGCGGACTGCGGTTACGCATACTCGAAAACGTTTCGCGCCGCAAAGTCATGCGTCGGGTCGGAATTCTGCCGTTTCGGACTGGGGGATTCCATGACGCTGGGTGTCGAGATGGACGACCGTTATCACGGTATGACGGGGCCGGCGAAATTTAAAATGGGTGTATCCGGCTGTCCGCGTAACTGCGCCGAGGCGACTATCAAGGACTTCGGTGTGGTCGCGGTCGATAACGGATGGGATATCTATATCGGCGGAAACGGCGGCGCGCAGGTGACTGCGGGAAAAAAATTGACCAGGGTAAAAACGCACGATGAAGTGATAAAAATCGGCGACCGGTTCTACGAGTATTACCGGAAGAACGCAAAGTTCCTCGAGCGCAGCGCGCCTTTTGTCGAACGGATCGGCCTCGAGGTCATTAAAGACGCTATCCTTTATAACACCGAAGATAATTTGAAGATACTCGACGCGGATTTTCAGAAGGCGATCGATAATATTAAAAATCCGTGGGCTGCTCCGCCCGATCTGGACAACGAGCATCACGGCGAGAAACTGAAACCGAAAGGCAGGGAACTGCGTGTTTGCCTTGTATCCGACCTGACGCCCGGCACTTCGAGAGTATTCAGCACCGGCGACACGGAAATTGCGCTGTTCCGGCTGATCGACGGGAAATGGCTTGCCACCGCCGCGCGATGCCCGCATGAGAACGGACCCATCGTCGATTCGATCTACGGCGCGGGCAGGCTGAACTGTCCCATTCATAATAACTCGTTCGATATCATCACAGGGGAATGTACAAATCCTGAAGTCGGAAACCTGAAGGTTTATATGGTAAGAGTGGATGGCGACGAGGTGTCCGTACTTCTGGATTAGGGGGGAGTATGCCGAAAAAAATCCGAATCGCGGGAAGGACGTCGCCCCTTGCGATCGCGCAGGTACGCGAGATGATGTCCCTGCTGCCCGATGTAGAGTATGAATTTGTCCCGGTCGAATCCTATGGCGACAAACATAAAGAAATATCTTTGCTCGATAACGCGATGGAGGATATATTCACACGCGAATTGGACGATGCGGTTTTACGCGGAGACGCAGACTGCGCTATCCATTCCGCGAAGGATCTGCCCTACCCGCTGCGGGACAAGATTTCTATAGCGGCGGTTACAAAATCCGCCGATGCGACCGATTCGCTGGTCAGCAGAGACGGCGCTACTTTAGCCGAACTCCCCGAAGGTGCGGTTGTGGGGCTTTCCTCGCCCCTTAGGCGGGAACAGATTATCGCGGCGCGTCCCGATATAAATATATTGAGTATCCGGGGAAATATACAGGAGCGCATAGAGTACATTAACCGGGGAGATGCGGACGCAGTTATTGTCGCGAGTATCGCCATGAAACGGCTTGGATTGGCCGACAGGATCGCGGAAATCCTGCCGTTCGGTACCAATCCCCTGCAGGGGTGCCTAGCGGTGACTGTCCGAACGGATCGTCCCGCCGTTCGTAAGCTGTTCTATCCCCTCGATTACCGCCGTTTCTACGGCCGGGTGATACTGATGGGCGCGGGCCCGTCCGCGCCCGACCTCCTTACCCTTCGGGCCGCGAATATCCTGAAAATCGCCGATATCATTTTCTATGACGACTTGATGGACGAATCCGTGCTCGACCCGTACGATTGTGAAAAGACCTATGTCGGTAAACGAAAAAACCTGCACTCTGTGGAGCAGGAAAAGATCAACGAAATGCTATACCTTTCCGCAATGGACGGAAAAACGGTAGTCAGGTTGAAGGGCGGCGATCCGTCGGTGTACGGACGAAGCGGGGAGGAAGCGGAGTATCTCGCGCGGCGGCTGATTCCGGTTGAAATCGTACCGGGGGTTACTTCCGCGCTCGCCGCGGCGGCGGATAGCGGTATTCCTCTGACCATGCGGGAGGTTTCGTCGGGGGTGCGGTTCGCTGCAGGACATGGAAAGGATGCGTTTTCCGGAACTCCGGGACGCGGGACGCTGGTTTATTATATGGCGGCAAGCGTTCTGCCCGATCTCTCAGCGTATTTGATCGGGGAGGGATATCCCTTAAAAACGCCCGCGGCGATAGTCCGGAACGCCGGGTCGGTTCTGGAAGAAACTTCTGTCACCGATATCGAAGGACTGCGCACAGCGGAAACCTCTCCGCCCGCTATCATCATCATCGGGGACACGGTCAGTCACGCGCTTCGTCAGCCGAAGTTCCTTTTCACCGGACTGGAGATTTCGCGTTATAGTGTCCGCCTTCCGGGCAGGATGGTGCATTATCCCCTCATCCGAACCGAAGAAATTCTTGTTCCCCCCGCGATTGAAATAAACCGTTACGACGCTGTCATTTTCACCTCGAAGACGGCTGTGCGGATATTTTTCAGGAAATATCAAATCTTCGGGCAAAAGGTTTTTGCAATCGGGCCGGCGACAGCCGAAGAACTGCGCCGTCAGGGTATAGGAAACGCTATTGTACAATCGAAGCACCATTCCGCAGCGCTCGCCGAAGTAATAGGAGAATACGGGATAGAACGGGCGCTTTATCCGTGCTCCGAACAGTCCGATAATCCCCTTCACAGAATTCCGCAGGTCGAGACCGTCGTCCTTTATAGGACATCCGACCGTTCTCAGCCGAAAATCGAGCTTTCCAAATTCGAGGGAATCATTTTCACATCTCCCTCCACCGTCACTTCTTTCAAGCGTCTATATGGAAATTTTCCGGAGAATCTGTTATATTATTGCATCGGCCCGGTGACCGCGGGGATACTCGCGGAATATGGTATAGAACAGGAGATCATTATCGATGTATCAGAGATTCCGTGACCGCCGTATCGACCGCCCCGCACGTCTTCGCTATCAGGAAACGTTCCTGAGGAGGGATGATTTTATCCTGCCCCTTTTCATCGTCGAAGGGCGCGGAGTTACCCAAACGATTCCATCGATGCCCGGAGTACTCCGCTTCAGCGCCGACGAAGCGGTCGAGTACATAAAACCCATAATCAATATCGGTTTACACTCTGTGATTTTATTCGGAGTCCCCGGTAAAAAGGGGCTGGAGCAGGCTTGGGCGGAAAACGGGCTGATCCAACAGTCCATCCCGCGATTAAAAGATATATATCCCCAACTTGAAGTGATGACAGACGTCTGTATCTGCTCGTACAGCGGGGACGGGCAATGCCATATCGGGGATAACGATCGGACATGCGAACTGATTGCGAAAATCGCAGGGAGTCATGCAATCGTGGGAGCGGACGCGGTCGCGCCGTCGGATATGATGGACGGACGGGTTTTTCATATCCGGCGGGAGCTTGAACGGATAGGGAAAGCGGGAGTCCCGGTTATTTCATACGCCGCGAAGTACGCCTCGAATTTCTACGGGCCGTTCCGGGACGCCGCCGGGAGCGCGCCGAAGCACGGCGACCGCAAGAGCTACCAGATGAACCCGCCGAACTCCGCCGAGGCTCTCGAGGAAATTCGGGCGGATATTGACGAAGGGGCGGCGCAGATTATTATCAAACCCGCGCTTCCTTATCTCGATATCGTCTGCCGGGCGCGAACGGAATTTAACATACCTCTCATCGCCTATAACGTATCCGGCGAATACGCGATGATTCACGCGCTGATGGAAAAAGGTCTCGCGAAGGAAGATATCATCTATGAGACGCTGGTCTCTATCAAACGTGCGGGAGCAAACCGGATTATCACCTATCATACGCCGTGGGCGTTGGAGAAACTCGATGTCTATCAATCTCTATGAAGAAGCGTTGAAGGTTATTCCGGGCGGGGTAAATTCCCCTGTCCGTTCGTTCAAATCGGTCGGAATACCCCCGATCTTTATCAAAAAAGCGAAGGGTAAATATGTCTATTCCGCCGATGGACAGCGTTACCTGGATTTCTGTCTCTCGTGGGGCGCGATTATTATGGGACACTCGAACCCCTCGATCAACCGCGCTGTCAGACGGGCGCTCGCGCGGGGCAGTTCGTTCGGTCTCTGCCATCAGAACGAGGCGGAACTCGCGAAACGAATCATCCGCTGCATGCCGTCTATTGAAAAGATTCGTTTCGTAAACTCCGGTACCGAAGCGGTAATGTCGGCAGTTCGTCTCGCGCGCGGATTTACCGGGAAAAACATGATTATTAAGTTCGACGGATGCTACCACGGTCATTCGGATTACCTCCTGACACGCACCGGATCAGGACTCGCGGAATTATCGTCGCCAAGCTCGCCGGGTGTTCCATCGGACACCGTAAAAAACACGTTATCGGTTCCGTTCAACAATCCCGAAGTGTTGGAAATGGTAATAAAAACGCATCCCGGCGAAATAGCGTGTGTACTGATGGAACCTGTCCCCGGAAATATGGGAATCGTACCGCCCCGCGAAGGATTTTTAACATTCGTACGCGAATTGACCGCAAAGCACGGAATTTTACTTATTTTCGACGAGGTAATTACAGGATTCCGGGCAGGACTCTCAGGGGTTCAGGGTATCGAGGGCGTCATTCCCGATCTGACGACACTCGGGAAAATTATCGGGGGAGGTCTGCCATGCGGGGCGTTCGGCGGGCGAGCGGAGATAATGGACATGCTCGCGCCCGTGGGCCCGGTGTATCAGGCAGGCACTCTTTCGGGCAATCCCCTTGCGATGGCGGCTGGAATCGCGGTGTTGGACGAATTGACGGCGCATCCTGAAATATACTCGCGTATGTCGGAACTTGTTGTGGATTTCGCGGCCGAATTTCGGAAGAAATCGAGGCTGACAATCAATACCTATAAAACTTTATTTTCAATATTCCATACCGAAAAACCGGTGGAGAATTTTGAGAACGCCCGTGCTCAGGATATGGACGGGTTCCGGCGGGTCTATCGAAAACTATTTGAAAGCGGCATTTTATTCCCGCCGTCGCCCTACGAAGCATGCTTCCTGAGCGCTTTGCATAACGAGAGGGATATGCGGAATAGTCTATGTATAGTTATTGATTCGGCGGATAAAGCCTATCGGTAGAAATAAGGGTTGAAGGAATTTTTTATCGAAGCGTTGAACAGAGTAACCTTTAATAAAGGGTAAAATCAATGCTTGAATCAGCCTCTATGAAGGCTTCTTTCAGATAAAGTAATGTTTCCCCCATGATCGTAATTGAAGAAAGGCTTTTATATAGGCTGAAATAGGTTGTGTTTTTTATACAAAAAGTGTTACCTTTGTCCTGAAATTGAATATAATGAATCGGAAGAAAATGTGTAAAGTATGTGATATACAGTTCAAACACATATTATAATACCGATAAGCAGGATTATGTTAAGTATTACACTTATTTATTACTTATAGTATCCATTCCGCTAATCGAGGGATATATAGTTCCATTATTTTTTATACCAGCATCAATACAATAAAGCTTATAATCATCACTTCCGAAATAGACCTTTTCATCCCATATGCACGGACTGGAAGAAACCCGATCTCCTGTTTTAAATGTCCATACCATACTACCCGTGATTGCGTTTATACAATAAAGCTTATAATCTCCGCTTCCGAAATAGACCTTTTCATCCCATATGCACGGACTTTCAGATATGGAACCACCTGTTGTAATATTCCAAGAAATTTTATAAGAAATAGAATTTAATAGTATTGGGTTAGAAATTATAATAAATAACGAAAATACAGGAATTATCATATTCTTCATATAATCTCCTTCTAACGAGTACTTATAAATATAATACTATGAAATAATAAAAAAGAAAACATTATTGATTAAATATTTCTTATATCATATAATCCATTTCCTTTCATTGTTTAGCACTTCCAACGTCGGATCGTAATTATCCCCGTTGGGCAAATTTTTCGGCTTCTTCGATCCGCCGCGGAAATACTGCCAGTACGGATTCTGCACCCATTTCTCGACCACTTCCTCGTCGCTGAGGTTTTCGCTGTATTTCAGGTAATGCAGCGCGACCATCATCCGTGTGGGAATCCCCGGTCTGCCATTATCAGGGCAGAACAGCGGTGTGAACGCCTTGTCGAACGCCTCCCAATCGATCGTCTCAGCCATCCGGTAAAGCGGATGTTTA